>QZDX01000009.1 GCA_009917555.1 bacterium 1XD21-13 | reverse complement strand
CCCTCCGGCTGTATCGGTTGAGCAAAAGTCAGCGTGGGAATGGTGTGGTATCTTTATCTAAGTGAATCCCCTGTTTCCCATTTTGAAACAGCCTTATCGGTTATTTCCAGTTTTTCTGCTAACTGGCTTTGCGTCCAGCCTTTTGCTTTCCGGCGTTCGGAAATAAAAGCTCCAATCTTAATTTGATTCATCATTCAGCCCTCCTGCTTGCAGTAAATAATATAAATCCGGCATAAAAATGAACACCTACCAACGGTAGAGTTGGAGAAAATGGGGCTTTTTAATTATACTGATCGTATAATTCTGAACGGAATTTGACGAAATATAAGGAAATACGTATATTCAGATTATATCATTCCACTATCTCTAAATCTATCTTGTTTGTGATATTCAAAAAAAGATATAGGTGTGAGAGGGATTCCGTAGCAGTCGGCACTGTGCGTAATGTGCATAACTTGCTGTCTTATGGAGTTGTGGGAAAGTCTGTTTGCAGAATTTGGGAAAGCTGCACTTTAGCTTTTCCATGTTCTGTGAACGGACTTTTCCATGACGAAATAGCAAGTTATACACATTTCCACGGTGCTTGTCTTTTGGTCTTTAGCTTCTTTTTATTCTAACATTTCAACGCTTATCTATGATTTTATCAATTAACCCAAAATCCATTGCCTCTGTTGCTGACATATAATTATCGCGTTCTGTTGCAAGGGCAATTTCCTCAATGCTTTTTCCAGTATTCTCTGCTAAAATAGAGTTTAGGCGTTCTTTGCTTTTTTGTATATGGTCGGATGTTATTTTTATATCTGTTGCCTGTCCTTGAATACCATTTCCATGAATTGCTGGCTGGTGTATCATTATTTCTGCGTTTGGCAAAGCGATACGTTTTCCTTTCGTTCCACCAGCTAATAAAAAAGCTCCAAAGCTAGCGGCAAGACCAATACAAATAGTTGAAACATCACATTTTATATATTGCATTGTATCATAAATAGCAAAACCGGCTGATACAGAACCTCCTGGACTGTTTATATATAACTGTATATCTTTTTCGGGGTCTTGTGCTTCCAAAAACAACATTTGAGCAATAATCAGACTGGCTGATATATCGCTTACTTCTTCACCAAAAAAACAATTCTGTCGGATAGTAACCGTGAGAAAATATCATAACTTCTTTCTCCACGGCTTGTCTGTTCAATAACATAAGGTATCGTACTCATGCAGCAATCTCCTTAATTTGTGCAATAAATTTGTAACTAGAGATATAAGAACAGCACAAAGAAATTCTGTTTTGTTTTGGCATAAAGATTCCCATATCCCTATAAATTTTAGGTGGATATAAATATATTTGCTTAAAAGCAAATGAAAATGACTGTTGTGTATCATATCCGGCTTCATACGCAATTTGCATTATTGGCTTATCTGTTTTTACCAGCTTTTCAGCAGCAACGGTGAGTCTGCGGTTTTGTAGATATTTATACATGGTAACTCCTGTATACTCTGTAAAAATGCGATTAAGATAGAATTTGGAATACCCAATATTTTTTGATATATTATCTAAACTGATTTCTTTCTCTAAATTCTTCTCGATATAATCTATGACTTTTTTAACAACTTCTTTTTGGTCTTTCATCATATACCCTCCTTGCACTCTTATCTATTATAGCAAGTTTAAATATACGTGTCTTAATAAAAAATGCTATTTTGGTACCAAATTTTAAAATTTATACTCTTTGGATTCCATAGCCTGTTATGCACATTTCCATAATGCTTGTCTTTTGGTCTTTGGCTTCTTTGGTTCGGAATAGTGTGGTGCTGGCGGTCTATCTCTTGTTTTCTGTTGCTTGCTTCTTTACCGTACATGAGCATTCGCACAAGGTACATAATCTTGCTAAAAAGCGGCAGTCCTTTTCATAAAAGGAAGCTGCCGCTTAATTATTTTTTCAAAATCTATTTTATATTGGTAATTGTCATTTCAAGGCTCTTTCAAAAATGGTGTAGTAGTGGTGTAGTAAGCACCTCATTGAGCCGCACAATCATTGATTTTATAGGCTTTTCCGGGATTCTTCAAGATACTGCCGTGGCAGGTAAAAAGTATCTTAATCATATCTTTTATATCCTTTCCTTAGCAGGGTTTCTTATGGAAACATGTAAACTTCTAACCCCGATATTTCTCAACAATTCCTTAATAAAATCACGTGCATATTTGCATTTCAGCTTACTATGATTTGTCTGATTATAATAATATCTCACACTCAAGAACACCATCAATATCGTTTCTTTCAATCCCCAGCGTATTACTGATTCCTTCCAAAATTGCATACATAAATGATAACGCCTACACTACTTTACTTTCCATATTCCACTTTTATTCGACCCTACTCGCTCAATCAGTTGTTTTGACTTCAGTGAAGATAGCGTTCTTGTTATTGTTCTCTGTGATTTACCACACAAATTTACTAATTGAGCAATCGTTATGCTTTCATCTTTTCTAAGCAAATCAAGTATCTCACCTTCCAATTCCGTTATTGTGTCATTTATTGTGTCATCCGATGACATAGTATTCCGATCCACTCTTGAGAATTCGATTGTAAAATCATTTTCAGAATCAATATATCCGACCTGAACTCCACTTTCTTCACAGAGCGTATATATTTTTCTCAATCCTGATCCGAATGTTTCAACATCTTTACACAAATATAATATCTTTGAAATTAATTCATTGCGAAGAAAGGAGTGAAGATCTCTCGTCGCAAAATCCTCCGAACGAAACTCATTAGCAAAAGATCCTGGATTCCTCATGTATGGTAAAGAAGCAAGTAACCAAAAACAAGAGATAGACCGCCAGCACCACACTATTCCAAAACAAAAAAAGAAAAGACCAAAAAGCAAGAAATTGTTGACAAATGGATCTCCAAGCGCTAATATGAAATAAACTTCATATGAAGTTTATTTCATATTAGGGAGACAAAATTTGAAAAAGGAAGTTCCTACACTACTATCGAATAATGTAAGAGAATACCGAATCAAGAAAAGGCTTACCCAACAGCAACTTGCTGATTTAGTAAAAGTTTCTTCAAGAACTATCATTTCACTGGAAAAAGGGCAATATAATCCGTCTGTTTTGCTGGCACATGAGTTAGCTAAAATATTTGGATTGAAGATTGAAGAATTATTTAATTTTGAGGAGGATTGACATGAGAAAGAGTAAGAAAATTTTTGCGTGTTTATTTATTGGTATCGGTATTTTGATCTTACCATTTAGTCTTATAAAGGGATTTCCAGCTGCTTTTATTGTCTCTGCTGGCTGCGCACTAATAGCTTATGGCATTGTAGATTTTCTATTTGAACATTTTATCCATAAAATTGGACGCGCTAAGATCATGGATGAGGACGAAAGAAACGTGCTTATTAACGGCAAAGCATACACCCTTGTATCTGAATTTGCAAATATTGGTTTTATAGTCCTTGCTTTGTATTCCGCTATCTGCAGGGCAGATATGGTAGGTTGCATGATTGCTGTAGGTATCTTTTTATTAAGCCATATAGTTTATACAGTGTGTTTTAAATATTTTGACAACCATTAACAGAATAAAGTCAATAGTCAAAATAAATAGTTTTATAATTTTGCCAGAGAAAATTTTAAAGAGTGGAATAGCGGAAGCCCACACAGGGGAAGCCGCTACAGCGGAGCTTGCCGCCTTGAAATCAAATTGGGCAGAGTAAACGCCTGCCCAATTCATATCATAACAAAATTTTTCACAAAATACGATATTCTCGAAAATCTATTTTGAAGTCTGAGCTTTGATATCATTGATTCTATTGGCTGCCAACAGATAAAGCAAAAACCAAGCAATACAATGCACCACAAGAATCACCATATCTTTTCCAATCATTGCCCTCCCATTATCAGCCAAATCCATAATCCCTTCAAAGGCCGCACTAGATGGCACCAAATAGCAAAGCACGGAAACCACCCCGCCTGCTCCCAACAAATAGGATACCAATGGCACTGCCATAAATACAATCATAACAATCTTAATAAAGACAACGCCAACCATAAGGCTTTCGGAAAATTTACCGATCAGCAGCCCAATCAATGCGGCTATAAAAGCAGAGAGCATAATCAGCACAATCATAAGAAGCACACGCTCCATCGGCAATCGGAAATAACAGCAGGCAGTCAGAATCGCAGACAGGCATCCGCCTGCAAAGCCGACAATCATCTTTTGAACTACATACCCGCCCTGCGTCATAGGCAATATCTGATTGACCAAATCAACGCCATTTTCTTTTTCAGATATGATGTTCATAGCATTAAAAGTACATCCCATAAACATAGCTGCAATTAATATAATGGCAATAAATATATTTTGAAATCCATCCATCAGATCCGGACGTTCCAAAACCGTGACACGGACCTGCTCTGCGCTTTCTCTCCCCATATATAATGCCGGAAGCGTGTCGGCCGTTTGACGAAATAAATCCAGCTCATCACCGGAAATCATTGTTTGAATGCCACCGTCATTAGCTGTCACACCAATCATATAAGAAGAAGGTTCATTGATTGCGGCGATTAATTCATCCTCTGTTTCATATGCGGTCACAGAACCATACCTCCCCAGCCACGAAATGGTCTGGGCAGACAGCTCATCCTCCAACACCCCAAAATGAAACTGCGCCACCGAAGAAAGGTCAATCCCGCCAACAAAACGCAAAGCGAAAGCAACGACAATCGGCAGAAGAAATGACATGATACAAAATTTGTCCTTCCATACACTTTTAAACGGATAAAGCAGCCCCCTCACAATCATCCCTCCTTTCCCATTTCTCTGCGAAATGCTGTTTGAACACCCAGAAACAAAATAACAATCCCGCAAACGGAACAGATATAATAAACGGAACCGGTGCCAGGCATCCCAAAGTAGGCATTTTTAAGCCCCATATATACATGGTAGAAAGGATGCCAGTTTATCCATTCCAATTTTACAGAAGTATTTGCTGACAAAAATACAGGAGCTGCCGCAAAAATAGCAATTACCAGATAGGCAAGCGAAAACTGTCTGAAATCCTTTAGCAGCATCGTACATCCAAATCCGGTAAGTGCCATAATCAATGACAAAATTACGGTCTGTGTCAATACGGCAGGTAAAATAACGGCTGCATCGGGAAATCCAATGTTCCATACGGTCATCAATGCCGTAAAAATCAAATCAGACAACAGAAACACCGCTATTTTTGATACGATAAATAAATTCTTTTTTAATGGCAGGACTGCATGGACACGGATAACCCCCATCTGCTTTTCTTTAAATAATACAGAAGCAATCCCCAAAAAGCCCACAGCAATCAACTCTACAAACAATAATTCACAGCACATTTCTTTCCGCTGTTTTAATTCCAGTGTATTGGTGCCTGCTATCCATGCATGGTACTCATTTTCTTGATGAAGAAGTGACAACGCATAGTCAGTCCTGTGATTATCCGCTTTTTCACTCCCAAAATACAGAACAATGCTCGGCGTACCGGAGCTGGCATCTATTCCCACACCGTTTGTATCTGATAAAACGACTGCGTTTAATTCTTCTAGGGATGTCACCGGACAGATCCGTTCCGATACCTCCTGCTGTGTCCCCAAAGGATCATACAGATATACATTGTAAGGTTCGGCATTCATATAACGAGTGTAGCCAAAATTGATAAACACGGTATAAATAATCAATGATCCAAAAGCCACAAGAAAAAATCTCCCGGACATCATCATTTGAAAGTCTTTTTTGAATAAAGAACAGAAATTCCCCAGCATCAGGAAAGCCTCCTTCCCGTATATTGGATAAACATATCCTCCAAAGTTGGCTCCTCCGAATGGATACTGATAATTTCGTCATGGGGAAAGGATATCCCTCCCTTTAATTCCTGGGTTTCTATTGTCTTTTCTTCACGTTTTCCCTGATACAAGTAATCAATCCGGACACAATGGCCGCTGTTTTGCTCCTTTAATCTTTTTGGTGTGTCCAGGGCAGCAATACTTCCATTTGTAATGAAAGCTACCCTGTCACATAGCAAATCTGCATCCAGCATATTATGGGTGGTTAAAAATACGGTTGTACCCTTCTGCCGTTCCTCTTCTATAATCCTGCGGAACAGAACCGCACCGGAAGGGTCAAGCCCACTGGTGGGCTCGTCCAAAAATAATAGTTTTGGGTTGCTGATCAATGCCCTTGCCATACTGACACGCTGCCGCATCCCTTTTGAATAGGATGAAACAGGCTTTTTTAGAAAATCTGTCTTAAATTCTAATTTCTCTAAAATTTCCCCATCTTCCACTGTAAAATCCAGGCCATGCAGCGCCTGTTTATCCTTTCCGTAAGAAAATGTCAGATCTTTGACTTCAATCATTCTTCATCCCCCCACTTTCCACGCTGGCTGTCTTTCTTTTCCTTTTGGCGTTTGGCCTACCATTTCATAAATTTTATCTTAAAAGGAATCGAAATTAACAATACTGCCACGATAATCAGCCACTAATACCAGTCAACTCCTAAAAACATATCTCATACCTCCTCGTCAATTATGAAAGCTTTACTTACACCTACCGCATATCGCAATGCGACGAAATTCCTTATGCGGTTGTGTGTATATAAAATAAAAAAATGAGGTGAAATCGAAGTGTGTTCTCTGTGAAATCGGCGTGAAATATGAAAAACGGCCTTTCCTCTTGCTTCTGAAGGAATCGCCGTTTGTAAAGAAAATCTTATTTTATGATTGGAATAGAGAAGAAAAACCGGACGCCGTCTGATAAATTTTCTGCTCCGTATTCTAAATCCTGCATGGATAAAATCTGTGCAACAATGGCAAGCCCTAATCCGGAGCCGCTGTATTTTGCGTCTTTGTCACGGTAAAACTTTTCCCAGATTTTAGGCAGCCTTTCGGGCGGTATGGAAATGCCCTGATTATAAACGGAAAAATGGAGCATAGGCCCCTGTTCAACTACCGATAAGCGCAATGTTCCCTTTGGTGATACATTCTTTTTGGCATTGACAATGAAATTGTTTAAGACCTGCTCCATACGCTGCTTGTCCGTATAAACAAAAACCTTATGTTCCGGAAGTTCGTACTGTAATTCAAAGTCAGCTTCCGGCGTATCGATCAATAACCGTCCGGCTACCGTCTCCGCAAGTTCTACAAAATCAAATCTCTCCGGCACCAATGATGCGGCCCCGTTTTCCAAGGCAGACAAATCCAGCAGCGTCTCAATGAGCATGCTCATCCTCTCTGTTTCAGAAATAATGATTTCGGAATATTTCTGCCTTTTTTCTTCGTCTGTTTCGTCCTGTATCCCCTCCGCATAAGCCCGGATCACTCCTATGGGCGTTTTCATTTCATGGGAAAGGCGGTCTGTTAATTCCTTTCTTTCCCTCAATAGCTTTCTCTCCTGCTGTACATCTTCTTCAAGCCGGATATTTGCCTTTTCCAGTTTTTCAAGGGTGTCCTGCAAATTCTCGGACATTTTATTGAGATTGTCCGCAAGCTCTCCAAATTCGTCCTTTGATGTTATCCCGCAAGGCTGAGAAAAGTCTAACCTTGCTGCCCTATGTGCCATTTCACAGATCTTGCCGATTGGATCCGAAATAAAGCGTCCCAGCAAATAATCTATCATCATGATCAGCAAAATAAGAAAGATCACCCATAGCAAAAGGGAAATATCCTCTTCCAAAGGCAATCGTGTTGAAATCAGGTAGGAAATCATCAAAATGACACCTGCAAGCTTTGAAATCAAGATTATTTTTTTCCGTACTGTGCGAAGTGAGAATTGCTCTTTCATTTTGCCACCTCAAATTTATAGCCGGAACGTATCAGCGTTACAATGGATTTTCCCTCGCTGCCCAGTTTTTGCCGCAAGGTCTTGATATGCGTGTCTACCGTTCGTGTATTTCCCTCAAAGTCGTACCCCCAGATACGGTTTAAGAGCTGTTCCCGTGAAAAAATCTGTTCCGGATTGGACAGAAAGAAATATAGCAATTCATATTCCTTGTGCGTGAGGGTAATCTCCGTGCCGTCCAGGAATACTTTATGTGCGGCAGGCATTATCGTGATTTTCCCCGCACTGACCGTATCCGTGGGGGCTGCGGAGGTGCGGCGCAGCAAAGCATTTGCCTTTGCAAGTAATATTTTCGGGCTAAAGGGTTTTGTCATGTAATCATCCGCACCATATTCATAGCCTTTCAGTTTATCTTCCTCATCACTTTTGGCGGTCAGTATCATAATCGGCAGGCTGCTCATCTCCCTTGCCATTTTACATACGGAGAAGCCATCCAGATGCGGCATCATAATATCCAGGATCATCAGATCCATCGGATTAGTTTTCAACAGCATCAGGGCATCCACACCGTCATCAGCCGTAAAACAGGTATGCCCTCCTCTGTGCATATATTCACAGATAATGTCCTGCATGTTCTTTTCATCTTCTACAATTAGAATGTTCGACATAAAATCATCCTTCTCAATAAATCGACTTGGTGTTTTCATTCTACATCACCTTTTCATTTTATACAAATAGAATATCCCATATCCGTTGCTTCGTCCATGCCGAAAAGACAGATATGGGATATATCATCTTTCATTATTCTTATTCTTTTTATGATTTGTCCTCGTCCAGCCTGTCTTCAAGAGAGCTGACGGCCATTCTCTTACGCCGTCTGGCTGCAATCACTATCAACACCAACAACGCCGCAGCGCCACTCACGCCCACTACCACGGCGCCAAGCATATTCGTTGCCACGTCCAGATCATCAAGACTGAATCCAAGCGGCGTATCCTCATCGTCCAGATCCACCAGATCCTGCGGCCCGTCGCTTAAGGGAACTTCTTCGTCCGCAAGCTCCGCATTCTCTCCGGCTTCTGCACCGCCTGCATCTGCTCCGGCACCGGGCGCGCCGCCCGCACCTCCTGCTCCGGCTCCCGCACCGCCGCCGGGACCCTCCACAACCGTCGTGGTTGTGCCTTCATCTATGACCTCCGTTGTCGTCCCGCCGCCGCTTGCCCGGCTGTAAACAAAGGTAAATACATTCTCCGCCGTATTTTTGGAAAGCTCCTTGGTCAGATTGTAGGCCTGCGGCTCGTAGCCCTCAATATACAGAAACGCCACCACCGGCCGGTCGCCCACATTGCCGTAATAGGTGCGGCTTGGAGCCAGGGTATTTCCATTTGTATCCTGGTAATGAATCACATAGGGAACCGTATCCCCTATGATTCCGTATGCCACCACATAATCCTGATCCTGCTCCACCGTAAAGGATGGAGAAGTCACCGTATCGTTGTCATAACCGCCCTTGCGCAGCCCGCGCACATAATACTGGCTGTCCTTTCCAAGCTTTACCGGCGCACCCTCCTCCTCGCTTTGAATATTATCAAAGTTTACCTGATCCCCGGCCTTTAACCCCTTTACAGTGATAGCGCTTCCATCGCTGCGCATGGTCTTTTCAATTCTCGCACCTGCGGAGGAATTGTTCTCCAGTACGGTGATCTCGTTCGTTCCTGTAAATGCCCCCTGATTCCCGGCATAAAAGGTAATCGTGTAGGTATAGGGCTCCGTCCGGGGATTTGCCGCGTCCCCGTCGGCCGCCAGGCTCCTTATGCCCGCAGACCCAAAAATCAGGCAGAAGGCAAGGAAACCTGTTAAAAGTCTTCGTCTATTCACGCTCTTCCCCTCCTCTGCTCTTCTTCTAATAAATAACAGCGCAAATCAGCAGGCACAGTCCGCTTAACAGGGTCGCAACGGACCAGAACATCAGCTTGGCCGGGTCCCCCGTCTGCACGGCTCCCGGAGAGTAGGTGATCACATCCTCGCGGCTTGTTCTCCTGCTTCCGCCCTCTTCTCCCCTGCCCTCAACCGCAAAATTAAGCTGCAGCCTTGCCAGAGTGTTCTGATACGTGTTTCCCTGAGTCTCTCCGTTTAGCGCCACCTTAAGGGTAATCAGCCCTTCCTCCCCCTTTTTCAGATGGTCCAGAAAAAAGAACTGCTCCAGATTGTCCGTAGCCTCGTGAAGTCCCTCTCCGGCGGCCGACACATTTCTCCCGCCCACGCTCTCGCTGCTGTAAAGAGTAGTCGGATCCCCTGTGCCCTTCCAGGTCAGCTCATAGGTATAAGCTCCGCCGTTTGCCGGACTGCTGTCCTCCAGACTTTGCAGCACCTCATTGCTTACATACCAGTCCGTGCCCTGCTTGGAGCCGTTTTTCACGGCAACCTTGATCACAATGCTGTCGCCCGGCTGCAGGTCCTTCACCTCCTCGGCAAATTCCTTGGACGAAAAATTGCTGTCAATCTTGTCGCCCGTAAACTCCGCCTTCCATCCGCCTTTGCCCTCATAATCCTCCGCATGTACGGTCAGTGTGCTGCCGGCCAGTAAAAGGACCGCCAGGGCAAGGCTTATATATCTTTTCATCATCTTCCACTACCTCCTGTCATCCCGGGCTTTCGCCGCCTTTTTGCCTGATTTTGGCTCCCACTCCAGTAGATTTGCCAGTAAATGCAGGAGAATCGCAGCCACAATCAGCCCTCCCGCCGTTATCTTGCCCGCATGACTTGTAAACAGCTCCGCAAGACTTCCAAGCCTGGGAAATGAGCGCTCCACTCTGCCGATAAAATGCTCATAGGGAACGGGATTCATATCCGCCTCCCGGTTGGCGTCTCCCTTTGTAATCAATTCTCCCATAAACGGCCTGTTTTCCACAACTCTGTGGGTGATGATGGATGCGGAATCCTTTGCGCCGTAAAATGCAATGACGTCGCCCTCCTGCGCATCCTCCGGCTGCATGGTCTTGATGTAAACCAGGCTTCCTACGGGAATGGCAGGCTCCATGCTGCCGCTGATAACCGAATAAATCTGATAACCGAAAAACCGGGGAATCGTCAGGGGTATGCATACCGCCACCACAAGGACAAGCAGAAGGGTTCCCAGGATGCGAACTGCCATAGCCAACGGCTTTCTGCGGTTTTTCGTCTCCATAGCTTCTTCCATCATCGCTCAATTCATCTTTCTTCATACTATGCTTCCGAAATTACACTCTCTGGTCACAAAGGGCAGCGGACTGTTCAGGGAGCCCTCCAGGTCAAGCAGGCTGTCAAGGAGCAGAACAAGCTGCGATACGCTTTTCAGTTTTTCCTTTTTATCCAGCCTTGGATGCTGCAGATAGCCTTCCAGGACGCCGCTTTGATAGGACAGCACTGTGACTACCGCTTCCCTGCTCTGACAGGGGATCATCCGTTCCCGAAGCATCATATTGAAATTCTCCATTCTGTTTCCGTAGGATTTCCGTTTTTCCGTTTTGCAGCGCGCATTTTGTACAGGATGCGGATGCTGCCGTTTTGTTTACTATATCAGCCCCCGATTATCTGACGGTTATTTCCCGCTGTTTCTCAACAGTTTTTTGCGGGCTTAAGGGGAAATACCCGAAAAGAAAGGCATGCCCTGGAATGGGAGTACGCCTTGTGAAAGGCCCTGTCCAGGCGGTCCATAACGATCCCGGCATTTTCCTCGGAGGCTCCCGTGAGCATCAGGATGTAGGATCCGGCATTGAGCCGGGCTATGGGATCCCCGGTGCGGAGACCCTCCTCCAATATCCGTTCCAGTCTCCTGGCGTCCGTTGTGGGCGTTACCTTGCGTCCCAGGCTCACAAGCAGCAGGACGGAGCTTTTCCCCGAGCGCTCCAGATGGCGCTTTTCCAGGGCCACAATGCTCTGAAACACGCCAAAGGTGCAGAAAAATGCCCGTTCATCCTGTTCTCGCTCCGCCACAAGCTTCAGGATATCCCGTTCATCTACCTGATTCTGGCACATTCCCTCGGCCAGCAGGTAAAGCTGCTCCATCTGCTCTGTGGGCTCAATCTCAAATTCCTCCCAGAGCATTTCCCGAAAGGCTTCATAGGCCGAAACAGCCTGCTCCGGCTGACCCATAGCTATGAGCGCCTGCATCTCGTACACAAGAAAGGTATCTGTGCTCACTCCCACGCCGGACGCCTGTTCGCAGATGCCTATCATCTCCGCCCAGAGCTCCCGTTCCTGCAAAAGCGGCAGGACCATCTTGCAGACGTCCAGATAGAGTGTCTGGTAATAGCGTCTCAGGGATAAGGCCCACCCGCTGTCATTTCCGGAAAGAAAATCTCCTTTATAGAGGGCGGCGGCCGAAAGAAGGCCCTCCATGTAGGCTTCTCCCGTGCGCTTTCTCACATCCAGACAGATGCGCTCGAATTCCTCCGAATCCACTTCAAGCACTGTGGAAGGGTTCCACGCAAAGCAGCCCTGGAGGGTCAGAATGAGATTCTCCTCGGAGGGAAACATGGTCTTTAAGAGCTGTCTCGTCTTAAACATCATATTTTTCAGCGAGTTGGCCGGATTGCTGCTCTCCGGTTCTGGCCAGAACTGTTCCACTAATTCTTCTGAGGATATATTTCTTCCGTGATTTACGATTAAATACTGTAGAAAGGACAGGGCCTTTTCCCCAATTTGTCCGAAATGACACTGCCTGTTGTCTGCCCGGCCTCTGTCCTGCGGCAGGCGAAGGTTCCAAGCAGGTCAAACTGCAGGACTACCTTTTCCTCCATATGTCATTTTCCCCCCACGAAAAGATTTCATCTATTTCTCTGTCTCGCCCATTGCACTGTCAATCAGGCGGACCAGTTCCAGGGCGCTGCGGAAGTATTCCTTTTTCTGTTTGTCTACCCAGGTCACTTCCCCCTGCCAGCTTGCATTCTGCCTGTATTTCACATGGATAATAAATGTGGAATCCCGGCCTCTCTGCTCTGTCACCTTGTCAAATGCCTCCATGATCTTCATTTCCTTTCTCCTGTATTCCGGCAGTTTAGGTATCCGGCCCCTTTTTATGGCCTGCTCCATCTTCCTTCGATCTACCTGGAAGCTTCGAATCCTCACGGCAGCCTGGGGAAGCTGTAGCTCGTCGTATAGGTGGTCCATCCGGGCAAATGCCTCCATCAGAGAGGTAAAGGAAACAGCACCGGAAGTATACTGGTGGTACAGTCTTCCGCTCTGGTGTTCCACATCATAGGCATCCACACAGAGGGTTATAATGTTGGGGCTGTAGCTTACCATGGTTTTCCCTGCCTTTCCTGCACATGAATACAGGCACTTCCGAAGATGCGACGCAGAGGTTCATACTCTGCGACATTCCCTCAGAAATGCCTGTAATATAATAAAAAGGAAAAGCCTGACTGCCCAATGGACTGCTGTATTGACTGCCCTTATCAGATATGTATTACAGTCTTAAGGCGGCTCATATTTTCTCGTTTCTGCTCCAGACTGGGGTGAACATACTGGTTTAAGGTGACACTGATGTTGGAGTGGCCCAAGATCTCGCTTAAGGTCTTTGCATCGAATCCGGCTTCTATACAGCGGGTGGCAAAGGTATGACGCAGCGTGTGAAAGTGAGCCGACGGAATCCTGCACTGGTCCATATAGTCCTTCAAGCGCCGCTGAAGCTTCCTGGGCTCCATGCACTGCCTGCTTCCCGTAAGCACAAAGGCCTCGGAGTCTCCGGGCGCAAACTGAACACATAATCTTTCCAGATCCGGCATCAGGGGAATCGTCCGGCAGGAGCTTTCGGTCTTCGGCGTTCCCACCACAATCCGGGTTCTTGGCGCGCCCTTCGGGTCCGGGCTTTGAATCCGCTGGACTGTCCGACTGATGGAAATGGTATGGGCCTCCAGAGAAATATCATGCCACCGGAGAGCACAGACCTCCCCAATTCGCAGCCCTGTGCGCAGAGCCAGATACACCCCGAATTTGCACAGATCCATTCTTGCGGCAAGAAACTGCATCAGTCTCTCCTCCTCCCCCTCGTTCAGAATACGTATGGCTTTTTTCTGCTGTCTGGGATAGATAATTTCAAGCTCCGGAAGCTTTTGGCCGCTCCGTCGCCCCGCATAGATAAAGATTGAGTGAAACAGGGCCAGAATATTGCGGACCGTCTTGGAGGAAAGGCTCTTTTCATATAAAAGCAGCTGAATAAAAAGATCCATTTCCTCTGAGGTAATTTCCCAGAGAAGCTTTTCCCCGAAAAAGGGAAGGATATGATTTTTGATATCTGCCAGATACTTGGCGCTGCTGGATTCCTTCAGGCGCCTTCTATTAGAAATAAGCCAGCTATTGCAATAACAGGCAAACGTGAGCTCCGTTTGTCTCTCTGGGCTTCGCAGAGTCCCTGGACCCTCCTGAAGCCTTTGGGCCTTTTCCCGCGCCTCCTCATAGGTTTTGCCATAGCAAAATCCGTAGATCAGCTTTCCATTGTTGTCTCGTCCCTTCCTGTAGCGGGCCTCAAAGCGGCCATCCTTTCTCAGGAAGACATTTTCTCTGTTTGCCATAATCGCAGCACCTCCATTTTTTTATGCCTCTTAGTTTACTGGAAATGAAGCTTGAATTTTAGATAAAAATAATATTAAGGCACAAAAATTTTTGGAAATGACACCGCATCTATTGCGAAACGAGGCAAAAGCGAGTATAATATTACAAACAAAAAAGGCACAGTCATAGATGTCGCAGAGTATGAACTTCTGTGATAAATTTTGCTCTGTAATGGGAAGTTTTTGATTATAAATACCCCGCAGCATCTCATCTAACCATGCTGCGGGGTATTATTCTAACCTTCAAAGAAGCTCCTCAATCAACAGCTCCCTCTCCTCATCCTCCCTTTGAAGCTTCGCCTGCATCTCTTTCTTCTTCTTCGTCATCAAGCCTCCGATACGGCCTGTCTCCTTTGCGGAAAGGGACTTCCACCCCTCGGCTACTACCTTATCCAGGAGCCCCAGCTCCTCGGCAATCTCATATTTCAACTGCTCCTCCGGATCCAGGTTTTTCAAATCTACCTTTTTTGCTTTTGACATAAAATAACCATACCCCTTTCTATTTCCATTTATTAGGAGTATGGCCATTTTCTTATTCCTTATTCGCTGCTTTTATGCAAATTCAACCTATTTTTTCCTCCCACAGCACTGCTTATACTTCTTGCCGCTTCCGCAGGGACAGGGATCGTTGGGATAAATCTTCTCGCTCTCACGCTTCTTGGGAGCCTTAGCTAAGCTGGTATCCTTGTTGGTTCCCGTTACCTTGGCTACCTGCTCACGCTCTGCCTTCTCCTCCACCCGCACATGGAGCAGAATCCGCACCGTCTCCTCCTGAATACTGGAGGTCATAGCGGAGAACATCTCATAACCGCTCAGCTTATACTCTACCAGAGGATCTCTCTGTGCAAATGCCTGAAGACCGATGCCCTGACGGAGCTGATCCATGTCATCAATGTGATCCATCCATTTCCGGTCAATGACCTTTAAGAGGAATACCCGCTCCAGCTCTCTGAGCATCTCTGCGTTGGGGAACTCCGCCTCCTTAAGCTCATACAGCTTGACAGCCTCCTCTTTCAGCATATGCTTCAGCTCGTTCTTCTTCTTGCCGTTTACACGATCCGGTGTAATAGTCTTTAAGGGAATGGCAGGCAGGAGAATCTCATTTAATCCTTTCAGATCCCACTCCTCCGGATCCTGATCATCCCCAATCAAGGTATCTACCGTATTCTCCACTGTATCTGTGAGCATCTTGTAGATAGCGTCACGCATACTCTCGCCGTTCAGCACCCGCCGGCGCTCTGCGTAAATAATCTCACGCTGCTCGTTCATCACCTGGTCATATTCCAGCAGATTCTTACGAATTCCAAAGTTATTATTCTCTATCTTCTTCTGTGCCTTTTCGATGGCATCTGAAAGCATCTTGTGCTCAATCTCTTCATTCTCCGGCACACCCAGAGCATTGAAAATGCTCATAAGACGCTCAGAACCAAAGAGACGCATCAAATCGTCCTCCAGAGAAATGTAGAAACGGGACACACCCGGATCTCCCTGTCGTCCGGAACGGCCACGGAGCTGATTGTCAATACGCCGAGATTCATGGCGCTCCGTGCCAATGATCCGAAGTCCTCCGGCCTCCCTGGCTTCCTCGTCCAGCTTAATATCCGTACCACGGCCTGCCATATTGGTTGCAATGGTCACTGCCCCGTGACGGCCTGCCAATGCCACAATCTCTGCCTCACGCTCATGGAACTTGGCATTCAAGACCTCATGGGGAATACCTCTTCTGCGAAGCAGCACGCTCAGCTCCTCGGAAGCCTCAATGGTAATGGTGCCCACCAGAACCGGCTGGCCCTTTTTGTGAGCCTCCTCAATGGCATTTACCACCGCAAAAAGCTTCTCCTTTCGGGTCTTGTACACCGCATCCTGGAGGTCCTGACGGATCACTGGACGGTTGGTGGGAATCTCGATAACATCCATGCCGTAGATCTCACGGAACTCCTTTTCCTCCGTAAGTGCCGTACCGGTCATGCCGGCTTTTTTCTCATATTTATTGAAGAAATTCTGGAACGTAATATTGGCCAATGTCTTGCTCTCACGCTTTACCTTTACATGCTCCTTGGCCTCAATTGCCTGATGCAGACCGTCCGAATAGCGGCGGCCCGGCATAATACGGCCGGTAAATTCGTCTACAATCAGAACCTGGTCGTCTTTTACCACATAATCCTGATCCCGGAACATGAGATAGTTGGCACGCAGAGCCAGAATAATGTTGTGCTGTATCTCCAGATTCTCCGGATCTGCCAGATTTTCAATGTGGAAATACTGCTCCACACGCTTCACGCCGTCGGCAGTCAGGTTCACTACCTTGTCCTTTTCATTGACAATGAATTCCCCTGTCTCCTCAATCTCCTCGCCCATAATGGCATTCATCTTAGAGAATTCTCCGCTGGCCTCGCCACGCTTCATAGTCTTAGCCAGGGCATCGCAGACCTCATAGAGCTTTGTGGACTTTCCGCTCTGCCCGGAGATAATGAGAGGTGTCCGGGCCTCATCAATGAGCACGGAATCCACCTCATCAATGATGGCATAATGGAGATCTCTCTGCACGAGCTGTTCCTTGTAAATAACCATATTGTCACGAAGATAATCAAAGCCCAGCTCATTGTTGGTCACATAGGTAATGTCACAGTTGTAGGCTGCCCGGCGCTCGTCGTTGGTATTGCTGTTCAGCACCACGCCTACGGTGAGGCCCAGAGCCTCATGGACCTTGCCCATCCACTCTGCGTCACGATTGGCCAGATAGTCATTGACGGTTACGATATGAACGCCTTTTCCTTCCAATGCATTCAGGTAAGCCGGCAGGGTGGACACCAGCGTCTTTCCCTCACCAGTCTTCATCTCGGCAATACGGCCCTGATGAAGAATGATTCCGCCGATCAGCTGGACCCGGTAATGCTCCATCCCAAGAACACGTCTCGCCGCCTCACGTACCGCAGCAAAAGCCTCTATCAGAATATCATCCAGCGTCTGTCCCTCTGCCAGACGCTCCTTGAACTCCTTTGTCTTCCCTCGAAGCTCCTCATCAGACAGCTCCATCATGGCAGGCCGCAGGGCCTCTATCTTGTCAACTGTCGGATAAATCAGCTTTAACTCACGCTCACTGTGGGTTCCGAACATTTTCGTTAATATACTCATCCAACTAAACTCCTGTTTTTTCGTTTTCCGGGCATAATGGCCCTATTTTTGTATTGTAGCACTATCCCGGGGAATATTCAAGAAAATATGGTGCCGGAAGCACCGGAAGTATTGAAAACCTATGGGAAAAGGCGCTGCCTGGTCTGGCAGCGCCCATCTTTACTTCGTATTTTTAACCGGAAAAGGCTTAGTCCTCCGGCTCCAAAAGGCCATAGGTATTGCCTTTCCTCTTATATACTACATTCACCTGATCCGTCTCCGCATTGACAAACACGTAGAAGCTGTGCCCCAGCATCTCCATCTGTATGCAGGCATCCTCCGGATACATAGGCTTCCGGTCAAACATCTTGGTACGGATGATCTTTACCTCCTCATCCTCTGCCTCCCTGTCAATAAACTCCTGCCGGAAGCTTCCGCCGCCCTGCTCACGCTGCACCAGCTTATTCTTGTACTTCCGAAGCTGACGCTCAATAACCTCTTCTACCAGATCAATGGATACATACATATCATTGCTTACCTGCTCGGAACGGATCACCGTTCCCTTTACAGGAATGGTTACTTCAATCTTTTGTCTCTCTTTCTCAACACTCAAGGTTACCTGAACCTCAGTATCCGGAGTAAAATAGCGCTCTAGCTTTCCAAGCTTGTCCGTAATCGCTGTGCGAAGACCCTCTGTTACTTCGATGTTTTTTCCGCTGATAATATAACGCATATAATCAACTCCTTTACCTTTTCTCAGATTCTTAATACATGCAATCAAATGGTCCGTACACCAGTATCTTAATCTGCATCTGGAATCTTATTCCAAGTATACCACATCTCGGTAAGGGATACAACCGCCAAAAAGATCTAAGGCACTTCCGATAGTCACATCCAGCCGGCCCCTCCCCAACTCTCTTAATCGCAGCACATCCTCCATGCTGCCCACGCCCCCTGCGTAGGTAACGGGGATTCCCTGCCAATCTCCCAGAAGCACTGCCAGCCCCTCCTCGATTCCGGAGGCTTTGCCCTCCACATCCACCGCATGAACCAAAAATTCGTCACACCAGCCGGAAAGCTCGGTGAGAAGTTCCTTTGTCACCGGCACACTTGTAAATTTCTGCCAGCGGTCCGTAACAATATAATAATAAGTGCCTTTTTTCCGGCAGCTCAAGTCCAATACCAGCCGTTCCTTTCCCACAGCTACTTTCATCTGTTCCAGATTCTCATAGGAAATCTGCCCGTCCCGAAAGACATAGGAGGTCACAATCACATGGGAGGCTCCGGCGTCCAGATATTCCGCCGCATTCTCGGCCGTAATTCCGCCTCCCACCTGGAGACCGCCGGGATATGTTTTAAGTGCTGCCAGGGCCTGGGACTTTGTGGCCCCGTAATAGGGGGAATCCTTGCTGTTCAGTTGGATGATGTGCCCGCCTTTCAGCCCATCCTTTTGATACAGCCTGGCATACCAGGCCGCGTCCTGCTCCGACACAAAATTTTCCCGGGCAAAATCATTTTCATCTGTCAGGCTGCCGCCTACAATCTGCTTTACTTTTCCGTTGTGAATGTCAATACAAGGGCGAAAATGCATAGGGACGTTCCCTCCTTCTCTTAAGAACAATTGTACCAATTATACTATATTTCCTCCCAAGTCACAAGTCACGAAAAGGGCTGCCTGGCATAGACTGTAACGAGAACAAATTATGATGAGGAATTTTTATGCACGAATGTCCCATAAAAGCTATGCAGACAGAAGGTGTTGACAAGGGCCGTCTGCAGATTCACGTTACATCTGCTCTTGGAGCAACGCCCATTTCCGGGGCAAAGGTAGCCATTTATTATACGGGAGAACCGGATCATGAGCTGGAGGAGGTTACCACAGATACCTCCGGTCAGACGCAGACCCTGGAGCTCTCTGCTCCCCCTCTGGAATACAGCGTGGAGCCCAGCGAGCAGCAGCCCTACTCCGAATACACCATAGAGGTGACGGCACCAGGATATGAGCCCGTGGAGGTAGCCGGAGCTGAAATTCTTCCCGATGTCACTGCCCTGCAGGATATTCAGATGCTTCCCGTCCAGGAGGGACAGGAGTATGAACGCTTTGTGATCCCTGCCCATACCCTCTTTGGGAATTATCCCCCTAAGATCGCAGAGGCAGAAATAAAGCCGGTGAATGAGACAGGTGAGATTGTTCTAAGCCGGGTAGTAGTGCCCGAATACGTGATTGTCCACGACGGCGTCCCCACGGACAGCTCCGCTAAAAATTATTGGGTTCGGTATAAGGATTACATCAAAAATGTGGCCTCCAGCGAGATCTATGCAACCTGGAGCGATGCGGCCATCCGGGCCAATATTCTGGCAATTATGTCCTTTACCATGAACCGTATATACACAGAATGGTATAGGAATAAGGGCTACGATTTCACCATCACCTCCTCCACTGCCTTTGACCACAAATGGATCAACAACCGGAATGTTTTTGAAAATATCTCCCGGATTGTAGATGAGATGTTCAGCAATTATTTGTCCCGTCCCAATGTCAAACAACCTATTTTAACCCAATACTGTGACGGCAGGCGTGTCACCTGTCCCAACTGGATGAGCCAGTGGGGAAGCCAGTATTTGGGAGAACAGGGCTATTCTGCCATTGAAATTCTTCGGAATTATTATGGGAGCAGTATTTATATCAATACTGCGGAGGAGATCTCCGGGGTTCCCTATTCCTGGCCTGGCTCCGATCTGACAGTGGGCTCCAGAGGCCAGAAGGTATTGCAGATGCAGGAGCAGCTGAACCGTATCGCCCAGGCTTACCCTGCGCTGCCCGTAATTGCCCAGGACGGAATCTTTGGCCCTGCTACAGAAGAATCCGTGCGTACCTTCCAGTCCATCTTCGGCCTTCCGGCTACCGGTGTGGTGGATTATCCTACCTGGTATAAAATTTCTGAAATCTATGTGGGGGTATCCAGGATTGCGGAATTGAATCCCTAAGGTTTATATATTCATACATGCAAGGATCGGGGCGTAGCCTTCTATTCGTCCCGATTCCTGCACTGCACATTTTTATTTTTATCAATACATGAGTCTGATTTAGAATTTGAATAAAAAAGAAGAAACTCATTTCCATGAAAAATGGTTTCTCCCTTTGTTCTAAATTTATCACCTTAAATTTTCCGCTTTTACTTCATAAACCGATCAATAGCCCCCGTCAGCTCCTCAATGGCCTCATGATCCCCGCACTCCACTGCGTCCACCAGACAGTGCTCAATGTGATCCTTCAAAATTACCTTAGCCGTATTATTAATAGCCGCCTTCACCGCAGAGAGCTGCACAAGAACCTCACTGCAGTCCCGCCCATCCTCTACCATGCGCTTTACGGATTCCATATGTCCGATAGCCCGGGAAAGACGATTCAAAACTGCTTTTGTATTCTGGTGGGTATGAGTATGTCCATGGGCATGACCGTCTCCATGAGTATGACTGTGCTGATGGGTGTGTGCATCCTCATGTACATGTTCGTATATTGTTCCGTCCTCTGCTATATGCGTATGCTTTTCGCTCATTTTCTTTCACTCGCTTTTCCTTTAAAATATGTCCTGCATAAGTATAACACACCAAAAAAAGAAAAACAATCCGCCCCACGGGGATGAAATTTACGCCTGAATTTATGTAAGCTATTGACCATTTCATGACCAGCCCTTATACAATCCCTTTTAGACGGTCTTCTCCTCCAAAACCCGCCTTCGCAGCGCTTCCTCCCTGGAATCCGTATTCAAAAACGCCTCCGCTTTCGCGTATTCCTCCGAAAGCTCCTCCCGCATCACCCGCTCTGTCCCCGGATGCTCCAAAAGATCCGTGAGAAGAATCACCAGCTCCTGCCCCTCCCCGAAGGCTCCCCGCACAAAGCCAATCACATTCCCAAGCGCTGCCGCAAGCTCTTTCCGCCGCTCACCGGCCTTTGCCTTTTCCCTCTTGACCCTGCTCTCAAAAATCCGAATATCTTGGCCTCGTTTTACCTGTTCCACACAATCAAACGCCGCTTCAAAGAACCTCTTCTCCCGTTCCTCCGCTCCGGACTCCAGAAGACCGCAGTCTCGCCGCACCTGTATTCCTTTTCTCCTGCGATCCAGTGCCTCAAAGCAGGCCCGAACCAAAGTCTCGCCGCCTGTTTCCCCGTTCCGTTTCAATCCCTCCGTAAAAAATTCCAGGCTTTCCGCAAGACTTCCCTGATCTTCCAAGTCCTCCGCCATACGGGAAAGCCTGCGCATCAGAAGCCACACAATACACAGCCGCTCATCAAAGGGCAGCTTCGGCAAATCCTGATACTCCTTCTGCCGTTTTCCTCCATATTTTCCCTGCAAAATACCCTCCGGCCGAAGCTGCCTGCTCCATTTTTCATAAAGACGGTAATAAAAGGCAAAGGCGCGGGCCGTCTCCTTCTCCTGCAGATACTGCCCGAACAAAATCTCCTCCACCGGAAGCCGAAGCTCCTCCAGCGTAAGCAGCATCTCCGACAAATCCTCCCAGCCGCGGCCCGTCACAAAGCCCTTCCGGCCCGCCTCCATCACATAAAAGTATTCCGGCCGAAGCTCCAGAAAAGAAAGCACCGCCGGATGCAGGCCCTCCCGGATAGCATAGCGTTTCCACACCTCCAAATCCGGCTCCACATCCATCCGTTTCACCCGATCCAGGGTCACCGTATCAAACTCCCGGACAGACCGATTGTAGACAAAAGGATTCCCCGCCGCCACAATCACCCATCCCTCCGGCAAACGGTGGCTGCCAAAGGTCTTATACTGCAAAAACTGAAGCATAGCAGGCATGAGCGTCTCAGACACGCAATTAATCTCATCCAGAAAAAGAATCCCCTCCCCAATGCCGCTTGATTCCATCTGCTCATAAACAGAAGCAATAATCTCACTCATGGTATAAGCCGTAACCGTATACGTCTCCCCCTCAAATTCCCGCTCTTCCAGAACCGGAAGCCCGATGGCACTCTGCCGTGTATGATGGGTCATCGTATAAGATACCAGTCCCAGGCCGCACTCCCTAGCGATCTGCTCCATAATAGCCGTTTTCCCGATTCCCGGCGGCCCAATCAGCAGAATCGGCCGCTGACGCTTCACCGGAATCCGAAACGCCCCCGCTGCTGTCCTGGCCGTGTAAGCCTCCACCGTTCGCTTAATCTCTTCCTTCGCTTCCTGTATATTCATAAGCAATCTCCCCTATATCTGTTATCCTAATCTCCATAAAATACTCAATGTCATAAAGGTTAGCCCCCTAAAAGCTAATGGAGGATCTGCAGGCTAAACTTCATGACACCGGGCATGACCCAGGCCGCCTTATACCATTTTTAAAATCAATCTGTGAATCCACTCCGGCATATCAATGGCATCATAGCTCCCCTCAAGCATCACAAACCAGACCGCATAATCCGGCTCCTCCTTTGGGTACAGTCCGCTCCCATCCGTAAAATAAAGCATTCCCCTCAAATCCCGAAGCTCCCCTTCCCCCCGAAGCCTTTCAACATGCCGAAAAGCCGGACAAAAATCCGTCCCGCCTCCTCCCCGAATCTCCAGTCGCTCCAGATACTCATCAAACTCCTCCCTGCTCCCAATCCGATCATCCCGCTGAATCTGATTGTCACACTGAATCAAATGAAGGCAGAAACTTGGGAAAAAAAGCTGCTCCTGTTCCAAAATACCCTTCGTCTCTTCCAGAAAAACCCGCACCAGATCCCGCTCACAGGAGCCCGACGTATCAATCACAATCACCAAATCACTGATTTTCCGCCCTTCCCTGTATTCCAAAGGCTCAATCAGCGGCATATCCCCATACCGTTCCAATCCATACCAATACCAGGCATACTGAAACTCCTCCGGATTCACCCCGCACTCCTCCCGAAAAGAAGAAAAACTCTGAAGAATCGCCCGATAGTCTCCCCGGTGCCCTGAAGCCGGAACCATCTGCCTGTTCACCCTCCTGCGCTTAGCCGTCCCAGCCTTTCTCCGCTTCCCGGTACATTCCCGTCTCAAAGACTCCCCCTGCCTCAGCCACCAGTCAAAAAGCACCCGTTCCTGCCCCTGCAAGCACCCCTGCGATCCCTCCCCGCAAGATCCATCTTCCCCAAAAGTCTGCTTCAGCCGTTCCTTAAGCCCGCATTTTTGCCAATTCTCATGACTGTCCACATACAAAAGCTCTGCCTGTCTCTTCTCACATCGCTCGCCCCAAGCCTCCCTCAAAAAAGAAATCTCCTCCCCCCAGATCTCCTCCGCCAGCCTCCAGGCTTCCAGGTCAAGCTCCGCCTGAGACTTAGCCCCGCTGCCCCTTCTATCCCAATTCCTTACAAATACATGCCCCAACAGACAATGGCTCAGCATATGCAGCAGCTCCAGACAAAGGCGCTCACTTCCCTCCAAAAATGTTTCCCGAAACCGGACCGCATCCAGATAAAGCGCCCTCCCATCCGTCTCAAACACACCGTCTTTTTCCACAATCCAGATCTCAACAGCCCCCAGCACAGCCGCCAGTCCATGCCGTCTCTGGTAAAGCCGAGTGCGAACCAAATCTAACATCTCATATTCCACCGAATATCGTTCACTTCCGCCCAAAATCTCCATATCCCCAACCACCCAAAATCCTAGTCCTAACAAACATTATTCTTGCCAGACAGTCCCACAGCATTTCTCCGCCCCCATTGTACCACACCCACCCCTCAAAAACAATCTCCCCGCCCTCCCATTTTGGTAAACATCACCAAAATTCCACCCCAAATTTTGTTCAAAACATGGAAAACAACATTGCCGCCTTGACTTTTAAAAAAAATAATTGTATATTGTAATCATCTTTTATGTCAGACATAGGACAAATGACAATAGAAGACTGCAACACCCATTCTCATGGAGGTAATTTATGAAGCATGGCAAAAAAATTGCATGGATATTAACAGGAGCTATCCTGTCCGCCGGGTGTATCACCGGCTGCAGCAAAGAGCCCGCCGACGCCCCAAGCAATACCTATCATAAAGTAAATCTGTCAATGGCCGTCAACGGAACCGATACGCAGATTGATTCCCTGGTGGCAAATCATTTTGCCCAATTAGTGAACGAGCGTTCCGAGGGAAATGTTACCATCGATGTCTTCCCCAACGACACCCTGGCCGGAGGCAACAGCACAAAGGGCGTGGAATACATTGCAACCGGCGGCTCCGACCTGGGAGCCTACGCCACCAGCGTCCTGGCCAATCTGGAGCCCAAAATCTCCGTAGCCACCATCCCCTGGTCCTTCACATCCTACCAGGACGCAAGAGAGACCATTGATTCCACCGGCGGGGCCTACTACGCCAAGCTCCTGGAGCCCAAGGGAATCACCTACCTGGGCTCCTTCCACAACGGCTTCCGTCAGCTTACCAACAGTAAAAGGGCCGTGACGAAGCCGGAGGATCTGAAGGGCTTAAAGATCCGTGTTCCCGGCTCCGCCGTCTACATGAATGTATTCGATGCCCTGGGAGCCAATCCCACGGCCATGAGCTGGAGCGAGGTATTCACCGCCATCCAGCAGGGCACCATTGACGGCCAGGAAAACGGCTGCTCCATCACCAAATCCGCTAAAATGGATGAAATTCAGGCATACATGACCATCTGGAACTACAGCTACGAAAACGATCTTTTTATTGCCAATACGAAGATCTGGAACAGTTTGGATGAGAGTACCCAGGAGCTTCTCAGAGAATGTGCCGTGGAAGCCTGCAATTGGGGACGGGATCATCTGGAATCAGAAGAAGAACAGTTAATTGAAGGCTTTCGAGAGGCGGGAATGCAGGTGGATGTTCTCACAGAGGAACAGCTGGCGCCCTTCCAGGAAGCAATCACGGACGTAATTGCCGATTTGCAGAAGGTATACGGAGAAGAAGCCTGTGCTGCGTTCGGTATGGAATAGGAGGCCCTCTATGCTAGAAAAAATCGAAAAATTTGTATCCTGTATCTGTGTTTCCGTCATGGCTGTGCTTGTTTTTGCCAATGTCATTGCCCGCTATGTATTTAACCATTCTCTGGCTTTCTCCGATGAAATGTCCACTTACCTGTTTGTACTGATGAGCTTCATGGGAACTGCCATTGCCGCCCGCCGGAATGCGCACCTGGGCCTTTCCATCTTAACCGACCGTGTCAGTCCCCAGGCCCGCACCATTCTCAATGTCATTACATACGGAATTGCCGCCATATTCTGCCTGCTGGTGGTGATCTTCGGCATTCAGATGGTGATTAGCCAATACCGTCTGGGGCAGGAGACAGCCGCAATGCAGTGGCCGGAATGGATCTACGGTTCCTTTGTCCCTGTAGGCGCCGCATTTTCTATGGTTGCCTTTATTGAGGGAATGATCGATATGGCAAAAGAGTATCCCAGAAAGGAGGATCTGTAATATGGTAGGTCTTGTACTGTTAGGTATTTTCATTCTTCTTCTGGTATTGGGCGCGCCCATTGCCATCTGCCTGGGTATGTCAAGCGTGGCCGCTATCCTGGTTCAAGGCGCCGGAAAGCCTCTGGATGCCATTATGAGCGTTCTTCCGAGGCTCTGCTCCTCTGCCAGCAGTAAATTTGTCCTTCTGGCTATTCCGTTCTTCATCCTTTCCGGAAATGTAATGGAGAAGGCCGGAATTTCCGGACGGCTCATCAATCTGGCGGAAAAATGCCTGGGACACATCAAAGGCGGCATGGCGATTGTCTGTGTTGTGGTTTCCTGCTTTTTTGCCGCAATCTCCGGCTCCGGCCCTGCAACTGTGGCTGCCCTGGGACTGATTATGATTCCGGCTCTGGTAAAGGCCGGATACCCTGCCGCATTTTCCTGTGCTCTTATGGCCGCAGGAGGAGCCATTGGCGTTGTAATCCCTCCATCCATTACCTTTGTAGTGTACGGCTCCATCGCAGATGCCTCCATCACCAGTCTCTTTATGGCCGGCATGGTTCCGGGGCTTTTGATGGGAGCCGGGCTGATTGCCGCCGCCCTGGTTCTGGGCCGAAGATTGGATCTGAAGGTGATGCCAAGAGCCACAAAAAAAGAGCGCTGGCAGGCTTTTAAGGATGCCTTTTGGGGCCTTTTGATGCCGGTTATCATTTTGGGCGGTATCTACGGCGGTATCTTTACACCTACGGAGGCTGCGGCCGTGTCCGTATTTTACGGCTTGATTGTAGGCATTTTCATTTACAAGGAAATTGATTTCAAGAAAACCGTTGATATCCTCATAGATTCCTGCAGCACCACTGCAACGGTTATGTTCATCACCATGGGCGCCACGCTGTTTGCCTATGTGCTCACCAGGGCAAGGCTCGATCTGGCTATCAAGGGCTTTATGCTGAATGTCACCGGAGGAAATGTGATTCTCTTTTTCCTCATCGTGAACATTGTACTACTGATTGCCGGATGCTTCCTGGATTCCACCTCGGCTCTCTATATCTTTACGCCGCTGTTTGCACCGGTTGCCCTGGAGCTTGGCATCCATCCCATTCATCTGGGCGTTGTGATGATTGTGAACTTGGCTATCGGCCTGTTCACTCCGCCTGTGGGCGTCAACCTGTATGTGGCCTGCGGAATCGGCAGCATTAAGATTGAGGAAATTTCCAAGGGAATTATCCCCTGTTTGATTGCAGAGCTGGCCATACTGCTGCTTGTTACCTACATACCCGGAATCTCACTGCTCTTTGTGGGCGGCTGACATTTCTCTCTGCGTCGGCCTGTTACCGTTTTACCCTGTGTGACTTTTGCGGGCCGGCGTATTTTTAATCGTCATTTTCAACAAATTTTATACCGGAATTTTGGTGAAAACGTAAAAAATCAAAAATACACTTGACTTTATAAAATAACATGCTATGCTTTAATTATCCTATGTCCGACATAATACATAATACAAATATAAAAATGAGGTGATTCACATGAAAGACATTTCTGTAAAGGATCTGGAAAATACCGCTGTACGGATGCGTATGAAGGTCGTTGATATGATTTACAAGGCCCAGTCCGGACATCCCGGCGGCTCTCTCTCCGCAGCGGATTTTGTTACTGCCTGCTACTTTAAGTACATGAACATTGACCCCAAGAATCCCCGCTGGCCGGACCGGGATCGCATGGTTCTCTCCAAAGGCCATGTTTGCCCGATTCAGTATGCCTGCCTTGCCGGAACAGGCTTCTTCCCCGAAGCCGTACTGGATACTCTGCGCAAGGAGGATTCCATGCTCCAGGGCCATCCGTCCATGAACAAATGCCCCGGCATTGACATTTCCACCGGCTCTCTGGGTCAGGGTCTGGCCTGTGCGGCCGGCATGGCGCTGGCAGGTAAGCTTGACAAAAAGGACTATAAGGTATTCTGTGTAGTTGGTGACGGCGAAGCCCAGGAGGGCGAAATCTGGGAGGCCGCCAACACCGCTCACAAGTATCAGCTGGATAATCTGATTACCTTCGTAGACTTCAACAACCTGCAGATAGACGGAACCTGTGACGAGGTAATGCCCAATGGAAATCTGGGTGAGAAGTTCCGGGCCTTCGGCTGGGAGGTCATTGAGATTGACGGTCACAATATGGAGGAGATTGTCGCTGTTCTGAATAAATGCTATGCATCCAAAAACGGAAAGCCCAAATGCATTTATGCCCACACCATCAAGGGAAAAGGCGTTTCCTTTATGGAAAATCAGTGCGGATGGCATGGAGCGGCCCCCAATCAGGAACAGTATGAACAGGCCATGGCTGAGCTTGAGGCTCAGTTAAACAACTAAGCTGGGAGGAAGAGGACAATGAGTGAATTAAAGAAAATCGCAACCCGTGACGGCTTTGGAAAAGAAATTGTGGAGCTGGGAAAAGAAAACCCCGATCTTTTGGTGATAGATACGGATATCGGAAAGAGCTGCCAAACCGGAAGCTTCCGCAAGGAGCTTCCCAACCAACACCTGAATGTGGGAATTGCGGAGCAGAATGGCGCCGGTTTAGCTGCCGGCCTGGCTACCTGCGGCAAGGTTCCCTTTGTAGTAACCTACGCTGTATTTGGCTCCTTGCGTATGTGCGAAATGATTCGCCAAGAGATCTGCTATCCCAATCTGAACGTGAAGATTGCCTGCTCCCATGGCGGTGTAACTCCTGCCAATGACGGAGCCTCCCATCAGGCCATTGAGGATATAGGTGTCCTGCGCACCATTCCCAATATGACCGTGATTATGCCTGCGGACTACAACTCCACAAGAAAGCTGGTGCGCCAGGCGGCCAATACCTACGGTCCCATGTTCCTGCGCTTTACCAGGGACGCAGTTCCACAGATCTACGGCGAGGACGTAGAGTTTACCATTGGCAAGGCTCATCAGATTCAGGATGGTAGGGATATTGCTCTCATTGCCAACGGAGACACGGTTCGGCTGGCAATCGAGGCTGCCAAGACTCTGGCAAAGGACGGCATTTCCGCTCGCGTACTGGATATGCACACCATCAAGCCTCTGGATGTGGAGGCCGTTACCTCCGCAGTCAACGAGATTGGAAAAATAATTACCATTGAGGATCACAACATCCTGAACGGCCTGGGCTCCGCCGTATGCGAGGTGGCCGCAGAGCTGGGCAAGGGTATTGTGAAGCGCGTGGGAATCCAGGATCAATTCGGGCAGTCCGCTCCTTATGAGCGCCTGCTGGAAATGAACGGTATTACTGTGGAGCATATTGTGAAGCTTGCCAAGGAGCTTCAATAGTATCAAAAAGCTTTATATCAACAATACGCCCCTCACAGTGTACAAATCATTTTTCAAACACAAAGTACTGTGACTGGAAATCCATTTACATAAGGTTGCACCGGGAGGGGTATTACAAAATATGAATTTGGAGGAAATCACTATGTTTGAATTTAAAGATCAGGTTGTTTTAGTTACCGGTGCCGGTTCTCCCCGCGGCATGGGCCGTGTATTTGCCCAGACCTTTGCCGAGCTCGGCGCAAAGGTTGTGCTCTGCGATATCAATAAGGAGGGCGTTGACGCAAATGTAAAGGAGCTTACAGCGGCAGGCTTCGAGGCAGCCGGCTTTGCCGGAAATCTCTGTAAAGAAGATGAGGTCACTTCCCTGGTAGATTTTGTCCTTGAGCGCTATGGGCGGATTGATGTTCTCATCAACAATGCAGGTATTTCCCAGAAGGTCACCGTTGCCGATATGACCCTTAAGGATATGGAGCGCATTTTCAGTGTCAATATGTTTGCTCTCTTCCTGCTGACCAAGACCGTATGTGAGGTAATGAAAAAGCAGAACTACGGCCGTATCGTCCACCTGTCCTCCGTATCCGGAAAGCGGGGCGGCGGTGTGTTCGGCGGCGCTCACTACTCCGCTTCCAAGGCTGCGGTTCTTGGCTTCTCCAAGAATCTGGCACGTGAGGTTTCCCAGTACGGTATCACCACCAACTGCGTGTGCCCCGGACTTATCAATACGGACATTTGGAAGAGCATGTCCCCGGAGCAGGCAAAGCCGGTGATTGACGCCATCCCCATGGGACGGCCCGGCGAGCCTGAGGAGGTTGCTTCCGCTATCGTATTCCTTGCCTCCAAAGAAGCTTCCTATATTACAGGCGAAGAAATCGACATCAACGGCGGTTCCCATATGGATTAAGTTGACATAGCAATTTTCGCATCATGATATTTGGTTCCACCGGACGGCCGGCACAGAAATTGGTCTCTGAAACAAAAGCCATTCTGCTGCCGGCCGTTTTTTCCCTTGACGCATTTTCCCTTTTGTACTATGTTATACATATGGCAATTCAACAATACGGAAGGAATGAAGCACAAATGTCTGAAAGTCCAAACTATTTAAAAAATTTGAAAAAAGAGTCCGTAGTTCAGAGCGTCATCAACTGTCTCACAGACGCTATGCGCAATAAAGAGTTAAAGCCCGGAGACCGGATTCCCCCGGAGCCTGAGCTGGCCGCATCCCTGGGAGTCGCACGAAGCTCCGTGAGGGAAGCAATCAAGATCTTAACCTACTTAGGCGTTTTGGAAAGCAAGCGTTCAGAGGGAACCTTTGTGTGTGACGGCTTTAAGGAAAGCATGATCGATCCCATGATATACGGAATCCTTCTCAACCAGGATTCCTCCGTGAACCTTATGGAGCTGCGGGAAATGACAGAGGCCGGCCTTATGCGTCTGGCCATTTTGAAATACGATGAGGCAGAAGGGAAAAAGCTGGAGGAAATCCTTAAGCAGATGCGAGCTGTCCTTGACAGCAAGGAAAATGTGGTTGACAACTTCTTCAACATAGACAACAACTTTCACGACATGATTTCCCAGATGGGGAAAAACCCCCTTGCCGACAAAATCAGCCGTGTGGTGCGTACCCTCACCCATGCCATGCGCTATGAGACCGTAGCAGCCATGATCAACGGCGGTCGCAGCGAGGAGCTGCTAACGGCACATACCAGGCTCTACCAGGTGTTAAAGAACCGGGATCTGAGCAATCTTCATGAGATCGTGACCGGCAGCTACTTTGGAGAGGTGCTGGAGCACACATCCGAAAAGCAATAATTCGTAAAGTAAGGGGCTGTCGGGAAATAGATAGCCCTACATAGGGGAAGGTGTGATCCATGCGGACCGCACCTTCCCCTGAATTTATCTATGAAAAAGAAAAAAGCTGGCTAACGACAACCATCTTTTCCCCGTTCCATGTTATAATGGAACTATGCTCAAACAAGATTATTATAATGATTTTTTTCGAAATTGGTCAACAAAAAATAAACTTCAGTTTCTACGAATTGGGTTTACCCAACGACGATCCAGTCTATACCCTGAAAAAAGTGATGGAGGAATTGGATTTTTCTGGCCTTCTGGCCTGTTATTCAGATCAGGGAAGAACGGGGTATAACCCAATCATGCTGTATTCTGTGGTTACTTATGCAAACATGCGGGGAGTCAGGGCAGTTGACCGTATCGTGGACTTGTGCCAGAGGGATCTTGCCTTTATCTGGCTGACGAAAGGGCAGAAGCCCCAGAGGGATGCTTTCTATGACTTTAAAGGGAAAAAACTGACGGGAGAGATTCTGGATGAATTGAACTACCCATTTATGCGCCGCCTGCAAAAGGAAGGGCTCCTAACGCTGAAAGAACTCTACATTGATGGGACAAAGATAGAAGCGAACGCAAACCGATATACGTTTGTCTGGCGGGGAAGCATAAACTATCATCTTGCCGGTCTGCTGGACACCATAGATGCCCTTTACACAAAATACAACGCGTTACTCTATGAGAATGAATATGGACCCAAATACGATCTTGGTGTTTGGTCTGAACCCATACATACAGTTAAGGAATCTCGGTTCATAAATCGCTTCCAGTACTTTCTTTACCGCAAGCTGCACAATCTTGTGCTCATAAGAGGCAATCCCCAGCAGTCTCATCTTTCCGTTGCTTTTCGGTATATACACCCTTAGCGACGGCAGTGGCTTGTATGCCTTGTTCTTTAACCGCTCGACCAGATTTGTGATGTTCTCTTCCAGGTGTTCTTCATACTCTGCTTTTGTCACCCTGTCAATCCCTACTGCCTTCTTCCCATCCAGTTCCTTATGGCACTGCATAAGCATTTCAGCATTTATCAGATGGTACAGAGAAGTGAACTCTGGCTTCGGCGTTGTTGCCGATATTTCTGCTATTCTTTCTAATTTTGTTTCCATCAATACCTCCGTTCCTGAGCACGGTTGATGTGTCCTCAGAAAGACCGTTACCATGTAGCCCCCTTCCCTCCACCGGCATTACCCGGCTTCTACGGTACTATGAGACTATCCGACTGCCTGCCACCCATCCGCTTATCTCCATCTTCTAGTTGATAAAACGTACTTGTTTCCAAGAATCGGCAGGCTCTCCCCAGTTGACAATTAACCACAATGTCAAGCATGACTGGCTCTTGGACCCCGCAGTGCCGGACAGTTCTCGCCTTTTGCGAACTGCCCGATATTGCTTTCCGCACCAGTTAAGACGTCAGCCCTCTGAATTTCAACATTTCGAGGCTCAATCGCATTGCAGCCCTACTTGCTCGCTGTCTACGCTTCGCACCAGCCATTACTGACTGCCACGCAAGACTCGCTACAGCTGGCTGGCTAGACCTTCGCAGGCAGGATTCGCACCTGTTAGGTTAATTGCCCTTTGCTGGGCGCACAACTGGAACTTATCTTTTTATATAGATTAAATCCGTCATACCATTATACGATTGTGTTTTGAGCAACCTCAACTTAATTTCATGGTCAGTCTTTTCAAAAAGCCGAATACCTGAACCTAAAATCGTCGGAATAACAGTAATATAATAACAATCAATTATATCTTTTCTAACTAATTGTTGGATAAGGTTTGCACCACCACATATCCAAATTCCTTTTCCAGTTTCATCTCGTAGCTTTTTTGCCAGCTCAACAGGGCACTCGTTGGTAAAACGGATTTTTTCAGAAGATGTTTTTGGTTTGTGTGTTACAACATAGGTTGTAAAATCTTTATAAACCCACTCATCAGGTGAAAGTTCAGTAATAATTTGATGATAGGTATTCCACCCCATTATCACAGTATCAATATATCTCACAAATTCAGAATATGCGTCGATGCTATCATCATTGCCCTGTCCGCTCAGCCAGTTTATGCCACCTTTACTGTCTGCAATATATCCGTCAAGACTCATTGCTATAAACAAACTAATTTTTTTCATAAGTTCTCCTTTCAGCTCAGAAATGGGAATTTATCAAATTGCTTTGGCGAAAAACATTTCCATTGGTTGCTCGTATTCAGGGTTATCTATAATCAGACAACCACATTCTTTAAAGCCCAATTTTCTATAAAAGTGCTGCGCTTCTTCATCAGTTTGTGTCGAAGTCAACAACATATTATATCCTTGTGATTTCATGTTGGCTTTCCAATATTCCATGAGCTTTTTTCCAAAAGATTTTCTATGATAATCCCAATCAATGAATAACATAGTGCAAGATGGAATATTATCCCAGAAAAGATTAAATCTCAGTAATTCTATCGGCTTATTATCTTCCAAAAGAATATAGCCTTGTTTATCACGAACTTTCTTTTCAAATTCATAATTTGTTTATGATAAAAATTATATCATGGAAATGATACAATAAGAATATCCAGTCGAAAGAGGGACATAGTAGAATGGAAAACCACAAGATACAGATTTTTGAAAATCAGAAAATCCGTACTGCCTGGAATGAAGATCAGGAAGAATGGTATTTTTCTGTTCAGGATGTTATCGCTGTTTTGACAGACAGTGCGGACCCCAAACAATACATAAAAAAGATGCGTACCCGTGACCCTGAGCTGTCTGCGAACTGGGGTACAATTTGTACCCCGGTTGTAATGACCGCAGCAGATGGGAAACAGAGAAAAATCCAAGCAGCCAATGTGGAAGGTATTTTGCGGATCATCCAGTCGATCCCTTCTCCCAAAGCAGAACCGTTCAAACTCTGGATGGCTCAGGTAGGCCGTGAACGGATCGAAGAGACCATCGACCCGGAACTGACTATCGACCGGGCTCTTGAAACCTATCTTCGTAAAGGCTATTCCCGCGAATGGATCAACCAGCATCTCCAAGCAATTCAGGTTCGAAAAGAGCTTACGGACGAATGGCAGGATCGAGGCGTTAAGCAAGGCGCAGAATATGCGATCCTCACGGATGAACTGACCCACGCATGGTCGGGGATGACTACAAAACAATATAAAAAGCTGAAAGGCTTGAAAAAAGAAAATCTTCGGGATAACATGAGCACCACAGAAATCATCCTGAATATGCTGGCAGAAACGTCCACGAAGGATATCTCCAAGAAGGAGAAGCCGGAAGGCTTTGGAGCAAACATAAAGGTCGCCCGCAGAGGCGGCAATGTCGCCAGTATCGCACGGCAGGCGTTGGAAGCAGAGACCAGGGAGCCGGTCATTACTTCTCAAAATGCTGTCCAGCTCAATCAGGTCGTGACGGAACTGATCGAAGGCGCAACGGATACGGAAAAGCTTCAGAAAGATAAAACGGAATAAAAGGAACTTTTCCCTCTCTGTACCGGGAAGAGCCCCGGCACATGGGGAAACATAAGGGCAGCCATGCAATTTGGAAAATCAAGGCTTCTGAATACGGATATTAAATTAGCTTGTATTTTAGATCTGTGCAGTTTTCCGGAATATGATACGCTTATTGAAAAGAGCATGTTTATTTATTTCCATAAATCCGTCCCCCGTCTAATTCGTTATATCTGGAATCTTCAAAAAAACCTTGCCCTGTTTCCAGATTTTGCAGTCCCCAGCATCCCAGGGTATCGTCGGCGCTGTTAAATTCCCTGTGATTGTGCATCCAGGACTGGAACTCCGTCGCACCGTACAGTTCTGTGCCCGGTTCATGGCCGATGGCATCCGGGCTATAGAGAATGAACTGTGCGCCTGGTTTGAGGGTAGCGCCGTCCAGGCCATTAAGCCCATAGGGATCACTGGAAATAAAATGAAAGGCATAATCGCCGTCCGTTTCTTCCCATTCCTCCCCCACGCTGCGGCCGGTATCAAGCACCAGTTCTTCGAGCATCAGCAGCCAGGAGGCATCCGTGAGCTTTTCAACCTTGCCAAACTTTCCATGAAAGTGACAGAGGTACACCTCGTCCGCGTCAGCATCGGAATATTCTCCTGAAAAGCTGCCATCCGGATTCAAGCCAAGGAATGTCTGCCATGCCCCTGCACCGCTGTAGAAAGACATTCCCAGGGTTTGTGTGATTGGCAGTCCGTCTGTTTCTTGGGGAACGATTAGCTCTTGAAACGCTGTCATGGCAATTTGGAAGTCCCTTAAATTCTCCAGCAAAGACTTGCCATCATCTCTGATAAATTCCGGCTCCCGGTCGTCCAGCCACCATAGTCTGTCATAAAGTTTTCCTTCTTTCTCGAAGGTATCCAACAAGCTGGTGTCCGTACAAAGCATCGGAACGCTATGGGAAAATAAATCATTGATTTCATCCATGAAAGCAGCGATTGCTTCCGGATCAAAGCTATCGTGGATGGGAGAGCCAAAATTTATATCAAAGTCAATGCGATTGCTTTGTATGACCGTCTCGTTGCCGTCTGCCAGAGTTGACAGCGCATAATCATAGGAACAAACGCCCTGATACATGGTTGGATGGTAACGCAGAAGGTAGTCCTTTCCGTCCAGGGTGCATAAGAATATGTTGGCCCATCCCGGATGTGAGAAATAGGCAGTTTCGACATTGAGCCGCTGGTTGTTTTCCCAGATCTCTAATTGCCGGCCTTGTCCATCGTCGAGATTTGTGAGGCGTACTTCTTCTATGATACCGTTATGGTTCAAATCCGGAGCAAGAGTAAGGTCTGCATTATTATCCGTTCCTTTTTCGGCTTGTCCTGGTGCAGTTGGTTCTATTAAGGTAGTGGATTCGGATACTATTGTTGCTTTGCGGTCTTTGGAACATGTGCAAACTGATGCCAGAATGAATCCTATCAATAATAAAACAAATTTTTCTTCATAATAGATGCTCCTAATTTTCAGTAGCATTACTCTCCGGTAAGCTGGAATTGAACAATTCCAATTTATATATTTGATTATAAAATCTTTATCTGCCATTTACAATGTATATTTATAAGTTATTTCTTAATGGGTACACAATTTCGAAAAGAGAGCATCATATCTCAATCCATTCATGCTTTCAATAAAATCTACCGGGTATTCAACGCTCCACCTTTATACCAGGACATTCAAGTCTGATATCGGGAAATTCCAAACAAGCTTATAATACCATACCTATTCGATTCCTAACCACCCACATTTCCCTCTTACAATTCGCAATTATTCACCGTCCGTGGGAACGGAAGCACATCCCGGATATTTGCCATACCAGTCAGGTACATCACGCACCGCTCAAACCCAAGGCCAAAGCCGGAGTGACGCACAGAACCGTATTTCCGCAGATCCAGATAGAATCCGTAATCCTCCTCCTTAAGTCCCAGCTCCCGCATTCTGGTCACCAGCTTCTCATAATCGTCCTCTCTCTGGCTTCCTCCAATAATCTCGCCAATCCCCGGAACCAGGCAGTCCATAGCTGCCACCGTCTTGCCATCCTCATTCTGTTTCATATAGAAAGCCTTAATCTCCTTGGGATAATCCGTCACAAAGAGGGGACGCTTGAAGACCTCCTCTGTCAGATAACGCTCATGCTCCGTCTGCAGATCACAGCCCCAGCTCACCTTATAATCAAACTTATCATTATTCTTCTCCAGAATCTCAATAGCTTCCGTATAAGTCACATGGCCAAACTCCGAATTCAGAACGCCATTCAGCCGGTCCAGAAGCCCCTTATCCACAAACTGGTTAAAGAAATTCATCTCCTCCGGAGCCTCGTCAAGCACATACTGAATCACATACTTGAGCATAGCCTCCGCAATCTCCATATTGTCGGCAAGATCCGCAAAAGCCATCTCCGGCTCAATCATCCAGAACTCCGCCGCATGACGTGTGGTATTGGAATTCTCCGCCCGGAAAGTAGGTCCAAAGGTATAAATATTCCGGAAAGCGCAGGCATAGGTCTCCCCATTGAGCTGCCCGCTCACCGTCAAATTCGTCTCCTTCCCAAAGAAATCCTGGCTGTAATCCACAGCCCCCTCCTCCGTCAAAGGCGGATTCTTCGGATCAAGGGTAGTCACCCGGAACATCTCCCCGGCGCCCTCACAGTCACTCCCCGTAATCAGCGGCGTATGCACATACACAAAGCCCTGCTCCTGGAAAAACCGATGGATGGCATAGGCAACCAGAGACCGTACCCGAAATACAGCCTGAAACGTATTCGTCCTCGGCCGCAGATGCGTAATCGTACGCAGGAACTCAAACGAATGTCTCTTCTTCTGCAAAGGATAATCCGGCGCAGAGTCTCCCTCCACAACCACCGTATCCGCCTGGATCTCAAAAGGCTGCTTCGCCTCCGGCGTAGCCACCAGCTTACCCTTAACAATCACAGCCGCTCCCACATTCAGCTTGGAGATCTCCGCAAAATTCTCCATCGTATCATGGTAAACCACCTGCAGTGTATTAAAGTAAGTCCCATCATTAATCACCAGAAAGCCGAACGCCTTAGACCCCCGGTTACTCCTCACCCAGCCTACAGCCTCAATCGTCTTGTCCAAATAGGCCTCGCTGTTCTTATACAACTCTTTCACTGTAATAAAGTTCATATCTCTATCCCCTCTGTATAATTTTTTATCACTTTTTTCCATTTACGATAGTATAACTCATTTTTCTATCACCTGCAACCTGGCATTTATGTATTTTTTAAGACTGTATTTTTTAAGACTACCAGGGGCTGCCGCAAAATCAGCCGTCAAACATTTCCAATATCAAAGTGTCCGGCTGTTCACGAACGCTCCGTCTGATATGAACGGACATTGTCCCCAAAAACCATCGCAATAAACATCTTTACCCGGACAATGTACGTTTAGAGCAGACGGAGTGTACGTGAACCGTCCGAACACTGATATGGAAATGTCTGACGGCTGATTTTGCGGCAGCCCCGTCCACCTTAAACAAATCCAGCGGAAAGCCCAAAAGCCTCCCGCCAGAATCCAAAACGATTTCAATAATAATTACGGATTTGCCGTAGTCCCATTGGCACCGCCATTGGTGTTCGTATTCCCATTCCCGGTCACATCATCCACCACATCCTCAGCGCCGTCCACAACATCATCCACGCCATCTACAATATCATCGCCAAGATTTTCAACAGCTCCACCGCCATCCGTACCATTGGTGCTTCCGCCATTTGTAGTGCCATTGGTTGTACCGTTTGTGGTCCCATTGGTAGTGCCGTTAGTTGTACCGCCATTGGTTGTGCTTCCATTTGTTCCATTGGTAGTCCCTTCGTTTGTAGTATTGCTGCCCGGCGTATCCGTAGCGTTGTTGTCGGAATTTCCACAAGCCGCCACTACCAGAATCATCACCAAAAGCAGCGCTCCGGCTGTGTACTTTCTGAACATTTTCATAATAAAAGTCTCCTTTCTTGCTCTTTGCTACCATTATGAGCCATTTAGGTGACTTTTATTCAGAAACAAAAAATGTTTTTTACTGTAATTTTTTTAAAATTTTAGGACAGCTCAAACGCCCCCGTATAAAGCTGATAATACTTCCCTCTCTCCGCAATCAGATCCTCATGGTTCCCTCGCTCAATGATCCGCCCCTGCTCCAGCACCATGATCACATCGGAATTCTGCACCGTAGAAAGCCTGTGGGCAATGACAAATACGGTCCTGCCCGTCATCAGACTGTCCATGCCCCTCTGGACAATGGCCTCGGTCCGGGTATCAATGCTGGAGGTAGCCTCATCCAGAATCAGCACCGGCGGATCGGCAATGGCCGCCCTTGCAATAGTCAGAAGCTGCCGCTGGCCCTGGGAGAGATTGGCCCCGTCACCGGAAAGCATGGTGTCATACCCTTCCGGCAAATGCCGGATAAAGGTGTCCGCACCGGAAAGCATGGCCGCACCCTTAACCTCCGTGTCCGTGGCCTCCAGCTTTCCATAGCGGATATTATCGGCCACAGTGCCCGTAAACAGGTGGCTGTCCTGGAGCACCATTCCAAGAGAGCGCCGCAGATCCGACTTACGGATCTTATTGATGTTGATCCCATCATAGCGGATTTTTCCATCCTGGATATCGTAAAAGCGATTGATCAGATTGGTAATAGTGGTTTTTCCCGCTCCTGTTGCCCCCACAAACGCCACCTTCTGGCCGGGCTTGGCAAAGAGCTTGATATCGTGAAGAACCATCTTCTCTTCCGTATATCCAAAGTCCACTCCATCCATAACCACGTCACCTCTCACCTCTGTGTAGGTAAGGGTTCCATCGTGATGAGGATGCTTCCAGGCCCACACGCCGGTGCGCTCGGGAACCTCCACAAGCTCCCCATTTTCATAGCGGGCATTGACCAGGGTGACATAGCCGTTGTCCTGCTCGGAGGGCTCATCCATCAGCTCAAAGATACGCTCCGCTCCGGCCAGTGCCATAATGATAGAGTTAAACTGCTGAGCCACCTGAGTAATAGGCTGGGTAAAACTCCGGTTGAGCTGCAGAAATGAAGCCAGACCGCCCAGGGTCAGGCCGCCCACACCACCAATTGCCAGAAGCGCCCCCACCATGGTAGTCAGCACATAGCTGATATTTCCGATATTGGCCATAATAGGCATCAAAATGCTGGCATAGATATTGGCATTGCTGGCGCTGTCAAACAGCTGATCGTTGAGCTCCTTGAATTTCCTTTGCGCCTCCTCCTCATGGCAGAAGACCTTTACCACCTTCTGGCCCTCCATCATTTCCTCAATGTAACCATTCAGAGCGCCCAGATCCTTTTGCTGGGCCATAAAATAGGTGCCCGATTTTCCTCCGATACGCTTGATCACCTGGGTCATAATGACAATCATCACCACCACCAGCAGGGTCAGATAAGGGCTCAAGCTCACCATGGAAATAAAGACGCTGACAATGGTGATGCTGGAGGATAAAAGCTGGGGAATACTCTGGCTGATAAGCTGCCGCAGGGTATCTGTGTCGTTGGTGTAAATACTCATAATATCCCCATGAGAATGGGTATCAAAATAAGGGATGGACAGGGTTTCCATATGGGCAAAGAGCTCATCCCGGATTCTTGTAAGGCTTCCCTGTGCCACCGTAATCATCAGGCGGTTGTAGAGATAGGTGGAGGCCGCTCCCGTCAGATAAATCAGGGCCATCATAGCCAGGGCTTTCAAAAGAGGTGTAAAATCCGGCGCATCTGCCCCAATCATGGGTGTAATGTAGCTGTCAATCAAGGTCTGCAAAAACAGATTTCCCCGCACATTGGCCAGCACGCCCACCACAATTCCAATAACTACGAAGATACAGTGAATGGGGTAAGCCTTTACCACCAGATCAAAGAGACGCTTCAGGGTACGTCCCGGATTCTTGGCCTTTGGGCCCTTTCTCATGCCCTTTCCTCTGCCCATTGGGCCTCTTGGATGATTACTGCTCATCTGCGTCTCCTCCTTTCTGCTGAGATTCGTATACCTCACGATAAATGGCATTGTTTTTCAGAAGCTCCTCATGGGTCCCAATTCCGTCAATCTGCCCATCATTTAATACAATAATTTTGTCCGCATCCTGTACGGAGGATACTCTCTGGGCAATGATAAGCTTGGTGGTGTCCGGTATTTCCTCCCGAAATGCCTTGCGAATCATGGCGTCCGTGTGGGTGTCCACCGCACTGGTGGAATCGTCCAGAATCAGAACCTTTGGTTTTTTTAAGAGCGCCCTGGCAATACAGAGACGCTGCTTCTGGCCGCCGGATACATTGGTTCCGCCCTGCTCAATGTAGGTGTCGTACTGCTTGGGAAATTTCTCAATAAATTCATCGGCGCAGGCCAGCTTACAGACCCGAACCAGCTCCTCGTCCGAAGCCTCCTTATCGCCCCAGCGAAGATTTTCCTTGATGGTGCCGGAAAACAGGACATTTTTCTGGAGCACCATGGAGACCTCATTTCGCAGAGCCTCCAGATCGTACTCCCGAACATCCAGACCGCCTACCTTGACGCTTCCGCTTGTGACGTCATAGAGCCTGGGAATGAGCTGCACCAGGGTAGACTTGGCGCTTCCGGTTCCACCCAGGATTCCTACGGTTTCGCCGGAGCGGATTTCCAGATTCACATGGGACAGGTGGAGATTCTCTTTGTCGCCGTGGTAGCTGAAGCAAACGTCCTCAAAGGTAATAGAGCCGTCCTTTACTTCTTTTTCCGCTACGCCCTCTGACTTGCTGGTCAGATCGCTCTTTTCGTCCAGCACGCCGCAGATACGCTCAGCGGAGGATTTTGCCATGGAGATCATAACCGTGACCATGGCGATCATCATCAGGCTCATGAGAATGTTCATAGTGTAGGTAAACATGCTCATCAGATCGCCAGTGGTCATGCCGCCTACTACAATAGTCCTTGCCCCCAGCCAGGAAAGCAGGATGATGCAGGTGTACACCGTAAACTGCATAATGGGCATCATGCTGACCATAACCTTTTCCGCACGCACCGAGCAGAGATACAGTGCCCGGGAGGCTTTTTTGAATTTTTCCGTCTCGTGGTCTTCCCTTACATATGCCTTTACCACACGGATGCTGGTGAGATTTTCCTGCACGCTGGCATTGAGCCCGTCGTACTTCTCAAACATTTCCCGAAAATAGGGGCCCACCTTGCCCATAAGGAAGAAAATCACACAGCCCAAGAAAACCAAGGCTCCCAAAAATACCAGAGCCAGACGAGCATTGATAAGAAATGCCATCGTCATCGCCGTGATTAGTGTGATGGGCGCCCGGGTGAACATACGCATTATCATCTGAAATGCGTTCTGTACGTTGGTTACGTCCGTGGTCAGCCTTGTGACCAGGCCGGCCGTGGAGAAGCGGTCAATGTTGGAGAAGGAAAACTCCTGGATTTGGCCGTACATGGCTTCCCGCAGGTTCTTGGCAAAGCCGGTGGAGGCAATAGATGCCTGCTTGGCGGCCATGCCGCCGCAGAACAGGGAGGCAAAGGAAACCACCAGCATGATGAGACCGATCTTTACCACATAGCTCATATTTCCGGTGCCCAGGCCATTGTCAATGATATTTGCCATAAGGCGGGGAATAAACATTTCCAGAATGACCTCTGCAATGATGAAAAGAGGAGCTGATATTGCTATTTTTTTGTATTCGCCGATGTATTGTTTTAGTGTCTTGAGCATATGATCCTCCTTATTATAGTCTTGTAATATCCCAGTTATATTTCCGACAGGGTGTTCAATATTCGTTCCAGCAGGCCGGAGAATTGGATTCGCTCCTCCTCTGTCATGCAGCTATAGATTTTGTCATCCATCTGCCACATTTCCTCACACATTTCCTGCATCAGACAGCGGCTTTTTTCCGTCAGCTCTATCATGCGGAAGCGCTTGTCGGCCTCCCCGGTCTTTCGCACAATGAATCCCTTTTCCTCCAGGCGGTTTAAGATGCCTGTGACTGTTGGATTCTTCAGGTGAAACCATTTTTCTATTTCCCGCTGATGGATAGGTTTTCCCTCGTGGAAGCCCAGGTAAAAGAGAATCTCCTGCTGGGATGAGGTGAGATTGTATTTCAGCAGGTGTTTATTTCTTCTCGCTTCAAAGGTTTTTTGGAGCATCTTGAGCTGTTTATTGATGTTATGAGGCTCTCTCTGCATGGGCTGTCACCTCCTTTTTACAGAATGTTTCTAGAACTACAATGGATATACCGATGCATCCATAAAGGATGTTACTGCGAAAAACAGGAATAAATGTCTTTTAATTACTGGAAAAGTTTGGCGTTGTTCCTCTAACAGCAAAAATATATAGCGTAGTATATATCAAATATATATCACGCTATATATTAATACCCATATGCTGGAATGTCAATACGACAAATTATGAAAATTTTGTGAAATGCATCTCCTGTCCAATTACAATTGCTTTGGCATTCGTTCCATGACCGATCTCCCCTGTCCTTGCTATGGGCAGTTCCGTTCCGGCATACCGCTTGACAAGCTCAAGCATAGAGGGGGCAGCATTTTCCTCTTCCATTTTTGTAAAGGTTCCCAACAGAATTCCGTTTATTTGTTCAAATACGCCAATCTGTTTTAGCTGATTTAGAAAAGCTGTCATCTGGGGCACCAGCCCTCCAAGGCTTTCCAGAAGTAATACTTTTCCATTCATATCCGGCCAGTAGGGTGTACCCGCCAGCTTCAAAAGGCAGCGGATATTTCCGCCTGCCACGATACCTTGCATGGATTCCTTTTGTACCATCTCGTAGTCAAATGAAAAGAGATCCGGCTTTCCCTCAAACATGCTTGCGGAAAAATTGGCTGTCTGCTCCTCTGCATGTGGGGAAATGAGGTTACGAATCTGGTAGAGTATGGACGGTTTTCCGGTTTTTGCAAGAATTGCGTTGATGACCGTTGTCAGGTCGCTGTAACCCCAAAATGTGGCATTGCTCTTGGCAATCGCGTCAAAGTCCAGGAATGGGAGGATTTCGTTGGCAATGTCTCCCCCGGAAATGTCGAAAATCGCCTGGATCTCCGGGTCACGGTAAAAGCGCATTAAGCTTTCGGCACGCTCCTTTCCGGTGCCGCTGAAGATGGATTCTTTTTCGTAGATGTAATCTCCGAAAATGGGGACTAGGCCAAGCTCTGATAGCGCAGCTTCTAATTTGGCTAGTTTTTCACGGTTTGCATGGGGTTGGGCGTTGGAGCAGGCTACGATGGCTACTTTGGTTTGTTTTTTCATTTTGGCTGTTTTCCTTTGGGAATGCTTTATGTTGTTTCTATATGGGTTTAGATTTTGTTACTGTGGTATATGAGATATCTATTCCTTATTTTCGGATTCTTCACATATTGCTTAAAAAATATATGTCATAATGAAGCATCAAAAAATGATAGTTTATTCCATACTTTATTCGATGGGGTTATGGATGTCAATAGTTTTGTAGTGGATGATTTTTATATTTTACTTTTGCAGGTGGATTCACAAAGATATTCCATATTGAAAATGGGATTGTGGTATTTTGAAAGTAAGATTTTTTATATGACAAGTCTTTATATAATCCATTTCTATCCTAAAATTAAACCAATAGTATTATATCATTATTCCACCACATTGGGATCATCTCACCCTTAATCTATCTGTTTTTGACCTCGAATTTTCACTCCAAATTAAAAATCCATAGACAAACACCTCCTCCAGCAAGCATAATAAACTAAAAAGCTGAAAGGAATACCTTTATCTATGAATTCATTCAATTATTATGTTACGGAATATCTTGAATACTGTGAATGCCGGAAGCGATTAGACCCGAAAACCATAAAGGCTTACCGGATTGACCTGAAGCAATATGAGAATTATCAGAAAGCTTATTTAGAATTCTATTCCAAGGATACCGTTGACCGCTACATCACACATCTGCACAAGGAATACCAGCCCAAAACTGTAAAGCGAAAAATTGCCGCATTAAAAACATTTTTTCATTATCTGGAATACAAAGAGCTTTTAGAAGAAAACCCATTTTCCAAGCTGGACATCCGATTTCGGGAGGCCAAGCTCCTTCCTAAAACCATTCCCTTTCACTCCATACAGACATTTCTTGCAACCCTGTATAATCAAAAAGAAAAAGCAGCTTCCGAGCATCAGCTCCGCTGCTGTATTCGAGATATTGCTGTAATTGAATTGCTCTTTGCTACCGGTATTCGGATATCCGAGCTGTGTTCTCTAAAGCCAACAGATATTGACTTTGAGAATAAAAGTATCTTAATTTACGGAAAAGGCGCCAAAGAACGAATACTGCAGATTGGGAATCCCAAGGTGCTCTCCGCACTTCTCTTGTATCAGAGGGCATTTCAAAATGATATAGAAATCTGCGGATATTTTTTTGTAAACAGGCTGAAACAGAGATTGTCCGATCAGTCCGTCCGTTTTATGATCAACCGCTATGCCCGGCTTGCCAACATTCCACAGCACCTGACACCTCATATGTTCCGGCATTCCCTTGCCACTCTTCTGCTGGAGCAGGACGTTGATATCCGATATATCCAGCGGATTCTTGGCCACAGTTCCATCAGCACTACCGAAATCTACACACATGTATCCAATGTAAAGCAGAAAGACATTCTGTTTAATAAACATCCCCGGAATTTTATGCTGGCAGGGGAATAAGAAATGTCCGGCTCAATTACACGGCATGAGCGCTTATTTCCTGAAACTTTTACTCCGATAAGCCAGACCGCAAATCACGCTCCCCAGCACCACACATCCCAGAATCATCAGCGCACAGTGGAGGAAAAAGGTATCCGGCAGTATGGTAATCACCGGGTCCGTTGCCGGATCAAAAATCCAGTAATCATTGTTAAATGCCAGGTGGTGAAAGGCTACAAAAGCCCAATCCCAGTTCAGCGCCACCAAAGTACCAAGCACCGTAGGCAGTGCCACAGCCAAAATGGAAGTTAATTTGAGAAATTTGTATTCTTTTCTGCGAATGCAGAACAAGATCCCTGCTATACTTACAATAACACCCGCAATCGCCATATATTTGAATAAATTAAAGATATCACGCACCTCTTCAAAATGAATCCTCCCCGGCTCTGACATAGCAAGAGTCGGGAATTCCAGTCGTTCGCTGCCAAAGGACAGATTATAGTCGATCAGCACATCATAATTTTCCCGAATCTCCTCCTCGGAATACCCGGACTGCTCCGGGATATTTAACGCAGAGATATCCAAATAGTAGAGCGGCCGAAAGGCCAGAGTAAATACCACGGACACAGAAATAATCGTCAGTGTCAATATGAAAGCCAATACCGTATGAAATATAAAATGATTCCTTTTCATGATAATCCCTCTCCCTGTCTATTCTCTTTTGTCCGCACTCATCACTTAACAAACTTATACCCAATCCCACGCACCGTATGGATATACCGAGGATGCTCCGGGTCCTGCTCCAGCTTCTTACGCAGGCTTCGGATATGTACATCCACGGTACGGGTCTCACCGAAATACTCATAGCCCCAGATCTGTTCCAAAAGCTGCTCTCTGGTAAATACCCGGTTAGGGTTGGCCACTAAAAGATGGAGCAGCTCATACTCCTTTCGTGACAGAACCACCGAAAGCCCGTGCAGGGTCACCTCACGGGCCGCATGATTGATCGCCAGATCTCCTACCACAAGCCGTCCCTCCGGCTGTACCTCTTTCTGATTCTGCCCGCTTCTACGCAAAAGGGCCTTTACCCTGGCTTCCAGCTCCCGGATACCAAATGGCTTCGTCAGATAGTCGTCTGCCCCCAGCTCCAGTCCCAGAACCTTGTCAATCTCCTCCCCCTTTGCAGTCAGCATCATCACTGGCAGAGCGGACAGCCCCGAATCACCACGTATTTCCCGAAGCACCTCCATACCGTCCATTCCCGGAAGCATGCAATCCAGGAGCACCAAATCCACCTGCGTGCTCCTCAAAAGCTCCAGCCCCTTTTCGCCTGTATCTGCCCGAAGCACCCTGTAGCCGGCCCTGGTCAGATTGTATTCCAACAGTTCCAGGATATGGGGCTCGTCATCAATTGTGAGGATGATTTTCTTGTCCATAATTTGTCTCCTAATGTCTCAAGTGAACGTGCTTGCACGTTCATTTGAGACATAAACTCAAGATTGAAAATTCTATTTTCAATCTTTTCCCCCTGATGTGTCAAACAGGATATACGTGAACCATCCGAACTATTGCGATAAGCGGAGAGCCATAAGGTAGGAGACTTCCCTATTGCATGGAAATGGCTGATGGCTTATTTTCATCATAGGGCAGCTCCACCCGGAACACGGTTCCCTCTCCCGGCTTACTCTCCACCTGGATCGTTCCCCTGTAAAGCTCCACAATATGCTTCACAATGGACAGTCCCAGTCCCGTACCGCCCTGCGCCCTGGATCTCCCCTTGTCCACACGGTAAAACCTCTCAAAAATCCGATCCGTCTGCTCTGCCTCCATGCCAATCCCCGTATCGGCAATCTCCAGAACCAGATGACTGTCCGTACTTTTACACTGGATGGTCACCGCACCAAAATCCGTAGCTTTGAGCCCATTGTCCACCAGGTTGATCACAAGCTGCTTGAGCCGATCCCGATTGCAGGTATAAGACCGTACATCGGCGTCCGGTGTAAATATCAGACGTACATGGGGCTTTACCTTGGGCGCTAAAAGCTCCGTGACCTCCTCTATCACCTTATTTACGTCGCAGAGCTCCTGGCGCACATCCTGCTTGCTCTCAATTTCGGAAAGGAGAAGAGTATCGTCAATCAGATTTCCCAGGCGCTCCGTCTCAATATCAATAATATCCAGGAACCGTCCCGCACAGTCCGGGTCCTCCACAGCACCGTTTTTCAAGGTCTCCACAAAGCCCCGGATGGAGGTGAGAGGCGTTTTCAGCTCATGGGTTACATTGGAAACAAATTCCCGGCGCTGATTCTCCACTGCCCGCATGGCTGACAAATATTTCCGAAAATACATAACAAGAGAGAGCACCAGCAAAAGCAGGATTGCAATGGCAAGCAGGGTGGAACGCAGGAATTCGTCATCCATATCCCGAAGCTCCTCCATGGGAACTGCCGTCCGAATCACTCCCCGAAAGCCTCCTGCATTCATCGGGACCGCACAGTAGCAGTAATCCATGCCAAAGGTGGCAGAGCTTCTGAGAATGCTGTTGCTCTCCCCTGCCAGAGCCCTCTGAACCTCCTCCCGATCCAAGTGATTGTTCATAGCAGGCCCCGGTCCCTCGGATTCTCCCAGCACCCGTCCCTCCTGGTCAATAATGGTAATGCGAATCCCATATTTCTCCCCATACTGCTCCGCAAAGGCTTCCATCTCCTCCGGCAAAAAAGCTCCCTTTGGCAGCTCTGCCAAAAGAATATCCCGAAGCATCTCTGCCTGGGTCAGATATCCTGCCTCGCTCTGTTTTTCCAGATAGGAAAAGCCGTTACTCCAAAAAGCATACTCAAAGGCAAGCAGGGCAGCCACAGCCGCCACTGCATAGCCAATCAAAAATTTCTTTTTCAAATCCATAGTAGTGTTCCAATTGTACCTCACTGTATTTCGTCTGCCACATAGCCGGCAATGTTGTCAGCATGATCGGAAATACGCTCAATATTGCTCAAAATATCCAGATAAATCACACCTCTGGCTGCGGAGCACTGATTTCTCGCCAGCCGCTCAATATGCTTTTCCCGCAGCTCCTCCTCCAGATCGTCGATCTCATCCTCGATCTGTATGGTCTGCTGTACATAAGCCATTTTCTCTGTCTGCCGGGCAAGAATGGATGCTTTCATGGCATCCAGGGCTAGACCCTCGATTTCCTCCAGTCCCTCCAGGGCTTCCAGGGAAAAGGTCAGGCGCTCCTTTATCATCTGCTCGGCCATCTCAGCAATATTATCGCAGTGATCGCTCATCCGCTCAATATCGCCCACGGTATAGAGAAGATTCCCCACCACCTGCCTCTGATGATCCGTAAGGGAGGTTTTGCTGATTTTGGCCAGGTATTCTGTCATCTGCCTCTCGTATCTATTCATAGTTTCTTCTATTTTATAGGCTTTGTCAACCCGTTTTTGACTGCCTGTGCGGACTGCGTCAAAAACAAGCTTTGCATGCTGCCATGCCAGCTCCCCCATACGCACGGTCTCCTTGACCGCATATTCCACCGCAAAGGACGGGGTTTCCAGGATACGCTCATCCAGATTGGGAAGCTGGAAGCTCTCTTCCTCCTCCGGCTCTTCCTCTCCTTTTACCAGAAGCCCTGACATCTTTACCAGCCAGTTGGCAAAGGGGAATAGAAGGATTGTATTGGTCACATTAAAGATGGTATGGAAAATGGAAATCTGCACGCTGTTAATGGTTGCCCCTGCAAGGGAGCGGCTAAAGGTGAAGATCACAAATAGGATTCCCCCGAACAGGATAGCTCCCATTACATTAAAGAGCAGATGGATGACTGCCGCCCGCTTGGCCGTGCGGTGAGCCCCAAGGCTTGACAGCAGCGCCGTCACACAGGTTCCGATATTTTGCCCCAGGGTGATGTAAATGGCAGAATTCCAGGTTACCACGCCATTTGCCGCCAGGGTCTGTAGGATACCCACGGAGGCAGAGGAGCTCTGGATCACTGCCGTTACTACAAGTCCGGTGAGGATGCCCAGGATGGGGTTGCTGCCAAGGATACGGAATGCTTCGGAAAAAATGGGGGCATCCCTGTAGGGAGTGATGGCTCCTGACATAAAGCTTAAGCCAATGAATAGGAGGCCAAAGCCCATAAGGATCTCACTTAGCTCATGGGTCTTCTCTTTTTTGGAAAACAGGATTAGAAATGCGCCAATTCCAATGAGCAGGGGGGCAAAGAATTCAGGCTTTAGGACGCTGCCCCATTCGCTCATGGATACGACCCAGGCGGTAATGGTGGTTCCGATGTTGGCTCCCATGATGATTCCTGCTGCTTGGGTCAGGTTCATGAGTCCGGCGTTTACAAAGCCTACTACCATGACGGTGGTGGCGGAGCTGCTCTGGATGACTGCGGTGACACCGGCGCCAAGGAGGATTCCCAGGAGGCGGTTTTTGGTCAGAATGCCAAGTAGATGACGCATATGATTTCCTGCGGATTTCTGCAGACCGTCTGCCATGACATTCATTCCATATAGGAACATTCCAAGGCCGCCGATGAAGCGGAATAGCATTTCTATGTGAGACATATGGGGTCCTCCTTTTTTGTTTTTGTAAAAACTTGATCTTTGGGTATGGGGATAGCTTAGCAGAATGGGGTTAAATATAGTCGCAGTATTTGTAAAATGTTTGTAAAGTATGTATTAGACGGACGGGAGAGGAGCATAAGGGCCCGCCGGATTTTCCATATCGGTGTTCGCGCGGTTCTCGTACACTCCGTCTGCTCCGGTCGTACATTGCCTGGAAATGTGTTTGTATACTTTTAGATCTTTTGGCAATGTTCGTCCGTATCAGACGGAGCGTTCGAGAACAGGCGGACACCTTGATATTGGAAAATCCGGCGGGCCCTTATGCTCCTCTCCCTGACTTCTAAGCTGCTGGGGGAGTATCTCTGTTTTTTATGGATTTATAGGAATTATTTTATGGTTTTTTTAGTATATATTTTTATTCTACGTCCTGCAGGGCGGCCAGGTCTTCTTCGCCGGTGCGGACTTTTACTACTTTGTCTACGTTGTAGACGAAGATTTTGCCGTCACCTATGTGGCCGGTGTAGAGGACTTTTTTGGCTGTCTCTATGACGGTGTTGACCGGGATGTTACCTACGATTACTTCTACTTTTACCTTGGGGAGCAGGGTGGCGTCCATTTCTACGCCTCTGTAGCGCTCGCCGGCTCCCTTTTGGACGCCGCAGCCCATGACCTGGGTGACGGTCATTCCCGTTACGCCGATGTCGTTCATGGCTTTTTTCAGCTTGTCATAGCGGGACAGCTTGGCTATGATGGCTACCTTGTAGATGCCGGAGGTGGTGACGGGGGCTTCTACTACTTTGACTGCCGCATCCCTCTGTGCGTTGGAGGCTGCGTCGTAGTCTTCTACGCCCAGGTTGGTGTTTTCGTTGATCTCCATGGTCATGGTGTTGGCAATGTCCATGATGCTGAAGCCTGCGTAGGCAGAGGGTAACCCGTGTTCGCAGGAATCCAGACCTACGATTTCTTCTTCCTCTGTTACCCTGAGACCTATGGTTGCTTTGATTATGATAAATGCTATGGTGATGGTAACGGCTGTCCAGGCGGCCACGGCTGCGAAGCCTATAAGCTGCTTGCCCAAGAGGTCGAAACCGCCGCCGTAGAATAATCCGGTCAGGCTGTCATTGCCCGGTGCGGTGGTGGTGGCAAAGAGACCTACCGCCAGGGTTCCCCAGATACCGTTTAAGCAGTGGACGGCTACGGCGCCTACGGGATCGTCTACATGCAGCACATAATCCAGGAACCATACGCCAAATACTACCAGTACGCCGGATACGGCGCCAATGGCCAGGGCGCCTGCCACGTCTGTGACATCGCAGGGGGCGGTGATGGCTACCAGGCCGGCCAGGGAAGCGTTCAGACACATGGATACGTCGGGTTTTCCGTATTTTACCCAGGTGAATACCATGCATACTACGGTGGCTATGGCCGGGGCGATTGTGGTGGTTACGAAGATGGAGCCCAGCTGTTCTACGCTGGTGGCCGCGGCGCCGTTGAAGCCGTACCAGCCAAGCCACAGGATAAATACGCCCAGGCATCCAATGGGAAGATTATGTCCCGGAAATGCATTGACCTTTGTTACCTTTCCATCCTTGTCTTTTACAAATTTCCCGATGCGGGGTCCAAGAATCTTTGCACCGATGAGGGCGGAGATTCCGCCTACCATATGGATGGCGCAGGAGCCTGCAAAATCATGAAAGCCCATCTGGGCCAGCCAGCCGCCGCCCCAGATCCAGTGTGCCTCAATGGGATATATGACGGCTGAGATTATGGCTGAGTACACGCAGTAGGATAAAAATTTTGTGCGCTCTGCCATTGCGCCGGACACGATTGTGGCTGTGGTAGCACAGAATACCAGGTTGAATACAAAGTTGGACCAGTCAAAATCCGCATAATTTGTAAAAATGTCAAAGCCCGGCTTTCCAATCAGCCCCATCAAGTCCTCGCCAAGCAGCAGGCTGAAGCCGATCAGGATAAATACTACAGTTCCGATACAGAAATCCATCAGATTTTTCATCAAAATATTTCCTGCATTCTTTGCCCTGGTAAAGCCTGTCTCTACCATGGCAAAGCCTGCCTGCATCCAAAATACCAGGGCTGCTCCTATGAGAAACCAGACCGCAAAGACCTGGCTGCTTACAGCATTCAATAATTCTTCTGTCATAACGTTTCCTCCTCCATTCCGCCTTTGCAGGCTCTGGGTTGTGCAGAGGCCGTAAAGCCGGATTTTAATTACCTGTGTAAACAGTTTCTCATACAGGCGGCCGCTCTGTAATGATAACCGGGCTCCTGTCAGTTTTGAATTACATCTTCTTTCGGATGCCCGTATACATAAAAAAGGAGATTTCTGCGAGCGGTATGTGCTCACCTAAATCTCCTTTGATATGCCCCTAATTATACCCTCCTCAAGAAAAATGTCAATGGTGGGATGTTCTAAAAAAATTCTCAAAGCTATTTCATATTTCTTAAAATTTTCACAAAATTTCCCCTTCTACTGCCCTGACCCCAACCAAAAACCACAAAACCCCTATTGCTTTTCCAAATAAGTCCAACATCGGCCGCGTTCATATTTTATTCACACATCTTTTAAAAATCGTTAAATTGATTAACATAATCCATTCATTTCTATTCCATATAATAAGACCATAAGATAAAGCAAGACAAAAAACAACATGACAGCCCCTAGTAAGCAATTACTATTTTTTGAATAAACTTTTTCATAATAAATGCCAGGTGGACCAGCCACCTGGCATCCTCCCATATTAGGGGCTTTTTTCTCCATACAGCTCCTCCATGGTGTATACCCGCACCTCCGCCTTGTCCTCCACATTCCGGTAAGCCGGCCACATAATCCTCGCCGTGCAGTATCCCAGCACCGCAAGCATCCAAAGACATGCCAGTCCTCCTGTCAGCCTGATCCAATCGTTCCTTCTCATTCCCCAAGCCTTTTCCAGCTTCCCCTTTAGGAATCCAAGCCCCCGCACCACATAATACATAAAGGGCACCAGCATAGGCATACTATAACGCCCCTGGGGCTGATAGTCATTGGAATAGGAATACCAGACATTCAAAGCATTGGGCAGCAGCACCGCTGTCATAAACCCTACATGAAGCATCACCTGGAACACATCCACAGCTGTCCCTTTTCTTTCCGCTCCCCACCTTCTTCGGAGCCCTTGCCCGCATTCCCATGCAATTCCAATCCCTCCGGCCAGAAACAACAGGCCATAGCCCACAAAGATCCAAGCCCGGTGAGCCTCGGTCAGAGGCGCCAATATTCCCACAAAGCTCTTAAACACGGAAACCGCCCAGTCTGATCGAAAGAGCATATCCGCCAAGGAAATTCCCTGGTTGATACAGTTTCTTCTCCCTGAGGGTTTATACAGATCCAAGGCATATCGCTCGGCATATTCCTCCTGGGTCCGCAGTCCCAAAAAATCTCCGTCATACAGCATATAATTTCGCACAAACCACCATCCGGTCAATGCAAATACAAGCCCGCCAATCAAGAAGCCTTTTTTCCAAAATTCCCTATGACATGCCTCTCCCTTTCTGCCCCGTTCCCAATAACAGCCTGCAAACAGAAAACATGCGGTCAGCAAAAATCCATAGGCATTGTAATAAGAGAGTACGCAGATAGAAAGACTTACGGCTAAAGAGACACATGTCCTGACAGAGAAGGAATCCCTTCTTCCTTTTAACAGATAATACAGGATCATAGCCGAAGCCATCAGCGCCATAGAATCACAATTCAAATAGGAAAATAAAAAGCTGGACTGGGGAAGACATAGATTCAGCAGTATAAACAGCCATCTTAAAAGCCTGTCCTCAAACAGCAGATGCCCCAGAGCTCGCACATACCCAAGAAATATCACCCCGCAAAGCACACTGGCAAGCCTTCCTGCAAACAGCAGCGCAAATGCGTCCTGTGTAAAAACCATGGAAAGCCGCATGAGCAAAGCCTCCAGCATCTGGGGAAGAATTGGACGAAAGCCATAGGTAAAGCCCCAAGTATAGTCCATAATCTCCTTCTGGTAGCCTGTGGGAAGCTTTCCATATTCCAGAATAAATTCCGCGATCTGCAGCCTCATATTTTCATCCGGTCCCTCATTGAGAGGCAAAATAAAAGCCCACAAAAGCCAGACGCCGACTACAAACGCAAAAACAACAGCCTCCATCCATGTCTCTTTTGTAAGCCCTTTCACGCGCATCATCCCTTCCTAACCCTTAGGATGACGCAATTATAGCGAGTTTATCCAGGTAAAACAAGACAGCTCTCGCCGCCATGTTTCACCATTTCTCGCCAAAAAAACCCTTCATTACAAACGCTTTTACATCGACTTTGCCCGGCTGCGCAATACAGCCGCAGCCGGAACAAAAGGTCGAATATAAAAGGGAGAGATAGGGCCTTCGGCCCTAAACAAAAGATAAAATCGTGCAGGAAGAATTCCCTCCTGCACAAAAAAAGGCGTTACCACGGGAATTGGTAACGCCTTTGTCATCATTCGTATCTTATGTATTATCTTTTGTTTCTTCTATTCTAGTACAGCCTCCCAAAAAAGTCAATGGTTTCCGGTGTCAAAAAAAATGTCACTTTTTGGAAGATCCTTGGTAAATTTTATGCCTTATGTCCAGACAGTAAAACTATTTATCTGTTCTTTGAAACAACCCCTTCCACTTCGTTCCCTGATAGCTCCCATTCTGCCAAAAAGGCGTCAGTGTATAGGTAGGGACATTAAACTCAAATACAACCATCTGCTGTGCGTCGTTATAGCCCAATGCAGAATTTTTAACCCGCTTTTCATCCCATCTTTCCTTGAAGGTTTTCCCATCTGCCTTAACCTTTGAAGAACGTTGTACCTGATATCCGATTTCCACCAGTTTACTCTTTACAACCTCACATTGCTTTTCAGATGAAAAAATCTCCCCTGGCCTGGAAAATACTTTTTGGGAAAGATCTCTTTCAAAAACAATTTCTACGTTCCCTATTCCCAATTCAATCAGCTTGTCCAATATCCATTTCTCCGAGTTTTTATTAAAACATATGTATGCCAATATAATTCTTGATGATTGAATCAGTCTTTTACTTTCCTCATCCAATTCTTTTGTATGCGTTTCATTAGTTTCTCTTTGTTCAACGGGAACTCCCATAAGTTCCTGAAAGATAGACACTACCTGCTTACCGGAATAAGCACCATCATCAAAAAACACTATACAGCTATCAGAGTTGTTTGCAATTTTTAATGTATCAGGTACCGTTTCAACAAAATTAAATTCCCTCTTTTCTTTGATGTCATTAAAATAGTATGTGAGCCTGTTTGCGCTATCAAAAGCTCCGCCTAATTTAACCATGTAATTATTTTTATATCCCTTTTCTAAAATTTTTTTCATAAGTGATGAAACATTTCCCGAAAAAAATTCTCGATCTATAAAGGTTGCTTCCATAAGCAAGCGCAACACACCGTCTAACAGGTATCTAATCTCTTCTTTATTACAATATACCAGCAGATACTGTCTTAAATATTGGAACAGAGAGCTCTCCGTTACCCGTGATTGCCTTACCCCTATAAAGCTTCGATATTTATTGGCCACATTTCGAAACAGCTGCGAATCATACAGCTGCTTTATAATTCGATCAGACAAAAGACAAAGAGAATCGTTATAATAATTGTCCTCCAATAATTTCCCCTTTATTTTATCCAACTGCTCACTAGTAAATTTTGCGCAAGTATATGCATTTTCCTGAATCCTGATTTTATATTGCAGGTACAGAACCCGTTCTAGTGCTGCATAAACCAATTCTCTCTCATCTTGATCCGTTACCAGATAATATTCCTTCTGGCGGTTTTCTTCCCCAAAGGTAGGAGTCTCCTTATATATCTGAGAAGACATTCTGTAAGGCGCATTCCCAAAATCTACCGGAATGTCATCTGTCATTTTGTTAATCCAATTGGCTTCAATAAACATAAATGCTGGAGGATCTGCAGGCCGCTGTTTATTTAAGCAATCCAGTACTTTATAATATTCCTCTGTCAACCGCTTTACAAAAAATGAATAAGCCTCTGATGCCTGATCCTCTATAACATTTGTCACAAAGGATTCATAAACATAATTTTCAACCGAATCAAGTACATCCTGCGAAAAGCTGGCAACCCTTTTATATAAGTTGCGATCTCTGATTCGAATGAGTATATCGTATGCAACTCTGCATTTTGAATCATCACGATATTTTGGGGGAACCATAACTTCAGCAAAATATTCATTAAAAATATGATCATGGAAAGACATGATTTGTGAAAAATCCATATCTGGTGTTAATTCAAAGATATATTCACAAGCCTTCCGAAACATAGCTTCCGCTGTCAGCTTTTTATGATGAAAATAAATACTTTGATAGAATATTGAACGTGCCATAGATAATTGGCCAATAAGCCTTCGTGCGGAGTATTGGATAGCCATGCTTTGATATGGATAATCCTCCGTTGTATGATCATTCCAAACCCTGGATGGCTGATAGTCATTTATTTTAACCACCGTCACTTTATTGATTAGTCTTCCTATGTCCACTGCTAAGGGAACCTTTGTAGTACTGGAATCCCTTGATAGATAGTCCATGCGATCGGCATCAATCGCACCTTTAATTATCATAGAGTAGGGCAAAATATTTTTATCCACAGCTGTGCCAACAATCAGCCCTGAAATATAGTCAATCAGTAAGTCCGTTTCTTCATTTTCCCGAATTCTGGAATGTTCCATATGTTTCGCTATCAGAGAAAAAGGCGATATACCTCATCTGAGTTCACAATCATAACACTCAGCATCTCATGAAAGGCTGCTCTTGTGGAAATTTGCTCATTAAAATATGAAAGTGCCTTGGTAATCATTTGATTATACTTACAGTTTGGATTATCTGTGAAAAATTTCTCCGATACATGGCTGTAAAACATATGCCCACAATCATGGAAAATTGCCGCAAGACGAATAACTTCCCGCATATAAAAGGTCTGATTATTTAAAATCGGTTGTTTTAAATTTCGTGTTACCACATTCGCCATTCTTCCTGAAATCTCCACAACCCCGATTGTATGTGCAAATCTGCTGTAATCCGCATTGCAATAAACATAATGCGCAAACCCCAACTGCTTTATATTGCGCAGACGTTGAATAAGCGGACTATCCAAAAGACATATTTCTACTGCACTAAGCTCAACTGTTCCCCAAATATAGTCAAATATATCTTTGGGTCTTGCATAAAAACCCAAAGATTCAATTTGATCATTATACCCCTTTAAAAAATGGGATGAAAAACAATTTACACTTTTAAACAAATCCCTGCATACATCTGTTTTAAATATATCTCTAAACTGCATTTTTGCCTCCATAATTCAAATGGACATGCAAGCATGTCCATTTAACCTCAAATCACGATTGATAATTCTATTTTCAATATTGAATCTCTTCAGCTTCAAAGGCAAGTCCGGCACCGTAACAAAAGGCTTTGGAAAGCTCCAATATCTGCTCATTCGAAACATCCAGATTGTCTTCTTGGTTCAGAATATAATCCACACCTTCTCTGTCAAGCTTTATGGTTGCGCTGACATAATGAGGATTCTCGAAGGTCATCAAGCCACCATTCTGTCTTGCAATGCCCTCTCTGAATTCAGAAAAAATTCCACCCATCGGATTCTTCAGAAAAAGCATGGACAATTCATTGGCATGACTTCCCATGGCTTTTCTATGTTGCTGAAAATACTGCTGCATACTCTCGGCTCCATTATAAAATTCCATATTATCATACGGGATCTCCGTTATACCAAGTTTCTTCAATCCGGCAAGAAATTTCATGATAAAAATCTTTTCACTTGTATACATGCTTTTTCCACTCTCCCAAAATCAAACTGTTACCACAAATGTACATCAAATGTCATTATATACCTTATCCAGTATATTCAGCGCACACTGATCCGATACAAAAAATGCACTTTCACAATAGCATATCTATATACCAAGCGCAAGAAAAAAATTTATTTAATAGGCATCAATCCAGTATCAGCTTCGCACAGCCATAAATCCCTGCATCGTTCCCAAGCTGCGCCAGAGCGAATTCCGTATCCTTGGAGGACTTGTAGGCATAAGGCTTATAGTATTTGCGGATATAATCCAGAAGAATCCATCCGGCCTTTGACACACCGCCGCCGATTACAATAACCTCCGGATCCAGGATGCCGGCCATCACAGAGATGGCCGTTCCCAGGTACTTTCCAAAGCGTTCCACTACCCGCTTCGCCAGCTCATCCCCTTCCTTCAAGGCATCGAAGACCGCCTTCGCCGTCACCTCTCCCTCACGAAGAAGAGAGGGCTCCTCACACTCCGCCAGAGCTACCCTGGCAAGACGGGCGATTCCCGTTGCGGAGGCAAACTGCTCCAGACATCCCTGGTTGCCGCAGCCACAGTGCTCCTCTACGTTATCCTCCACATGAATGTGACCAATCTCACCGCCCGCGCCATGAGCTCCGGTAAGGATCTTGCCGTCCACAATGATTCCGCCGCCTACGCCGGTTCCCAGGGTCAAAAGCAGAACATCCTTGTGTCCCTTGGCTCCGCCCATCCACATCTCTCCTAAAGCCGCCACATTGGCGTCGTTTGCCGCCTTGCTGGGAAGGCCTGTACGCTCGGTAAGCTCCTTTGTTACTTCCTTATACCCCCAGCCCAGGTTGGCCGTGTGAGGAACAACACCGTCTATAGATACGGGTCCCGGAACTCCCACGCCGATTCCGGCAACCTCCTCAGGCTTCAGCTTTCTCTCCTCCATCTTTGCCAAAATAGCTGCTGCTGTGTCCGGCAGAATGGCTGCTCCCTCATTTTCCGTATGGGTTTTAATCTCCCATTTGTCCAGTACGTTTCCCTCTGTGTCAAATAGGCCAAGCTTTACGGTTGTTCCGCCGATATCCGCTCCAAAGCAATACTTTTTCATCTGCTGCTCCCCCTTTGTTTAATCTCTCTTTGCAATATTTGCCTGAACACGGCGGTAAAGCTCCTCCGCCGCATTGTAGCCCATCTTCTTCTGTCTGTGGTTGACCGCCGCAGACTCCACGATAATCGCCAGGTTCCGGCCCGGACGAATGGGGAGAGAATGGCAGACCACCTTATTTCCCAAAAACTCCGTGTACTCCTCCTGGAGGCCCATACGGTCATACTGTTTGTCCTTATCCCAATCCTCCAGCTTAATTACCATGTCAATGGTCTGGGTTTCCTTCACGCTCTCCACGCCGAAGAGGGTCTTTACATCCACAATGCCGATACCCCGAAGCTCAATAAAATGCTTGGTAATCTCAGGAGAACGGCCTACCAGGGAATCGTCGCTGACCTTGTGAATCTCCACCACATCATCCGTTACCAGACGGTGGCCGCGCTTAATCAGCTCCAGAGCCGTCTCGCTCTTTCCGATTCCGCTCTCACCCATAATCAGCACGCCCTCGCCGTACACATCCACCAGCACGCCGTGAATGGAGATCCGGGGGGCCAGCTCCACGTTCATCCAGCGGATGACCTCTGCCATAAAGTTGGAGGTCATAACCGGAGTGCTTAAGATTGGCACCTGATACTTATGGGCCAGCTCCAGGGCCTCCTCCTCCGGCTCTGTCTGTGAGGTGTAGACCACACAGGGAATATTGCTGGAGAAAAATCTCTCGTAGATGGGAGCCTTTTCCTCCTTGGTTCTGCTCTGAAGATAGGTATATTCCACATATCCTACAATCTGCACCCGTTCCGATGAAAAATGATCAAAGTACCCTGTCAGCTGCAGGGCCGGCCGGTTCACCTCCGGGGTAACCAGCTTCATCCCTGACATGTCAATGTCCGGGGTCTCGTTTTTCAGATTCAGTTTTTCAACCATTTTTGTGAGCTCAATGCTTTGTACAACCGCCATAGTCTTTCCCTTTCTTATTTCCCGTTTCCGTACTTTTTCACCCTTCCCAGGTGTTGTAAACTGGTTTTATTTTATCATAGGATGCGGGGGAGTTGCAATAAGGAAGTGGAAAGTTGGGCAGTAGAAAAGGAGCTTCCAGAGGAGCCCCTTTTCTTATTTTATTCAGCTATCTCTCCATAGATTACTTGATGAAATGCCTGATCAATGCAATCACAAGAAATATGATAACAGCAGGTGTAAAATAAAATACCAAGAACCATATAAACGGTACAGAGTGTGCCGCACTCCATTCCGGATGAGTGACCAATCCTATAAATTGATATAAACAGTCTATAGCGCCCCATATCAAGATGGCGGAACTTATGCCATATTGAAGCAACTTCAGTTTCTTTTTCATATTAATACCTCCTGCTCTCCCCCCGTATGATAAATAACTGCCTTCTATTTTTCATGGAAAAAACCATACACCTTCTCCGCCGCCCGCCGATTCATAGAGGGAACCCCGGCCAATGTATCCACATCCGCCTGCCGTATGGCCTCCAATGACTGAAAATGCTTCATAAGCGCCTTCCGTCTGGAAGGCCCGATGCCCTCTATGTCATCCAGAACAGAGTGCACCTGCTCCTTGCTCCTTAAGGATCGGTGATACTCGATAGCAAACCGGTGGGCCTCATCCTGAATCCGCGTAATCAGCCGGAAGCCCTCGGAATTCTTCTCAATGGGAATCTCCACGTTATGAAAGTAAAGCCCTCTGGTCCGGTGATTGTCGTCCTTCACCATACCGCAGACAGGAATCGTAAGCCCCAGCTCCTTAAGGACCTCCAAGGCGATATTCACCTGCCCTCTGCCTCCGTCCATCATCAGCAGATCCGGGAACCTGGTAAAGCTTCCAAACTGGCTGGAAATCTCCTTGTCCTTAAGCTGTCGCTCCTCCTCCATGCCGTGAAGGAAGCGCCGCGTCAGCACCTCGCGCATACTGGCGTAATCATCCGGCCCCTTCACCGAGCGTATCTTAAATTTCCGGTAATCGCTGCGCTTGGGCTTTCCCCTCTCGTAGACCACCATAGAGCCCACAGATTCAAAGCCGTTGGTGTTGGAGATATCGAATGCCTCCACCCGGCTGATGTCCGAAAGCCCCAGGAGGGAGGCAATCTCCTTCATGGCGCCGATGGTGCGGCCCTCCTCCCGCTTGATCTTTTCCTTATCCTGGCTCAGCACCAGGGCGGCATTTTTCTTCGCCAGCTCCACCAGCTTTTCCTTGGTTCCAATCTTGGGAATCCGTAAGTAAACCCGGTGCCCCTTCCGGGCGGAAAGCCACTGCTCAATGACTTCGCCGTCCTCTATGGCCTCCTGAAGCATCAGCTCCCTGGGAATATAGGGCGTTCCCGCATAAAACTGCTTGATAAAGCTGCTCAAGATTTCCTTGGTCTGCTCTCCCTCCGCTATCCGAAGATAAAAATGATCCCGGCCAATGAGCCGTCCGTCCCGAATAAAGAACACCTGGACCACCGCGTCCTCACCCTCGCTTGCCAGGGCAATAATGTCCCTATCCTCCATATCGCTGTGGGTGATTTTCTGCTTTTGGGCAATCTGCTTCACGCTGTTTAACAGCTCCCTCTGCTCAATGGCCGCCTCAAACTCCATGGCGTCCGCAGCAGCCTTCATCTTTTCCTCCAGCTCCCGAATCAGCGGGCCGTAATTTCCGTTCAGAAATTCCAGCGCCTTTGCCACATTTTTCCCATACTCTTCCTTGGAAATGTATCCCTGGCAAGGAGCGTTGCACTGCTTGATGTGGTAATTCAGGCAGGGCCGGTCCTTTCCCATATCCCTGGGCAGATTCCGGCTGCAGGTGCGGATACGGTACAGCTTATGAATGAGATCGATGGTATCCTTCACCGCCCCCGCGCTGGTGTAAGGGCCGTAATATTTTCCCTTGTCTTTTTTCAGCTGACGGGAAAAGAGCACCCTGGGGTACTCTTCATTGACGGTTACTTTAATATAGGGGTAGGTCTTGTCATCCATGAGCATGGTATTGTATTTGGGCCTGTGCTCTTTGATGAGGTTGCACTCCAGCACCAGAGCCTCCAGCTCCGAATCGGTGATGATATACTCAAAGCGGGCAATGTGGGTCACCATCTGTTCGATTTTGACCCCCTTATTCCGGCTGGACTGGAAGTACTGACGCACCCGGTTTTTCAGGGAAATCGCCTTGCCCACATAAATGATGGCATCCTTTTCGTCATGCATCAGATAAACCCCTGGCTTGGCGGGGAGCTTTTTCAATTCTTCTTCAATATCAAACATGGCTTATCACCCTCAATTCCATTACTATTTTCGGGAAAACAGGCTTCTCCTGGGACGTTTCTTTTCCTTTTCCAAATTCTCCCGTATGGGCCTGCTCCAATTGGCTGAAAGAGGAGCGGAGGCCCGGACACAGGAGATGGCCTCATCCAGCACCTGGTAATTGAGCTGTGTTCCGGCGCTGTCGCACTGAAAGGACACCGCCCGATCTGCGCCGATTCCAAAGGAAGCCGCCTCGGAAATGGCGTCCATATTGGCCCCTAAGAACAGGAATTCCCAGCCGTAGCGCTCCTTCTGCCGTTCCACCATGCTCTTTACCATCTCCCTGGTGTACCGGTGGCTGGCATTTTCCATTCCGTCGGTGGTGATGATAAAAAGGGTATGCTCCGGCACATCCTCCGGTCTTGCATACTTATGGATATTCCCAATATGGGAAATGGCTTCTCCCATGGCGTCTAAAAGGGCCGTACAGCCTCTTACGGAATACTCCTTCTCTGTCATAGGTGGTACCTTCCCAAGCTCCACCCGGTCATGAATCCGCTCACAGACGTTATCGAAAAGTATGGTGGTCACGTAAGCCTCTCCCTCTTCCTTTTTCTGCTTCTTAAGCATTCCGTTAAAGCCGCCGATAGTGTCTCCTTCCAGTCCGCTCATGGAGCCGCTGCGATCCAGAATAAATACCAATTCCGTTAAATTCTTTTTCATTGTGTCATCCTCCTTTTTGATGTTTGCCACTAACAGCTTGCTTGCATCTGTTATTTGTTAAATACATCATAAGGCTTCCGACACGTAAAATGGTCGCTCACCAGGCGACAAATCCTTGGTGTATGGTTTGATTGCCGGGCAGACAGTACGCTATGCTCCCAGCAGGCTTTGATCAAAAGCAAACAAAACCTCGTTAATCTCAAAAATATTGTAATTGCCTTTGGCGATAAAGTACTCGATGATCACATCAAAGCGGTTGCTGTGGGACAGGGCAAAGCCTGCTTTCATTAAAAGATCCCTGGTCTCCTCCAAGGGAAGCTCCAGGGCAATGGCAAAGGCCAGGGCCGTGGGCTTGCTGGGCTTATAGTGAATGTCACCGCGGATCTTGGAAAACAGCTTCCGGTCTATATTTGCCTTTTTATAGCACTGGGCGTCTGTCATTCCCTTTTCATCGATCTTTCGCAGAAGCATCTGGGAAAAGCTCTCGTCAATCTGCCGCAGCAGCTCCTCAAGTCCAGGGTCCGCCTTCGGCCGGGGGGCCGCCTCCCTATAGGACACTTCCTCCAGGAACTCCTTCTCAGGCTTTTTCTTTCTTTTCCAAAAGGACGGCTTCGCATCCGTGGATTTCCCGGAAGCAGCCTGGAGAGTCTCTGCGGAAACAGCCTGGGGAGCTCCTGCGGAGGCAGGCATGGATGCGCACATGGGCGCAGGCATCCCCCCACGCATCTCCGGCCAGCCGCTTTCCCTGTAACGCTCCGTATGAGCCTCCTCATATTGGTCGTCAATATAGGCCGTAATGTCCTGATACAGCTTCTCACCAATCTGATAGGATGCCTTATCAAAGATCACCAGATACACCAGCAGCTCATGGTCAAATAAAAACTCACTGATGGTATCCATGGCCACACGCAGGGCCTGATCCTTGGGGTATCCATAGATTCCTGATGAAATCAAAGGAAATGCCACCGTCTCACACTGCTGCTCTGCGGCCAGCTTCAGGGCAGTACGGTAACAGGAGCTTAAAAGCTCCCGCTCTCCCATTTTTCCGCCTCTCCACCGAGGACCTACCGCATGAATTACATAGCGGCATGGAAGGTCATAGCCTCCCGTAAGCTTTGCGCTTCCGGTGGGACAGCCGTTTAAGGTCCGGCACTCCTCCAGAAGTCCTCTGCCTGCCGCCCGGTGAATACAGCCGTCCACGCCTCCGCCTCCTAAAAGACTCTCATTGGCCGCGTTGACGATAGCATCCACATGCATTTTTGTTATGTCATTTCTTACAATCTTAATGGGCATAGTTCTCTATTCCGGTTCCGTCATATTTCTTCCGGTACACCTGCATGAAATATGGCTGTTCTATGTTCAGCGCCTTTCTCTGGCAATAACCACGGGAGGCTTTGAAGGCTCGTCATTCCCATCTGTTGCTGATGTATCCCTCCTGGTCCGTACGTGCTTCCTGCTCCGCAGTATTCTCCCGGATTACCTGGGCTTCCTGATTCGCCGTACTTTCCTGGCTTGCCTGTGATTCCTGATTCGCTGCATTTTCCTGGCTTACCTGTGATTCCTGGTCCGCCACACCCTCCTGGCTTGTTTGCGCTTCCTTTTCCGCTGTGCCATTCGGATTTTCTGCTGTCTCAGCCTTCTTCTCCGTCTCCTCTTCCTCCGGCTCCGGGATTCCCTTGGCCTCACGGAACAGCTTCATAAATTCCTTGCCGGTGATGGTCTCCTTCTGAATCAGAAATTCCGCAATCTTATCCATTGCATCCCGATTCTCACTTAAGAGGCGCTTTGCCTCCTCATAGGAATCCTTCAGGATCTTCATAACCTCCTGATCAACCTCTGCTGCCGTAGCGTCACCGCAGTTCATGACGGTCCGGCCTGTCAGGTATTCATTTTCTCTGGTTTCCAATCCCATAAGTCCGAACTTCTCGGACATACCGTACTGTGTTACCATAGCTCTGGCAAGGCGTGTCGCCTTCTCAATATCATTGGAGGCTCCGGTGGTTACCGTCTCGAATACCAGCTCCTCTGCCGCGCGGCCTGCCAGATAGCCCACCAGCATGGCATCAATCTCTTTTTTGGTGTTCAGGTACTTTTCTTCCTCCGGCACCTGCATCACATAACCCAGCGCACCCATGGTACGGGGCACAATGGTAATCTTCTGCACCGGCTCCGCATCCTTTTGCAGAGCGCTCACCAACGCATGGCCCACCTCATGGTAGGACACAATGCGGCGCTCCTCCTTGCTCATAATGCGGTCCTTCTTCTCTTTTCCTACCAATACCACCTCAACGGCCTCAAAGAGATCCTTCTGAGCCACAGCCTTTCTCTTATTCTTGACTGCGAGGATGGCTGCCTCATTGATCATATTGGCCAGATCCGATCCCACCGCTCCGCTGGTAGCCAGGGCGATCTCGTCCAGATCCACGGTCTCATCCATATTTACATTCTTGGCATGGACCTTTAAAATGTCCACACGCCCCTTGAGATCCGGGCGGTCCACAATAATCCGGCGGTCAAAGCGTCCCGGACGCAAAAGTGCTGGGTCCAGAACCTCCGGTCGGTTGGTTGCTCCCAGAATCAGGCAGGCCGTATGGCTGTCAAAGCCGTCCATCTCTGCCAGAAGCTGATTCAGGGTCTGCTCCCGCTCGTCATTTCCTCCGCCGTAGCGGGAATCACGGCTCTTGCCGATGGCGTCTATCTCATCAATAAAAATAATACAGGGAGAGTGCTTCTTGGCCTCGGAAAACAGATCCCGCACACGGGAGGCTCCCACGCCTACAAACATCTCCACAAAGTCGGAGCCGGACAGGGAGAAGAAGGGCACATGGGCCTCTCCTGCTACTGCCTTGGCCAGCAGGGTTTTTCCCGTTCCCGGAGGGCCCACCAGAAGGGCTCCCTTGGGAAGCTTGGCACCAATCTCTGCATATTTTCCCGGATTGTGCAGGAAGTCTACTACCTCCTGCAGTGATTCCTTGGCTTCCTCCTCACCTGCCACATCCTTGAAGGTGACACCCGTTTCCTTTTCAATGTATACCTTGGCCTTGCTCTTGCCGACGCCCATGCCCATCATGCCGCCGCCACCCATTTTCCGCATGACAACGCCAAAGATCAGCCAGATAAATGCCAGGGGAAGCAGGAAATTGATGATCACGGAGAGAACCATTTCCCGCATATCACTGATGGGGGCACTGTGGATCACATCTGCCTCGATCAGCTTCTCCTCCAACTGGTAATCCGGCATAATACCTGTGGTGTAAATGATATCACCGCCTCTGGCATTCTTCTCCTTGGCTGTGATCTTAATCTGATTGGAGGTTAGCTCTACGCTCTCCACCTCACCCTTATCCAGCATTTCTATAAATTCGTCATAGGTGATGACCGTACTGCCCGCGCCCATTCCCGTGAAATAGTTCCAGGCCAGCATGGTCAGCATGGTGACAATGAGAACCACCAGAATGCTTTGTCTGTTTTTCGGACTTTTATTGTTGTCCCCACCGCCGTTATTGCCTGGCCCATTGCTGCCCGGGCGGTTGGAATTGTTGTTTTCTTCCATCTTTCTCCTCCTTGTGTCTGTCACCGAAGCATGCCTCATTTCTTGTTCCCCTGACTTTTGACTGTCATGTGTTGAAAAGGGCCTGCTTTTGTGACCATAACACTTCTATTATAGTGTGTGTTTTGCCAGAAAGCAATACGGAAGGTGTGAATTTTCCTTCACTGTTTCATGGATTTATGCGGTTTTGCAGGTTTTACATACAAATGCCGGCGCCTGGCAAATAGTGCTCCACCTTTATAGGCAATTCTATTTGCCGGCCGCCGGCCGTCTTTTTTCTATTATCTTACAATTGTTTACGTTTCCTTTTATCTGGGCTCCGAGGTTAGGTGAATCCCCAGTCTTTGGAAGGTCTTTTCATCTGCCGCGCTGAGCATGCGGGAGGTATGTACCTGGCACCCCCGCAGGCGCGGAAGCTGGCGCAGTGCCAAATCTGCCAGTTCATTGCTCTCGGAGCTGGCAGAGAGGGCTATGAGAACCTCCTCCATATGCAGACGGGGATTTTTGCTTCCCAGGTATTCCACCTTCAGCTTTTGTATAGGACGGATCACGTTTGGAGTGATGAGGAGTACCTTGTGATTGATCCCGGCCAGCTCTTTTAAGGCATTGACCAGCAGTGCGGAGCAGGCGCCAAGAAGCTCACTGGTCTTGCCGGTGATCACACGGCCGTCGTTCAGCTCCATGGCTGCGGCAGTATGTCCCGTCTCCTCCGCCCGCTTCTGGGCTGCGGGAACTGCCTTGCGATCCTGCACAGTAATTCCCACCTTATTCATCAAAAGCTCAATCTTATAGGCTTCCGCCTCCATTGCCTTTCCTCTGGCAATACTGACCAGGGTCTGATAGTATCGGCGGATAATCTCCTGTCCCGATGCCTCACGGCATACCTCATCATCTACAATGCAGCTTCCAACCATATTTACTCCCATATCCGTAGGAGACTGGTAGGGGCATTCCCCGTAAATCCGCTCGAAGATAGCCCGCAGTACCGGGAAAATCTCCACATCCCGGTTATAGTTCACCGTCTTCTCCCCGTAAGCATCCAGATGGAAGGGGTCAATCATATTCACATCATTCAGATCAGCCGTAGCTGCCTCGTAAGCCAGGTTTACCGGGTGGCTCAAGGGCAGATTCCAGATGGGGAAGGTCTCAAACTTGGCGTATCCCGCACGAATTCCCCGCTTGTGCTCATGGTAAAGCTGGGAAAGGCAGGTGGCCATCTTTCCGCTTCCCGGACCGGGCGCCGTCACTACCACCAGGGGGCGCGAGGTCTCGATATATTCATTGTGGCCATAGCCTTCCTCACTGACAATGACCGGAACGTTGTTGGGGTAGCCGGGGATCATATAATGACGGTACACCCGGATTCCCATTTTTTCCAGGCGGCTCTGGAACATCTGAGCACTGTACTGGCCTGCAAAATGGGTGATGCACACGCTGCCCACATAGAGCTCCTTTGACTCGAAAATGCTTTTCAGACGCAGCAGATCGGAATCGTAGGTGATTCCCAGATCGCCGCGGATCTTATTTTTCTCAATATCCTCGGCACTGATGACAATGACGATCTCTACCTGCTCCTTAAGCTGCATCAGCATCCGCAGCTTGCTATCCGGCTCAAAGCCGGGAAGAACACGGGAGGCATGGTGATCGTCGTAGAGCTTCCCCCCAAACTCCAGGTACAGCTTGTTGTCAAACCGACCTATCCGCTCCCGAATATGCTCGGACTGCATTTTCAGATATTTTTCGTTGTCAAATCCCTTTCTCATGGTGTAGCTCTCCCCTGCATGTTCCTTCTTTCATATATTTCAAGCTCGTCCTTTGAAAATCTATGCTTCCTCATACCCATTCGGATTCATAGACTGCCACTTCCAGGAATCGGCGCACATTTCTTCGATTCCGTTCTCTGCCTCCCATCCAAGCTCTGCCTTAGCCTTGGCAGGGTCCGCATAGCAGGTGGCAATATCGCCGGGGCGACGGGGCTTCACCTCATAAGGGATCTTCTTTCCGCAGGCTTTTTCAAAGGCGTGTACCACATCCAGCACGCTGTAGCCCTTGCCGGTACCCAGATTGTAGATGAGAACGCCCTTCTTCTCCTCCAGCTTCTTGATGGCGGCCACATGGCCCTTTGCCAGATCCACCACATGGATATAGTCGCGGACGCCGGTTCCGTCGTGGGTGTCGTAGTCGTCTCCAAATACGCCCAGACATTTAAGCTTCCCGATAGCCACCTGTGCCACATAGGGAACCAGGTTGTTGGGGATGCCCTTGGGGTCCTCTCCGATGAGGCCGCTCTTGTGAGCACCGATGGGATTAAAGTAGCGAAGCAGAATCACGTTCCACTCCGGGTCGGATACATGAATATCCTCTAATACCTGCTCCAGCATCCCCTTGGTCTGACCGTAGGGGTTGGTGATCTTTCCCTTGGGACATTCCTCGGTAATGGGAATGAAGGCCGGATCTCCGTACACAGTGGCGGAGGAGCTGAAGACGATATTTTTTACATTGTGCTTGCGCATCACATCACAGAGCACCAGGGTTCCTGCAATATTGTTATAGTAATACTCGATAGGCTTTGCCACGGATTCGCCCACGGCCTTTAGACCTGCAAAATGAATGACAGATTCTATCTGCTCTTTCTCAAAAATCTTGTTGAGAGCCTCCCGATCCAGAATATCCGCCTCATAAAATGTGGGCTTCTTTCCTGTAATCTGCTCAATCCGATCCATGGACTTTCTGCTGGCATTATACAGATTGTCCACTACCACGACCTCATAGCCCGCATCCAAAAGCTCCACGCAGGTATGGCTTCCGATAAAGCCTGCGCCGCCTGTGACTAAAATTGACATAAACCTTTTCCTCCTTATTTTCAGTCCCGTAATATCTTGAAAAGTGCACCTATATGAAACCAATTTCCAATCACAAGTACATGTGTCGGGAAACTGATTTGCGCTCCTTCAGTTACAAATTCCTTTTTAATATAGCATGGTTTTGGAGCAGGTGCAAGGGAGTTGGAAGTGAATTTTGTTGTGTTACGGCTTGCTTTGATTCACCGGCTCCATATGTTATCGCATGGCATTGCAAAAGCAAAGATGAATCATGCGGAGCCTGTAAAATGTGTTGTTGCTTTTTACGGGAGCTCTTTTTACCAATTCCATTCATCTGTCAGTCCGAACGGATGCTATTCTTAGTCAAAGTCCATAGCCAAAGCAGCTCCCCCTCTGTTTCACCTCCTTTTTGTCATATCTCATATATTATGATAGACATGGATTCATTCTCTGTCAATCAAAAACATAAATATAGATACCCCATTTATGTAAGCCGTTTGAACAACCATTTGAACACGCTTCGAGTACCATAGAATGTTTATGGACAAATCTAATAATTTATTATATATTATTTTACAAGGGCTGTTATGAGAAAGCCATATAACACTTTCTGCTTTAGGGGGGAAACCATATGTTAGAGACACTGAGAAAAAAGGCAAAAAAATCGAACATTTGGCGAATTGCTCTGTCTGTCGTCGGTATTGTGATACTGCTGGCTATTACAAAGTTCGCAATCTTCGATGTCATTACGGGCCCCGCTCATATGGACATCACCGAGGATCCGTCATCCTATGAGGGCAAATACGTAACCATTGATGCGGACTTTTTCCTGTACGATTACATAGAGCACACAACCACCACCAAAAAGAAATATGGTGGCAGTACGACCTCCACCGACGGCTACAGCTATATTGCGTTCCAGTGGATAGATGATTACGAAAATAATTCTTCCGTCTGGTATTTTTACAGTATCTTCCTGAAGAAAGATAAGCAGGGAGAAATGAATTCCAAGATAGAACAAGCCTTTGAGTATCTGAGCGACGAGACGGGCAGCATAGCGCCTCCTGAGCCGGTTACGGTGACCGGTGTCTGGAATAAGATGGATTCCACCACAGAAAAATATTTTAGAGACTCCATGGTGGAATTAGGTATTACGGAATCGGATTTCGACAAATTCTATTTTTATGAACTGGATACGAAAAATATCGGCGGAGTGAATGCCCTGTTATTCTGGGTTATGATGGCCGGCGCCCTCGGACTTGCCATATTTGCCGCCTTAAGTGTTGCCGGCCTTTTCACTGATTCTTATTCCAAGTCTATCCAACAGTATCTCCAAAAAGACAGCTCTGTCTCCATGGGAACCATTGAGGAGGACTTTAATCAGGCGCGGCTGATTGGGTCTGAAGTGTGGGTTGGAAAAAGATGGACCATCTACATGCAAGGCAACAAGGCCAAAATTCTGGCCAATAAAGACTTGGTTTGGGGATATTACTTCCGGCGCACCGGTCGGAACAGCGTGAGCGAGATGCGTCTCTTCACCAAAGAAAGAGACCGGTTCGGCATCAACTTGTCAGAGGGAAATACGCAGGAAGCCTTAAAAATCTACGCTGCCGAACAGCCTCACATGGTGATTGGATACAGCAGCGAACTGGAAAAGATGTATAACAAGGATTTCAATGCGTTTCTGGGATTAAAATACAATCCCGCCCAAAGCGAATCCGAATTCTAAAAAGGCACAGAGAGGGCTGTGCAGTCAGAGGAGTGAAAGCTATGCGATATATCAAACCCATTTTAAAGCCCTTCTCCTTTCTGCCTGCCCTGTTTATGCTGTATGTGATTTTTCAGTTTTCCGCACAGCCAGGGGAGATCTCCGGGAACTTAAGCTGGAGGGTCACCCACAAGCTTCTGGAAATCACCTGTGAATCCTTTGAAACAGGCTGGAGTGCAGCAGAGCTGAATCTTTATACGGAAATGCTGCATCCTTATGTGCGCAAGCTGGCCCATGTGACGGAATATTTTCTGCTGGCTGTGTGCGTCTCCTTTCCTCTATATGTTTACCGCCTGCGCGGAATTGCCCTCACCATCATTGCCGGAGGCTTTTGTGTGGCCTGCGCCTGTCTGGATGAATACCACCAGTCCTTTGTGGCCGGACGGGGGCCCTCAGGCCGCGATGTGATGATTGACAGTATCGGAGTTCTGATCGGGGTGATTCTGGTGCGGATTGTGTGCTTTCTCGGACGGGTGACGGTGTTTCAGGAGAGGAAGGTTAAGAGGAGGCGAAGGGTAGGAAGGTGACCTTATGAGCATAACAGTTGCAGATTTGTTAAAGCTGCCCTCTCTGCGGCAGGCTAAGGTGATCGCCGGTCATGGGGGGCTAACGAAAATTGTTTCTTCCATCTCCGTTTTGGAATCCACCGACCCCGGCGTGCTGGTGGACGAGGTTTTTCCTCAGGGGGAATACTTCGGCAGTGAAATTGTCATTACCGGCTTTTTAAATATGACGGAGGATGTGGAGCGACAGTACATCAATATGAGACGGCTTGCAGAGGGCGGCGAGGTTGGGCTGATTTTTTATTATGTGGGCGTCTACCTGAAGGAAATTCATCAGAGGCTGATTGATTTTGCAAATGAGATGGATTTTGTGCTGATTGTAATGCCGGAAGGGGATGTAACTCTTCGCTATGGAGAGGTTATCTCCGACGTGATGGATCTTATCCTTCGGGATCGGACCCGCGACACCTCTCTTGTGGCAGAGATCCTGGAGCGTGTCTCCTCTCTTCCCTCCCAGCAGCGGACCATCAGCACCGTCCTGAAAATGCTCAGTGATCGGATTTCCGCTTCTCTGATTCTGTGTGACAGCTCTTTTCAGATTCAATATTTAACCGCCTGGCCCAGAAGTGAGGAAGCCTGTATTAAAAAGGGGCTGGAAGCCTTGGATGCTCTTCCGGTTGATCAGCAGTCCATAGCCTGCGGGATTCTTCCTGACAGCCGTCTCTATCGCTTCTCTATCGGTGGAGATCGGGGGCCTGGACTTGAGCTCCTTGTTCTTCGGGAGGGTCTTCCTCTGAACAGTACGGTTCTGGCTGAGCTTAAGGATGTGGTGCGTCTTAGCGTCGGCATCTGGGGACAAGGCCAGGGTGAGGTGGCTATTCACGAATTGATCCGGGCCATTTTACAGGACGAGCCTATGAAAATGCGGCAGCTTGCTAATATCTTCCATATTAACGTGGCAGATATTCACGAAATGTGGATTCTGCATTGTGAGGAAGGTCAAACGGAACGCTTCCGCCGAGAGGGGCTTCCCTTGGTTCGTGAGCACCTGGGGCATTACTGTCATACAGTGGTAGCGGATCTGTATGAAGGACGTATAGCTGCTTTTATGGATTGGATTGAACATTCTCCTGAGCGGGCTTTGATTTCCAGGGATCTGTGCATGCGCCTGGAGAGCTTGGGATTGTCCTTGTCTCTAACGCGCTGCTATCCGCTGAACAGTACTTCGGATGTACGCCGGACCTTCCTGCTCCACCAGAAGGTAATTGAAACCGTTAGAAGGCTCTGGCCGGATCGGGGTTGTTATACCCTGCAGGAGCTGGAATTTGCCGCGGACTGTCAGAAGATTTTATCGGAAAGTGAAGCTGCTCTCACCCAGGCGCTTCTGCCCCTGGAGGCCCTTACATATGTGCGGGAGGACAATGCGCTCCTTAAAACTCTGGAGGTTTATCTTCTGGATGCCCAAAGCAGTGTCTCTGCCTGTGCAGATCTTCTCTTTCTTCACAAAAATACCGTAAAATACAGGTTGAGTCGTATTCGGGAGCTGTTAGGATACCCTCCAAGCAAGATGCCGGAGCTGTCTTCCCTGTATCGTTCTGTGGCCTTAAATCGTCTTCTTGCCTCCAAATAGTTTGATTTCTCACTTCTTGATTTATCCTTTTGGACAAATCAAGGAGTATATTTTTGTCTTTTTTCCGCTTTATTGCAATGATGTGACAGCAGTATAATGTTATGGAATATTACGGAACTGGAATCAGTAAGAGATTTTCGGTGCACAAATCAATTTACTGACACATGCACTTGTGGCTGGAAATTGATTTACATGTTCGTGTACTGGAAAGCTCTTACGGAACTGGAATAGGAGGTCAAACAAATTGCGGAAAATTGGAATTGCAGAAATTGAAGACATTGCTCTGGGAGCAGCGCTTCTGGGAGCAGGAGGCGGCGGCGACCCTTATGTGGGCAAGCTGGTTGCCATTGGCGCCGTAAAGGAATGCGGCCCTGTCACACTGTTAGAGCCAGAGGAGGTGCCGGATGATGCTCTGGTGGTTCCCATCGCCATGATGGGAGCTCCTACGGTTCTGTCAGAGAAGGCTATCGGCGGAAAGGAGTATCAGACCCTCTACGATACGGTTTCTACCTTCTACGGGAAGCCTATCTATGCATTTATGCCCATTGAGGCAGGAGGTGTGAATTCCATGCTTCCCATTGCAGCGGCAGCCAGGCTCGGTCTGCCCCTGGTAGACTGTGACGGTATGGGACGAGCATTTCCGGAGCTTCAGATGGTTACCTTTACCATTGGCGGCGGCTCTGCCACTCCCATGGCCCTGGTGGACGAAAAAGGAAACTCCTGTATCTTCCGTACCATCACCAACAAATGGACGGAGGAGCTGGCTCGTGCGGTTACTATGGCCTGTGGCGGCTCCGTATCTGTTTCCCTATTTTCCATGGAGGGAGCTTTTCTGAAGCAGTATGCCGTAAAGGGTATTGTGACCCGCAGTCAAACCTTGGGCTCTGCCATCCGGCGGGTAAAGGAAGTCTCTGACTGTACACCGGAGGAGGAATTTCTGCGCATTACCGAGGGCTTCCGACTCTTTAAAGGGAAAATCAGTGACGTACTGAGGGAGGTTCGGGCAGGCTTTAACTTTGGCAAGGTTCTTTTGGATGGAATCGGGGACTATAAGGGAAAATCTGCATATGTAGAATTTCAAAACGAAAATCTGACTGCCGCGGTAGAGGGCACTCTCCTTGCCACCACACCGGATCTCATCTGCCTGGTGGACACTGAAACCTTTCTGCCCGTTCCCACGGATGCCCTCAAATACGGAAAGCGCGTCATGGTGGTCGGACTTCCCTGCTTCCCCCTTTGGCGGACCAAGGAGGGCCTGGAGCTTGTGGGACCAAGGTATTTCGGCATTGATACGGATTATATTCCGCTGGAAGAGCGTTGTAAACAGTAATACACAAAAGTGACTTTACCCTTTAGTGCCATCGCGCAGCGATTTTGAATAGGAGGAAATCAGTAATGTATAAGCTTGGTATTGATGTTGGCGGCACGAATACGGATGCCGTCCTGATAGATGAACAGCTTCATGTGGCGGCTCGTGTCAAACAGCACACCACAGAGGACGTATATAGCGGAATTCTGGCGGCTGTCCGCGCCGTTCTTAAGGAATCCGGCGTAGATCCTTCTCAGATCCGGCAGGCAATGCTGGGGACTACCCAGTGTACCAATGCCATTGTCCAGAGAAAGGGACTTGCATCCATTGGAATTCTACGCATTGGTGCTCCTGCTGCCCTTGGCATACCGCCTATGGTAGACTGGGCGGAGGATCTGAAGGCCATTGCTGTGGATACGGCTATGATTGGCGGCGGCTTTGAGTATGACGGCAAGGAGCTGGCTCCCTTTGATCGGGAAGGAGCAAAAAACTTTTTCCTCCGTCTCAAAGAAAAGGGAATTCAGTCCGTTGCCATTTCCTGTGTGTTCTCCACGGTCCGCAATGATCACGAGCTGGAAGCGGCTAAACTGTGTCATGAGGTGATGGGGGATCAGGTCCATGTATCTATTTCCAGTGAGATCGGCTCTATGGGACTTATTGAACGGGAAAATGCCACCATTTTAAATGCGGCTCTCTATCATGTGGCCGAATCCTTTACGGAGGGCTTTGCCCACAGTCTCCAGGATGAGGGAATCACGGACGCGGATATTTATCTCTCCCAAAACGATGGTACTCTTATGACTATGGAATATGCCCGGCGTTATCCGATTTTGACCATTGCCTGTGGACCTACCAACTCCATTCGGGGGGCCTGCTATTTGAGCAGCCTGAAGGATGCCCTTGTGGTTGATGTAGGCGGAACTACCACGGACCTGGGTGTGATTCAAAATGGCTTCCCACGTGAATCCGGTGTGGCTGTTACCATCGGCGGTGTGCGTACCAATTTCCGTATGCCGGATGTGATTTCCATTGGCCTGGGGGGAGGCTCCATTGTCCGGGAGCACAGTGACGGAAGTGTTACGGTAGGCCCGGATTCTGTTGGCTATCAGATTACGGAAAAGGCTCTGATCTTTGGCGGAGATGTGTGCACTGCTACGGATATTGCAGTGCGGTTAGGGCTTACTGATCTGGGAGATAAGACGAAGGTTGCGCATCTAAGCGAGGAGTTTTCCAGAAAGGCTATGGAAGCTATTGCGGAGCTTGTGGAGGACAGTCTGGATGCTATGAAGGTCTCCAGCGAGGACGTGGATCTGATTCTGGTGGGCGGCGGCTCCATTATTCTTCCTGAAAAGCTTACGGGCGCCCGAACCGTTACAAAGCCGGAGGCCGGCGGTGTGGCCAATGCCATTGGCTCTGCTATTTCCAAGGTTTCGGGAAATTATGAGAAGCTGGTGGATTACCTGGTGCTACCCCGGGAACAGGCTCTTGAGGAAGCCAAGGCTGAGGCGGTAGAACTGGCGGTGGAGGCCGGAGCTATTCGGGAGACGGTTGAGATTATTGATGTGGAGGATGTGCCGCTGCAGTATTATCCGGGGAATACCAATCGGGTGAAGGTGAAGGCGGCTGGGGATTTGAAGTAAATGTAATTCGGAAATACCGTTTTCAATATGCTTATTGGCGGACATCCATGTAGTAAAAATATCGATAAATGGAATACATGAAGGGTAAATAACCGGACAAATTTCAGTGAAGGTTTTTCAGATATACCATCATTAAACAACGGTAATACTGATAAAGCTTACCTGTAATTGGTCCGGTTATTTTTACTTTTATCCTTTTCCGTTAAAGAGGATTGTGAAACATCTTCTTGTCAAATTCCGGGTTAAAATAATAGAAGTTTTTCGCGTCCAGCTTTTCCTTTGTCATCTCAAGGGCCTCTCCAAAGCGCTGAAAGTGCACAATCTCTCTTGCTCTTAAGAATTTCAGAGGCGCTCTCACATCCGGGTCCTCTATGACACGCAGCAGGTTTTCATATACGGTACGCGCTTTTTGCTCCGCAGCCAGATCCTCGTAGAGATCCGCAAAGGCATCGCCCTTGGATTGGAATTCCAGGGCAGTAAAGGGCACTCCTGCCGCCGCCTGGGGCCACAGCCCTGCGGTGTGATCAATATAATAGGCGTCAAAGCCTGCGGTCTTGGCCTGCTCCGGCGTCAGATCCTTGGTCAGCTGATAAACAATCGCACAGATAATCTCCATATGATTGATTTCCTCGGTTCCGATGTCCGTCAGAAGGCCGCCCACCTTTTTCACCGGCATGGAGTAGCGCTGTGCCAGATACCGCATGGAGGCGCTGAGCTCCCCGTCAGGGCCGCCGTATTGGCTGATGATGAGCTGTGCTGTCTTTGGACAGGTTTTTCGGATTTTTACCGGATACTGTAATCGTTTTTCATAAGCCCACATTAGATCAGACCTCCTTCCCACGGTGCAGGTCCCTCATCCCACTCATACTTGGGGGATGCCGGATTTCCTGTTATGATGGACAGCTGGGTCAGGGGATCGTACTTTTCGGCGTAGTCCGCAAGGCCGTCCAGCCGTTTTTTCAAAAGGTCCTTCATAAGCTCTTTGCCTTGCTCACAGTCGGGATGAGTGTCCAGATAAAGCGTGAGATCATTGATGGCAAAGCCTATCATAGATATTTGGTTCATGGCCTTTTCCCGATCAGACAGACCGGCGCTGTCCAAAAAGGAGCAGGGAATTTCCTCCGCAGCATAGAACATCAGATTCAGGCAGGGGAAAATTGTTCCCTGGTACAGTGCCGTGTTCCACTCATAAGGCTCGCACCATTTCTGCTTAGGAAAAGAGCACATTGCCAGCACTTCCGGCGTGCAGGCGCATGCAGCAGAATCTTTCATAGCTATACCTCCTATTTTTAGTTCCGTAATCTCCTTCCAGTACACCTTTACTAAATCAATTTTCAGCCACAAATACATGTGTCTGCAAATTGATTTGTGCACTGAAAGGAGATTACTGTAGTCCCTTTTATAAAAAACAAGTTACCACATTATTTTTTGAAGAATAAAATATTATAATCTGGTGAATCATGTCCATAGGAGGCATTTTTTTGTTTTTATTTTTCCATTAAAATTTCTCCTGCAATCCGCCATCTGTCTTCGCTGTCATTTAAAGGAATTCTCTTCAAAGGTACATGCAGATAATCCAGGGAATCTTCTTTGTCCCTGCGGATGGTTACATAGGCTTCTGTCTCGCCGGTAACCAGCTCTTCCAGGGGATAGGTAATCGAGAGGATCGTAACCTCCCTGCATGGCTCTTCAAAATCCGGCAATTCTACACCGGGAACCATGTAGTATCCATTGATCTCACCGGTCTGGCCTGTGAGATACAAAGGAATGATTTCTTCCAGTACATCCGTAATCTCCGCATCTGCGTAGCTTATATTGGCAAGCTCCCATTTTCCCTCTCCCAAATAGTGTACCTGGGCATTCAGCTCATGGCCTGGATATTCACCTGCAAAGTTGATGTCCGAATAGCCCATCAGCTCCGCACAGAGGTATATGCTTTCCTCCACAAACCGAAAGTCTGTGAGAGAGCCTGCATAATAGCCATATCCGCTATCCAGCTCCTCCGGTTCCACCTCCTCCGCTACGCCCACAGGCACTCCGTCAAACACAAGCCTTACGCCCTCTTCCGTATAGCGGGTATCAAAATGGGGCGTCAACTCAGCCAGATAATCCTGATCCCGATACTGGTAAATATTCCACTGCCCATCTCCGGTGTGATCCGTCATAAACAGGGAGCGAATGGAAATCCCGGTGCCATGCAGAACATAGGTAATAATGGCAAGCTCTTCCTCCCCGTCACTGTCAAAGTCCTGCTCCATAATCAGCGGTTCTATCTCATAATTGGATATGAGCGGCACCTCCGCATATACCAGACAATCCGGCGTTTGAACTACCATTGCTTCCCCATCATGCATACCATAGAGGGTAAAATGCTCTGTCTCCCCCATGACACTCATTTCTTTCTCGTCAAAGCCTGGCTCCATCCCCTCATGCCCGATTCCCACTATAAGCTTATTGGCCCAGTGTTCTTCTTCCTCGTCTCCCTCTGCATTTTCCGTCTCGAAGCCAGTATCTGCTTCATCCGGAAGATTTTCCGGTAGAAGCTCGTCTCCGGGATTGTCTGACGCCGACTGCTCTGGCACCTCTTCTCCCGTGGTCATAAAGGACAGACCGCAGCCGCTAATCAGAAGCAGAAGGAGCAGACTTATGACTGCATGGGGACGTCTTGTATTCAGCACATGCCGGATTCTGCTTTTTGTACTGCTCTCCCCAAAATGGAGGGCCGGAGAAAATCCTCTGCTTTTACAAGCAAAATCTAAGAGGGTCTGGGCATAACGCTTCTTTTCCTCCATACTTTTTCCACGGAGAACGCACTCGTCACAGTACATTTCCATATCCCGGCTCATAAGGCCAAAAGCAAGCCATACAAGCGGGTTGAACCAGTGCAGAATCAGGACCAGCAGGGCAACGCACTTGATCCAGGGGTCCTTGTTGCAAATATGTCTGCGCTCGTGTTTTAATATATCCTCCAGTTGCCCCCTCTCTTTCTCCAGCTCCTTGGGTATGTAAATTCTGGAGGGCAGTCCCGGCATAACAAAGGGTGTGGAAATCCGTTCCGTACGCCACACATCTCGGCGAATCCGAACAGCCGTAGCCACTTCTCTCTTTAATTGCAGCCATTTTGTAAGGCTTAGGATTGTCAAACCTACCGCTCCCAGGGCCCAAAGGAGCACAAGGATTTTTGTGAGATCTGGTTGAACGCCGTCGGACTGTGTGCGATTTCCCTCTCCCCTGCTTCGCATGTCCACCGAGAGCTCTCCCTGCCCTTGGGCCTGAATTTCCTGAAAGGCTTCTTCCGGTTCTCCCCATACAGCTGCATCTGTAGCATCCTCTGCTTTTGGCTCCTTGTTCTCACCGATCTCTTTCCTGAAAAATGCATTCTCTGTCTCCGAAACCAGATCTCGCATCGTGTACAGGGAACCTATGGTAACAGGCGGAAATACCAATATCAGAAATGCTATCAGCCAGAGAAGCCGGACGTACAGCTTGGAAAGGCTGCCTGCCGCCTTCCGAAATAAAAGAACCCCCAAAATCAGCAGAGAACCGGACAGACTGTTTTGCAGTAATTGATTGAAAAATATCGTCATTCTTTCTCCTCCGATGCCTGGTTAATCAGTGCCTGAAGCTCCTCTGCCTCCTGTTTTGTCAGCTTTTCCTCCTGCAGAAAGGCTGCAAGAAAGGCAGGCAGGCTTCCACGGAATTTTTTCTTTAAGAAGTCTCTGCTTTCCTGTCTTTGAATCTCGTCTCTGGATACCAAAGCCTGTACCACCGCATTTTCATTCCGAACAATCTGTTTTTCGCCCAGGTTGCGGAGGATGGTGTAGGTGGTGGACTTCTTCCATCCCAATTGTTCTCTGCACAGCCCTACCAGTTCCATGGAGTTGATAGGCTGTACATCCCAGAGGATGTCCATGAGACGGTATTCGCTTTCATTGATGTGATAATCCATAGAGAATGACCTCCTGTTTTAAGTTTTTGTTACATATCTTTTATTTAGTTAGGACTTTTGGGTTTATTTTTATAAACCTCTGTTTGTTATAAGTTTATATATATAGACCTCACTTGTCAAGAGCAAAAATAAAATAGCCGGAAAATAATTTCCCCGACTATCTTAATTCTTTAGAGCTTTACTTCATTTCTTTGATCAAAATCTCACTGATTTCTCCATAGTCACAGACTGGTCCACATATCTTTACAGCCTGGCAGATTGTATTGATAGATTCCTCCTCCTCGTCCAGAAGATCCGCAATCTCTTTTGGCGTCTTGTGCTTTTCTATCAGCTTACATACAATCCGCACCAGTTCCTCTATTTTTCCTTCCTCTCTACCCTTATGCTCTCCCTCCTCACGAATAAGCCTGTCACGTTCCTCCATCTTCATATACGTCACCTCCATATCCTCACTGGATTTGATGCTTACAATCTTCTTATGCAGATGCTTCAGACGCCGGTCACAATCCTTTGGAAGCGCAGCTTCCCGGCTCTTCTCCACATAATGCAGAAAATCCACCAGTGTTTTTTCCACCTCACTGTCATTATCCCCCTTGGTGTTGAGTATCACCTTTTTGCACCCGTCTCCCAGATACAATCCGGGAACCTCCTCACAATAATTGCCAAAGGTATAACGGTATTTTCCAAAGTAGAAGAAAAATCATCCAACAGGTTCAGCTCCTGGAGTGATTTTCTGCCCTCAGTTTCCTGAGGCATCTGCGTATTCAGTTTTTCTATTTTTTCCATATAACTAATTCCTTTCTATTATAATTTGTGTCTTCGTGTTTTGCAATATTGGAGCTTTGTCTTACCCTCCTTTCACTTGAATTTTTGTCTTGGAAAATACGGCTGATACAGCCTTAAACAAGAGGATCGGTTCTTTTTGATAAAGAACTGATAGGATTTATTATAGCTTTATTATGCAAAAAGTCAACCATATTTTTACATTTTCTTACATTCTCTCCATCTTTACTGCACCATAAGTAATAGAAAAAGGCTGGTCAGCCAAGCTTCTATATCTTAGCCTGCCCCCAGCCTCTTCCCGGTACCGTATTCGAACAATAACTGTGTGAATGCTCAACTTAATGACTTTGGCGAATGGATCTGATTATTTTTGAAGCACTCTATCCATTTACTTGCCACTTGCAAATTCCGGTAATCACCTGCCTATTTGCTTATTTTAAAAATCCATCCTGCACCAAGCCCTCTACTACCTCTGTGGGAATCTCAAATTCTACACTTCCCATATAACCGGGAGCCACCTCATATTCGTCAAAGACTATCATCAGCTTTCCGGCCTCGTTCACATAGAAAGTGGTGTCATCATTTACCGACTGGAAGTCCCATTCGGGAACTTCACTGTCTACCCAATAGGCGATCATCTCATCTGCAGCCATCTGCTCTCTCATCTGCTCCTTGATATTTTCCGAAACAGCCGTCACATAGTCGGCTCCCTCCTTGAACAATCCGGCCAGGTTTATCATCTCCCCTGTCTGCTTGTCAATATGGTAAATCTTTACCATCTGGGTGCCGCTTGCCATCACCAGAAGCTGGTCAAAGCGAATGGAAAACAGCCGGTCATTGTCGGTGATCACAGAGTAATCAAGCTCCACATCCATATGGCCCTCACCGCCTGCTGCCTCCACATCTGCCTCGTACTGGGCAATGATCTCATCCGTGTATTCCTGGATACTCTTATTGATCTTCTGGGTGGTTTCCTCGTTCACCGTACCATCCTCATTCTTCACGCTGACCTCCGGAATCTTGATGTCTGCCTCCATATTCTTTTCGGAGCTCTCGTACTCCCGGAAAGTCACCACCTCCGCAATAGCTCCAATCACAGGGATTTTGGACATTGCATGGGCAATAGCCGCCCCGGAGTTGGCCATCACGGTAATCACCAGCATAGCCGCCACAACACCGCCTGCGACTCTTCCCGTATACACCAAAGCCTTTGATTTCTTTTTCATCTGTTTTTCCTCCTTTGCCTGCCGGATTCCTGCCTCTACTCTCTCTCTCAGCTCCTCCGGTATTCTGATATTTTCGTAATCCTGTCTCATTTCCTCTAATCGCTTATCCCTCATAGCTCAGCTCTCCTTCCGTCAGCTCCAGTTTTAGCTTCTTAAGACTTCGGTATAGAATGGTTTTTACCGTATTGGTATTTTCATTCAGAGCTCTTGCAATCTCGCTCAGCTTCTGGTCCTCAAAAAACCGAAGCACCACAACCGCTTTTTCTTTCTCTGTCAATACCTTCAGGGCCTCTATGGTGTCAAAATCCTGGTAGCTGTCCTCTTTCCCATTTTCGTAGAAAGCTTCTACGGCTATTTCCTTCTGATTTTTCCGGATAAAATCAAGAGCCGTATTCATCACAATTCGCCACAGCCAGGTTTTGATGTAGCTCTCCTGCTTTATGGAAGCAGAATGCTTGATGGCCTTGTACACACTCTCCTGTACAATATCCAGTGCGTCCTCTTCGCTGCGTACATAGGTGTATGCCAGGCGGTACATAGCCTCGTAGGAATCCAGAACCGTTTCCTCCACTTTCTTTTGTAATGCCTCTGCTCGCATCTGCTCTTTCCTCCTCTCTGTAACTATTAGACGGTGGTGCTTTTAAAAAAGTTTTCAAAATTAATAAATTTATTTTTCAAAAAAGCATTTCCTGGCAAACAAAAAACCGCTGTAAAACAGGCTGTCATAGTCCTTCTAACCGGACAGCCTGCCCTACAGCAGCTCTATAAATCTCATTTTCAGCTTCTGCAAAAGCTTAATTCCTGATCTGCTCTGCCTTAATATGATGCTTCTCCACATATCCTGTCAGCATCAGGGTCAGGGCGCCGTCGCCTGTCACGTTGCAGGCAGTCCCGAAGCTGTCCTGAAGTGCAAAGATAGTCAGCATAAGTGCCGTTCCTGTTCCGTCAAAGAGCAGGATTCCCGTAATCAGTCCCAGGGACGCCATAACGGTGCCTCCCGGCACACCCGGCGCTCCGATGGCAAAGATCCCAAGGAGCAGGCAGAAGAGAATCATAGTTCCCAGGGAGGGCAGCTTTCCGTAAAGAATCTGGGAAACGGTCATTACAAAGAATACCTCCGTAAGCACCGATCCACACAGATGAATATTGGCAAAAAGCGGAATGCCAAAGTCCACCATATCCTGACGCAATACGGAAGACTTTTTCGCACAGCGCAGAGCCACCGCCAAGGTTGCGGCGGAGGACATGGTTCCCACTGCCGTGATGTAAGCCGGCCCATAATGCTTCACTACCTCTATGGGATTTTTGCCGGAATAAGCCCCCGCCAGGCCATAGAGCAAAAGCATCCACAGATAATGACCCACCATAACAATCAGAATCACCTTCAGGAATACCGGAAACTGCTTGGTGATACTGCCCTCGTAGGCCAGCCCGCAGAAGGTGGACGCAATGAAGAAGGGCAGAATAGGAATGACCACCTTGGTTACGATTGCCAATACCACTGCCTGAAATTCATTTAAAATGGTCTCTAATTGGCGGGATTTGGTCCAGGTTACCCCAAGGCCCACCAGCAGAGAAAATGCCAGAGCACTCATAACCGACATTACCGGCGGAATCTCCAGTTCAAACAAAACAGCCGGCAGCTCCTTCAAGCCCTCCACATCCGTCACAATGGAAAGGTGCGGAATCAGGCCAAAGCCCACGGCCATGGAAGCTAAGGCCGCTCCGATGGAGGACACGTAAGCCAGTACCAAGGCTACGCCGAGCATCCGAGACGCGTTGTTCCCCAGCTTGGTGATGGACGGTGCGATAAAGCCAATGACAATCAACGGCACGCAGAAGGTAATGAGCTGTCCCAAGACCTGCTTGATGGTGACTACCACGTTCATAACGGTTTCATTTGCCACCAGACCGATGACAATACCTGCGATTACGCCTACCAGCAGCTTAAACGGCAGGCTTTTAAAGAATTTCTGCATAACGTTCCCCCTCTGTTCTTTGAAATGCTCTGCTGCTGTTCACTCTATATGCAGCAGCAATGCTTTCTTTTATTATCTTATGCATTTGCAAGCGTTGTGTAAACGCCTATCCCTGTCTCATTGCTCACAGGGACAGGCAGTTCTTACACTTTTTTCATTATAAAGGAAAATCTTGCTTATCACAAGTAAAAATAATATCGTCCCGAATCGTATTGTTTTAAAAATTTTTTTTACTGAGCATTTTCCACAGCCTTGTTAATGGCTGCCTGAAAATCGCTGATGGAAATAGTAACGGAGCTGTTCAAATCATTTTCCTGAGCATAGCCCTGATTATCCGTTTTGATTCCGTTGACCTCCTCTATGGTCTTTCCGATGACGTACTGCTCAAATGCCTCAACCTGCTCGTACCACTCTTTCCCAATGGTGGAGGCTCCTCTCATGCCGTAGCTGTCACCCAGCTCCTTTGTGGTAGAGTATTCCGTATTAGCCGGAGAGCCGATAGAACCTGTATTGGAAACGGAAAGCTTATTCTCTACCTTGTCAATGGAGCAGTCCACAATACGGCCCTCCAAATCGATGGTCACTGCCGCCACGGTGGTGTTGATCTCTGCGGAGCCGTCCGTATCCCCTGCATTTTGGGCCCTTTTCAGGCGTGACACAATACCCAGGCCCATTTGCAGGCTGCTGTCCGCCGTCTCATTTCCGTCATTTCCTGTGGTTGTGTTTTGATTGCCGCCCGTATTCTGCTGGGCGTTTCCATGGTTTGGCGCCACATTTTCCATGACCGTACCGGTCGTGTGATTATTTTGATTTCCATTTTCATTGTTATCGGTTGTACTGCAGCCGGACAGCACTGCCGCCGTCAGCACCGCCGTCAAAAGCAAAGCCTGTTTTTTCATAACAAAATTCCTCCATATCAAGTATTGCAGTTTCTGAGTAACACTCTATAGTATATCCTGTGGCATTTTTGCAATACTTTATGGAGGAATTAGTTATTGGTAAACCTGCAGCAATTTACATGTAATCCAGATTTTTCCAGTTCAGACTTAGCTTTTTTTATTCATTTGGTTTGACAACAATTTGTCTAGGTAAATGGACTTGAATTGTTTGCTTGCCAGGGCCTGCTTCAGCGGAGGAAGCTTCAGAATGGCCGCAAATACCGCCGCCATTGCCCGGTGATTGGCAAATGCCTGGTTGTCAAAAATCAAATTTTGCAGAGTTCCCTTTTCAATGGCCTGCAGTACAAAACGGTGGGTGCTGTTCACAGGCGTAATCACCTGCACCGGCCGGCGCTTCATCTCAATGGCCTTTGTGGGGCAGTTTCCGGCGCAGACGCCGCAGCCCAGGCAGATTTCCTCGTTAATGACGGCCTTCTTTTTCCCGTCTTCCCCCTCCTCCATGGAAATCGCAAAGATGGGACACGCTTTGGCACATTTTCCGCAGCCTACGCAGGTATCCTTGTCCACCTTGGGAATGTAATTGGTGGTTGCCACCGGCTGCATAGGCGCAAATTTCCGGGCAGCCTGCAGTGCCTCGCAGCAGCAGCCGCAGCAGTTGCAGATAAAGGCCGGGTCCTCCCGGACATTTTCGCCAATCTGTACCAGATTGTGGGCGTAGGACCGCTCCAGAGCGTCCATGGCCTCCGCCTTGTCAATCAATCTTGCGTAGCCGCCATGCTCTGCCAGGGAACGGGCCACATTTCCAAAGGTGAGACACACATCCAGGGGTGCGTCTATCTCGCAGGGATGACCTGCATGGAGCATTTTGTGACGGCAGTAGCAGGTGCCGAGACCGATGTATTCGGCTTCCTCCACAATATGGCTGGCACGCTCGTGATCCAATATATGCAGGGTATTGGCATTGGTCAGCACCGGCTCCTGGACAAACACACGGCCCAGGCGGGTCTCTGTGACGAAGAACAGGTCCTTTACAAAGTCCTCCTCCACGTTCATATACTGGTAATAGAGCTCACTTAAGTACTTCTGGTCAATGTCCCCTCTGGTGCGCATAAGGGCAAATTCAATAAAGCCCGCCATGGGGGGCGGCATGACAAATTTGCGCACGCCGTTGTGGTAGGAATCCACCAGCAGGGCTTTTTCACATAGGTGGGTGAGAAATTTCTCCGCCTTTGCCTCGCTGGTATTCCAGATTTTGGCGGCCTTCTTTGCCGTAAAGGGTCGCACAGGTAAGAGGGCTACCCATTTGGCTTCTTTTTCCGTATAGAGCACCTGGAGAATCTTGTAAAGGGTGTCCGATACCGGAGCACCCTGGGTGAACCAGTTGATGCGGTCCTCCAGATTCTTGTAGGCGTCTCTGCTTGCTAGATGTCCCATACTTTTTATCCTTTCTGTGCCGGACTTGCCGTTTGCTTTCAAAATCTGCTTCTTTTTAAAAAGCTTTTTTATTATACTCCCTTTTTGGGATAAATTCCAGATTCTCTGAGAAGAAATCCTCATACTTGCCAATTTAAAAAAATAAAATAAGTTAACCCCAGGGGCAAAGGAATAATTCTCATGAACCCTCCCGCATATAATTCTAACAATCCCCCAAAGTAAGGAACCTCCCATGACTACCTTCGCAGCCTTCATTGAAACCATCAACCAATATCTCTGGGGCCTGCCCATGATTGTGCTTCTCTTTGGCACCCACCTGTTTATGACCTGGAAAACAGGCCTTATTCAGCGAAAAACTCCCCTGGCCATCCGCCTTTCTTTAACAAAGGACCCTTATTCCAGCGGAGACATCAGCCCCTTTGCGGCCCTTTCCACCTCCCTTGCCTCCACCCTTGGAACCGGAAATATTATCGGTGTGGGAACTGCCATCGCTCTGGGCGGGCCAGGAGCCGTCTTCTGGTGCTGGCTGACCGGAGTCTTTGGCATGGCCACCACCTATGCGGAATCCCTCATTGCTGTGAAATACCGGGTGCGCACCAAGGACGGCACCATGCTTGGAGGTGCCATGTATGCCCTGGAGCGGGGGCTGGGAATGCGCTTTATGGCCATCCTCTTTGCCTCCTTCGGGGTCCTCACCTCCTTTGGTATCGGCTGTGGGGTTCAGGTAAATGCCATTGCCGTGATCATAGATTCCTCTGTGCGCTCGGCTGTGGAGGGGACCTCCTCCTTTGGGGCCCGGCTTCTGGCAGTACGCCCTGATGCCGTCTGCCTGGCTGTGGGACTTGTCACAGGTCTAATTACCTGTATGGTGATTTTGGGAGGCGTTCGCTCAATTGCCAAGGTCTGTGAAAGACTTGTCCCCTTTATGGCCTTCTCCTATCTGGCCGGCTGCGGTGTGATCCTGATTCTAAATCACAGCTTCCTTGGTGAAAGCATTTCCCTTATCCTCTCCTCTGCCTTTGGAAGTGGAAGGGCTCTTGGGGGAGGGCTGGCCGGCTCCGGCATGATGCTGGCTGCCCGCTATGGTATTGCCCGGGGGCTCTTTACCAATGAAGCCGGTATGGGCTCAGCCCCAATCATTGCAGCAGCCGCTCGTACGCCCAATCCCGTCCGTCAGGCTCTTATTGCTTCCACCGCTACCTTTTGGGATACGGTGGTTGTCTGTCTGATTACCGGTCTGGTTTTGGTCAGCAGTATTTTGCGGGGAGGCTCTGCTGCCTGGGACACCCTTTCCGGCGGGGAGCTGACTACTGCCGCCTTTTCTCAGATCCCTTATATCGGCAGGCCCATTTTGATCTTTGGCATCATAACCTTTGCCTATGCTACGATCCTGGGATGGTCCTACTATGGGGAGCGGTGTCTGGAATATTTATTTGGAAAAATATCTCTCTTTCCCTACCGCTTTCTCTGGATTCTGGTTCTGGTCTTTGCACCGGTTGTAAAGCTGGAATTGGTATGGAGTGTTTCAGACACCTTAAATGCGTTGATGGCCGTCCCGAATCTTCTGGCTGTCCTGCTGCTGTCGGATACTATTGCCAGAGATACACGATATTATTTGAAGCATCTGGATGAAAAGGAACATAGTTCTGTGTTATAATCACATTAGACTACTCAAAGGAGAAAAATCACATGTACGACATTACCATCATTGGCGCTGCTATCCTGGATGTTCTGGCGCGCCCTGTTGTAAAGAAGGAGCTTATAAATCGTTCTTATCCTGCAGAGCAGATCACCCTCACCCCAGGCGGCGATGCCTGCAATGAGGCTGTTACCCTGGCCCGGCTTGGAAAGCAGGTGAATCTCATCACCAAGCTCGGCCGGGATCTGAGTGGGCAGATTCTTCTCAATTATTTTCAGGAAAATGGTGTTTCCACGGAGGATACGGTTGTGGAAGCGGATCTGGAAACCGGAATCAATATCGTTCTGGTGGACGAAGATGCCGAGCGCTCCTTTGTCACCAATCGGAACGGCTCCTTACGGAAATTATCCCTTTTGGATATTCATACGGAAGCACTGAAGAAAGCCCCCATCCTCTGTTTTGCCAGCATCTTTGTGTCCCCCTGCTTTGATGTTCCGGCCATGGCATCCCTGTTCCGCTCTGCCAAAGAGCAGGGCTGTATTTTATGCGCTGATATGACACGCTGTAAAAATAACGAACGGCTCCCGGATATTCGGGACGCCATTCAATATGTAGATTATTTATTTCCCAACTACGAGGAGGCAAAGGCTGTGTCCGGTCTTACTGAGCCAGATGAGATTGCCGACGCCTTTTTGGACTGTGGCGTCTCCTGCATGGTGATCAAAATGGGAAAAGATGGGTGTTTTATTAAGACAAAGGGGCAAAGGCTTGTGATTCCTGCCTATCCCCATACCAAGTGCGTTGACACCACCGGAGCAGGGGATAATTTCGCTGCCGGATTTCTCTATGCCCTGTCGGAGCAGATGGATCTGGCAGACTGCGGGCGCTTTGCCAATATGACGGCGTCCCTTGCCGTGGAAGCCCTGGGAGCCTGTACGGGTGTGCGCTCGTTAAAGCAGGTTATGGAGAGGTTTCAGGAGACAGCAGAACAATAAGTAATAGATATTGTTTTATGTTCCTTGAAAGCTTATCCCTTTTATTAGCATAACTTTGTCCCTTTTTTCATATGTTTTGATAACCAATGCTCGTACAAGGTATTTCATATCGACTGTCAAAAAAGGTAAGAAATACTCTGTACATGCCGCATTTTCAAGACAGGTTAAGAAAGGACGAAGAGCGCATGAAGCAAGAGACAACCTCTCGGGAGGGACTTCGGGGGCAGAATATTCTGGAAGACGGCCATCACAAAACCCTGATGGAATCCTTTTTTGAGCAGCTGAATGATCCACTGATCTTTATCCTCTTTATTGCAGCCGCCATTTCCATGCTTTTGGGGGAGGTCAGCGATACGGCGATTATTCTGGCTGTGATTCTGGTAAATTCCATTGTGGGCGTGGTCCAGGAGGGAAAGGCCCAGAAAGCCCTGGAAGCTTTAAAGCAGATGACCAGCCCCACTGCCCTTATCCGGCAAAATGGAATCTTGAAAGAAATTCCTGCCCAGGATCTCCTCCCCGGAGATATTGTCTGTCTGGACGCCGGCCGCCAGGTGCCTGCGGATTTGGAGCTGATTTCCGTAAACAGCCTCAAGATCGAGGAGGCCGCCCTAACCGGAGAATCGGTTCCCGTGGAAAAGGATCTATCCAGGCATAACCGGGCCTATATGTCCACCAATGTAACCTACGGCCGGGGGGAGGGCGTTGTGACTGCCATCGGCATGGATACGGAAATCGGAAAAATTGCCCGCCTCATCAATGAGGCTCCCTCTGAGACCACACCTCTGCAGCAGCGTTTAGGGGAGCTTGGGAAGTTCTTAAGCATTGTGTCCCTGCTGCTCTGCGCCCTGCTCTTTTTCATTGCCATTCTGCAAAAGAGGGACATTCTGGAAATGCTGATCACCGCCATTTCCCTGGCAGTAGCCGCTGTTCCCGAGGGACTGCCTGCCATTGTCACCATGGTTCTTGCCTTAAGCGTTTCCCGCATGGTAAAGGTCAATACCATTGTAAAGCGCCTGCCCAGCGTGGAAACCTTAGGCTGTGTCAGTGTGGTCTGCTCCGACAAGACAGGCACCCTCACCCAGAATAAAATGACCGTCACCGCCTGCTATACCAATGGAAATGTCCTGGATGTATCTGCCCTCTCCCCGGAAAAGAACCGTCAGCTCCTGGAAGGCTTTGCCCTCTGCAATGATGCGGTGATTAACCCGGACAACCGCCTGGGAGATCCCACAGAGCTTGCTCTCCTGGATCTTGCCCGCCGCTTTTATCTGGAACGGCCGGAGCTGGAGAGGAAAATGCCCCGCATCCAGGAGCTTGCCTTTGATTCGGATCGGAAAATGATGACAACGCTTCACCGAAATGGCAGCTCTACGGTTTCTTATACCAAGGGCTCCCCGGACGAGGTGCTCAAGCGCTGTGATACACTCCTGCAGGGCGGCAGGGTGGTTCCTCTAGATTCTGTCAAGCGCAGGGAAATTGCCGCCGCCATGAAAACACTCTCCGGGAGGGCACTGCGGCTTCTTGCTCTGGGCATGCGAACCGGAACGGACCGCCCACTGGAGAGCAATCTGACCTTTGTGGGGGCTGTGGGGATGATGGATCCCATCCGTCCGGAGGCAGTAAAAGCCGTCCGTGATTTCCGGCGAGCCGGGGTGAAGACCGTGATGATCACCGGGGATCGGAGCGACACGGCCTTTGCCATTGCAAAGGAGCTTGGGATCGCAGAGCGGCCGGAGGACTGTATGACAGGAGCCCAGATTGATTCCCTGTCGGATGAGGAATTTTCCAGGGCTGTTCAAAAGCTGTCCGTATTTGCCATGGTTTCCCCTGAGCACAAGGTCCGCATTGTAAAGGCTTTGAAAGCTTCCAAGAAAATTGTGGCTATGACGGGGGACGGGGTCAATGACGCTCCCTCCTTAAAGGCGGCAGATGTGGGAGTTGCCATGGGGATTACGGGAACGGATGTGGCAAAAAACGCAGCGGATCTGATTTTAGTGGATGATAATTTTGCTACGATTGCCAAGGCCATTGCGGAGGGAAGAGGAATCTACGAGAATATCAAAAAGGCGGTGCTGTTTCTCCTGTCCTCCAATTTCGGAGAAATCATTACCATGCTTACCGCCATTTTGCTGGGGCTTGGCTCTCCCCTGAAGCCCAGCCATATTCTCTGGATCAATCTGATTACGGATTCCCTCCCCGCCCTGGCTCTGGGAGTGGACCCGGGAGATCCAAGGCATTTTATGAACCGGCCGCCCCGCTCCAGGGGGGAAAGCCTTTTTGCCGGAGGGGGCTTAAGCTGCACCCTGCTCTATGGCATTTTGATTGCTTTTATCAGTATGACGGCTTTCCTGCAGCTTCCTATTTCCCTGCTGACGGCTCACGGGGCTTCCATAAGCCTCAATAACCTGCGGATTCTTCTGTCGGCGCCGGAGATTCTGGCTCGGTCACAGACCTATGCCTTTACGGTTCTGGGGATTTCCCAGCTTTTCCATGCCATTGGCATGCGTGATGTGGAGACCTCCCTGTTTCGGATGAATCATCTGAATAACCGGCTGATGATGGCCGCCTTTGTGATCGGGCTGGGTCTGCAGGGGCTGGTTACGGAGTTTCCTTATTTTATCCGGGCCTTTGGCACCTGCCATCTGGAGCTTCGGGAGTGGGCACAGCTTATCCTGCTCTCTGCCATGCCCCTTTTGGCCCATGAGCTGCTTCTTTTGAGCCCTGTCCGTATTTTACAGCAGTTTCATAAAGGCGAGAAGTATGAGAAGTACACCGCTCACCCAACAGAGGTTCGATCTACAATGGGAAGATAGGAGGCTTCCCAGGCAGCTTCCAAGAATGAGCGCCAGAGCTCCAATAACTGTGGATGCCAGAAATGCAGTGGGAATATAGGCAGTCCGCACTCCGGCTCCGATTCCTGCCGCCAGGCTGTCAATGGAGAGGGCGGCGCCCAGGGTCAGGGCTTCTCCCGGAGATACCAGATCATCCTGGTTTTTGTTGGCATTTTCTGCCTCGTTGTGCTTGGATCGGTCAAAGAGCTTTACCAGGCCGAGGACGAACAGGAGCAGGAAGCTAAAGTAGCTTGTGAGATTTCCTGGAATCAGGCTGCTGACTACATTTCCCGCCAGGAGGGAAATGACCAGGATCAGGCTGGAAATGCCTGTCACGATAATTACGGAAATGAATGGAACCTTTATCTTACTCACGCCATATGCGAAGCCGGCGGCAAATGCATCTACGGATAAGGCCGTCACCAGAAGCAATATTTCAAAGAGAAATGTATACATGAAAAATCACCGGAAATATACCATTTATGGTTATAGTATTCCGGTGATTTTGTTCTGTTTCTTTGGATATACTTATTTCATCCAGTCGAACAGGCTTAGCTGTGTTCCGCTGTCTTCCTGCTTTTTGATCTTGGCCTCCTCCCAGACAACTGCGTTTTCGGGCAGCTCCCTGATGAAGCGGGAGGGTTCCTCCAGGGTGACAAGCACCAGCTCCTGTCTTGCCCTTGTCATTCCCACATAGAAAAGCCGGCGTTCCTCCAAGAGATCGGTATATCCTGGCCCCGTTTCCAGAGGCAGCAGTCCTTTTTGGAGACCGCAGAGCAGGACTATGGGGAATTCCAGGCCCTTTGAGCCGTGGAGGGTCATAAGCTGCACGGCATCTGAGGTATAGTGCTTTCCCGGATGGCGTTTCAGATCGCTCTCCACTCCCAGAAGCAGGCTGTTTAGGAATTCTTCCATGCTTCTGGCAGATGCCGACATTTCTATCAGCTTCTTTAGGGACGGGTCCTTTTCCAGCTGCATTTCTGCCGACCACTGGGTCAGAAGCTTCTCTGGTTTGGCTTTCTGTACCAATGGGGTGTATTTTTCTGCTGTCTGGGAGAAATCCTCCCGGTTGCTCCACAAAAGACGTCTGCTGATCTCTTCTGAGCGCACATCCTCCCTATGCATCAGATACCGGAAGAAGCAGAGCGTTCCCCTTACAGACGGCTCGGACAGGAAGCTGTCTCTGCCTCCAATGACGCAGGGAATGCCCTCCTGCTTCAAATGCTGTTCAATCAGCTCTGCCTGGCGGTGGGTACGATAGAGAATTGCAATATCCCCAAAGCTTCTGTTTTCCTCTCTTTCCTCCCCATGGGCGGCTTCGTGGGCTTGAAGCATGTCTACGCCGCCGATCTGCCGTATGATTTCAGCAGCCAGAAAGGAGGCTTCCTCCCGTGGGCTTTTAGCTGTGACCAGGCGAACCTTTGAACCCTTGGGGCACTGGGGAATAAGCTGCCTTTGGGGGCCGGGATTTTGAGAGATGACCAGAAGTGCGACAGACAAAATCTCCGGTGTGGAGCGGTAATTTCGGGACAGGGTAATTTCCTTAAGCTCCGGGTAATCATCCTTTAGAGTCTCGAAGCAGACGGCGCTGCTTCCCCTGAAGCTATAGATAGACTGGTCCGGATCTCCAATGACAAAGAGCTGTTTTCCCTTGCGGTTCCAGAGCTTGAGCAGTTCGTATTGGATGGGGTTGATGTCCTGAAATTCATCTACCAGGAGATAAGTGTGTTTTTTTTGTGCCCGCTCCTCCTCTGCCGTTTCTTTTTGCAGGAGACGGCAGGTTTCGGTCAGCAGATCATCATAGTCCCAAAGTCCCTGCTCCTTGAGCCTGCGGTTATAGGCTTCTAATATTTGAAGTTCTTCCTCCTGGAAGCCCGGTATTTCATTTTCTTTTGCTGTAAAACTTGTATTTTTATTTTTCTCTAGTGGCGTTATACCTCTTGTCTTGTACAGAGATATGAGATTTTGAAGCCGTTCCGGTTTTTTCTTGATTCCCGCCTCTTTTACAATCTCCCGGAGAATCTCCAACGCCTCTACTCCGTCAATCAGGATTCCGGTCTCGCCTTTTTCCTGGAGGTAGGACAGACAGAGTGCATGGAAAGTTCCCGCCTGAAGCTTTTTCCAGCCCTGCTTCTTTCCAAAGCTCTCCTGCAGTCGCTCCTTTAGTTGTCCTGCCGCCCGGTTGGTAAAGGTGACTGCCGTTATTTCCGCTGGCTTTACTTTACATTCCTCAACGAGATAAAGGATATGCTCAATCAAGGTATAAGTTTTGCCGGTTCCCGGACCGGCGGTAACTGCAACGGCACGCTCCTGAGAATGAATTGCTTCCTGCTGTTCCTGATTTTCTAAGTCAGCTGTCTGTTTTTCCTTTACCTTATGATTGACTACGCTTTTTTCAGAATTCCATTCCTTTTCCGTTTCTTTGTCTTTAGTGTCTTTATTATCTCTTTTTTCTGCTATAGGTTCATTTATGCCCTGAATATTTTGACTTTTTTCAGATTTATTCTTTTTATAGTCACCTTTTTCTCCGTTATCCAAACCTGCCAGACCTAACCGATCCAAAAAATTCATCTGCCCGTCCGGACTGTTAAGCTCCTCCGGCTGAAACAGGAATATCTTTCCATACTCTCCGTCAAAGCCCGGCGTGCGCTGTACCTTTCCCTCACGGAGACGCCTGATGCCCTCCCCAATCAGGGTTCCGGCATTTTTCCGAATGTCCTCTATGGAAATATTTCGCAGAATCTCAAATTCCGGCCCCAGCTTTTCCAGCATGGCCTCATATTCCCGCACTACCTTTACGCTGGCTGCGGACCGGCCCGTGGAGGCTCCGATCACCTCCGGCAGGGGCACCAGGCTTTCATATTTCTTTGCCTCACTTCGCACAAAGTCCTCCGGGCGGTCTGAGAGCTGTTCAATCCGGTGGGAAACGCCTGTTGTCAGCTTCCGGCCGCACACCGGGCAGAGACCCTGATGGCGCTCTGCCTCCACGGGACTTAGGCAGACACTGCATTTACGGTGCCCGTCGTAGTGGTATTTCCCCTCCTCCGGGAAAAATTCTATGGTTCCCTCCAGTCCATGTCCCTCCTGAATGGCCTGGTAAAGCCCCTCATAGGACAACTGGATATCCAGAAGATTGGCTTCCCTGCCAAGCTTTGCCGGGGAATGGGCATCAGAATTGGAAATAAGGTGAAACCGATCCAGGGCTGAGACACGCCAGTTCATGGGCGGATCGGAGGACAGGCCCGTTTCCAGAGCGTGTATCTGAGGGCTGAGGTCTCCAAAGCATTCCTCTACCGTATCAAAGCCGGAGAATGCTCCAAACAGCGAAAAATGCGGCGTCCAGATATGGGCGGGCACATAGATAGCCCTGGGGCACAGATCCAGAACAAGCTCCAAAAGGTCATGGCAGTCCAGACCCAGGATTGGCCGGCCGTCAGAATGGATATTGCCGATGGTCTCCAGCCTGGCAGCAATCAAAGCCGCATCCTCAAGACCTGGAAGAAGAATCAGGCTGTGGACCTTTCTGGTCTTGTCGTATTTTTTGTAGATAGAGCTGATCTCGCCTGTCACCACAAAGCGAGGAGCCCAGGAGGTCCGGGCAGTCCCGTCCTTGATCCGGTATTCTTCTTTTAGTTTGTATAGCCCCTCCTCTGCTGGTTCTAATTTTTCTTTCAGCTCTTCCCTCCATGCCTTGTGGGTAAAGTCCCCTGTACCTACCAGGTGGATTCCCTTGCGACGTGCCCACAGGTCCAGGTGCTCCGGGGTACATTCCTTGCTGGTGGCACGGGAATATCTGGAATGGATATGTAAATCTGCAATGTACATCTGCTTTCCTCCCCCCAATCGTTGTAACCGTAAATAAAACTCTTTTTTATATTGTAGCACTTTCCTTTAATTTTCACTATATGAAAAAATGACCGCATTCCACCTTCCGGCATCCTGCGATCATTTTCAGTGACCTCCTTAATCAATGGGCTTCAAATAAAATCCCCCATAAAAATCCTCCGATTTAAAGGTATTGATCACCACATGGGGATCTGCCTTTCGCATCAGCTTGGCAATATCCTGCATCTCGTAGCTGGACACTACCGTGTGCAGAAGGCTCACCTTTTTCCCGCTGTAGCCCCCGATTCCATCCACACGGGAAACTCCATGCCGATATTGCGCCACATAAGCTTCTATCACCTCATCCGCTTTTGTTGTGGTAATCTGCATGGTCATCCGCTCATACCGGTGGTAGAAAGAATCAATGGTTTTTGTGGAAATAAACTGGAACAAAATTGAGTATCCGGCATATTCCCAGCCAACCATACAGCCAAAGATCGTAATCAATATGGCATTAAACACAAAGACGTAGCTCCAGATAGACTTCCCCTTTTTATTGGAAATATAGAGGGCAACAAAATCCACACCACCGGTAGAGGCATTTCCCTTCAAGGCTATCACGGTCATAATGCCGTATAAAAATCCGCCGAAAATCACATTCAGCAGAATATCCTCAAATAAAGGCTCAAAGCTCAGCACTCTGAGAAAGAAGCTGGCAAAGAATACCTGCAAAAGCGAAAAGAAGGTAAACCGCTTACTGATGCTCTTGCTGCAGAGAATGGCTACCGGAATGTTGAGAATCAGCATTCCCAAGGATACGGAAAAGGAAAATCCAAAAAAGGTGGAGGTAATCTTCTCCAGCAAAATCGCCACTCCCGTAAATCCGCTGGACAGCAGGTTAATGGGAACCATAAAAATCTGCATGACAGCCGCCTGCATAAAGCCTGCAAGAAGAACACTTGCAAAGGTATATACAAAGCGCACCTTATCGTTATTTCTTATTTTTTGAAAATTCATATTGCATCAACCAACCTCTTTACCAGTTCTTCGTCCACTACCTCATAGTCCCTTCTGTGGGGCTCTCCCGCATAGGCATAGGAAACCTGCGGCCCCTCGGTAGTAGGATCAGACCGCCAACCCCGGCAGGAGCTGTGGACCTGGCAGATTCCCGTCTGCTCCATCAATTCCTTTGCATTTCCTGCATTGATGCTACTGCCGGCCAGAAGCTCAATCCTCTCCCCATAGGTTTTCTGAAGCTTTTCCAAAAGTTCTACGCCTTCCGTGGCTTTTTCCTTTCCTCCACTGGTTAAAATCCGATCAATTCCAATTTTAATCAAGATTTCTATTGCCTGGAAGGGCTCCTGAACACAGTCAAATGCCCGGTGAAAGACGGCTTCCCCCTGATACCGTTTTATCAGGGAGGTCATCCTGCGAACCTGGTTTTTCTCAATTTCTCCTCTTTCATTGAGACAGCCAAATGCAATGCCGTCCGCGCCGTTTTTCAGCAAAAGCTCTGCGTCCGCCTCCATCACTTCAAAATCGGCGTCACTGTAGCAAAAGCCGGCTCCGCGAGGGCGGACCATTGCAATTACCTTCAGGTCCGTATTTCGTTTTGTTAAAATGAGGGCGGCAAGAGACGGCGTCAGCCCTCCCAAATACAGGGCGCTGTTAAGCTCTATGCGCTTTGCTCCTCCCCTATATGCCGCAAGCGCATCCTCATAGCCTCCGCAACATATTTCTACAATCTTTTCCATAGCATCCTCCATTTAAAGTCGCTGCGCGACAGCACTAAAGAGTAAAGTCACTAACGTCCCGCCTTCTACCGAATTGTCAGGCCGAATCCGTGAGCCGGACGGATACAGTCCAAAATCAACTGCTCCCCTTCATTTACACGGCCCACATAATTATAAGCATCACTTGCCTGGATTTGATCTAACACGATCATCAGCTCCCCTGCGTAGTGTTTTAGATTGTCGTTGACAATTATTACATCGCCCTTTGTAAACACGGTCTTGTCATGTCTGCGGGGCACAATGGTTTCTTCCTTATATTTTACCCTGGGAAAACTGGATCTGACAAGCAGTTCGTTGCAGTCGTCCCTGGAGGCATGGAGATCGCAGGTAATAATCTCCCGTTCTATCCGGGAAATTCCCTCTGCCGCATCCACCTTCATGGACAGCCTGCTCAGGTCCGTCTCTGCCATAAGCTTTAGCTCCTCCTCACTGGCGAAGGCATTTCCAATCATAAAGTCACTGCAAAAGCCCAGTGCATTCAGATGGCGAAGCTGCAGGTCAATGGGCAGATCCCGGTGAATCTCCAAGGTTGGCAGTCCGTCATAAACCTCCCAGGGGCCGTGGGTATTCTTCTCTCTGCTTGTAACAAAGGCGGCGTTGGTCAAGCCCAGGGGCTGATACCGGCTGTTGAGCTCCCTGTAACGCTTCAAGCCCATCCCCGTATTTCTCTGTGGATAAAAATTACTGCAAATGCACATGTTGCTCCGGTCAGCGCCCTTTTCAATCATCAGCTCCAGCGCCATGGTACAGGATGCGTTGTATTCAATCATAATGCCGTAAGGATTTCTGGTAATCTGAATATCCTCAAGCTCCCCAAAATGTCCGTCCAGGCGGATAATATCCACTCCCATCCGGGCAAATACGGACAAATCAAGGGGCGTGGCTCCAAGCCGCTTAAACACCTCCGGGTTGGTGTCCACCGACACCGTAAGGCCGCTCTCATGGGCTATTTTACAAAACTCTGTAAATTCATCAACAATCCTTTCCCTGCTCTCCTCCACCGACAAGAGACAGGTAAATACTCTCTGAAAGCCGTACCCTCCGGCCAGCTTCATATATGCATAGCATGCTTCCTTAGATGCCCGTTCTGGGTAAACGGAAATTCCCAGTCGTTTCAATACTATCACCTCTAATTTTAGTCCCGCAAACCTTCCATCAGTTCATAAAATGCATAAGCATAAATCTGTGCATTTTTTTCAATATCGCAGATGCGCATCCACTCATCCGGCATGTGGCCGATTCCCTTCTGCCCCTTGAAGCTAGGCCCAAAGGGTACGATATTTTTCACTACCTTGGCGTAGCTTCCCCCTGTAGTGGTCACCGCGTTGCCGTCCTCCCCCATGATTTCCTCATAAACATGCTCCAGTGTTTTTACCAGATAGGTATCCTTGTCAAAGAATACCGGGTCCAAGTTGGAATCCAGGGTCAGGGTCATGTGGGGTGTGCAAAGCTTCTCCAAAGCCTCCCTCATGGTATCCAGGGAGTAGGAGGCCGGATAACTGGAAACCAGAGTGAGACCGCAGGTATCCTCCTCCTCAAAAAGCTCCACCTTTCTCACCTGATTTTTCCCAAATTCCTCATCCGCATAATCCACCCCAAGGCTGGAGGACAGATCATTCTGATTCAAAATAAACCCATTCAGGAACGAAACCAGCTCCCCAAGCTCCGTCTTTGGCAGACTGTAGCGAAAAGCCGCCCTTCCGCGCTCCGCATAGATCACCGGATACTTACAGTCAGGCGTCCAGCCCATGAGAGGATACCTGTGATTCTGAAAATACCACTTCATATCCTCCATTCCCGTTTCCTCATTGGTCCCGAACAAAATCTTCACCTTAATGGGAAACTCATAGCCCAGATCCACCAGAGCCTTCAACCCATACAGGCAGCAGAACATAGGCCCCTTATTATCCAGGACGCCCCTTGCATACAGATAACCGTCCTTCTCCGTACACACAAAGGGCTCCGTCTTCCACACGCCGTTCACATCCACCACATCCAGATGCCCCACACAGGCAATATAGTCCTCCGTATCCGGCCCCCAGGACACAATACCAATCTGATTCCCCACATTTTCCGTCTCAAAGCCCAGCCCCTCTGCAAGCTCCAGAGCCTTATTCAGGCAATCCGTCACCCGCTTCCCAAAGGGATGCTCCGGCAAAGCCGTATCCTGCCGGGAATCCATATTGCAAATCGTCTTAATATCCTCCACCAGCTCTGGGAGCAGTGCCCCCACCTGTGTCATAATTTTTTCTTTCATCTTAGCTCTCCTCTACCGGCGCCATCCGCACCCGCATATACTCCTCAAGCCATTCCTGGTCCGCCTCCCGGAAACTGCAATGTCCATCCTCCTCCCTGGTAACCAGATAAACCACCGGCTCCTGATCCTTCGTGGCAACGCTAAAGGAAAAACCGCCGATATTGGTGGCACAGCCAAATTCTCCCTTGCAGTTCATAGCCACCACCGACAGATCGCCTGCCTCTCCCCGCTTTTCCCGAAGCTTCCGATCCAGGTCTGTCACCGCCTTCTCACAGGCCGCCTGGGGCGTAAGCCCCTCCACCATGAGCCGGACAATCTCATAGGAAATACAGCCCTTCATCAGATCCTCCCCAAGTCCCGTAGCCGTAGCTCCGCCAACCTGGGAATCCGCATAAAAGCCGGAGCCCACAATGGGAGAATCTCCCACCCGTCCGCTCCGCTTCATAAAGAGACCGCTGGTGCTGGTGGCCGCCGTCACCGTTCCCGCCGTATCCAGACACACCATTCCCACCGTGTCGTGACCGTCGTAGGGCTTCAACTCCTTATCCAGCTCCTTTTTCCGCTTCCGGTAGAAAGCCTTTGCCCGATCCGTGAGCATTTCCTTTTCCTCGAATTTCATTTCCCTGGCATACTTCTCCGCTCCTGCGCCTACCAAGACGTTATTTACCTTTTCCTCGCTGAGCTTCTTTGCAATGCTGATGGGGTTGGCAAAATCCTTGATGGCTCCCAGCGCGCCTACGCTCATGGTGTCACCGTCCATATAACCGGCGTCCAGCTCCACGATCTGCTCCTCGTTGGGCAGACCGCCGTAGCCGACGGATTTATAGTAGGGGAAATCCTCCACTGCTTTGATGGCCGCTTCAATAGCCTTGCCGGAGACCTCACCGTTTTTCAGCATTTGATCCGCAAGTTCAACGCCCTCCTTAGCCATTCTCCAGGTCGCTATAATTCCGTACATAAAATCAACCTCCTATTCCAGTCCCGCAGTACTCATTCAACACATCTTCTATAGAAGAATTTCCGGCCACAATAGAATGTGTCCGTAAATCCTTCTGTGCGTTGACTGAGTACTGCTGTTTCCAGTTCCCTAATATTTACAGTAATCCCTCGAATACCTCCGCACTCATATCCTTCACCAGCTCACACACCAGCCGGATGCAGCTCTCCACGTCCTCCGTGTGAATCATGCTGTGGTTTGTATGCATATACCGGATGGGAATGGACAGGGTCATATTGAGTACGCCGTCAAATGCCTTGTGAATATTCCCGGAATCCGTTCCGCCCTTGTTGAATACCGCATACTGGTGGTCAATGTGATGCCTCTGGCAGATGCCCTCCACATACCGCACCAGCTTTCTGGGCGCTATGGAGTTGGAATCAATCATGGACAGCACCACACCCTTTCCCAGAGCACAGATGTTGTGATTGGCCGGCGTGTCCCCGGCCAGTGTGGTGTCTATGGCAAATGCGATATCCGGGTGCACCCGCTCTACCGCTGTTCTCGCTCCCCGAAGCCCCGGCTCCTCCTGGACGGTATTTGCCAGATATAAAGGAGTATGCCTCCGGCCTGCCAGCCGCTTTGCCGCCTCCAGCATAATGTAATTGCCTATACGGTCATCAAAAGCCTTGCAGGACACATATTTTGGATTCTGCATCACCTCAAAGTGGGTCCAGGGCGCCGCCATATCTCCCACAGCAATCCCCAGGGAAAAAGCCTCCCCCTGGCTCTCCACTCCCAGATCCAGGTACACGTCCTCCATGGAAACGGTCTTATTCCGAATCTCTGCCGGCAGTCCGTGGGTGGCCATGCTTCCCATAAGAGCCGGATACCTCCGGTTGTCCCTTGTAACAACCGTGTACCACTGTCCCAGAACCAGATGGCTCCACCAGCTTCCCACAGGCCGCACCTTCAGAAAGCCCCGCTCGTCAATGGCCTCCACCAGAAATCCCACCTCGTCCATATGGGCGGCAATCATCATTTTGGGTCCCGACTGTTCCTCGCATTTTACGGCAATGACACTTCCAAGGCCGTCCTTTTTGCAGGGGAGACCGAGACTTCCGTACTCCTCCTCAAGAATCCCTCCGATTTCCTGCTCAAAGGAGGAAATGCCGGGGGCGTCACATATCCGTTCCAATTTTTCGAAATCAATCATGCCCGTCACCCATTCCAAATCCCATAATTTTCTCTGAATCCAAGGTACGAAGATAAGCAGTTAAGGCATCCGTCAGGGCATCCGCATCACTCACCCTGCAGATCTCATTTGCGCTTCCTAAGTGATCCAAGGCAATGCCTGTGCTGATGCTGGGCGTTCCCTTTAAGGTCTTATGGATAAAGGACCCATCATTTCCCAGAAGGCCGAAATAAGCCTTTGTCTCCACATGTCCGGCAAAATCCCGAAGAAACGCCTGGGAGGGAAGCATCTGACGGTCGTAATAGCCCAGGATGGGCCCGTCGCCTGGCTGTACGCTTCTCTTGGCCGTGTCAAATGCGGTCAGGGCAATGGCCGCGTCCGGCCGAATCACGTAGGTGGCTGTCTTAGTGCCCCGGTATCCGATGACAGACTGGGCCACACCGCCCACCGCCAGGTGAAAATCCAGCTGGTCGTTCTTCATGTTCTCCAGAAGCTCCAGGGTGACCTCGTTGAGTATCCTTGGAAACAAGGCCTTTGCCATCACAATTCCTTCCTGCTGCCTATAGGCGCTGGCGTAGCCTGCCAGGTCTCCGGGATGAATCCGCTCCTTTGCCTCCTCCCCCGTCAAGCCGCAGGTGATGAAGAGCTCCTCCGTTCCCTTGATTTCACAGGAATCCTCCAGAGCCTTTTTGTCCATACCGATGACACCCTCAATATAGGTGTCCTCCCTGGTCAGAATACGCACCCGCTGATGCAGAAGGGAGCTGGGGGCAATGCTCTCCAGGGGAATAAAGGCCAGGGTTCCGTCCTTCTTCACCTCGGAAATCATCAGCCCTGCCTCATCCAGGGGAGAGGCAATCATAAGCGTGGCCCCTTTGGGATTTTTTGATCTCTTTATGGCAAATATGGAGCCAAGACGGTCATATTTCAGCTCATCGCACAGGGGCTCATAGCCCTCACGGAGAATACGGGCCACGGCCTGCTCTCCGCTGCTGACGCCAAAGCTGCTGCATAAGGTTTCCAATCGTTCTGTGTTCATAGTTCTCCTTTTTTAAATGCCAAAAGGGGCGGTCGGGAAATGTGATAGTCCCATAGTCCCTTACGCCCCCTTTTGATTTCTGTGGGCAGCCGGCCAAGCGGACATGGTGACATGTCCATTTTGACACAGCTTCTCTCTTAATAGCACACACGCTTCTTGATGTTTTCCAGATCCACTGAGGCTTCCACGGTGCCCCGTATCAGGTCGCACAGATCCGTGAAGCTGTCATTTAAGCCCGTTCCGCCCTTTTTCGGCATTTTTACAATAGGTGTCTTGTCCTTGTAGCTCTCAATGGTCTCTCCATTTTCCACCGACATCATGGCGCAGGACTTGATATCCGTTTTCTCCAGGATGGAGGCTGAAATCATAGCGGCCATTTTTGCATAATCGGGGAAGTTGAAGCAGGGGCCGCATACTACGAAGTCCGGCTTTACCTTTTTTACCATGGCCGTCATTTTCGTCACAACCTCCTCCTGGTTGTTCAGGAAATACTCATTGCCACAGTAGAGGGTGGCCGCTACCTTAGCCCCGATCTTTTCCAGGTGGGATTCCAGCATCAGAGCCGAGCCGATTCCGCCCTTTACGGCAGTCAGACCTACGTTGGGATTTGATTTTCCTCCGGCTCCTGCCAGTCCCTGATCAAAAATTAGTACGATATTCATAGTCTGTCTCCTATTCCAATTCTGTTGTACCTTTCCAGTTAGGGGCTGTCTCTTTTGCGGCAGCCCCTTGCTTTATGTAGTTCTTAAGCTTACTCAAATTCCAGATCGTCAAAGGACAGATCGTCGATTTCGTCAGTCTTGTCACCCATCTTGCTCTCATCGTCCAGATACCGCTTATCCAGCAGCTTGAAGAACGGATAGTAAATCAGGATATCCACCGCCAGCTGCACTATCTGGACTACCGATCCCATGACGGAGCCGGTCACCAGGAAGCCGGAGAAAATGATGGGGCAGGTCCAGGGAAGCTGTACGCCCAGGGTAATGGGCATGATTCCCGTAACCGTTGCCAGATACCCGATCACCGTATTTACCACCGGCGTCAGAATAAACGGAATGGCCATCAGCGGATTCAGCACGATAGGCAGACCGAAAATAATCGGCTCGTTGATTCCGAAAATACCTGCCGGCAGGGACAGCTTGCCCAGGGTCTTCATCCGGTTGGATTTTCCCAGGAAGGCCATCATCATAACCAGGCCTAGCGTGGAGCCGCCGCCTCCGAAGTTGCAGAAGAAATCGGAGAAGCCCGCCGTAAAGATGTTGGTCATCTCAAGTCCTGCCTGGGCTGCCTCGTAGTTCTCCACCGTCAGCACCTTATGGATGGGGCTGAAAATGGTATTCGTCACAGCCGGTCCATTGATGCCGAAGAACCAGAACAGGGTGGACAGGAACTGATAGATTGCCTCAAAGCCGGACAGTCTTCCAAGTCCCACCAGAGGCGCCTGGAGTACCCGATAAATAAAGTAATGGGCATACTCAAAGGTGGTGTGGCTGAAAAGTACGCTTGCCGCAAAGAAAATAGTCATTGCAATGGCAGACGGAATCAGAGAAGCGAAGGATTCCATAACTGCAGGCGGTACACCCTCCGGCATCTTAATTACCAGTTTTTTCCGAATGGCCCAGGCGTAAATCTCAACGGACAGAATCGCTGTGATCATTGCCAGAAACATTCCGGCCGTTCCCAGGAAGGTGAACTGGAATCCGCTAAAGGACGCAGCCTCCGCAGCTCCCTCTACCTCTACAAACCCTTTCTGAGGCGTGATAATCAAAAAGCACACCAATGCTACCACAGCGCCGCCGATTCGATTTTCCAGTCCCTTTTCCCTGGCATAGCAGTATCCGATACTTAAGACACCTAAAAGCGCCACACAGTCAAAGGCAATTGCAGATACTCTTCCCAGGTATGCATCCCAGCCTGCCCCGAAAATGGAGGTCATCAGATTGAGGAAGCCCTCCAGGGGGAAGTTGGCAATCAACAGGAAGATGGAGCCCACAATGGTGATGGGGACTGTAATCAGAAAACCGTCGCGGATAGCAGACAGTACCTTGTTCTTGGACAGCACATTTGCAATGGGCATCAAGAACTTCTCAAGTTTTTGCATCATAGCTTATTTCCCTCTACTTTCTTTGTAAAGCTTCATTGCTTTTTTCAGCACTCTCTCGCCATCTACGTTGCCGTAATCGGTGCTGTCGATCACTGCAACCACGTGATCCTGGCCATAACGCTGGGAGACCTTCTCATACAGGTGCTTTACCTGGGGTCCCAAAAGAATCACTTCAGGGTTGAATTCGCTCACAATATCGCTCATCTGAGAGTCCGAAAATGCCTTGATCTCGATGGGCAGCTCATGAGCGTCCGCCGTCTTCTGCATTTTGCTTGCCAGAAGGCTGGTGGACATTCCTGCGTTGCAGAACAAATAGAATCGTTTCATGTGGTTCTCCTCCTTTCTTGTTTTACATTCCTTGATACCTCTTTTGGTATCGGTATTTATTTTTTGTACATCTCAATGAGCTCGGAAGCCATAAGCTTGATGGTCTCCGCGGCCATGAGCTGGTCCTCTGCGTGCATCAGCAGCAGACACACCTCTGTCTTTTCGCCGCTCGCTTCCTTTGTGATGAGATCCGCATGCTGCTTGTGTCCGTTGACATAACAGGAGTCTCCATGCTTCATTGCCTCCTCCGCCTTTTCAAAGTCGCCCTTCTTGGCGGCCTCCAGCGCAGAGATGTAGTCGCTCTTCGCCTCTCCTACTGCGGAGATGATCTTAAAGCAAATCAGTTCCATTTCTTCCATACAATTTGTCCTCCTAGTATAATCTTTTCATTCATTTTTTATATCAATCACCTTACTGCCGACCCAGATGTCATGGGCAGCCCTTCCGTTCCGATAGGCAAGCCATGTGGATATAAGAAAGACGCCAAACAGCAGATAATTCAACACTCTTCCCGCCGTTCCAAAAGTCAGCATGGTCAGCATCTGCACCGCATACTGGCCGGTGAGCAGAAAAGCTCCCTCCAAAAGCATGATTCCCGCAAGCTGCCTCACGGCAAGGCGGCCCGGGGGCAGAGGGTTGTTGTCCTCCCCCACAATGCGAAGATTCATGAGTTTCTTCCCAAGGGTCTGCCCCTTCCATCCCCACAGGGGAATGAGGTAGTAGTATACAGCGCCGAACATAAGTCCCAAAAGTCCTGCAAGCCAGCCGTAGGGAGCTTCAAAAAGGCTCAGGTCTGTGTTAATGACTTCCTCCCCCGTGAGCATATTCCACAGAAGGCCCACCGGAATGACGCTGAAGGCCGATCCCAGATATCCGTCCAGCAGATAGGCAAATCCCCTTCGGTTCCACGGGGCCGGCGCAGGCTCCGATCTTTGTTTTCCTTTCATTTAGACCTCCATTCCAGTACCGCAGTGCCCTTCCAGTACCCCTTATCTAGAACAATTTCCAGTCACAGTAGCATGTGCCTGTAAATCGTTCTGGCACTGTTCAGTGCACTGCTGTTTCCAATTCCGCAGTACCCTAAAAGCTCTGCTACTCGATTAGCTCCACAAAGGCTTCTGCAGTTCTGGCCTCCCGGATTCTGGACAGAAGCAGTGTGTCGTCGCAGATGTTTCCGAACCAGTCAAAGAAAATCTTCAGAAGCTCCTTCTCATCATCCCGGATAGCCAGCAGTAGTACCAGATGAACCTGGTAGTCTCCCCACTGAACCGGCCTTTTCAGAATGGCAATGCTCATGGTGGACTGAATGGCCGAGTAGTTCAGCGCATGGGGAATGGCATAGCCGTAGCTGAAGGAGGTATATGCCATCTTTTCCCGGTCAAAGGTGGATTCCTTGAAGGTTTCATCCACCCTGCCGCCCTCGTACATCCGGTCGCACATGTAGCTGATGACGTCCTCGTAGGTATCGCACTCCAGATTGTAGTAGTAATACTCATCCAGAATCAGGCATTTGATAAAGTTGTCAAATTCCGTTTTGTAATGCCGCTTATCCAGCTCCGTGACCGCCTTGAAAATCTTATACTCATCACTGGTATTCACAAACATGCTGATTACAATGGTGGGAATATCCAGCTTGTGGGTCAGCGGTATGGTAGAGATAATCAAATCCGGGTGAAGGCTCTCAATCACCGGCGCCTCGTAGTAGTTCAGTATGGTGTCTATGACAAGCCGCTCCCCGAAGCGCTCCAGAATCTTGTCGCTGCATGCCCCCGACATGGCGTCGCTGTTTGGCTGAATCAAAACCACATGATAGTAATATTTGATATTCAGCCGGTCGTAGGCCGCACCCAGGTGAATGGCCAGGAAGCCGATCTCATCCTCCGAAATGGAGGTCTCGGTGTATTCCTCGATAATATGCCCGATAAACACGCTCATCTCAAACACCAGAGGATAGGTCTTTTTGATTTCCGCCAGACAGATGTTGGAGACCATAACCTTAAGCTGTATCCGTTCCAGCAGATTTTGCAGGTGCAGAACAAGACCGTCCTTAAATATGGTGTCCGCCGAAAAATCAATGTCGTACCTCTGCCGGACCATGCTGACGATTTTCAGCGTCAGCTCCTCCGCCTGTACCAGATAATCCTCCTTCTCAAACAGTGTGCTTCTCTGCCTTCCAATGAGCAGATTTGCAAATAAGACCACCTCGTTCTCATTTAAGTCAAAGGAGAGGGAGGCTGTGACCCTTGTAAAAAATTCCATGGCAATCTTGTATTCCGGCGTGTCCCGGATCTCACAGCGGTAGCGGTTGGTCTCCACATAGTTGTAGTTCATCATTCTCTGAATGGAGACGCCCACGTGGATCATCAGCATGGGGAAGGTTTCCTCACGCACCCGGTAGCTGTGCTTTTCCAGGATTTCCTCCAAAATGTTTTTTACCTTAATCAGGTCGAAATTGGGGAAGAGCTCATCAATTTTGTTGAGGTTGATGAAGTTTCCTCTGGTCTCGTTGGCAAGTAAGTCCTTGTAAACAAACCGCTTGCTTTCCTCACTCCCTTTCAGATAAATGTGACTGCCTGTTTTGACCAGCTCCACACCGTCGTATTTTTCCAGCATTTCGGTAATCTTTTTGATATCGTTTTTGATGGTAAATTCACTCACGTAAATATCATACTGGAGATCAAAAATGTTTAATTTCCGTTTGTTGAAAAGCAATTTCTCGATGATGTATTTGCACCGCTCATCGGAGGTCTGGGGGATATTCTCCCTCTGCTCGAAATCACTTTTTTCGGATACGTCCTGGTTGATCCGGTAGCCATAGCGCACGCTCGATTCTATGATGCCCTTGTAGGCCCTTCCCAGCTGCTCCATGTCACTGCGGATGGTCCGGTCCGAAACACTTAAAATGGTGGAAAGCTCCTTCCCTGTGATCCAACCCTTTTTCTCTTTTAAAATTTCCAGAATTTTTTTCTGCCTCATTTGCATGGCTTTATTATACATAAGCTCACCTCCTTTATTTTCCACATAATTTCCTAACAGCTAGGAAAAAGTCCGTGATGCTTTATGGATCTTGTATATTGTAACATGAGCGCCGGGGGGTTTTCACATAAAAAAATGACTACACAGCGGGCAGGTGTTGGGGGTGCCGTTGTGTGGTCATTGTTAGACTTCAGGTCTTTCTCTTTTTTTCTCATTGTCGAAATTTTTCAGAAATACTTCATATGGGCCCTTGTCCCCATATTGAATTCAGCTCCTTTTTCATGTATAATTTACCCATAGAAAGAAACACTTCTTCTACAGACCCTAATCATGAAAGGAGGCTTTCCCTTGAGCACTTTAGACGCAACTGTATCCATGCTCGAAGCTATGCCGGAAGACGCGAGAATCAAAGTCATGGAATTCACCCAAAAACTGTTCACGTCCAGAAAACCCGCAAACCCATTCGTCCCGGCCAGCCAGGAACAAATCCTTTCCGACCTCGCCGAATCACGCCAGCAGATTTCCGACGGCAAGGGCCTTGACATGGAAGACGCATTGAAACGGATGGGGAAACAGCATGGATTCATTTGACGTAATCATCTCACCAAAAGCGCTGTCCCAGCTGAACGACTACATCGACTACTTACAGTACACTCTGCTGAATGACCAGGCCGCCTGCAACGTATGGCAGGATGCCCTGGAAACGCGTGACAAGCTTTCAAAAGTCGCCGGCAGCCTGAAATTCTGTGCCCATCCCCAGCTGAAAAAAACATGGTTACCACATCATCCATTTTATGCGCCACCACTATCTCATGCTTTACCGGATAGATGGCACAACCGCTTATGTGGACGCCATATACCACCAGCTCCAGGATTATGAAAATACTTTTGCAGATGAATTAGACCAATAAAGCAAAGGCCGGAATAGGAATGTACTGAGAATAGACAACCCCTTCGTATTTTCATTTACCGATTGCCGCACTGATACCCCTGATATCTCCAAAAGCACAAAACAGCGCCTCCTGCGCCAAGGAGCAGATAAATACAGGGTGCCGCCTGCCATGCGGTGAGAAATGTTCCAAAAAACGGATACAGGCGATTGCTAAAAATCCCCCATATGGCTACCAGATTCACAGGAATCATATTCCAAAGCTGGGATAGCAGCCGGTATTCATAGGGAACATTGACGAACATACTAAGCATCACGATACCTGCCAGTATAGCCAGAGGAATCGTGCTGCTGCAAAAATATTCCGACAACAGCATTGCCAGCACCGTATGGAACAGCGCCACAATCAAGAGCAGGCCAAGCAAAATGAAAACCGCCTCCCCTATGGTCAGGGGCCAGACGCACCTGTAATTAAGAAGCTGCAGGGCTGCCTCCGCTCCATCTGTTCCGTATATGCAAAAAAGCGGCACCATAAGCACAAAGCCCAGGAACAGTGTGGAGACAACGGAAAAGGTAACTCCCACAAAAAGCTTTGCCAGGTACAGGGGCTTTTTTCCAAGGGCAGTGCAATGAATCAATTGATCCATCCTGCGGCTGTGTTCCTCTGAGAAAATGGGCGGAATACAGATTGCAATAAGCAGTAATTGTAGGACACATATGGTATTCATCAGATTGCCCAGAACGCTCCAGCCCTCACAGCAGGTATAGATAAAAGGCTTTTCTACCTTTTCCTCCGCAGTCCGCAAGTATTCTTTTTCCCTGTTGTTCAGGTGCTCACTGATCCATGTCTGTTCTATTTGTGCTTCTCTTGCAAGATACATCTCCTCCTCCGTTACGAATTCATAGGCCGGGTCCCCCACAAGCAAAAAGACATAATGCCAAATGGCCTTGTAGGGCCTGGCATAAGCCTCGAATTCCTCCGAAGCTCCAGCCAGTGGAATATCCGGCATCCTGGCATAGCCCTCCTGCATTTCCTTAAGAAGCGTGTCATCCAACGCTCTTCCCGAAAGTGCCCTTGCAAATGTTATATCTTTTTCCAGAGCCTCCCTGTGGCTCTCATAGATTTTTCCATCCACATAGCTATTTCCAAAAAGGCGGCTGCAGGCTACAAAAATACAGATCACCGTCATAGCCCCAAGGGTAAACCAGACCATCTTACGCCGAAAAAGCTTCCGATATTCATAGACAACCAATGACCAGAAATGATTACGCATCCGTTTCTTCCCCCTCTCCGAATTGTTCCAGATAGAAATCTTCCAACCGCCCCTCCACGTCCTTTTGAGCGCCGTCAAATATCATCTGCCCTTCCCTCATCATAAGAATCCTGTCTGCCGCCTGTTCGATATCCGACACAATATGAGTAGATAAAAGAACAATATTCTCTCTTCCCAGCTCCTCAATCAGTTCCCGAAAGCGGACCCTTTCCTTTGGGTCCAGACCGGCTGTTGGCTCGTCCAGTACCAGAAGCTTTGGGCGGTTCAGCATTGCCTGGGCAATCCCCAGGCGCTGCTTCATTCCACCAGAATAAGTTTTAATCTTTTTTTTGCCCTCATTTTTCAAGCCTACCAGATCCAAAAGCTCCTGGCTACGCCTTTTTGCAGTGCTTCCCGGAAGCCCCTTTAAGAGCGCCATATAGTCCAGAAATTCCAGCCCGGTAAAATTGGGATAATATCCAAAATCCTGTGGCAGATATCCCAGACTCCTACGGTATTCCTCCGTAGATACATCCATGCCCTGAAAGGAAATGGTTCCTCCTGTGGGCTTTAAGACACCGCAGATCATACGCATTAAGGTAGTCTTTCCGGCGCCGTTGGCTCCAAGAAGCCCGCAGACGCCGGGCTTAAACTGCAGGGAAACCCGGTCCACGGCTATTTTATTTTTATACTGCTTGGTCAAACGGTCTATTGTAAGCTCCATCTGTATTCCTCCGATTGTCTGATTGTTTTTAAATATTCACGTCCTGTAAGGACCGTAAAGAACAGGGTGCAGATTGCCAGGATGAAATTTTGCAGCGAATCCGGTATGAATTCCCCACAAAATGCACTCTGCTTTCCCAAAAGCAGGCACAAGCCGCTGACCAGTACGGTGATTGCCATGCTCAGATACAGCCCACCGTTTCCCTGGCAGGATCGGACTGCCCACAGATTCAAGAATGCGGTCAGGAGATAAGGTAAAAGCAGGGAAACTGCTGAGTAAAAAAGGGAGCCTCCCTCCCTGGAGAGCATCAAAGGCCCGATCCCGCCCAGCAGAAGCAGATTTCCAAGACCAAGGATTCCAAGCCTTGCGGCAACAATGACTTTCAGGGGGAACCGGCTGGAAAGCTCCAGCTCCTCCATTCCGAAGCGGACGGAGCGGCTGCCCTCCGCTACTGTCATAAGGGCCAGAAAGGGGGTGCAGGCCCCAAGGATTTGAAGCGTTGTTCCGTTTGCGTGGAGACCGCTTAAGGCTGCCAGAGACAAAATCCCTGCCGCCATCAGCCAGTTTCCCTTTCGAATGTAGCCCGCCTGCCTCCAGAGGAATTGTGTGAAAGACAATTCCGGCTCTGGGAAGCTTTGTAAAAAGCGATCCCGATCTAAGGGTGGTGGGGCAGGGTATAAATTTTTTAGAGCGTGTCGTAAATTCTTTTCCAAAACGAGGCCTCCTATTAAAAGTCGCTGCGCGACGGCACTAAAGGGTAAAGTCACTTCGATGCACCTGTAATGAGAGAAACTTTTATTCGAAAGGGCACTCATAAAAGTTCCTCTCGTGCATCTTTGTGACTTTACCGTCCAGCAAAAAATATTTTCAAAAATGCTTGACATTTCTTAGCTGGACTATTCCAATTGCGTAATGTCTATTACTACTACTCAAATTCTCCCAGCAGTTGCTTCAATCGCTTCAAGCAGCTTTTCAGCCTGCGGTGCACAGCAAATCGGGAGCATCCCAGGATCTGCCCAATCTCAGCAATGCTCAGTTCATTGACATATCTCAAAAAAATCAACTCTTGCTCATCCCCAGATAATTTCTTCACTGCTTCCTGCAATGCAAAAGAGCTTAGAAGCTCGTCCTCCTCCTGAATCCCTGGCGGTTCCTCCGGCAATGCCAAAGCTTTCTGCTTCCGATAAAAGTCAATGCATTGATTTCTGGCTATGGTATAGAGATAGGCCAGTTCTTTTCCCATGTCCTGATAACGTCTGTCTTCCAAAAACCGGAGAAAGGTTTCCTGTGTCAGATCCTCCGCTGTCTGCCGGTGGCCCAGCTTCATATAACAGTAGCGGTAAATCTTGTTATACTGTTCTTCCAGATCCGCTGACATAGATACTCCTTTCTCTGTTTGCTGTGGATTTTCATTCATAAAGTATAACGTATCAGCTGCGGTATTTGTGCGCTGATTTTAGGTTTTGACAAATTTCTTTTTCTATGTTACATTCGGCTATGTTTGGGATATGATAAAAGAAAGAGACATTAGGAGGCAATCATGCAGAAAGATTATTTATTGAAAGAACGCCCTATGCGTGCCTTATTTTTATTTGCACTGCCCATGATTATCGGAAATCTATTTCAGCAGTTCTACACTATGGCTGATTCTATGGTGGTGGGCCGCTATGTAAGTGAAAATGCCCTGGCTGCTGTGGGAGCCTCCTACTCTCTCACTAATGTATTTATCTGTGTGGCTATCGGAGGCGGCGTGGGAGCGTCTGTGCTTACCAGCCGATATTTTGGCGCACAGGAATATAGGAGAATGAAGCTGTCCATCTCTACGGCTCTTCTCACTTTTCTGGCTCTCAGCCTGGCCCTGGCAATGCTTGGGCTTGCCCTTGGACGGGAATTCATGGTGTTCTTAAAGACACCGGAGGATATTCTGGATATGGCTGTGGAATATCTGGATATTTATTTTATGGGACTGCCCTTTCTCTTTATGTACAATGTGCTGTCTTCCATGTTCAATGCACTGGGGCGTTCCCGGATACCTCTGTATCTGCTGATCTTTTCTTCTGTTTTTAATATTGTGCTGGACGTCTATCTGGTGCGGGCCTTGGGGCTTGGAATCGCCGGGGTAGCCTGGGCAACATTAATTGCTCAGGGAATCTCTGCTCTGTTGTCCTTTTTGATTTTTCTTCGGGAGCTGCGGGGATATCCTGGAAACAATTCTGAAGTTCAAACCGAAAATCATGGCACTAGTAATCCAATTCCAATGCCATCTCCCTGCAAAAATGTAACTATTAAACGATTCATTCGTAAATTTTACAACATTCATGAGCTTCTTACCATGTGCCGTGTAGCTCTCCCCTCCATTTTCCAGCAGTCCACCGTCTCTATCGGCATGATGCTGGTTCAATCCGTAGTCAACAGCTTCGGTCCCCAAATGCTGGCGGGCTTCTCTGCTGGAATGCGTGTGGAGAGCATCTGCATTGTCCCCATGGCTGCTCTGGGCAATGCCATGTCTTCGTACACCGCTCAGAATCTGGGAGCCAGCCAAAAGGATCGGGTGGTAAAAGGCTACCATGCAGCCCTCCGCCTGGTAGCCCTCTTCGCTTTGCTTCTCTGCCTGACCCTGGAGCTTTTCCATTTTCCAATCATCGCTTCCTTTCTGGGAACCGACGGAACAAAGCTTGCCCTGGAAACGGGAAGCAGCTACCTAAGGTTTATCGGCTTTTTCTTCATCCTTATCGGCCTTAAAATGTGTACGGACGGTCTTCTTCGGGGAGCCGCCGACATGAAAATGTTCACCATCGCCAACCTTGCCAACCTGTCTCTGCGTGTGATATTCGCCATTACCATGGCGCCCCGGTTCGGCATCGCTATGGTTTGGTATGCAGTGCCTCTGGGATGGCTGGTGAACTTTTTGATTTCTTATGGAGAGTATCGAAGCGGGAAATGGCAGGCAAAATCCGTGACAGCTTAAAGAGCATAAACTGCCTGTCATAATTCATCACCCAAAGTACCTGATGCCTCATTCTACAAAAATATCTACATCATTTCTTTATTATAAAACGCCTCCAGCGCCTCCGCCAGATAATCCGCCGTTCCCTCACCCTCTGTCTGCCGAAGATGCTCCCGAAGCGCCTCATTGCTCCGGTAATCCGACGCCATCTCCAGCATAAAACCCTCCATAGATTTAAGCCGGAAAAGCTGCTTTGCCACAAACTCAAGCTCACCTACAATCTCCTTGACCTCAAAAGAATTCACATCTGTTCCTCGTTTTCCGGCCAGCTTTTTCCGTATGGCATCAAAACGCTTCCCATAAGCCGCCGTGACCTGGGCGCTCAGGGGATGGGTGCCCACATCCATATAGGTTTCTTTGTCCCCATACCATTCCAGCATCTTAGCCATAGTTTTCTGAGACTGTTCTGTAGACATAGATTCCACCAGATACTTTTGAAATTTCTCCTCTCCCCCATACTGCTCTGCGGCGATTTCCTGCTGCTCCCTGGACATATTGGCAAATGCCGCCTCACAGATCTCCTCAATATCCTGTGTACTAAATACAGTAAAATCCATTGCTTTCTCTCCTTTCAAAACGTCATCGATGCTGACAATCATACGATTCAATCGTTCTTTTTTCAGTTCCAGAATCTTCTTTTGGCTTTTCAGTATCTTTTCTCTGTCAAAATCAGGGCTCTCCAGAATATTCCGGATCTCTTTCAGGGGCATGTCAAACTCCCGGAAAAATAAGATCTGCCGCAAGGTCTCCAATGCTTTATCGTCATAAAGCCGGTATCCCGCCTCGCTTACCTCAGTGGGTAACAACAGCCCGATCTCATGGTAGTAGTGAAGCGTGCGTACGCTGATACCTGTCAACTTGGAAATCTCTTTTACCGTTCTCATCTTTTTCTCCATGGGTCTGTGATGACAGCTCTGCCTCCTGATTTTGATAAGATTACTTTAGCCTATGACGTTCCGTTAGGGTCAAGAGGAAATTTTAAAACATTTTACAACCGTCCAGCCCAATATGCAACAGCCTGCTTCAAAAATTCCGCACAGCCCGGCACCTCTCTGTCATAATACTGCCGAAACCGTTCGTCTGCCACATACATTGAAGCAACGCCCTTATGAGCCTCTACCGAATACTTTCCCCAGGTCATACAGAGCCATTTTTTATGCATCAGCACCAATTCTTTGACTTTTTCATCATCAAAACAAATTTTAGCCAGAACATTCTCTTTTAACTGTTCCAAAATCTCCTTTTCAAGCCTCTGAAACTGCTCCCACTCCTCCTGGGACATCCCTTTCAGCTTCTGATTGGAGGCTTCCACTAAAACATCCCCATACTTTTTGCGGATTTCAGCGCCATACTCTGCCTCATTTTCCTCTATGGCTCTCTGCTTAAGAGCCTCAAACCGTTCTCTGTCACTCATTTCATATTCCCCTTTCTTTGACAAAATGGTATGCTTTACAGTCCGAATCAAGGCTTCCAGGTGATCCCTCCTGGCCTCCAGATCAGCCAAATGCTCCTTTAACGCCTGCTCCACATCGAAGCTCTCCCCATTCAGGATCTCTTCAATCTGTTTTAAACCAAAGCCCCGCTCCCTGTAAAAGAGGATTTGCTGCAAACGCTCCGCCTCCTGCTCTCCATAAAAGCGATAGCCTGCCTGGCTCACATACAGAGGCTTCAAAAGTCCAATCTCATCATAATAACGAAGTGTGCGTGCACTCACACCAGCAAGCTCTGACAATTCCCGAATTCCATATTCCATGCTTTTTCTGCCTCCTGTCCCCGTTGCATAATATCTAGAATATACTGCCCCAATATGCTAACCACTTGTTTCTCACCCTCTGAGCAGTATCCAAACGGCGCTGTCTAAGCTGCACCTCTCTTCAGACAAATTCAGCATACTCGTTTACGCTGCGTCAAAGTCAAGGGATTTTTTATTCTTTTTTCATCTGCTCCCAGTATAACACCAATCCGCTGCATTTTCCTGCCTTTTCATGCTCTTTCCCAGCAGGAATAGCAATACCCCCAGCAAACAGGAAAATACAGCTTTCCCATCCACTGAGGGTATCTTCACTCCATTTATAACAAATCGCCTATAACGAATCCTCTGACTTATTTTCTCCGCACCGGATGCCGAATCACCGTCTTCAACCGTTCCGGCGCCGTCTTCCTGGGATCTCCCAGATAAATCTCATGGTGATACCGCCCCTGTCCGGATTCCAGGCTTCCCATTTGAAAATCCTCCTGACATCCCTGCTCTGTAACAAACTGCTCCAAAAGCTCAATGGAGGCAGGCTCATTATCATAAGGTCCCACATGAAGAAGCTGTGCACACAGGCCCTCCTCATACCTCGCCATTCTCGCTTTTGAGACATCCAGCTCCGGCTTCTTCTTTCCAAGCTCCTCCTTTGCCCAGGTAAATGCCTCCTCCGTCACCTGGTCCGGCTGGCGAATCATAGAGAACCAGCAGAGCTCACTCTTATCTACAAGATTTTTTCCATCAAATGCTGTGCCTGTATCCTCCGTCCACCAAAGTCCCTCCAAAGGCGGCACCACATAATTCCCCTCCGAAACTGCGGAGCCCTCCTCCAAATTCATTTCTTTCAGGATCTCCCCGGGCAGCTTACCGAATTTCAGATTCATTTTGATTCCAAAGGACAGGCCATAGAGAATAGCCAGAGCCTCGGCATAAACCGCAGAGGTATTGGGATCGCCCTTTCCCTCCACCACAAAAAATGTCATTTTCGGCACCTCAATAAGCACCGGCTTCTTTTTGGGCAGATACAGATCCGGAAATTCCTTTTTATAATCCAGCTTCTTACTTAACGCCTTTTGTTCCATCTGCAGTTCCTTTCTTTTTCTTGGGCCTCGGCATAGGCAGCTCCTGGCAGGTTACCTGCACAAGCTGGGCAAGCCGTTCCCGATTCTCCAGCTCCTCAATGAGAAAATGAGGCTTGGCCCCGGGATAGGGAATCCCCTCCTCCAGATCGGGCATAAGCCTTCTTCCGCCCTCTGTTATTTTGAAAAACAACTGATCATCGCAAATGGTTGCAAAAAACTTTCCGTTGCAGTAGATTCCATACTCACCGAACATTTTTCGATAGGTAATCTCCCCTGCCTCCCCGAGCTGGTCCACCACATACTGAACGAATTCTAATTTAGATGCCATTTTGTACCCTCTTTCGTTTTTTATCATTCTATCACATAAAACATGACACTATCTGTCCAGTTTTAAAATCTTATTTTCTCTCCACTCTGTCCCATACCTACATTTCCTCTCTATCCTGCATTTCTTTTCTGCGCCTCTCTCCTTATCCGCAATATGGTACGCAGGGCTCCCGCCAGCACGCCGGCGCAGGGCCAGATCAGCCAGGTCCTATGCCACTGAAAGGTCCAGAAGCTGACGCCCAGGTAAAGTGCCGTTACCACACACCAATAGATTTTGAAAATGGGTTTTCCGGACTGCTCCTCCGGCGTAAACTCTCCCTCATGAAGCAGAATCTGGCAGGCGCCCCATTCCTCTCCTGCAAAGACATACAGAAACACGCCTGTGGCTACCATTATCAGGGTAACGTCTACAGCAATGACCCCTGCAAAATCATTTTCTCCCACAAAGCCCATGACCGTAAAAATGGGAATCGCCGACATGATGCACAGAAACGTTCCGGCCGCAACACAGGTACGATGAAAAGCGCTCACTTCCTCCTGGTGCTTTCTGACAATTCCCTCCACGCCATACTGAAGCCGGAAGCCGCCATGTTTCAGATAGCCATACTTCTCCATCCTTGAATCAATCAAAATAAGTACAACCGTTGCCACGCCTACCATAAGAAGCAGGACCACCAGGCCGATTCCCATGGCCCCATTTTCGGAAATTCGTGCGTTGTCAAGCTCGCAGTAGCCTGCCAGGAAAATCAGAAGCACCGGGCACAGAATGTATGCCGCCACGGACAGAGCCTGGGATAAGGCAAAGCGTTTCTTCTGTTCTATAAAGGCATTTGCCTCCTCCAGAGACACACTTCTTAACCGTTCATCCGGCTCCTCCCCAGTGGTCACTGCGACCTCCGGCTGTTCCAGCTCCTCTTTTAATAAGTAGTCCGTACTCACCTCAAAAATCTGGCTCATTTTCAAAATCCGCTCCAGATCCGGTATGGCCGAGGCGCTCTCCCACTTGGAAACTGCCTGCCGGGATACCCCAAGCTGTCCCGCCAGCTCCTCCTGAGACCATCCTCTCTGTCTTCGAAGCGCAGTAATTTTATCTGCTAATATCATAATCTTGTTCCTCCAATTTTAAGTTCCGTAATAACCCTTCCAATACACCTTAGTCTAAATCAATTTCCAGCCACAGATGCATGTGTCTGTAAATCGATTTGTGCATTGTAAGGGATATTACTGTTTTCAGTTCCATATCTCTGTACATGTACACACCCCTTTGGGTATGTGCTTATTCTAGGCTTTTTTCCGGTTGTCAACCACCAAGTGCACTTGGAAATTTGTAAACCGGCGGTTGCAACCGACAATATTTTTACAGATTTTAACATTTTTACGTTGTATTTCTGACATTTATCATCTCATCAGCCTTAACTCATTCCTATTTTCCTCATTTCATTATACTGACCACATTTCCAAAAAACAATGTTTTCATTGACCGGGATTTTGTTCTGATTTACAATAAGCTACAGAAGCTTTTCAGCTACAATTCTATTTTAAAATAAGGAGTATCCATGCTATGAAATCATCACAGGATCTGCGGGCGAATCTTCGCTCTATCGACCACCGGAGCTATCCGGCCTATAAAGATCTGAGAGGACAGTATGACTTTGGAAGCTTTGTCCTCTCCATCGACCATGTACAGGGAGATCCCTTTGCATCCCCCTCCCGGCTTTCGGTCCTCGTATCGGGAAAGAAAGCGGGATTTCCAGCCGAGTACTATGATACCTATCCCAAGCGCATTACCCTGCAGGATCATCTGACACGGCTCTTTGCCGCACAGCTTGCCTCCGGCAGCAAACAGGCCAAGGGTTCTGGTAAAAGCGGCCTTCTGGGAGCCTCCCGCTGTGGGCAGGAGGTATTGGAGCGCACCGCCTGCCGGGTGCAGGAGGGCAATGTAACCTTACGCTTTGAAGCAGGATTTCCGGCCAGGGGACGAACCATTGACGCAAGAGAGCTTGAGAAAATGCTCTTTGACATTCTCCCTGACTGTGTTCATGCAAGCCTTTATTACCAGAAAATCAATAAAAACCGCTTAAAGACGGCTATTGAGCTCTGTGAGGATCAGCAGTATATCCGGGAACAGCTTCCGGCCCTGGGGCTGTGCGCTTTCCTTGCAAATGGCTCCGTCCTGCCCCGGCAAAGCGGCGTCTCCGACCGTCCCATGCAGGGTGCCATAGCCTTTCAGTCCCCGGCCTCTATGGAGGTAACCCTTGATCTTCCCAACCGGGGTCCTGTAACGGGCATGGGAATTCCCAAGGGCATCACCCTCTTTGTAGGCGGCGGCTACCATGGAAAATCCACCGTTCTCCAGGCCCTCCAGTACGGTGTTTATAACCATATCGGCGGTGACGGCCGGGAGCTGGTAATCACCGACGAGAGCGCCTGGAAGCTTCGTTCCGAGGATGGAAGAAGCGTAACCGGCGTTGATATTTCCCCCTTTATCCGCCAGCTTCCTGGGCGCAGAGATACCCGTCATTTCTCCACGGAGGACGCCAGCGGCAGTACCTCCCAGGCGGCAAATCTGATGGAAAGCATGGAGAGCGGCAGCACCCTGCTGCTGATTGATGAGGATACCTCTGCCACCAACTTTATGATCCGAGACAAGCTGATGCAGCAGGTGGTGGCTCCTGAGGAAGAGCCTATTATTCCCTTTATTGAGCGTGTACGCAGCCTCTATGAGGATTTCGGCATTTCCTCTGTGATTGTGGCGGGAAGCTCCGGCTCCTATTTCCATGTGGCTGACACGGTAGTTCAGATGAAAGAATATGTGCCCTACGACATTACCGGGCGGGCAAAGGAGGCCGCTGCCGCATTTCCCGTATTTTCTGCCAAGCAGGACAAATTCCCCTCTTACTCTGCCAACCGCTGTCCCAAGGCAAATGCCGCCGTAAAGCGGGATGACCGGCTGAAGCTGAAAGCCATGGGGACCCATGAACTCCTGTTGGGGCGTGATGCTGTGGAGCTCCGCTATCTGGAGCAGCTTCGGGATGGAGAGCAGACCATGGCCCTTGCTTATCTGTTAAAATACCTGCAGTTACAGGCTATGGACGGGAAGAAGAATATGGCAGAGCTGGCAGACGAGCTGGAAGCACTGCTGAACCGGCAGGGCTTGGAGGGGCTCTTTGAGCGTGGGGATGTCCGCTCCTCCCTGGCAAGACCCAGACGGCAGGAGATCCTGGCATGCGTGAACCGGTATCGGGAGTTGATTGTGTGATTTTAAAAAAAATGTTGACAAATCCCCTCCCCTGTGCATATAATACCTGTAACGCAATATAAGAGAAACCTGTGAAGAAGAAGAGTAACTGGCAGAAGCGGATCTACAGAGAGCTCCCGGTGGTGGGATGGGAGTGTGAGGCAGTCAGCGAATGGGCTTCGGAGGGCAGCTTTGAACGAAGAGAGCAAGGACTTCCAGTAGGGGCTGACGGGACCCCACCCGTTATCCATCGGGGCACGTATGATGGTACGTGTAAGCGAGTGGACATTTCCATAAGGAATGTCAATTTGGGTGGTATCGCAGAAGTTTACGCTTTTGTCCCATATATGGGGCAGAAGCGTTTTTCAATTCCTCATCTGCCGCCCAATCCCAAAATCTCGTAAAAGAAAAGGAGAAAAATTATGAAGAAGATGACTATGAAAAAATTACTGGCCCTTGGATGCGCTTTTGTACTTGCCTGCTCTATGCTTGGCTGCTCCGGCAAAACAGAAGAACCAGCAGCGCCGGAAGAGTCAACAGATGCTCCCGCCGACACAGACGCAGCAGATAATGAGACGCCTGCTTCCGAAGACACAAAGGATTCCTACCAAATAGCAATTGTAAAGCAGATGGATCACGCTTCCCTGGATGAGATTGCAAATGCAGTGGCGGCCGAGTTGGACGCTATCGCCGCAGATAAAGACATCACCATTTCCTATGAAATCTACTCCGGTCAGGGCGACCAGTCCACTTTAAAGCAGATTGGAGATCAGCTCATTGCCGACAAGGTAGACGCCATCATTCCTATCGCTACCTTAGCCGCCCAGGTCATGACTTCCTGTGCGGAGGACACCAAAACTCCTGTTATATTCGCTGCCATCTCCGACCCGGCAGAAGCAGGGCTGGTAGATATTGATTACGTAACCGGAACCAGCGATGCCCTGAATACAAGCTTTATCCTGGATATGATGTTCGCACAGAACCCGGATATTGAGAAAGTAGGTCTTCTCTATTCCCAGTCCGAAGCAAACTCTGTCACCCCAATTGCAGAGGCAAAGGCATACCTGGAAGCCAAGAGCATTTCCTACAGCGAGCAGCCTGCCGCAACCAGTGACGAGGTGATCGCCTGCGCTTCTGCCTTAATCGCAGAGGGCGTAGACGCCATCTTTACACCAACTGACAATGTAATCATGGCATCTGAGCTTGCCATCTATGAGGACCTGGCAAAGGCCGGCATTCCTCACTACACAGGTGCAGATTCCTTTGTCCGCAACGGCGCTTTCACTACCTGTGGCGTAAACTACACAGATCTGGGAACCCAGACCGCAGACCTTGCTTTTGACGCTGTCACCAATGGCATGGACAGCATGGAGGACTTCTATCTGACTGAGGGCGGCATCATCACCGTAAATACAGAAACCGCCGAGGTTCTGAATATCGACTATTCCGTATTTGCCGATATGGGTGAGATAGTCGAGGTAATAACTACCGAGGACTAATAGAACACAGATATAACCGGACTGTTGCAGAAGACAACATAACTTCTGCAGCAGTCCATTGTTAGCTCTTGATATTGATCGATAGAAGGGAGAAGTACCGTGCTGTACATTACACAAACAGCCCTGGAGCTGGGCTTTCTCTACGCCTTGGTAGCTATGGCTCTATTCTTAAGCTACCGCATTCTGGATATTGCGGATCTGACCACAGACGGCTGCTTTGTTCTGGGCGCCGCCGTATCCGTAACCCTGGCCGCCTCCGGGCATCCGCTTCTTGCTGTTCCTGCCGCCATGATCGCCGGAATGACGGCAGGCTTTGTAACTGCATTTCTTCAGACAAAGCTTGGCGTTCCCTCTATATTGGCAGGCATTGTCACCAATATGGGCCTCTACACCATCAACCTCATGGTCATGGGCTGGAGCGCCAATGTAAGCCTTCTGAAATCCGAAACCATTTTTACCCTCTTTGAAGATACCGGTATCGGCGGAGCCTGGAATGAAGCCATCCTGGCGGGAGCGATCACAATCCTCATGGGGGTCCTGCTGATCCTGTTCCTGGGAACCCGGCTGGGACTTTCCATCCGTGCCACAGGGGACAACATGGACATGGTGCGGGCTTCTTCCATCAATCCGGCATTTACCATCACTGTGGGCCTGTGTATCGCTAATGCTATGACCGCCCTCTCCGGTGCCATGGTTGGACAGTACCAGAACGCAGCCGACATTAACGGAGGAACTGGTATCGTAGTCATTGGCCTCGCCTGTCTTATCATAGGAGAGACCGTTTTGGGACGGCGCACCCTGGTGAAAGGAGCCATTGCTGCCATAGTAGGCTCTGCAATCTACCGGCTCATCTATGCCATTGTACTGTACACCAAGATTATGCCTGTTCAGGGCTTAAGACTTATTACCGCTGTTATCGTAGCCCTGGCTATTGCATTCCCAACCATAAAAAACTGGATTCTCTTTGAGAAACGGAAAGCCGCAGCCCGGAAAGGAGGCAACTAGACATGCTGGATATTCAAAAAATTTCCAAGACCTTCAATCCTGGAACTGTCAACGCTAAAAAAGCCGTTTCAGACCTGTCCCTGCATCTGGATGAGGGAGATTTTGTCACCATCATCGGCTCCAATGGAGCAGGCAAGTCTACCATGTTCAACGCCATTGCCGGTGTCTTTTATGTAGATGAGGGCTCCATTTCCCTGGATAGCAAGGACATTACCTTTCTGCCCGAATACAAACGCAGCCACTTTATTGGCCGCCTATTCCAGGATCCCTTAAAAGGCACTGCCCCCTCTATGACCATTGAGGAAAATATGGCCCTTGCCTATCTGAGGAATACCGAAGGGGCATCCCCCTTTACCCGCATTTCCAAAAAAGACAAGGCTTTTTTCCAGGAACAGTTGTCGCTCCTGGGCATGGGGCTGGAGGATCGCCTAAGACAGCCCGTTGGCCTTCTCTCCGGCGGACAGCGCCAGGCGCTTACCCTTTTGATGGCTACTATGGTTCCCCCAAAGCTTCTGCTTTTGGATGAGCACACAGCCGCCCTGGACCCCGGCACCGCAGAAAAGGTTCTGGAGCTGACAAAAGATATTACCTCCAGAGAGCATATTACCTGCCTGATGATAACACACAACATGAAACAGGCCCTGGAGCTTGGCAACCGCACTCTGCTTATGGCTGGTGGAAATATTGTCCTGGATGTAGGCGGTGAGGAACGTTCCCATCTAACCGTAGAGGATCTGCTTGCCCGCTTCAAAGCCGGAACAGGCCGGGAGCTGGATAACGACCGAATTTTGCTTTCGGAATAAAATACTGCAACAGTCAATCTCAAAAACTAAAGAAAATAGTATTTCGATCCCCAAGGAACTGTGAGCTAATAATTTGTTCACAGTTCCTTATTTCTAAATCAATTTATAATGCTCTAACGCCTTCCGAATACCTTCTTTTTCCACCGTATCCGTCACATACTCCGTCATCGGATCCAACGCCTTGTCATGCTCTCCCATAGCAATAGTATGCTTGACATAAGAAAACATATCCACATCATTGGCGCCGTCTCCAAAAACATAGATTTCTTCATCATCCAACTCCAGATACTCCTGCAACCACTGAATCGCCGTGGCTTTTGAATACTCCTTCTGTATACACTCATACACCCCAGTTCCATAATCAATCGCCCGAATATCCGGCTCCAAAAACTTGAGAAACTGTTCCTTATCCTCCGCATCCTCCGCACAGAACATCAACTTGTCATACCGAATTCTAGGTTCTTCTATAGTATGTACCACACCGTGGTTCTTCTGTGCAATATTCTTCCGGTATTCCGCGAGATCTGCGTTCTTATTATAATCCTCTCTCTGAAAATAAATTTGTTCCGTGCCCTCTAGCGCTCCGGAGATCCCATGTTTTATCATATAAACAGCAATTTCAGAACTCCGGACAGGGGGAATGGTGCTTTGAAACAAAATCTGCCCGCGATATTTTATGTAGGTTCCACAACCACAGCAGTATCCATCAAAGGGAATCTCCTCAAACTCCTTTGGCACATCGCAGGCTGTCCGCCCGGTATTGATAAAGAGCAGATGACCTTTCTGTTTCGCCCTTCTCAGACTCTCTACCGTACTCTCCAAGCACCTCTGATCCCTATCCAAAATGGTCCCGTCAATATCGAAAAACAACGCCGCCATACATACTCTCCCCGCTTCACAGCCATTCCACCATGGGAATGACTTTTATTTAGCTGCCACTCTCGTTCCTCCTACTATATCATGAAACATTCGATGCTGCATCCCAAATACTGCATATACAATAGAACAAAAAGAAATTCCCATATACACATAGTAAAGGCCTTGGGACAAAGCCTGCGGCAACCACAGGAAGATAAAATACCGCACATAGGCGGAAGGGAAGGCAGTCTCACCTTCTATCAGGAGGGAGCCTATCAGCTCCCTCCTGCACATATGTTTCCAAGTAAGTTCCTGCCCGTCCACAGTCACAATCCGAATCCCCAGAATCCTTTTTCCCAAGGTCTGCCCCCTGTGTGTCTCCTTCAGAGGCAGTATGCAGAAATAATACACAGCTACAGCCATAGCCACGCCACTTAGAAGAATCCTCCATCCCATGGGAATTGCCGTAAAATTCTCAGAGGTAAAAGCCTTCTCCCCGGTCAGAATGCTGGTAGCAATCATAGGAATCAGAGAAATCAATATTGTACTCAAAAAATAATCAATCACATAGGAAAAAAAACGTTTCCACAAGGGTGCGCAGTCGTTTCCCTCCTGAAGGGCCTGCAGCATCCGATTTTCCAGTTCTTTTCTTTTCATAAGGTCTTCCCCAGCAGCGCATATGCATCTGACAGTACCTTCTTTCCATCCATACGGCCGAAATCCACATTGAAAATCACCATCACCTTCGTGCCGTAGGGTGCGCAGATCTCCTCAATGCGCTTCTGATAATATTTGATCTGCGGTCCAATCAACACTACGTCCAACTGAGAAGCCAAATCCGCCACCTTTGTCTCCGCGTATGCGTTGATACTACAGTCTGCGCCTATCTCCTGGGCGTATTCCTGCATCTTTTTCAGCAAAACCGATGTACTCATCCCTGCAAAACAAAATAACCCTATCTGTACCATAGCTTAACATCCCTGTGATTCAAGAAGAAATCAATCTGTTGAGTATCTACATCGGGCTTATGCTGCACCCCTCCTCCGGAAAGGATCAGGTCCGGGCTCTTCTGGTCTGCGATGAATACCACCATATTGCCGAGTATCTCACGGAACGGCTCTGCCATGACTTTTCCGCCAAGCTTCAGATCGTGGATGTGTTGACCCATATTCCAAGCAATCTGTCCACCCAGAACGTGGATCTGATTCTGCACACCATCCCTCTGCATATTTTAGGGGCCAGAACCCTGCTTATCAGCCCCTTTTACCGGAAATCCGATTTTCTGGCTGTGGAGCACACCTTGGATCTCCTTCTAATGGAACGCCAGCATCTGCGCCACCGCAATCTGCTGCTTACCTACTTTGATCCCTCCCTCTTTTTCCGCAATCAGGGGATCCGAACCAAAGAAGAAGCCATTCGTTTTCTTGGAAATCACTTAGAAAATATGGGGATCTGTCAGAAAGGATTTACCGAGTCGGTCTTCCGTCGGGAATCTCTCTCCTCAACCTGCTTTTTTGAAAGCTTTGCCATTCCCCATGCCATAGAACTGAATGCCAAATTAACACAGTTCTGCGTACTCATCGAGGAAGAGGGAGTCCTGTGGGATGACGTAAAAATTCCCTGCGTATTTATGATCGCTGTCAAGCAGGCGGACAATCCCGCCTTTTCTGAGATCTATAGCAGTACAGTAGACTTTCTCTGCGACAAAGCCGCCCTTGCTCAGTTGACCGCCGCAGAGAACTTCTCGGCCTTTATCCGCTGCTTTGAATAAATCCTTAGTCCTTATCCCCGCTTCACTACTGCCTCCGATACTCCCGCCCCAAATAATAATTCACCTTAAAAAACGCCAAAACCAGCCAATAGCACAAATTATAATGCCCTTTCTCCATCAGCCAAAGGTACAGCTTAACAGAAGCCGACAACCGATTCATGGTATGATTCCTTAAAGCCTCCCGCACCTGAGAATCCTCACAAATATCCCTCACATTCGCAACAACCTTCCTCCTGCCGGCCTTATAATTCCGATAAATCTCATTTTTCACCGCCAGCACCGTCATACTCAGAAAATCATTCCGAATCTGATCCGAAAAATCATAAACTCCCTTCTCACGGCTAATAACAGAAAGTCTTTCGGCCAAAAGTTTCACCTTATCCATATACCCTCTGTCATACTGCCCCGTAATCGACTTATTGTTAATCCAATAGTGATAAGGATAAAAATCCTGCACCACGCAAAGCCTCCGGGCATCCAAAAGCACCGGAATGGTAATCTGCATATCCTCCCCCAGAGACACCCTGTCATCACAGTAAATCATATTTTTTCGAATCAGCTCCTTGTGGAACAGCTTCGTCACTCGCGCCGACTGCCACGTTCTCCCAAAAAACCGCCCGTCATTGATCAGAGCCGGAAACAAAGCCTCCAGATCCTCCCGCTCATAAACCTCTCTCCCAAGATTAGAGATCTCCTCCCGTTTCGGAATCTTAGGGTCCTCAAAATCAAACACCAGCCCGCAGACAGCCACATCCGCATCATACTTTAATACAAGCTGAAGCATACGCTCATACATATCTGGCTCGATCCAGTCATCACTGTCCACAAAGCCCACATACTTCCCGGAGGAAAGCTCCACCCCCGCCTTCCAGGCCGAGGTCAGTCCCCCATTGGGCTTATGCTGCACACGAATCCGCTCATCCTTCCTCTGGTATTCATCACAGATTTCCCCGGAGCCATCCGTAGAGCCGTCATCGATCAAAATAACCTCCAGACCTTCCACGGTCTGGGCCAAAATGCTGTCCACACAGCGACGCAGATAAGCCTCCACATTATAAACTGGTACAACCACACTGACCTTACAATTATTGCTTTCCATTTTCACTCTTCACCCGCTCCAACAGCCTTCGATAGATTCCGGGACACGCAAGAAACATGTGGTAGCCAATCTCTGTCCGCAGAGGAAACCTCCCATACGCCTTTACCCGTGTAAGCCCCTGACGGACAAGCCCCTGAATCCATTGCTGCTCCTTCTCGCTTCCCAGCAGCTCATCCTTCAACCCAAAATAAATATCAATACTTCCGTCCGCAAATGCCTGCAAAGCAGTCACCATCAGCTCTGAATATCCATGCTGCTCCAGAAAATCAAGCCGCTCCACTCCCGCCTTCACCCAGTCCAGCCGCTTGGGGTTAAATCCCCGCGTAATACTGGAGGGCGTCACAAAATATCCATAGAGAGATGCGTCCACATAAGCCGCCTGCTTCACCTGATGATAAATACGATAGGTCGTAGCCTCATCCTCATGAATCCGCCCAAGAGGATAACGAATGGTCTCAAACAGCTCTCGCTTATACAGCTTGTTCCAGGCCACCACAAAATAAGCGCCGTCCGGAATATAGAGATTCGCCATCATCTGCCGCCCGGTAAAAATTCTCGTCTCACCGCTCCCCTTTTCCGGAATCGCCTCCCCCCTCACATACTCCCACCGGCAGACACTCATCTCACTGCCCGTCTTCACACAAGCCTCATACAAGCGTTCCAAAAAATCAGAAGCAAGATAATCATCCGAATCCACAAAGGCCAGATAGCTTCCCTTTGCCGCTTCAATCCCCGTATTCCTGGCCCCTGACAAGCCCGCATTTTTCTGATGAATCACTCTCACACGCCCATCCTGCTCAGCATATGCATCACAGATAACCGGACAGCCGTCATCCGACCCATCATCCACCAGAATAATCTCCATATTCTCATAGGTCTGGGCCAGCACGGAATCCATACACCGGTGCAAATATGCCTCCACCCGATATACCGGTATAATCACGCTTATCAATGCATCCATCCGAATCCCGCTCCTCTCTCTCAATAGCGCACGAATATATCACTGCCCCATCACACAAACATCATCCACTTCCAAATCAGCGCACCAGCCTTACTACCCAGGAGCGCAGCACACTCATCAGATACGCTCCCCTTTTCCAATTATGTCTCATACAGGCATGAATGATTCGATAATCTAAGGCCGAGAGCGCCACATGCTCCCCCGCCCTTCTAAGCTCCGGGTCCAGGCAATAACTCTCAATTACCGCCAGCTTTTCCTTCCTACTCCGGCTGCCATCAAGGGGCAGGCTCTCCACATCATCCAGCACCTCCTGAATCAGCCGCCCATTGATAATCCCACTGCTGTCCTCATAACCTGCCAGCTCCTCATAAAATCTGGCGGCCTCCCGCCAAATCCGTTTTCCCAGATCCAGCTTATCATCCCGCTTCCTGCTGGAAAGCGTATTCCCCGTATCATTCTGTATATAATGGTACAAAGGCATCTGCACCACAGCAATCCCCCCAGCCGCCCTCCGCAGATAATCCAGATTAAACAGCAAATCCTCCCCCAAACTCAAGCTCTCATCAAAGCGTCCCACAAGCTCCCGCCGAAACAGCTTATTCCATGGCATATTCAGATACCCCTGTCCATACAGCCGAAGAAAGCTCTCCGCCCCCATCCAGGCCTCCACATCCGGAACCTTCTCCACATCTCTCCCCAAATAATGATGATAATACCCACAAACAGTCATATCCCCATCACCAATCCCCTGTAAAAGCTTCTCCACCATCAAAGGCTCCACATAATCATCACTATCCACAAACAGCAGAAATTCCCCCGAAGCCGCATCCATCCCCACATTCCGAGCAGAGGAAACCCCCCCATTCACCTTGTGAACCACCCGAATCCTGCCATCCCCCTCAGCCAGCTCATCACACATCTGCGGACAACAATCCGGAGAGCCATCATCCACCAAAATAATCTCAATCCCCGTCTCCGTCTGCCGCCGCAAAGATTCCACACAAGAGCCTAAGGTTTTTTCACTATTATACACAGGAACAATAATACTAACCATACCCAAAATCCTTCATATAAGAATCAACACCTAAACCAATACTTCCAAACAACACCTTATCTATAGGCTAATCAGCCCCCAACACCCTACAATGTATTCGGAAGAATACCACAAAGATAAAAAAATCAGCGATACCAGCCTGTAGAAACAAAGCATCTGCCCAGGCGTGTTAGCCCGAACGGGCGGGGCAGGGGCAGTTGCTTTGTTTCTACAGGCGTCCCCCCTAATAAATAATTACCTCCGCAACTTCTTCCGAACCATCTCCACCACCATCCTGCGCTCATTCCCCCGCAGCACAATAAAAAAGTTCACCATCAAGGCCAAAAACCCAGCCACAATTCCCACAGCAAAGAGTTTCACCCACCCATCGATCTCAATCAACAGCTGAAACGGAAGTGCCGTCAGGCAAATAGCCCCAATGGACATAAGCCCCAACAAAATATCCCCATAAAAGGTATACCACTTCACCTTCAGGCACCGGGCCGCGTAAATAGGCGTAAATACCAGATTCCTCAGAATACCATAAAAGGTACTCACACCTGCGATGGCATAGATCCCAAGCTTGGTAGTCTCCAAAAGAAGAAATACCGTAGCCGTAGTCAAAATCCCGCTGGCGAGAATCACCACGGAATTCAGCTTTACCCGCTTTGTAATCAAGAACACATGATAAAGCACCTGAATACTGGCACTGACAAATAAAGTTCCCACATTCAGCATGGCCAGAATATACAGCTGTCCCGGATCCTGGGTTTTCCCAATCCAGAGCTGAAAAAAAGCCTTTCCAAAGACCGTCATAAAGGCAATGGGAATACTGATAATAAAAATCATAATCCGATCCGCGCTTGCAATGATCTCCAGCAGCTGCTCTTTATCCTCCTTGGCATAGGCAATCGTCATCTGAGGATTGAAGACGCCTGCTATCGTTCCCATCAAGTTCGAAATAACCGTGGGCACTTGAGTAGAGATAGAGATTGTGGTCATAGCCGCCGCGCTGATCATAATATTTGCAATGGAGGTGCTTAAGCCGTCCAGCAAAAGCTGCCCCAGACGGGTAACGGAATTCCAGGCCCCCAAGGATACCAGCTCCTTCACCTTAGACCAGCGGAAATAGCTCCGTTTCACCTCCATGTCCGGCAAAAGGCGCCTGGTAAAGATCAGATTTGCCGCCGCCTGAATCACAGTAGAGGCCACAGACGCACATCCCACATACCACAGATAAGGCCGGAAGAAAAAGTAGGAGACAAACAGCACCGCCAGCCTCACCACTTCTCCCAGAATCGTGGCAATAGAGCTTAGCTCCAGCCGATCCTTGCTGTAAGGGGCAACGCCGAATACCGAGGTCATAATGCTGATCAGAAAGTTTACAAAGATAAAAAAGAACAGCATCTGAATATCCGGGAGGCTGGCCTCCGGCGGCACCTGGAAAATATGCCCCAAATAAACCACTACAAACAGAGCCGGAACCATAAACACAACCGCCATGAGCACATTTGCAAAAAAGACAGAGGAAAAGTACTGATTAGCTTCTTCTCTGTCATTCCTGTGAATGTGAATGGTAATAAAGCGGCTGGCCATGGTATTCAGAGCCGACACCACGATCTGAGCCGCCTGCACAAACTTATTGGCAATATCCGTAAAGCCATAGGCATTGGGAATCATACTATCAATGACCGGAACCAGAATAAAGCCCAGCAGCATATTAACTGCAAAGGCCAAAAGCTGGGCCGTCATATTGATTGCTACACGCTTCTTATTCATATCTGCTCCTACAAAATCAGTACTGCCTTAATCAGATACATAACCGTCAGCAGCTGGCCGATAAAGCCTGCATACATCAGCCCTCTGTCAATGGATTTCTCATACATCAGACGGCTGTTTCGTCCAACCAGGGACAGTGCCAATGTAAATGGAATGAAATAACGCCCCTGCACTCCCTCAATGGAAATATAGTCCTTCGGAGTCCAGGTCAGCAGCATTCCTGCCAAAATGATTCCCGTACAGGCAAGACAGATAAAGCTTATCCACCATTTATGCCAGGTCTTCACATAGAGAGGCTCCTCCCGGGTTTTGAGAACAGATAAAATCAACAACAGCAGGAAAAGCATAGGGATTACTTCTGAGATCTCGATCTCAACCCATCCCATTTTCTGCCCTGCCAGGGATTCCAGGTAAAAGGCCGTTTTATCGCTCAAGGTATTGGCCAGAATCCGAACCAGCTCTGCCGGCTGCTGAAGGAAATAGCTAATGGTATAGCCCGCCGTGGTGGATGAGCCCACAGTAGCCGTGGCCTCCGTGGTGGTAGCTATATAGTTGACCGCTACCGTATTCTTATTCAAAAAGCTTAAAACCGGAAGGATGCAAAATCCCGCCAGACAAATTCCCCGTACACGGTTACCTCCAAACTTCTTCGCCGGGATCAAAAGCGCCAGCAGGCACATGGGAAGGTAAATGCCGCTCTTTCCATAAATAAACACAATGCCCAGCACACCCATGATCAGAATGTCTTTTGGCTTCACAGGCTCCTGGTTATAGGCCAGGGAAATGCAGTAGCAGCTGTACAGCAGAATCGTACCTGTAATCACCGCATCATAGGAAAATGATGTACACTGCTGCAGATTCATAGGCAGAATCGCCAGCAAAAACAGAGTCATTTTCCCAAAGGGAAGCTTTTTCATCCCCAGGTATGTCATACAGGCAAAGAACAGCAGGCTGCACCACCGGGCCAGCAGTAGCATGGGAACGGTTCCCAGGTGCAGAAGACGGCCAACAGTCATCCCCAGCACCGCCGGGAGGTAAAGTATCATAGGCGCCTCCGTATTGGCCGTAGCCTCCGCCTCTACCAGACGGTCATCCTTGACTGTGGTAAATAATCCGTCATAAATATTTTTATAATTGGTCAGGCTCGGCTCAGAGGTGAATTCCAGCTCCACATCATCCGCCCGCTTCAGACACCTGTTTTCCCCAATCTGCTCAAGGCCAAGAAGGGTATTGGAATGTCGGTAGGACATATCAATATGATATTTCTCGTCCGGTGTCATATAGGGAACCAGAATAAAATTATAAATCACGCCGAGACACAAGATCGTAAATAGAAAAACCTTTTCTATTCTGCATCTGCGGATAAAGGCCAGGTAATAAAAGCCGGCGCTCATAGCCTCAAAGAATAAAAACATCAGGAAAAAATATTTCTTCAAAAAGAGGTTGAAGTAGGTATGAGCGTTCATGCTCATACGATCCTTGCTCTCCTCCCCGTTGATGTAGAAGGTATTTTCCTCATAATAGCCCTCCGGGGTGACGATAACGGAAAGCCCGCTGTCTATGAGCTCCTGGGAAAAGCTAAGACTCACCTCGTAGGTGTGTCCCTTAACCCCTTCCTGAGAATGGTCAAAAATCAATCCCATGTATTGCCCATCCAACAGAGAGGCCGCTGCAATCTCAGCCTCACAGAGCAGCTCTTTCAGGGTCACATCCTCCACCTGCGCATAGATAGTCCCCTCTGGTACAAAGTCCTCCCCCAGATCCATCCGAACACCCAGACCCACCAGGGTTTCCTCCTGGGTAGTATAGTACTGTACCAGTTCTCTGCTTTCCTCTGTGATCGGCAGCAGCTTATTGTTATCCTTCATGACCACTACCCGGTGGGTGCTGTTCATGGCCTTTCGAATCTCACCATCATATACATAAAAGAAAATCAAGCCCACCAAAAACAGGAGAAAGCCCATTCCGATCCACAGACGATACCTTTTGTAAAGGGCAGTCAGCTTGTCTGTGAAAGCTCCCGGCCTTTTCCCGGGTCTTGTCCTCTTCTCCTCCGAGTCTACCAGCTTTTTATCGGATATGAGGAAGAACATGCCGCCCAGAATCAACAGCATCAGAGTTGTGATGAATGGATTTTTAATAAAGTGAACCTGGGTTCTATAGATGGCATTATAGATCAGATTGTTATCTAAAAACTGCCCATTTTCATAGGTATTTCCTTGGGTTCTGCTCTCCGTATTCAGCCAGATGGAGGGGCCCTCCTTTAAATCACTACCAGTGATCACCAGATCAATGGTTCCTCCCTTAGGCTCCTTCTCAAAGGTCACTCCCCAAAAAGCCTCTACCTTCAAATCAACCAGCTCATAGATCTCGTCAGCCAGAAGCTCCTTTGTCCTGCCATCGTACGCCTCAATGCGGATCTGTCCCTGGGTAAATGGATGTCCATTGTCCGTAAAATAAAAAGAAATCTGATTCAGCGCCTGCTCGTCCGCATAATACTCAAATTTCAATTCCGTATCATTGGTCATCTCTTCTGTTTTTAATTTCAGAGAGGGCTTTCCGATTCCCTCCAATCCCCGAGGCTCTAACCTATCATGAGGAATACAAACCGACACAGCGAAATAGAGCATGCAGAGGACTGCATACCCTATCGCCCATTTCTTTCTATTCACCAAGGCCGCTCTCCACAACTTCTATCATGGCTTTCAGGGCTGCCACCTCGTCCACACCCTCACAGATGATCTCGATCTCTTCCCCGGATCTGACACAGGCGCCCAGTACGCTCAATACACTCTTTGCATTTGCTGTGGTATTCTCAAATGTAAAAGTGATCAGGGACTTAAACTGCATTGCCGTTTTGCAGAGAATCCCTGCCGGTCTCAAATGCAATCCTGTGGGATTTTGAACTACTACCTTTTGACTTACCATATGAAAACCTCCCATTCCTTCATTCGTCTCTCAACGATTGCTGTTGCTACTTTTTCCCGGCAGCGGCTCGTTTGATCAAGCGAAATTCCACCTCTGCCTTATCCATCAAGCTATAATCCTTTGGAAGCTCCACCTCAAGTGCTCCCTTATAGGTTCCTGCTTTGGAATATTCCTCCAAATTCAGTTTCACCAAGATTGCATCCTCCGAGAGCTCCGCCAGCTGAGCGCTGGTCCCCATTACAACGATATCTACCTTATCCAAATCCCCAAAGTCTACATTAAATCCCTTGGGTATATTGAGAAGCTCTATCTCTGATACGGGAATCCTTATGGTCTTCCCCTGCTTTTTCTCTAAGGTGATGGCCACAGCTACGGAAGCATCCTTATCATCTGCCAGACGGATATTCTCAGGCAGATACTTTGTCACATCTACATTTACCTGTGTATCCTCCGTAATGCCATCTATATTGACCGCCTCGCCCGGAATGGTAATCTCCCTTAGCTCCGCAATGTCCTCCACAGTTCCCGCAATCTCCAGGGTATCCGGCTTAAAGGTAAGCTCCTGGAAGCTATATCCATCCGCCGGTTTGCCGGAATAATCCACCCGAAGACGAACGATCTTCTTCTTGAACATGGTAACATGGACATTCATACCCGTAGTCTTCCCATTGTACTCCAGATAGGTTGTGTCAATGGGATTATTTGCATTGTCATAGATTTTAATCTCACAATTTTTGATCTGGTCAGTGGTAAAGCCTGTCTTATTCAGATCCACCACTACGCGGCGAATCTCCGCAATGACAGAGGCCGGACCATTGATTTGAATCAGGCTCTGCTCTGGCACGGCCATTCCCACCATGTAGCCCTCGCCCTCCTGGCCAATCTCATTCACTACCACATTAAACTGCTCACTGGAGGCATCCTCAATGCGGATAATCACATTCTCTCTGCTCTTTGTGATATCGGAATTCTTCACATACCGGTTGTTACAGGTTACCTCAATACCCACCAGATTATCCAGCTTAATATTCTTCTCCATATCCGCCGTGGCCGTAAAGTCCTCCGCGGTGAGCCTCCCAACAACGGAACGCTTTGCCTGTACGCGGACACTGATAATATCACTATTGTCCTCGATGCGGTACACCTTGTCCTTGTCTGTCACGGCATCCTCATTCAGCATGGTTACACGGATACCGGAGAACTCCTGAGAGATAACGGGATCATTGATGCTCACAATAATCAGCCAGAGCATCACCGCGCCAATCACGGAAAGAAGCTTCAGGCCAAGGTTATTCGTCAGTATTTTTCTCACGCTTCTTCACCCGCCCTTTCCACAATTTAAATTTGCCCTTTTCCTGAGATTTATTCTGGGCGCTTACCAGCTGCTCTCTTAATTCTTCCTCCTTCAAATCCCGCAATAGCTTTCCGTTTGAAGCAGCCGATACCTTTCCTGTCTCCTCTGACACCACTATGGTCAGAGAATCCGTCAGCTCACTCACCCCTACTGCGGCTCTGTGTCGCGTCCCCAGCTCCTTGCTTAAAAACATATTATCAGACAGAGGTAGGTAGCAGGTTGCTGAGATCACCCGGTCCCCCCGCACAATCACCGCTCCGTCATGGAGAGGGGTATTGTGCTCAAATATATTGATCAAAAGCTGGCTGCTGAGAATGGAATCCAGAGTGATACCGGTTCTCTCGTACTCATGCAGCGGCGTATTCTTCTCAATCACAATCAAGGCACCTGTCTTTACCTTAGCCATCTCGTAGACCGCCTTAATCAGCTCATTCACGGTCTTATCACTGAACCTGGCACTGTTTTCCTTGGAGCTGTCAAAACTAAACACAGAATTCAGAATGTTCTGCTGTCCCAGCTGCTCCAAAGCCCTGCGAAGTTCTGGCTGAAACACGATAATCAAGGCGGTAATTCCCAGACTAAACACATTCTGCGCCAGCCAGAGAATGGTATTTAGCTGGAATGCCCAGGCCAGAAAAATAAAGGCCAGAAGCACCGAGAAGCCTTTCAGCAGAGACCAGGCTCTTGTCCTTTTTATCCACACTAAAACCTGATAAAGCAGAAATGCCAAAATAATCACTTCTAGAATATCGGTCTTTCGGATCTGTAAGGAGTCTAATGTCTTCATATATTTGTCAATCAGATCCGTTATGGAATTCTGCATTCTGCCGCCTCCTTATCCCTTTACTCTGCAAAAGTCCCTTTTATCTGTGCGCGTGCTCCCTGTGCTCCACATGGTTGTGCGCCGTTCCACGGGCATGGTCCACCGGCCTCCTTGTGGACGGGGTTCTCTTCTTAGCCGTGCTCTGCTTTCGCTGGGAGCTTATTTTCTTCACCCGCTTCTCCGGTACTGCAATGGTCAGCTTGGGCACTGCCTTTACATAATAGTAATATTCATCATCCTCAAATTGTACATACTCCGTTCGGGAGTAATCCATACTGAATACTGTAAGCTGTAGCAAGATAGCCAGCCCTGCAGATACAACACAACCTGCAAGCACTCCCAAAAGCTTCAATGAAACACTGAAAATCATACTTCCTATGAGCAATACAACAAGCTCCGCTACCGCTCCAACTCCTATGGCAATGCTCCAGGCATAATCAATAGACATGCGTCGAACCACATAGACAATCAAAAGGGTCAGTGCAAAGGCCACAGCCATGAGAATCATCTCCCGATTGCGGACCACATTGTCAATGAGATAGGTGATCTTCTGCTTCATGGACTCAGTCTCTGTTCCGCTGAGCATAGTTGTATTCATCTTCATATAATGAAGCAGGTAAAAAATAACCGTTCCGCAAGCCACCGGAATTGCAGCCGCAGGTGTTCCCACAAGCCCCATAGCAAGAGGCACCACATAAGGCACCTTCAGTACAAAGGCGATAGGGGTCAAAACCAACAGATAACCGTATTGGGGCGATGTCCGAAAGAACAGCAACACCATCAGTAAGATAATCACAAATGCAAGTGCAAAAAACTCCAGTGATAAAGCATATGCATGGGCCAAAATCAGAATTCCTCCAAAAACGGCAATCAGATTCACCGGCAGGAAGGAACACATTAAGGCCAGGATCAATGAAATGGAAGGGTTCTTCGCCCGCTCCATAAAGCCCACATTCCCATTGATCATGGCAAAGGCAATCATAGCCAGCAGAAATTTCATCAGGGGAATGATATAGATATCATATTTCCCCATGAATATTTTAATCTTTTCTCTCAGCTCCAGTAAGGTTGTCATTTTTCTTTAGCTCCTCCTACAAAATCGCTGCCGCCGCTTTTTGATTCCGTCTGATAAATATGGGAAATCTGCTTCAGGATCTGATTATATGCGGCAAGACTCCTGCGGTTTTTCTGATAGCGTATATGATAAATCACATAGTGGATCAGCTGATACACAGCCAAAAGTCCCAGATAGAGAAATACAAAATGCTTTCCCAAACCCGGAAGATCCATTGTGTTAATCTTCTCCATCAAATCCTCCATATGGTAAAAGGCCCATACGCCCACACAAACGGCAAATGCAATGGTAAAGGATATCCAGGAGCCGATCAAGTTGATGCTGATGTAATCTCCGCGAAAATATTTATTCATAGCCAGGGCTTTTTTTCCCTCCCCCGCCTCGTAGGAGGCTGCCTTGGTCATAAGCCTGATTTTTTCTTCGTTTAGCATAAGTCACCTCATTGATTATTTGTATAGTATACCACATTTAATACCCTCTTCCAATAGATATGCACAAAAAATACACTTTTTCCGCACCATGGTCTAAGAGGACGGAGGCTGCGGCGTCTATGGTACTACCTGTTGTATAAATATCGTCAATTAAGAGAATTTTCTTAAATTTTACATTATCCTTTGCCAATTGAAAAGCATTTTTCAGATTACTTTTTCGTTCCTGATCATTCAGCTCTTTCTGGGGACTGGTCTTTTTTGTCCGCAGCAGACTGTCCGCAGACACCGGAATCCCCAGCTCCTTTCCAAGTCCTCTGGCTATCAGCTCCGCCTGGTTAAAGCCCCGCTTTCTTCTGCGGCTTTTATGCAGTGGTATGGGAATCAGAAGATCCGGGTTCCAGGAACGAACTGCTTCCCCACAGGCTCGAAGTAGCTCCTGCACATAAAAATCCCCATACTCCCTGCGGTTTTTATACTTAAAACGGCCGATGGATTCCCGCATCACGGAATCATATTCCAGGGCCGCCCTTCCTCTGACGTAGAGATGTTTTTTTCGCCCGCAGTCCGGGCAGTACTCGGCCTCTGCGGTACTTAAGGGCTTTCCACATTTTTTGCAAAGGGGCTCTCCCACAGGATGCAGGCGCAGCCTGCAGGGCTCGCAAATCAGTGCCCTGCCGCCAACAATGTCATCACAGACGGGACATCTACGCGGGTAAATAAGATCGAATAGCCTCGGAAAGACCCGTATAACGTTTTTGCTCCGTTTCATTCTCCACCATCATCTGAAATACCTCCGCGTTTCCCACCAGGGTAACGCAGGAGCGTGCTCTTGTTACTGCCGTGTACAAAAGGTTCCGGTTCATCAGGGGCCTTGGACCGGAAAGGAGCGGAATCACTACGGCAGGATATTCGCTCCCCTGAGATTTATGTACGGTAATGGCATAGGCCAGTTCCAGTTCCTCCAGCTGTTTAAAGGAATAGGATACCATGCGCCCCTCGTCAAACTCTACGGTCAGCTCCTCCGCAAAGCTATTGATGGAACGAATGATCCCCATATCGCCGTTGAAAACTCCCAAGCCTCGATCCACTGCCATTCCAAACCGATTGCGGACCTCCCACTCCAGCTGGTAATTATTGCGGATCTGCATGACCTTATCCCCTACTCGAAGCACCCCGCTGCCGTGCTCCTTTTCTTCCTTATCTTTAGAAGGAGGATTCAGGTAACGCTGCAGCATCTGATTCAAGCTCTCCACGCCCAGGGCTCCCTTTCGCATAGGTGTGAGCACCTGGATATCCGAGATCTCCGCGTGTACATATCTTGGCATCTTCTCCTGAACCAATGACAGTACCACCCGCAGAATCTGATTGGGCTCCTGGCGCTTGAGAAAAAAGAAATCCCGACTTTTGTTATCCAGCACCACCCTCTCACCCCGATTGATTTTATGGGCATTTACAATGATATCACTCTCGGCTGCCTGACGAAAGATACGTGTCAGACACACCACCGGGAAAGCTTTCGAGGCAATCATATCCTGGAGAACACTGCCGGGCCCCACACTGGGAAGCTGATTCACATCCCCCACCAGAATCAGCCTGGTTCCTGGAATCACAGCCTTCAATAATGCCTGCATCAGAAAGATGTCCACCATAGACATTTCATCAATAATGATCACATCTGCCTCCAAAGGGTTGTCCTGATTCCTGGCAAACATTGCCCGCCCCGATGTATTTTCCGGTCCTCCTGACAGCTCCAGCATCCGGTGGATCGTTCGGGCCTCCCACCCGGTTGCCTCTGTCATCCGCTTTGCCGCGCGGCCTGTAGGCGCGGCCAGGAAAATCTCCAATCCCTCCAGCTCAAAATATTTAATCATGGCATTGATGGTGGTTGTCTTCCCTGTCCCCGGACCTCCGGTGAGAATCAGCAGGCCATTTTTCACCGCTGCCTCCACGGCCTCCCTCTGATGCGCATCCAGCTGTATATCCGCCAGCTCCTCCACCTTACAAAGCCTTGTCTGAAGTTGAGTATCCGGCACCTCCATGGAAAGCTTCAGCTGATGGAGCATAGCCGCCACAAAAAGCTCTGCCTGATAGTAGGAGGAGGCAAATACAAAGGTCTGGTGTTCTCCATTTGCCCCTATGTACTGCTTCTGCACCAGGCGCCTGTCAATGCTCAGATCCATCAGGTGCTTCTCCACCGCTTCCCTGGAAACGCCTCCCAAAAGCTCTATGGTCTTGGAAATCAACAGAGGCAGGGGAAGACAGGTATGCCCCTCCGCTCCTCCCTGGATCAGCACATACAAAATTCCGCTTCGAATACGGAAATCGGAATCCTCCCGAATTCCTACCCGCTTTGCTATCTCATCGGCTGTCCGAAAGCCAATCCCTTCCATGTCATCTGCCAGACGATAGGGATTCTCCTTGATGATCCGAAAGATCTCCTGCCCATACCTTTGATAAATCTTCACGGACAAATTTACGGAAATCCCATAGCCCTGGAGAAATATCATGGCTTGGCGAAGCTCACGCTTTTCCTCCAGCTGCTCGCCAATCTCCCTGGCCTTGCGCTCGCTGATCCCCTTGATCTCCGAAAGGCGTTCCGGCTCTCTCTCTATGATATCAAAGGTGTCCTTTCCAAATCTACGCACAATGCGGGCGGCCAGGGCAGCCCCGATGCCCTTGACAGCGCCGCTTCCCAGATACCTCTCTATGGCAAGCACATCCCTGGGCGCCTTCACCTGGAAGCTTTCTGCCTGAAACTGCTCCCCATAAACCGGGTGAGAGCCGTAGCTGCCCGTAAGCTCCAGAAGCTCTCCCTCACTGAGGTAATGAAAGCTCCCCACCACGGTAATCTCCTGTCCCTCCGACACCAGATTCAGGACGGAATATCCATTCTCTTCATTTCGATAAACAATGTGCTCCACATAACCTTCCAGCTTCATATAACTCCTAAAAAGGGGCAGGACGGACTGCACCGCCATGCCCCCTCTTTTTCCTATTCGTCCCTTTTTCCTGACATAAATTCCACAAACTTGCCGGTGCCGATTGCCACACATTTCATGGAATCCTCGGCTGTCATGGTGTTAATGCCGGTTTTCTCCTCCAGAAGCTCCTCTAAGCCCCGCAGCAGCGCTCCGCCGCCAGTAAGAACAATTCCCCGATCCGCAATATCTGCCGCCAGCTCAGGTGGCGTCTTCTCCAGTACGCTGTGTACCGCCTCCACTATCTGCATGGTTGTCTCACGCAGCGCTTCCTCCGTATCCTCGGACGTTACCTCCACGGTCTTGGGAAGTCCTGTAACCAGATTACGGCCCCGGACATTCATCGTGTCCACCTCTGCCCGCGGGAAGCAGGTTCCTACCTTTATCTTGATATCCTCCGCCGTCCGCTCTCCAATGAGCAGATTATGCTTTTTACGCATATAACGGACAATGGCTTCATCAAAGTCATCACCAGCCACCTTAACAGATGTGCTGACCACGGTGCCTCCCAGCGAAATCACCGCAATATCACTGGTGCCACCGCCGATATCCACAATCATATTGCCACATGGTCTGGAAATATCAATACCGGCTCCAATAGCTGCCGCAATCGGCTCCTCTATAATCAGAACCTCTCTGGCCCCTGCCTGGTAAGTGGCATCCTCAACCGCCTTCTTCTCAACTTCTGTTACTCCACTTGGTACACAAACAGCAATTCTGGGCTTACGGAATGTTTTCTTACCCATAGCCTTTTGGATGAAGTACTTGAGCATCTTCTCAGTTACAGTGTAATCAGAAATAACACCCTGGCGCAGAGGACGAACCGCCACAATATTGCCAGGCGTTCTTCCCAACATCAAACGTGCCTCCTCACCAATAGCACGAATCTTATTCGTATCTCTATCAAATGCTACTACAGAAGGCTCCTTTAACACTACACCCTTTCCATTTATAAACACAAGCATGCTTGCAGTACCTAAATCGATTCCAATATCTGTTCCAGCCATCTACCATATCCCCTTTCGTTCTTTTCTCTCTATGTTTCATTCTTTTCCGAATTATCAACTGTTATTCACTTTTTCCAACCTGTCCCATATTTTTATGGAAAAAGGTCGCTCTTGCGTAACCTATATTATATACAAAAATTTCTAAAAAGAAAAGCGTTTTTTTTAGGGATGCGGAAATTTAAGCATTTCTTAAGGGCTTCTATCTTTAATCCCGAAGATTTGCCAGCCATTTAACTACTTCACTAAGCTTTTCTCTTTGCTCCTCTGTGTAATCGGACAGATCTTGCTCTAAATTAATATCCGCCATATCATAGCGCTTTCCAGTCAAAAGCTGCTCTATGAGGCTAGGAAACTCTACATCTAGCATATCAGAGAAAACCATGGCTTCACTGATATGCATGGCATTCAGCTTCAGGTAAACCTCCACCTCTCCCCAGTCAAAGCGTTTACTGTAACTGGTTTCACACTCTGGAGATTTTCCAAACTTCCATTCCCACGAGGAGTACAGATCGTAAGTCTCCTTTACCTGAGGATTATCCAGTATATTTGTATCCAATTCCTCAAAGCTTCCGTACAGCTCTTCAAAGCTCTCTTTCAATGCCTGACGCATAGCATCTGTAGTAACCTCAGGATTCAAATCCTTCAAATTGCACACTCTCGATTGCACAGACTTTACGCCCTTTGCCTTCATCTTATCCTTGGAGGGGGTCAAATATCGTCCAAGCTGGGACACATCTACATGAACCATAAGAGTTCCATGTTGAATGCTGCATTGAGAGGTTTTGGAAAATGCATTGCCAGAAAACTTGAAACCATCCTCTGTAATAATATCATTCCTTCCGGAAAACTTTGTTTCCACACCAAACTTTCGGCAGGCCGCCTGTATTACCTGAAGCTGCTTGTCCAAATCATAAACCTCAGGAGATGCCAGAAAAGTAAAGCAAAGATTTCCCAAGTCATGATATACGGCTCCGCCTCCGGTAGTTCTTCTGGCTAAAAAGCCTCCCTCTTCCTCCAGAAGCTGTGCCCGGCATTCCCGGATCGCGTTTTGGTTTCTTCCTATTACTACGGTACGTTCATTCTGCCATAGGTAAAGAATCACATCTCCTTTTTTTATCTGCGTGGAAAGGTATTTTTCAACGGCAAGATTGTGCCAAGGGTTCCAGGTATATGTTTGAATAAAATAGTTGCTCATGATGTTTCCTCCTTCGGTGTCATTTAGCATTTTTTATTTTACATGAATCAGAAAAGAAAAACAACCCTTCAAGCCATTTTCAGAATATGACCAGAAGAGTTGTTGTACCTCGTACATTGCTGCACTAATTCTTCTACAATCCGTACTGCAATTTCAAAAGCCGAATACCGGAGGGTGTCCGAAACACATTGCGCATAAATGCATGTATGGCCTCTATACTTTCATTGCTCTCGTAGGAATTTACTAAAAAATCCGCCTCCAAGAGAATCCGGTGATCCAGTTCTTCCACATTACTGTAAGTATGGTGATGGCCAACCAACCAAGAGACACGTTCTACTACATCCTTCTCATATCCCAACCTTGTCAGCATCTCTTCTGCCAGAGCCGGCCCCTCCATCTCCTGATGCTTTCCAACGCAATCACCAAACTTTTCCAAAGACACCCTGATCCCAATATCATGCACAATAGCCGCTGTCTCCAGAATCTCCTGAGTCTTAAGATCCAGCCCTTCCATCTTCCCGATCTGTCGGGCAAAGCTCCAAACCTTTAAAAAATGTTGAATCCGTAGAGGGCTGCCTCCATCAAATTCTATCATAGCTTCCAAAAGCTTTGTCTGTCTTACTTCATTCATAATAAAATCGCTTCCTCATATATTTTTTCCGGCATCCGTATCTGTACACAGCCGCCGTCCAAACATCCCATACTATGCCTCTTTCTTTCCCTTGCTGTAAAGTGTTACCACTGCTTGTACCATAATTACAATCAGAAGCACAGACCCCACAACCACATCAGACCACACGGCACTTAGGATGTTTTGCATACTGAATATATTGGAGAATGAAGACATAATCAGTGTACCAATAAAGGTCCCTGACACCTTTCCCACTCCGCCAGTCAGCTTAGCGCCACCCAGAACAACTGCCGCAATAGCATACATCTCATATCCAGTTCCCGCCAGTGGTGAAGCGACTCCTACACGAGAAGTATAAATCATTCCACCGATGCATGTCAAGACACTGCATAGTACATGAGCACTAATCATGGTCCTCGGTACACTTACGCCCATCATATTCGCCGCTTCCAGATTTCCGCCCACAATATACATGGACCGCCCGATAAAACGCCGATTCAATATAAAGGCAACAATCAAAGTGGCCGTTACAAATAGAATTAATGGTAGTGGTAGAATCCTTCCAAAGGTCAGACGTCCCAATGCCAAAATCGGCACCGGCACGGATTCAACCTTATAGGTTTCCTGGCTGCAGAGCATCTGCACCAATCCCCGAATAAACATCTGCGTCGCCAACGTGGCAATAAACGCAGGAATCGAGAGCTTTTCAACCAGAACACCATTTACAAATCCCACTACTGCACCTGCCAAAAGCGGTACAAGCAGCGCCAGAACAATATTGTACTGTGAAAGATTCAGCATCAGGTATCCGGACAGAGCAAATACTGACGCCACGCTTAAGTCAATAGAACCACAGAGTACCACAAAAGTCATTCCAATTCCAATGAATCCCATTAGACTGGCAGATCTGAGAAGATTACAGAGGTTTTCCGGTGATACAAAGGTCCTCTGTACGCATACACCCACAAGCAGTACAATCAATAGGCCTACCAAAGCTATATTATTGCTGAAAAATGATTTTATCTTATTCATGTTCTTCCTCCTTAACGTGAACGTTTTCCAATTCCATGGAAATAAAGAGCAGCCAGAACAATGCCAGCTTTCAACATCAAGGTTACCGGATAAGATACATTATTCATATTACACATCATGGAAATCAGCTGAAGCAGAAACGCGCCGCAGGTGGTTCCGATGATGTTGGGATATCCACCGTCAATGGGGGTTCCACCAATCAAAGTCGCTGCAATGGCGTCAATTTCCATATCCATTCCAATGGTGGACGGATGTGCGCTGGATACCACAACTGCCTCCAGCATTCCTGCCGCCCAAGAAAGGGCTCCCGTAACCGCATAGCAAAAAATAACGATTTTTACTGTATTAATTCCACAGTTCCTTGCAGCAACCGGATTATTTCCGTAAGCCTCTATCCTTGCGCCCAGCTTCATTTTATTAACTAGAACATATACGACTACAACAGCAATTACAAGGATGAAGAAATGAACCGGAATACGTCCCACAACCGGTTGGGTAAAGAATGCCGTCAGTTTCGGAGCCGTATAGGTTACATTGGCCGCACCGCTGATCCCCTTTGCCATTCCGCGCATGACATATCGGAGCGCCAGTGTGGCTACCATGGGTAGAATCGCGAATTTGGAAACCGCCACTCCCGCCAGACAGCCGAATCCGATTACCAAAATCACGGAAAACAGGATCAGAAGAGGAGACTCGTGCACAATCCCCAGTGCCGCAAGCACAGAGCCAAGCGCCATAGCCGAACCTACCGAAATATCAATACCACCTGTGGCGATCACAAGCGACATTCCCAGAGATACAAGGCATACTCTTGATACTTGTTTAAAAAAATTATTAAAGGTAATCCAGCTCAGAAAATTATTTGTGGCTATGATGTTAAAAATCAGCAATGCCAGAAATAAAATCAGAGCAATGTTCTTTTTAAAAAACGCCAAATCCAATGTGATGCCCTTCTTTTTCGTCATCGCTTATTTCTCCTTCCCTGTCACAATGGTTTCCATAATGCTTTTCTCGGAAATTTCTTCTCCTGCAAGCTCACCCATGATTTTGCCGTCTCTGAGCACCAGAATGCGGTCGCAATTGCGTACCAGCTCCGCCATCTCCGACGAAATAAAGAGCACGCTGATTCCGTTATCCGAAAAATCGTGGATTAATTTCTCAATTTCAGCTTTTGCTCCCACGTCAATTCCACGGGTAGGCTCGTCCAGAATAATCACTTTTGGATGAATTGCCATCCAGCGGGACAGGATCACCTTCTGCTGGTTTCCACCTGACAGATTTTTGATCAGCTGCTCTCCGCCGGTTGTCTTAATCAGCAATTTCTGAATATAATCATCCGAAAGCTGCCTTCTCTTTTTCGCATTGATAAAACCATTCTTGGAAAGCTGATCTAAAGAGCAGATGGTCAAATTGTTCTGTACCGTCACATCCGGAAAAATCCCTTCCTCACGTCGGTTCTCTGTACAGAACGCCAGACCTGCATGGATCGCATCCTCCGGAGATTTTATCTTCACCCGTTCTCCTTCCACATAGATCTCACCGGAATCCGGATGATCACAGCCAAAAATAATTCTAGCTGTCTCGGTACGCCCGGCTCCCAGAAGGCCTGCCAGTCCTAAGATCTCACCCTTCTTAATCCGGAAGCTCACATTATTTACGTAAGGTACCCGAATAAGATTCTTCACCTCCAAGACATCTTCTTTATCACTGAAATCACGGATCGGAAGAGTTCTCTCAAGCTTTACCTCTTTCTTTCCGAGCATTGTTTTCAACAATTCATATTCTGAAAGATCCTCTGTCTTCCATGTTCCCATATAGCGTCCATCCTTTAGAACCGTGATCCGGTCACACTTTTTATAGACCTCGTCCAGACGATGGGAAATAAAAATCATAGATACGCCCTTTTCTTTCATTTTATCCATGATTCCAAAAAGAATCTCCACCTCATTGCTATCCAGGGAAGATGTGGGCTCATCCATAATCAGAAGCCTGCTGTTGAAATTTACAGCACGTATAATCGAAATAATCTGCTGCTTCGCCGTGCTGTAATTATTCAGCGGCTTTTTTACATCTATATCAACTCCCAATTCATCGATCAGGGCCTGTGCATCCTCATGCATCTTCTTCCAGTCAATTCCTGTCCTATTGTAGGGATAATGCCCCAGAAAAATATTTTCACTTACGGTTAGATAGGGAATCATATTCAATTCCTGATAAATGGTACTGATCCCCGCTTTCTGCGCACTTAATACCGTTGTAAATTTTCTCTCCTCACCCTGAAAGATAATCTTTCCGCTATCTGCTTTGTAAAGACCTGTCAATATCTTGATGAGCGTTGACTTTCCTGCTCCATTCTCTCCCATCAGCGCATGAATTTCACCCTTTTCGACAGAAAATTCAATATTATCGAGGGCTCTTACACCCGCAAATTCTTTTGTCAGTCCACGTACTTCCAATATATTTTCGCTCATACGTCAGCTCCTCTTTACGATAAGAGACTGCTGCAGCACAGCAGTCTCTTACATTCATTTTTCCTCATCAGAGATGTATCAACTCTTAGAAGCCCAAATCATAGTTCTCTTCTACATTGGTTGCATCTACCGGAACGTCCTCGATTGCATAGAAGGTTTCCAGTGTCTCGCCAGCGATTCCTGCTTCAATTCCATCAAATACCTGCTCTGCAAACTTCGGGGTACAAGTAATGGTTGCGGATACCGTACCATCCTTGATTGCGTCGAAGGTTTCATACATACCGTCTACGCCTACGATATATACATCCTCGTTGATCTTAAGTCCTGCGGACTGGCATGCCAGTGATACTCCAAGAGCCATCTCATCATTATGGCAGTAGAATGCATCAATCTCTCCGTTGGTAGACTGCAAAACGTTGGCTGCAACTTCCTGTGCCTCCGTGCGGGAAAAGTTTGCTGTCTGCTCAACTACAAAATCAAAATTGCCCTCTTTATCTGCTACTTCATGGAATCCGCCGGAACGGTCACGCACATCGGTTCCTCCCAGGATTCCCTGAATCTCTGCTACCTTGATGGTTTCCTTATCGGCACATGCCTTGGCAATCCACTCGCCTGCGTAACGACCCTCTGCCACAAAGTCAGATGAGAAGAATGTCACATAGTCAACACCCGGAACTCCATTGGATCCTCTTGCCTTCATAATAACCGGAACGCCCTTCTCCTTGCAGGCATCAAGCGCCGGCTGGATTGCGTCACCATCTACTGCAGTGATTACGATTACATTACATCCCTGTGCTAGTAAAGATTCCACATCAGAAAGCTGCTGCTCGGTATCGCCCTCTGCATTTACGATTGTGATCTTATATCCACGTTCGTCTGCTACTCTCTGCATATCGTCACTCTCTACCGTACGCCAGGTACTTGCCAAGTCTGCTTGAGAATATCCTACATGAAGCTCTTCCTTGGAAGGCCATATCCACTCAGTTGCACCTGCCGCATCAGATCCTGCGTTCTCTGCCGGTTCCGCATCCTCTGCATCATTAGCCGGAGCTTCTGTCTCCGTATCCGGTGCCGGGGTTGTCTCACCCTCCATAGAAGCGCCGCCACAGGCCATCAAAGAACAAGCCATTGTCAATGAAAGAATTACTGCAAGTACTTTTTTCATAATTATTAAATACCTCCACTTCTGTTTTAATAAATTTCTTTTGTTGTCTGCATGCATTTGGAATTCCTTTTGCTACAATTAATTCTAGCTGTTTAAAGTGATGGAGTAAATATTCTAGTCTGTTTTTAACTATTCTGCCTAAAATGAAATCTTAAATTCCACTTTCTCAAACTACAGTAGCATTTACCTCTGCATAAGTAGAGTTTACTTCT
>QZDX01000093.1 GCA_009917555.1 bacterium 1XD21-13 | reverse complement strand
AAGGAGGACAAAATGTTACAGACAGACAAGATTACCGCTTTATATTGCAGATTGAGCCAGGAAGATATGCAAGCCGGGGAAAGCGAGAGCATACAGAACCAAAAGCTGATTTTACAAAAGTACGCTGACGAACACCACTTTTTCAACACGCGCTTTTTCGTAGACGACGGATTTTCTGGCGTGAGCTTTGAGCGTGAGGGGCTTCAAGCCATGCTGCATGAAGTCGAAGCCGGGAACGTGGCAACCGTCATTACAAAAGACCTTTCCCGTCTGGGACGTAATTATCTGAAAACCGGCGAACTGATAGAGATTGTTTTCCCCGAATACGAAGTGCGCTACATTGCCATTAACGACGGTGTAGACACAGCGAGGGAAGATAACGAGTTTACCCCTCTGCGGAACTGGTTCAACGAGTTTTACGCCCGCGACACCTCAAAGAAAATCCGGGCTGTCAAACAGGCAAAGGCGCAGAAAGGGGAGCGCGTCAACGGCGAAGCTCCTTACGGCTACCTTATCGACCCGGATAACCGCAATCATCTGATACCCGACCCGGAAACGGCACACGTCGTAAAACAGATTTTTGCAATGTATGTACGGGGCGACCGTATGTGTGAAATCCAGAACTGGCTGCGGGACAATGAGATATTGACCGTCGGGGAACTGCGCTACCGCAGGACAGGGAGCAAACGCCACCCCCGCCCACAGCTCAACGCATGGTACAACTGGCCGGATAAGACACTGTACGACATTCTGACAAGGAAAGAGTATTTAGGGCATACCATAACCGGGAAAACCTACAAGGTATCTTA
>QZDX01000092.1 GCA_009917555.1 bacterium 1XD21-13 | reverse complement strand
TGATAAATTAATCGAAATGCGTCTCACTGCAATGGCGGATGCATTCCGTAACCAGACAGACGATCCGAGACTTAAGGAAGTTCCTTTTGAAGACCGGTTCGGTATGCTGGTAGATATCGAATTCAGCAGCCGCAAGAATAACCGTTTAAAAAGGCTCATCCAGAATGCCGGATTCGATCAGCCGGATGCCAGTATCATGGATATCAACTATACATCCGGACGCAAGTTGAACAGGGAACTCATCAAACGCCTTGCCACCTGCGAATATATCTCCGAACACCGGAATCTTTTTATTACCGGCGCTACAGGCTGTGGGAAGACTTACATGGCCTGTGCCTTTGGCATGGAGGCATGTAAGCAGTATTTTAACACCAGGTATGTCCGTCTGCCGGATCTGCTCATTGATCTGGAAATGGCGCGGTCTGACGGCGGCTACAAAAAGGTAATGGCAAAGTACGCCAATCCTTTGGTACTTATCATTGATGAATGGCTTCTCTTAAAGCCTACGGAGACGGAGCAACGGGATATCTTCGAACTCCTGCACAGAAGACGGAAGAAATCATCCACCATCTTCTGCTCCCAGTATGAGTATTCTGAGTGGTATGACCAGCTCGGAGGCAATGACAGCCCTCTTGCCGATGCAATCATAGACAGAATCGCTCATGACAGTTATATAATCAACATCACCAGCATTGATCCCCAAAATGACAAATCAATGCGTGAGGTATATGGCTTAGATAAAGCATTACGCGAGTAAACTCGCAATAGCGGTTTCCCATATGCCGGACTGGCGGTTTCCGCCAGCCCGGATATGCGGTTTCACCGCACAAGAATATTCA
>QZDX01000091.1 GCA_009917555.1 bacterium 1XD21-13 | reverse complement strand
AACCTACGTTGGAAAATCCAACGCAATTAAATAAAGATATACAAAGAACTGACTTACCAAAAAAAGAAAAATCAAATACGGATTTATCAAGTACCCATTCCATTCCTATCCTTTCCCCTAACCCCTCACCTTGCGGGGAAGCGGCTACGCCGCCGGAACGGAAAGGAACGGAAGCGGCAGCACAGAGCGCAGTAGAGATATACCGGGAAATCATCAAGGACAATATCGACTACGACATTCTCAAACAGGACATGAGATTTGACGGTGACAGGCTTGACGAGATTGTAGACCTCATGCTTGAAACAGTATGCACCGCAAGGAAGCGGGTGCGGATTGCGGGGGACGACTACCCGGCAGAGCTTGTGAAGTCAAAGTTTATGAAGCTGGACGGCGAGCATATCCGCTTTGTGCTTGACTGTATGCGGGAGAACACAACCAAAATCCGCAACATCAAGCAATATCTGAAAGCAGCCCTTTTCAATGCCCCGTCCACTATCGGCAACTACTACACTTCCCTTGTCGCCCATGACATGGCAAGCGGCGCACTGGCACCGAAGAAGCCGCAGTACGGCGACCCGGACTATTATTCATTCAAACCGGGCGAAAGCCTGTAAACAACAAAAGGAGGATTTTTTATGGCACAGAGAACAGGAGCATTGGTATTTGACGAGCGCACCGACCGTTACGACATCCGCTTTGACCTCAACACTTACTACGGGGGCTTGCATTGCGGCGAGTGCTTTGACGTGTTCGTGCGGGGCAAGTGGAAGCCTACCCGGATTGAGTACGGCGACAACTGGTATCTTGTGGGTATCAGAGCCGAGGACTTGAACGGGCTGCGGGT
>QZDX01000090.1 GCA_009917555.1 bacterium 1XD21-13 | reverse complement strand
AACCTACGTTGGAAAATCCAACGCAATTAAATAAAGATATACAAAGAACTGACTTACCAAAAAAAGAAAAAATAATTACTGATGAACAAAGTACCCATTCCATTCCTATCCTTTCCCCTACCCCCTCTCCTTGCAGAGAAGCGGCTACGCCGCCGGAACGGAAAGGAACGGAAGCGACAGCACAGAGCGCAGTTGATATATACCGGGAAATCATCAAGGACAATATCGACTACCACATTCTCAAACAGGACATGAAGTTTGACAGTGACAGGCTTGACGAGATTGTAGACCTCATGCTTGAAACCGTATGCACCGCCAGAAAGCGGGTACGGATTGCAGGGGACGACTACCCGGCAGAGCTTGTGAAATCTAAGTTTATGAAACTGGACGGCGAGCATATCCGCTTTGTGCTTGACTGTATGCGGGAGAACACAACGAAAATCCGCAACATCAAGCAATATCTGAAAGCAGCCCTTTTCAACGCCCCGTCCACTATCGGCAATTATTACACTTCCCTTGTCGCCCATGACATGGCAAGCGGCGCACTGTCACCGAAGAAGCCGCAGTACGGCGACCCGGACTATTATTCATGCAACGAGGGCGAAAGCCTGTAACCACCCACAACCACAAAAGGAGGATTTTATTATGGCACAGAAAATGACAGGAGCATTGGTATTTGACGAGCGCACCGACCGTTACGACATCCGCTTTGACTTAAACAGCTACTATGGCGGGCTGCATTGTGGAGAATGTTTTGACGTATTCGTGCGGGGCAAGTGGAAGCCGACCCGGATTGAGTACGGCGACAACTGGTATCTTGTGGGTATCAGAGCCGAGGACTTGAACGGGCTGCGGGT
>QZDX01000089.1 GCA_009917555.1 bacterium 1XD21-13 | reverse complement strand
AGAAAAATATCAAATCATCCAAGAATTAAGGCAAAAATTTAAATATACATTGGATGAAATGCTACCTTACACTAGTCTTAAACGTAGTACATTTTACTATCAAGCCCAACGAATAAACAGGCGAAAAAATAAAGATGAGGAGCTATTAAAGCTTATAAAGGAGGTCAAATCAAAGCACCCGTGTTTTGGTTATCGTACAGTAACACTGAAATTACGATCTCAAGGCATAAAAGTAAATCATAAGCGTGTTAGTCGCATCATGCGAGAAAATGATCTATCAGCGCATATGTATAATAAACAAAGGCGAAAATATAATTCTGCCCTTGGACCACAAGGTAAGAAAGCTAAGAATTTATTACATCGACGTTTTGATACACATTTACCATTTCAAAAAATGGTGACCGACGTAAGTGAATTTAGGTATGGAAATAAGACACAAGAAGAACGTGTCTATCTTTCACCTATCAAAGATTTATGTACAGATGAAATAGTGAGCTATAGTATCAGTAAGCATCCAACAACAGCCTTCGTGGTAAAACCGTTGGATGCATTGATAAAACTTAGACCTAAATTAAACTATCGTATGACTCTCCATAGCGATCAAGGTGTCCAATATCAGAGTGTCCAATGGCGAAAGAAGCTAAAAGAAAATAGGATCTTTCAAAGCATGTCTCGTAGGGCAACGTGCTTAGATAATGCACCCATGGAAAGTTTTTTCCACACAATGAAAGTAGAGCTATATCACAATAAAGAATATACAACACAAGAAGAGTTGGTCAACGCAATGATCAGCTGGATCAGCTATTACAATAACGAACGGATAAAGGTCAAACTAAAAGGCAAGACACCGGTAGAATACCGACATCTTGCCTTAAGAAATATAGTCT
>QZDX01000088.1 GCA_009917555.1 bacterium 1XD21-13 | reverse complement strand
AGCTTATCACGTCTTTCATCGGCTCTTAGTGCCAAGGCATCCACCCTGCGCTCTTTATGCTTGACCATTCAAGTAACGGCATCCGCTTATTACGATAACGAATTATCATTCTAAGCTTCCCCGATTACCTGCCGTGCATAGCGTTGCACGTTGGTCATAGGTCAATTTATTAAAGAAGTTTTCTTCTTCTAATGACTATTCTCTTGATATTTCTATCTTAAGGATAATCACCTCGGATGTCTTGTTCAGATTCTTTCTCTCGATTGAATCTGATTTAGATATTTTCAGTATATAGTTTTCAAGGTACATGGCTACACGGTAGTCCAAAGTGCCGCTCGAGTCCGCCTTGCGGCCTCTCGCTCACGGGCTTCGCCCTATGGAATCCAGTAATCCTGTCTGCTTTCGTGCGAGCACGACGCGGACACGCTTCCTGTATTCCGCACTTCTCATTGCCTACGTGTAAATGGAGATGGAGAGATTCGAACTCTTGACCCCCTGCTTGCAAGGCAGGTGCTCTCCCAACTGAGCTACACCCCCATTTTAAAAATCTGGCAGCCACCTACTCTCCCATATCGTCTCCAATATAGTACCCTCGGCCGCTTAAGGCTTAACCTTCGTGTTCGGGATGGAAACGGGTGTGTCCCCTAAACGTATCGCCACCAGAAATTCCGCGAATTCAGTTGTTAGTGCAGATTTTATCATGGATTTGACTGGCAAGCTCGCTTGCCTGGCGAATCTATGATGAAATCTATAAGCGGCTCTGCCGCGACCGAAGAAGCTCCGCTCCTGAGGTGCTCGAACAACGTCCGCTCTTCAACCGAACCCTCATAACTAAACAGTGCTCTAACACATTCATTCTCACTCCTGTGTATCCCCTACTCATTCTC
>QZDX01000087.1 GCA_009917555.1 bacterium 1XD21-13 | reverse complement strand
TGCATATCTTCCTGGCTCAATCTGCAATATAAAGCGGTAATCTTGTCTGTCTGTAACATTTTGTCCTCCTTTCCGACGACAGACAAGCATGGTATTTGTACTGTCTATATTATACCACATACCGCTGCCTGTGTCATGTATAAAATGTGAAGAAACGCCCTATTTCCGGGCGTTTGCGGGATTCAGCTCCATGTCTTTGCGAATGAGCTTTTTTATCTTTTTATCCAGTGTGTCCGTCGCGTGTTCACTTGCGAACGAACATACAAGGTAAGTAACTTTTCCGATTTTATGCTCCGTTGTGGTAACGGGCGTTTGGTTTTGCGTCAAAGAAAATCCCCCTTTCTTTCGCAAACATATAATACAGTCTATGAATAGCAGCAAGTCCACTATTCAATAAATCAAAGGCTTTCATCGGACGGTTATTAGCATAACCTCATGGGAATTGCACCCCTGCATGGTTCTCATGCAGCCCTACCCATTGCCTGCGACGCTCTTAACGCTCGGACTGTGGCTGTAAGGAAGTATCATTGTATATTCTGCGTGTCGTCGCCCGCAAGCCGCTACACTTGCTTTCCGGCGCGGTGTTGGTCGCTCGGCTGTCCGGGTGGGGATAATCCCGCCCGGATAGCGTCATGGCGCACCCGCCGTATGGCTCGGCGCAAAAGGAACGTATCCGATTTGCCCTATGCTGCGCCGCCGTTATCTTGCGCCGCTTTCTTTTTCAAGGTTCAAAATGGCTGTGCTGTCCGCGTCAGCAGCGGAACGGAAAAGGGGGTGAGAGAAAGCGTCCCGCCGCCGTTGCGGTTATTCCTCTGTCCTAAAGGTGAGGACAGCCATCATCAGTTTTGCTTGCAGCCGTTCCCGAATGTCGTGGTCTACGCCGAAATAGACGTTCCCGC
>QZDX01000086.1 GCA_009917555.1 bacterium 1XD21-13 | reverse complement strand
AGCTTATCACGTCTTTCATCGGCTCTTAGTGCCAAGGCATCCACCCTGCGCTCTTTATGCTTGACCATTCAGACTTTCGTCTGTCCATGCATAGCGTTGCATGACTGGTCATAGGTTGGTTTTTTATTTCTGAGAGGTTTTCCTCCTCTCTGAATGACTATTCTTTTGATATTTCTATCTTAAGGATAATCACCTCGGATGTCTTGTTCAGATTCTTTCTCTCGATTGAATCTGATTTAGATATTTCTCAGTATATAGTTTTCAAGGTACATGTGCCTCATAAGAAATCATACATTCAATCAAAGCTTTTTTACTTTCACTGTCCGTTTTCTTTCTTACTCGGCGAGTGGAGATGGAGAGATTCGAACTCTTGACCCCCTGCTTGCAAGGCAGGTGCTCTCCCAACTGAGCTACACCCCCACGAAAGGAACTTTATTCGTTTCTTTCCGACTGGTGCGGGTCTTTCCTTCCAGTCATTGGATTTGATTAAAAATCCTATGGGCTTGAGTAGGCCTTACCTCCTCTAGCTTATGGTAATAACCTTTTCAACCCTATGGGCTTAAGTGGACTCGAACCACCGACCTCACGCTTATCAGGCGTGCGCTCTAACCGGCTGAGCTATAAGCCCTCTTGCTCTTCTATCAAACACTCTTGCGAGTTGTTTTTTTAATAATCTGGCAGCCACCTACTCTCCCATATCGTCTCCAATATAGTACCCTCGGCCGCTTAAGGCTTAACCGTCGTGTTCGGGATGGGTACGGGTGTGTCCCCTAAACGTATCGCCACCAGATATTCCGCGAATTCAGTTGTCAATGCACGAACAACGTCCGCTCTCCAACCGAACCCTCATAACTAAACAGTGCTCTAACACATTCATTCTCACTCCTGTGTATCCCCTACTCATTCTC
>QZDX01000085.1 GCA_009917555.1 bacterium 1XD21-13 | reverse complement strand
ACCTATGTAAAGAAGGTGCTCTTGCTATGAGGGCGCCTTCTTTAATGTCAACCACCACTGACTAAAGTCAGTGGCTTGTGAGCCGAAAATCCTTACAGATTTCGAACCACAATTTGCGTAGATAGGGACAACTTATTTGACCAACCGAAATTGTAATCAAACAGCGGTCGTCTAATTACCAACGCCTTTTATGTCCCCAGGTTGCCATAGGGACAGATAAGCTAAGCTAGTTTAGCTATTCCCTTATCAAGAATATTTTTAGCTGCGTTCCAGTCACGAATATGGTGAATACCACAGTTAGGACAAGTCCATTTTCGGTCATCTAACGTTAGTTTGTCCGTCCCATTAGTGCCCATCACAAAGCCACAATCGCAACATGTTTGGGTAGTGTTTCTTGGATTGATTGTGATAAATTGACGCCCATAAAGCTTTGCTTTATAAGCCAACATGCCAAGAAATGTTCGCCAACCAACGTCAGAAATACTAAGTGCCAAAGCATGATTTTTAAGCATATTCTTGCTACGCAACTCTTCGGCTACTACTAAATCGTGGTTCTTGATTAATGCAGTAGAGATTTGTTGGAGAAAATTATGTCTTTGGTTCATTACTTTGGCATGAAGTTTGGCAACTAGCAAGCGTTGCTTTTGGTAATTTTTACTATCGCGTAAAGAACGATGTTCTTTTTTTGCACGTTGTTGCCGTCTAGATAAAATGCGCTGTTCTTTGGCTAATTTACCTTTAATAGTGCGATAATATCGTGGATTAGGAACTATGTTACCTCCACTGTCGGTTAAGAAGTTATCAGTATTAAGATCAATTCCAACATGCCCATGAGTAGCTTTGGCCACTTTAACAAAAGATTCATCTGAAGCTAACTGCATTGATAAGAAGAAGCGATCCGCTGAATCTTTAGTCAACGTCAC
>QZDX01000008.1 GCA_009917555.1 bacterium 1XD21-13 | reverse complement strand
GCTCTAAAGTGTTAAAATCCGAGGTGGCTCTCAAGCGATAAAACGGTGGCTCCGAAGCGTTAGAATATTCAGCCAACATCTTATTCAAAAAACTGTCGTCCTCGACAATTAAAATCTGTTTCATATCCTCACTTCCTTTGCTTTTTGCAGATAGTATAACAGGCAAATGTCCGCGAAATGTTACAGCGGACGGATTTTTGAAAATCTATCAGCAAAATATGACTCTATTAAAAAGCAGCACCGAAGAAGATATTTTCATATTCTTCTCGGCGCTGTTTATAAATTATTTCAGTTTATCCTTATTATCTTCTTGTTTCTTTTTATCCCGATATTTCCGTATGAGTTTATTACGGATAGGAACACCAACACCGATCAAAAGCACAACTGCTAAAATTGTGAAATCCATACAATCACCTCACATTTCTTTCTTCTTCATAATCCTAATGGACAAGATGATGGAAACCGCATACATCACGACAATAGCAAAAACTGCAAGAAAAACGAGAAGTATCGGGAAAGATTCAACGACTGAAATAATTGAGTTTCCGATAGCTGGAATTTTAGAGAGAAGAAGTAAAGTCACCAAAAAACCGGCCACTGGGATATACATAAATACCCGTCCTTTGATTGAACCGTACTTGTAATATCCCGGAATCTGGAACACCGTATAGAGTGCAAATAAGAATATTCCTGCAATAGCGGCAGTCACAATGTCAAATACACCAACTGTTTCCCCCAGCACTTTCAAGACAAGCGGCTGTACAATCAAAGAAATAATCAGGGAAAGAAGCCCCATTGCAAGGACGAAAACATATCGTCCGATTACAAGCTCGCTTTTACGAACAGGTAAAATACCAAACAGACGATCCATGCTGTTTTTTTCTGTGATGGAAAAGGTATATCCCGTTGTCATGGCAATAAAGCACATAGCTAATGATACCCCCGTCAGCAAAGAACGGTTGATTGCAGCAAACACAATCGGCAGGAGCAGGGTAAAGCAAATTGTCTTAAAATATGGTTTTACCAATGCAATATCAAATTTTGTGGATTTCAAAATATTACTCATAATCGTCACCTTTCTTGCTTGTAAATACTACAATTTCATCAATAGTGGCAGGCTCAACGGTCAGGTTTGAAAAACCGCTGATATCTTCAGTTTTCATCAGAGCTTCAAATCCCGTAGGGAATGTACGAATACCAGCCGCCTTATTTTTCAGATCATCGGACAGTTCTTCAATTCCACCTTTTACAATGCGGAATATATCTACAAAATCATCTTTGCTGCCAGTAAAGAACAGCTTGCCATAACTGATGTAGGTAATATAGTCGGCTGCACGCTCCAAATCGCCTGTGATATGGGTGGAGAACAAAACACTATGCTCGCCATCTTCAATATACTCTGAAAGAATTTTCAAAAGTTCATCTCTGGAAACCGGATCAAGCCCACTGGTCGGCTCGTCGAGAATCAGCAGTTTAGCGTCGTATGAAAACGCACAGGCAAGCATTAACTTCATCTGCATACCTTTGGAAAGTTCTTTTACCTTTTTGGTAGGTGCAATGTGAAATTTCCGCAACATATCCGCAAATTTCTGCCTGTTCCAATTTGGATAAAATACCGAAATGGATTTTTCAACCTGCGACACTTTCCAATCATCACTGAAATAATTTGTATCGAAAACAACACCCAGCTCTGATTTTACTTTTTGTTCTTCTGTGATATTATCCAGCCCCATCACTTTGACTGTGCCGCCGGTGCGCCCCAGCATGTTCAAAATCAGTTTGATTGTCGTCGTTTTGCCAGAACCATTCGGACCGATCAAGCCCATAATATAGCCCTTTGGCAAAGTAAAGCTGATATTGTGAAGCTGAAAGGAATCAAAAGATTTTGAAAGGTTCGTTACCTCTAAATAATTAGTCATCTGTTTTTACCTCCGTTAAAATGTCCAAAAGCCGATGTAATTCCTCTGTGGATAGATTTGCCATTTTTGCTGCTTTTATTGCTTCGGTAAGATTGTTTTCTACTTTGCAAATAAGCTGCTCCTTAATCAGTTCTGAACCAGACCCCATTACGAAACATCCGCGTCCCTGCACATTTTTAACAAAGCCCTCTTGTTCTAATTCTGTGTATGCCTTTGTCACTGTTAGGACGCTGATTTTTAAGTCTTTGGCAAGTGTTCTAAGAGAGGGCAAAGTTTCTTCGGCTTGAAGTTCGCCAGATAAAATAGCTGATTTGATCTGTTGTTTAATCTGTTCGTATATGGGAATGCCAGATACATTTGAAATAATCAGTTTCATTCCTGCATCCTCCATGTGTTTATACTGTTATGCTGTTATGTATAACAGTATAGCACAGCGCTTTTCAAAAAGCAACATGGCTCAAGAAAAATTCAGAAAAAAATGATCGGGACAATAAATTTACTGTCCTGAATGATTTCCTCTCAAAAGAAAGCATCTATATCTGTCCACAGATTTTCAATACTATTAGCATCGTAACATAGATCACCAAGGATACAAATGAGCCTTCTCTATTCCTTTTGAAATCAGTATAATCAAACCTATCGACCGGCATAATAAGGTTATTCCTTTGTGTAAATCGGCACGATAGAATATACTTGAGGTGAATGATTATGCCGATTGATGATTTAAACGCTTTGGGTCAAAAAATGCGGGAAGCCCGAAAAAGAAAAGACCTGACACAGCAGGAGCTTTCTGATTTGAGCCATGTATCTGTCAAGCAGATTGCCAAGATTGAAAAAGGGCAGATGAATCCGTCCTTTTTGATTTTGAAGGCACTGGCAAAGGTACTGCCGATTTCTCTGGATTCTTTAATCAATCCAGATGTTTCCCCGGAAGACGAGGGAGCCGGTCAGATGAAGATGCTGTATTGCAGCTGCCCGTCAGAAATGCGTGAAACCCTCTTGCACCATACGCAGGAAACCATGAAAGAACTAACCGAACTATCCGAGAAATTTGAAACGAATTGAGCCGGTGAGTGAATTTAACAAATTCCTCACCGGCTTTGTTCTTTTTCGAGAAAAAGAAGGTTATCCCGTTCCGGGATAACCGTGGCAAGCAATGCCCCAGGATAGCCATCCGGCTCCTGGCGCTGCTTGTTGGGGATTCCCCAAGCCCCTTTTGAACACAGAATTTCATTCTGTGGCTGCGCGTTCCTGCGGAACGCTTTTCACTTGCCTGCGGCGGTGAGAAAATACGAAAAAACGGGCGCGTCAGCGGTCCTGCCCCTGTTCCTTTTCCCGATCATTCTGGCGTTCCTCCCCATATCCCATCAGCCGGTCCACGTTGGCTTTCGCGGCCAGCAGTTCCCGCATTTCCTCGCGGGAACGCCGGTACTCGGCATAGTCTTTTTTCTTTCCTTCCAACAATGTTGCGTACTCGGCCTGCAAACTCTTGACGGTGGGCAGCTTCTTGATACCCAAATCGTCAAATGCCTGTTTTGCCACCTTGTGGAGCAGAATATCCGCTTCATGTTCCGCTAAAAATTTCTTGGAATATCCCGCCTTGCGGTAGGCCGCATAGACCTCGCGGGTTTTCACATAATTGATGATGTGGGTCCGCAGTACGGCTATCTCCGCCATGCGAGTTTCCGCCGCCTTGATCTGTGCCGACAGCTCATTGTGGCGGGTGGTAGCAGCAGCCGCTTTTTCTTCCAAGACTGCGTATTCCAGCAGGCCATGCTCGGTGAGATAGTTCATTGTCTGCGCCATCTGTTTCAGATTGAATACCTTTGCCCAGCGCGCGTAGCCAGCGCCTTTTCCGGCCTGCAATTTTGCCTGAATATCCACCAGAAGATTGACCTTGGGAGTGGGAGTTGAAACCGCGTCTTTTCTGCGGGGCGTATGCTGCTTTTCTCCGGCAAGGACCGCCCGTATTTCATCTTCGCTGTACCCTTGTCCCAGCTTTTCATCCATGCGGGCAACATTCTTCCAGCCGGGGGCTTTGAGCCGGATTGCCTGTCCCCGGCGTGACACCTCACAACCCATTTCCGCAAGCAGCTTTAACAGCCCGTCAAAGTCTGCCGGTTTCTGTTCTAATGCCTGGTCAATCATCACGCGGAGCTGTTCCCGGTGAGAGGGCTTCGCCTGATCCCCCAGCCATTTGTTGTAGCTTTTTCCATGCGGTTTTGGGTCCTCTACAATGGAATAGCCATTCTCAACGCAGATGGTATCATTCAGCCGCCGGACCGCGCGGGTGCTGCCCCAAAAGTTTCGGAATTTCCGGTCGCAGTTCACATTGACCGCGTTCCAGATGATGTGGTTATGGATATGGGATTTGTCGATATGGGTGCAGACCACAAAGGCATGATTGCCCTTGGTGAACCGCTTTGCAAACTCCACGCCCAGCCGGTTGGCTTCTTCCGGGGTAATCTCGCCGGGGACAAAGGACTGCCGGACATGGTAGGCAAGTACATCGTCCGCACCGCGTACACGTCCAGTGGTGGAAATGTACTCCCGTTTTGACAGCAGAAACTCGGCATCGGCTACCCGGCTGTCACACGCAAAGCCGGTGACGAGCCTGCCGTTATCTGTCTTTTGCGGGTTGGATACATAGTCGATAATGTCACTGACCGCCTGACTTTCGGTGCGGCCTTTGCCAATGTGCAGCGGCATGATGCGTGTGGTTGCCATGATGGAATCCTCCCTTCATAACAAAACGGCCTGCATATGCAGACCGCTTGTTTCTTTTATTCACCATTTTTGTATCGGATGACCGGAATCTGTCTGACCTTTTTTCCAATGGTCCGGCGTTCTAACGCAAAAATCATATCGCTGGTGCGCTCAAAAAATCCGATGTCCTTTTTCCAGCTCATCCCGCATTTACAATGCTGTAAGCCGATAAACTGCTGTTTCATTTTTCTGCCGCAGACGGGGCAGACTTTATTACTGGTTCCCATATTTATTCTTCCATCTTATAAAAGCTGTCCAAGTTCAGCTCCCGTTTCAGTTCTTCTTCGGATGGCAGATAAGTAAAATACTTCGACGCGAATATCTGGCGGTTATCTTCCGGCAGCGTGTATTTTACAATGGAATCTCCTTTGTCCGCGCAAAGGACAATGCCAATCGGTGGCGTATCACCGTCATTCATCATCTCACGAGTGTAATAATTCACATACATCTGCATCTGGCCCAAATCCTGATGGGTCAGCTTGCCCATTTTCAAATCTATGAGGACAAAGCATTTCAGAATATAATTATAAAAAACCAGGTCGATGAAAAAGTCCTGCCCATCCAGTGTAAACCGTTTTTGGCGCGCCACAAATGAAAAGCCGCGTCCAAGCTCTAAAAGGAAGTGCTGAAGATGGTCGATCAGGGCTTGCTCCAGTTCGCCCTCATACACATGAGTGTCCGGCTGGATCTGCAAAAATTCCATTACATAAGGGTCCTTGATTATTTTTTCATATTCCGGTTTTGGCTCGGTAGTCTGGATTTCTTTTGCCACAAGCGATTTATCCTGACTTGCTAAAATGCGCTGGTAGTACATGGTGTTAATCTGCCGTTCCAGCTGCCGGACACTCCACGCAGATTTTGCACATTCTTCTGCATAAAAAGTCCTTGCCTGTTCATCCTGGACACGCATTAAAAGCCGATAATGGGACCAGCTCAATTCGGCACACAGTGTGTGCCGAATCGGAAACAAGCAATAAAACTGGCGCATTGCCCGAAGATTACGGACGGTAAAACCCTTTCCAAACTCAACAGTCAGCTGTTCAGATAAATAATCCAGAAGTTTTTTTCCATACTCGGCCCGGTCATTTTCTCCACACGCTTTATAGATTTGTTCTCCTATTTCCCAGTAGGTGATTACCATTGTGGAATTTACCGCCGCGCTTAAACGGTGTTGCGCGGAAACAATCGAATTGCGGATAGAATGATAGGTCTGTTCCGCATTTTGATTGATTTGCAAATCGTGATTCAATTTTGCTCCCTCCTTGCCTATGGACATTATACCACGCAATCACAAAAAAACAAATGCCCCAAAAATCTTGCTGTCTTTTTCATAAAAGCTGCGCTTTCTCTCAATAAGGAACAGACGCGATAGCGGCGGTGACGCAGCCAACCTCTTTGGGACATTTTGTCCCAAAGAGCCGGGTTTGGGGAGGCTCCCCAACAAGCATTTTTGCGGGCCTGCGGCCCAGCAAAAATTTCGGAGTGTGGCCACACCCGAATTGCTTGCCGTTTGTGCGCTCCCTATACATGGCGCGAAAAAACGGAGGTCGCGTTTTCTTACGTTCCCTCCGTTTCCCTGGCTTTTCTGATACCCTCTGCGGCTCCCTCGATAATGATTAGCTCCTTTTCATCCATGCCGTTTAATAAGCGGTCAATATGTTTCCGGCGCTCATTCTTGCCCTCCGACTTTTCCGTAAAGAAAAAACATTAAACAAGACCGAAGTAGTATTGACAGACAATTAAGACTGTGGTAGTATATAGACGTAGCTACTACTACAGTCTTGAAAAAGGAGGTGCTATTTAATGGACATCAAACTATTCGACTCAGAGCTGAAAGTGATGGCCGTCCTTTGGCGTGATGGCGATGTTCCGGCGAAACATATCGCCAAACTGCTGACCGAAGAGTTTGGCTGGAACGTGAATACGACCTATACACTAATCAAGCGTTGTATAAAAAAAGGTGCGATTGAACGTTCCGATCCTGGTTTCATGTGTCATGCGCTTGTGCCGAAAGAGGATGTGCAGGAGGCGGAAACAAATGAGCTGATTAACAAGATATATGACGGCTCTGCCGACAAGCTCTTTGCGGCTCTGCTGGGGCGGAAGAAGTTAAGCGCCGCACAGATTGAAAAGCTGAAACAGATTGTCGGTGACTTGGAGTGAGGTGGTGCAAATGAGTCTGTTGCAAATGATCTTTGCGGGGGCTGTGATGATCTTAGCGATTATCGTCATACGCGCCTTAGCAATCACCTTCTTGCCCAAAAAGACTTTTTTGGCACTTTGGGGCATAGCGGTTATGCGGCTACTGCTCCCGTTTTCCCTACCCTCTGTGTTCAGCGTATATTCGCTGATAGGAAATCACATCCCCATGACAGCCCCGGCAAAAGTCCAACAAGCCTTTGAGGTGCTACCACCCGAAATAAGCGGGCAGATGGCTACTATGCCCGGCGGTATTTCAAATACTGCAAGCCCTATTTCTGTATGGACAATTATTTGGGGGATTGGTGCGCTGGTCTGCGCCTTGGTATTTGCCATAGCATACTGGAAGTGCCGTCAAGAGTTCCAGACATCCCTGCCCGTAGATAATGACTTCATCAAGGGGTGGTTAAGTTCCCATCAGCTAAAACGAGAAATTTCTATTCGGCAGTCCAGCCGGTTCTCGGTTCCGCTCACTTATGGCGTACTTCGCCCGGTGATTTTGACGCCAACTTCCACCGACTGGGAAAATACAAAGGCGCTGCAATATGTTTTTGCACATGAATATGTGCATATCCGGCGATTTGACAGCATCACAAAATTAGTGCTGATTACTGGGCTGTGTGTGCATTGGTTTAATCCTTTGGTCTGGGCTATGTATGTCCTTGCAAACCGGGATATTGAGCTGTCCTGTGACGAGGCGGTTGTCCGGCTTTTCGGAGAAAACACAAAGGCGGCATATGCGAGGTCACTAATCAGCATGGAGGAAACACGGAGCGGCTTGACTCCTCTGTGCAACAATTTCAACAAAAATGCGATTGAAGAAAGGATAACTGCAATTATGAAAATGAAAAAGACATCTGTTTTCTCGCTCGTCCTCGCCCTTTTCTTAGTATTTGGCGTGACTACTGCTTTTGCAACTTCCGCCGTTGCTATGGCTAATGGCGATACGAGTAACATTCCCTCTGAGCAGGCTGCTGCAAACCATGACGATGCAGCACTTGCGCTTGAAAATATCAATGCCGTGCCGCCCAGCGTAACCGGCAATCAGGATAGCGATAAAACTACAATTCCTGAAAAGTATATGGATACTGATGGTGCACTCAATTATGAGCATGGAGAAGAACAAGAAGATTCGAGCGCCCCTGTTAGTATCGCAAATACTACTTTGATTTCCGTTCGTCATGACGATGAACGCAAACATACCTCAGAAGAATGGGCTCAAATCCTTGAACTGATTGATGAGGGCAAGGTGTTTTGGGAAGATTAACATATTTTTTCATCCAGTCAAACACGGCATAATAAAAAAACCGTTGTTTTGGCGGCTGAAAATTAGTGCGCCCTAAACAAAAATAAGAGCCTGACGGCGGTTTTGAAATAACAAATTTCAAGCCGCCGTTTTCTTTTGAAAAATTAGAATACGGAGGGTGTATTAAAGTTGCCCACTTTTAAGGACACGGCGGTATCCGGGAGGTATCGTTGTGTCCTTTTTTATCTGCACTCAAGTTAATTCGTCAAAAAAAGTTTAGCCCCTCCACCGGGTTACTCTGGCCAACAACGCGAAATTTGTAAGTACATAAAGAACTGCGTCATTTCATGCGCCCGCACAGTACAACGCTGTGTGGGCGTTGTCGTTTCTTGTCGGCTCCACTTTGGGACAAACAGTCCCAAGGTGCGGGGCGGCTCCCCCGGGTGTCGTTCCCCGCTGCCCTCCATATCGTTTCCCGGAAACCCAACCACAAAAACGATATGGAGGTACATACAATGACTATCATCAATTTGCGCGACTTTTACTACTGGTACACCCAGGATGAATATATGGAAGTTTCTGACGATGTGGCCGAGGCGCTCCGTTCTCAGCGGCATCGCACAGATGAAAAAATATTTGAGAAAAAATCCGTGATTGCCGTCTCCATTTGCTCCATTTTTCTGGTGGTATATGAGAGGAAGTTTTTTCTTCTCCACAACTGAATAGCGGGCGGCCCCGGGTGAACACGGGGAGCCGGGCGGCGGGTGCGCTGTGACTTCTCCCACGGGAGGACGAGCGACCAACACCACCGTCGCGCGTGGGGAGCCTGCCAGCCCCACGGCCACGATCCGCGAGGGACAAGCTGGCCGCTTGCCACTTGGGGCCGCCGCACAAAACAAGGGAACACCGGGCCGCTACCTGCTGTCTTTTGACGGGCCAAACATACGGGCCCGGCGTTTCCATTTCAAACAAGTTCGAGACAAATTGTCCCAAGATAAGGACAGGCCAAAGGGCAGCACTTTCGCGGTGCTGTCCTTTCGCGTTTCCCCACCAACCCAAAACGCAAAGGAGGTTTTACCGTGAAACTGACCACACAAGAGCTGGAACAAATGAAAAGCGTAAATATCGGCGCGGTGAGCGCGGATGCGCTGGCTGACGTGAGCGGTATGGCCTTTGACCGCACCCTCCCCCGGGAGGAGCGGCTGGCCCGGTTCGTAAAACGGGCCGTCAATCCCTACTGCTTTAGCGTGGGCGGCGTGGGCGTGAAAATCGAATTTGCCGAGGGCGGCCCCTCCCTCCAGGAGACGTTGACCGCCTTTCTTATCCGGCAAAAGAGCGGGCTGTAACTGCTGTTGCGGCCTGCTCCCACTTCGAGACAAAATGTCCCGAGGCATCGACATCCTTGTTGATTGCCCCGGGCAGAGGTATAATATAAGTGTAATGTGATAGGGAAGGAGGAACAATGGCACGAACAAAAAACAGAGGGTATCAGCAGACTTTGACCCCTACCTATACGGCCCGGCTCTGGAAAATGGGCGGCTACATCCGGCTTTCCCGAGAGGATTTACAGAAAATCAACCGGGGGCTTGACGACAGCAACAGCGTGAAAAACCAGCGCGACATTCTCAATGATTTTCACTTCAACCATGCGGAAGAATTTGAAAGCTACACCGAGTATGTGGATGACGGCCACACGGGAACAGATACGGAGCGCGAAAGTTTCCAGCGGCTCTTGGGGGATGTAATGAGCGGGAAAATCAACTGCGTTGTGGTGAAAGACCTTTCCCGTTTCGCCCGGAATTATAGCGATGCTGGAAGTCTGATTGATAACCTTTTTGTGCAGATGGGCGTCCGCTTTATCAGCTTGGCCGAGGGCGTGGACAGCTACCTAAACCCGGATAGCGTGAACAGCATCATCGTTCCGATAACAAACGTGATGAATGACCAGTATTGTTATCAGACCTCAAAGAAAATCCGGCAGGTTTTCGATTATAAGCGGCGCAACGGCCAGTACATCGGCTCTTTTGCTCCCTACGGCTACATAAAAGACCCCAAAGACAAGCACCAGCTAATCGTTGACCCGGAAGCCGCTGAAATCGTCAAGAAGATTTACGAGCTGTGCCTGCAAGGAACCACCAAACACGCGATAGTGCTTTATCTGAACGAACACGGCATACCCAGCCCCACGGCCTACCGGATAGAAAAGGGCCTGCCCTATTCCCCCGCCGTGGCCGACAATCCCATGTGGGGAAACAAGATTGTCAATGACATTCTGAAAAACCCCATTTATACAGGGGACTTGGTGCAGGGCCGCCGCCGGGTGAAAAGCTACAAGGTACACCAGATCGAGGCTGTGCCGGAGGAAGAATGGGTACGCGTCCCCGATACCCACGAGGCCATCATCACCCACGAAACCTTTGACCGGGTGCAGGCCCTCCTGCTCCGCGATACCCGGACAACCCCAAAGGGCCGGGAGCTCCATTTGTTCAGCGGCTTTCTGAAATGTGCGGACTGTGGGAAATCCGTCACCCGGAGCCAGAGCGGGAAAAATGTATATTATGCCTGCTCCACCTACAAGAACCGCTCCCGGACGGCCTGCACCATGCACTCTATCAAGCACAACCGTTTAGAGGCCGCCGTTCTGTTCGCTATCCAGTATCAAGTGAGCACCGCCGTTTCTTATTCGGAAATAGTAACCCGTATCAATGCGGCCCCGCTGAAAAAAAGTCAATCCCACCGCCTTAATGACCAGATAGCCGCAAAGGAAAAGGAATTGACGAAAATCACCCGCTATAAGCAGTCACTGTATCAAGACTGGAAAGACGGGGAAATCACCCAGCAGGAATACCGGGAAATGAAAGCCGATTATGAACGGCAGGCCGCTGGGCTCTCGGATTTGCTGGCCCGGCTGACGGCTGAACGGAAAGAGCTCTCAAATGGCGTTGACCAGCAGCATCCCGCGCTGGTAGCTTTTGCAAAATATCAGAACATCGAAAAGCTGACCCGCGAAATTCTGATTGAGCTGGTAGACCATATCAAGGTTTACGAAAACGGCAATATCAGCGTTCACTTTAAGTTTGCGGACGAGTTCCGCCGGATTGCCGAGTACATTGAAATCAACACCACTGACACCGCCGAGGCGGGCTGACCCCCGCCAAAGCATAAAATCCTTTTGACAGTGTGTTTTCCTAATAAAACGCAATCTTATCTGACCGATATCCTCTATAAATCATCTTGTGCCGGATAATTTTCTCTGCACGACTCACAAGGCTGTTCATAGCCTTGTGATGGAAAAAACAATGGTCGTAAAGAGCGCCTGCTCCACATCTCTTCTCTTTTTTCCACTCATCTTATCTCTTCTCCATTTCATCCATTTAAAATTATGCACATAATTTTTATAAGAAGAATATAGCATACCTGGCAGACCTTGTATAATTGCAATATGGAATGGATAATACGGAAAAAGAATCAATTAAAAAGCATCTGAAGTGTGATTCTCCAAATGCTTTTACCTGCCATATTTTATGTCTACCGTTCCCGCATTTTTCAGATACAAAATGCCGCATATAACGGAACCGTTTTTTTCCCATCCTCAAAGCCAAAGTTTTTTGCCGAAAGCTTGATGGCATAATCAGGTTTGTAGGTTTCCATATAGACTCTCAGGCTTTTCGCTCTGGTGTTGTCCGCTGATTTCACTTCAATGGGAATCAGCCTTCCGTCACGCTGAATAATAAAATCAACCTCCGCTCCCCGTTCAGACATCCAATAATAGGTGTCGTATCCGTTTATGGTAAGCTGCACATTCACATAATTTTCAACCATGCCGCCCTTAAAGTCATTAATCTCATCTACCATATAGAGAATGTCATTTGCCGCCAAAGCTTTCTTGGCGCAGAGAAGCCCCGGATCTGATACATAAATCTTAAAGGTGTCAATGTCACGGTAATTCTCAAGGGGCTTTTTAATCTGCTCTACCTTGTATACCTGAGACACGATCCCTGACAAACACAGCCATTCGATGGCATTTTCAAACTCCGAAGCTCTTGCCCCCTTTTTTATCAGCTTATACTGAAAACGTGTATTTTTCTTAGAAAGCTGAACCGTAATATTGTCATAGGCAAGCCGTGTCTTTTTAATCTCATTCAGATGGTTGTATTTGCTCATGTCGTTCAGATAGCTTGCAAGAATCGTATCCTGCGTGTGACGAATAAGAATGTAATCTCTTGTCTCTGCAAACAGCATAACGCACTCCGGCATTCCGCCGACGATCAGGTATTGGCGGTAGAGTGTCATAGCCGCATCGTGAAGCGCCGACGGCAGCGGCATATCTGCAGCAAAGCATTCTTTTATCTGCTCCACAAGCGCCTTTTCACCCATTGCAAGCATAAATTCCTCCATATCCATCGGATACAGCGTTTTCATATCTACTTTGCCTACCGGGAAAGAAAATTTCGCCCTGTTTACCGCCACCCCAAGGAGACTCCCAGCCACAATGATGTGGTAATCCGGAGCGTCCTCGCAGAAATATTTCAAAGCCGTAAGAGCTCTCTCGCAAAGCTGTACCTCGTCAAATACAATCAGGGTCCTTTCCCTTACGATCGTCTGGCCTGCCATGTGAGATAAAATCGGGATCAAATAATCGGGACAGATATTCTCATCAAAGGTTTCATTCAGCCTGGGATTCGTCTCAAAATTAAAATACGCCACATTCTCATAATGGATACGTCCAAACTCCAGTATGGAATAGGTTTTGCCCACCTGCCTTGCCCCCTGCAGGATAAGAGGTTTGCGATGGGCACTGTCTTTCCATGCTTCCAAAAAACTCATAATTTTTCTATACATAAATCTGTTCTCCCCGGAAATAGTGATTCTAGTATAGAATAATTTCATGTAAATATCAATGATTTTTTATTAATTTTTCACACTTTTACATATGAATTTTTTTGTGAATTTCACAAATTTCGACATTAACATTCAAAATATACGGATCATTTGCAATTCAAGCCGATTGTGCAGAATATTTTTTCGAGTGTACAGGTTTACTCCTGATTTCCCTCTGCATCCCCTCTCTTCCGCCTGCCCGCAAAGAAAATCCCAATCCCCCCAAGGCCCAGCACACCGCAGGCCGCAAACGCCCAGATACAGGCGTTTCTTCCGGAATCCTTCTTCACATCCGTATCCGCTGCGCCGTCCATACCCGGTGTCTCCGCCCCTTCTCCTGCGTTCTCCCTCTGATCCATAGGCTTTTTATCAATTACAATTGCATAATCCGACGCATGGGTAAAAGGAAGCTCTGCCGTACCGTCCTCTGCAATCACGCCGGCGGAGATAAATTCCATCTCACCGGCTGTCCGGTTATAGTAAAAGAGGTTCGCATACAATCCCTGATTCTCACTCCCAAGCCGGACGGACAGCACAGCCGTAAAGCCAAACGCTCCTTCATGGGCAAGGCTTAACTGAATGCAATCCCTCTCCCCTGTAAGACGGTTCACAATGTCAATCGGTATCTCATTGGTATCGGTCTTTACCGAAAGGTCCACATCCTTTGCCCGGTCCGTAAGGAGGCTTTTACCATCCACGCTCCAGAGAATACCGTCCCCCATATCAAAGGTAATGGCAATGTCCCTGCCCTTAAGCCGATCAAAAATATCTCCCGGAACGACCGAAGCGCCGTTCATATCAATGTGAATAGCGCTGCCCTCTTGTGCCTGGTCCTCCTCGGCACGAATCACATCCCAGCCTTCCTTTCTGGCCTCACCCTTGATAAACGGCTGGCCTGCTTCCGGTCTGACTTCCTTCCCATCGGAATTGTCTCCCTGGATCTCCTTCTTATTTCCAAGCTGCTTCTGACTGCCGTCGTTTCTTAACAGGCCGTCATTGGGCTTACGGTCTCCCGGCGGATCATCTTCTGGCCGACTGCTCCCTGATTGACCGTTTCCCGGCTGGCTGCTGTCAGGCGCCGGCAGCTTTGCAATGGTTTCTGTATACTGATGTCCGCAGCGGGAACAGGTATAGGTTCTGACGCCCTCGCTGCTCACAGTCGCCGCCGTTGTCACCCTGCCTGTGTAGCTGTGTCCCAGCGCAGCCACCGCAACCCCAGTTTCCATAACTTCATGACAAAGACTGCATTCCCTGTGACCCCGTCCGCTCTCCGTACAGGTGGGCGCCTTTTCTCCTTCCTTCGTAAAGACAATTGCTCCTGCCTCATGATCACAGTCGGATCTTGTGATCGTAATTATCACCGTTTCCTCTATATAATTCCCCTTATCCGCTCCGATATAGACAGCCGTCACATTCACCGGCACCCCGATCACAAGCTCCGTATCCCGGTCGGATTCCTGCCATGCCCAGCCCTCCGGCAAAGCCACTTCCCCTGCCTTCTCAAATCGCCTGGCCGCACTTATCGCATTGTCCGGTATGTTGGGCGCCTTCGGCGCCTTATTCACCGTCAGCGTTATCTTTGCTTCGACGGAGCTGTAATTTTCCGTATCCAAGGGCGTAAATATGACCTCAAACTCCGTTTTTCCGCTGTCCGCCGCCACCGGTTTCTCAAAAGGCTCCTTCCAGGTAAATGTTCCCGCTACAGTCTCTGCGCTTCCGGCCCCGCTGCCTGCATGACCCGCCCCGTCGCCGTACACCACGGTTCCCCCTGAAAAACCGGAGCTGCTTAAAGGATCTCCGTAAGTAATATCGGACGCTCCTGGAAGCAAGGCAATGTAAGGAACCGCTTTTGTAACCGTTATGGGAACGGTGCACGCCGCAGTCTCATAGGCGCCCGTCTCATCCGGCGTAAATATGGCCGCATACCCCTTGCTGCCTGCGTCCGGAACCGTATCTTCCTTCTGCCAGGTCCATGTTCCTGCCAGGAGCTTTCCGTCCGCCCCCACAACACTTCCTCCTGACAGCGCAATTTCCTTCAGTGTTATGGAGGGATTGTACCGCCTGTCTGCCGCCGCAGGAAGCGTTGTGATAACGGGTACGGCCTTATTTACCGTAAATACAGCATCGATCTCTTTCATTACCCCGCTTTTATCCGTGGAAAAGACAAGGGCTTCTTCATAGCTTCCCGGAACCAGCCCCGCCTTTGGCTGAATGGTAAAAACAGCCGTTTTTCCGGGCGCCAATGTAGGATTAGAAGCTGTGCCAACCACATAGCTTCCTGACTGCGGCAAAGCTACCGTTACGGGCATATTGCCCGTATTGGTGATCGTTACGGTTTTCGCTTCCGGCTCCGGCTTGCCATAGGTCACGATGCCAAAATCAAGCCGGAGCGGATCTGCCGAAATTCCATAGACGGCGGGAACAATATCAACATCCTTTGGAAGATCACCAAAATAGTCCTCCTGCAGATTTTCCGTTCCGATGGGAGCCAGCACCGTATAGGCATAATAACCGCCGCCGTACTGCTCCTTCCATTTTGTAGTTACGGGAAGATACCCCTGTGCGGAATATCCCTCCCCGATGACAATGCCATGTTCCGGGGCGGGGGTATTGCTCGTTTTATTGCTGCATGCCATAAAAGCTTCGCAGTCCGCTCCGGCCCTTGCGGTTACCGGCGCATCCAGAAGGATTTTGCCTTCTATGGCATTATCCGTATAGACCGCACGAAAATGTTCCGATACGGCTTCTACCTGCGTGCCGGCTCCTGCAAACGTGATATTTCCCTGACTGGAATAAAATGCGGCCGGCTTGAGCCGTGAATCTGTCCCAACCGCCTTTGCATGTACCTCTCCCCCGGTGACCGTGATGCCCTTCATTCCCGAGACGGCCGGACCCTCGAATGTAGTTACATTTACATAACCTCCTGAGATGGTTACCGCTCCTCCATAAAGCGGATACCGGCTTTCACACTCAATGTGGGTTTTATCTCCGCTGATCGAAAGGGTTCCCTGATCGGAGCCGGATGCGGCAATCCCATTTCCCTCTGCGCACTTTAAAGTAAGGGCGGAATCTCTTATGACTACATCTCCCTGGGAAACAATGGAGCTTACATTGGTTGTAACGGTTACGGTACTGTCCGTAATTTCAATGGGAGCAATATTGTCCAAATACAGCCCTGTTCCCAGTCCTCCGTTGCTGCTGTCAGAAGTAAGGGTTACATCGGCGTTTTGAATTGTAAGGAAACCGCCGGAGGTGTATATCACATGGTTTGCCTGTGAATGGCCGGTGAGCTTTCCGCCCGTTATCTCCACTCCGCTCGAAGCAATCAGTGCGCATACATATCCTCTGGCACAGACTTCCGTTCCTGCGCCCGAAATGTGGATGCCACCGCTCCCATCGGCATAAATGGCCGTATTTCCTCCTGATTCCGCCGTAAGCACTCCGCCGGTGATGTTGATATCTCCATTGGCATAGAGCGCCAGGGCCAGAGCCGACTGCGCCGTAACACTTCCGCCTGCAATATTCACTCCACGGCTGCTGAATATGACATTGTAATCTGATTTCAATTCTGCCACAGTATCCCCTGAGATATTGATATCTCCGCTGTCTGAATAAATCGCCGGATATCCGGTGGTTTGCGCCGTAACCTTTCCGCCGGTAATATGCACTCCAACGCCGGCATACATGGCGTTGAGCGAGGATTTCAATTCCACTGCGGCGTCATCTGAGATGTTAATATCGCCATTTGGGGTATAGATTGCCGCAGCATTGGCAGCATCTGCCGTAACACTTCCGCCGGTAATCTGCACTCCGTTCTCTGCGCAGATCGCTTCATGAACCGATTGCAGATTCAAGGTTACACCTGTAAGCTCCGCTTCGCCCCATGCAAAAATGGCGGCGCTGTTTGAATCCACCCTTATGTTTCCGCCATTCATAGTAAGGGAATGTGTGCATTGAATGCCTATTTGCAATGACTCCCCACGATTTGCAATGATATTCAGTTCCGCATTTTCTTCTGCGTTTATCACAAGATGGGCAGTCACCAGCAAAGCTGTCCCGTCATCATACCCTGAAATATCGATCTGATTTTTCCCTTTCAGGCATATGGTTACCGTTGCGGAATCCGGCACAGTCGGCTGTATTACGATATTCTTGGTCATTGTAACATTTTCCAATGTCAGCACCGCCGTATCCGGCTCCCAGACTGCCGTTCCTCCCCCAAGAGACAGGGAAACGGTTCCGGACGCATCTTTGTACTCCTGTCCGTCAATCTTAACCATACTGTAAGTGATTCCTGCGGCTCTGCTCTTTGCCACGGTCTCATCCGCTGTGGGCTGACTGTCCAAATCCGCCAAAATGTCCTGCTCCTTTGAAGTGCCTGCATCCTCTGTCTGCTCTTGTTTGGACTGATTTTGCGTATCATCCTCTTCCTTATGCTCGTACGGGCAATGAAGCTCCCTTGTGATACAGCCGCTTTCCTCACTGCAGATATGCTGACACAACACCGGATCTGTTTCTTCCGGATTTTCCATTCCATCGTCTGCTCCGTTCCTACCCTCATGCGGATAACACTCTGCCGTATGTTCATGTATGCATTTTTCTACGCTGCTATAACATTCATCTATGTGCTCATGAGAAAGGCCGGTATCACTGTCTGTCTTGCCGTCAGTTTCCCCATCAACTGTTTCCCCGCTAACAATTTCCTTATTGGCAGATTCTTTATTATTAAATCCCTTATTATCAGGTCCCTCATTGGCAGCTTCTGTCTCCGGCTGTTCCTCTTCAAAACCGTTCTCTCCTATCACCTCAGAAGCAGTCTTCTCAAGCTCTGCTTCGCTAGTTCCAGTCGGCTGATTTTCAGACGGCTGCATGGCATAGGCCGGAAGAGCCGCTGCATTCCCAAGCAAGGCCGCCGTAAGTACAAGCACAAGTCCCTTCCCCGCCATCCTTTTCCATTCTTTCCTGATTACCATAAACAAACTCTCCATTTCCTTCCCATACTCCCTACAAAAGTCTCCGGCTCCGGGCCTCTGCGACTGCGGCGGCCTTGTTATTGACCCCCAGCTTCTTGTAGGTCTCCTGGTTGTAATATTTCACCCCTGCCCTGGACAGCCCAAGCTGCTCCGCTATGCTTTCCACTGACAGCCCTTCCGCCTGTAACCGGAGAATGGTAAGGGCCTTATCGCCAAGGAGGACATTTCCCTCCTGCTTTTCCTTCAGATACGCCGGATAAAATTCCGCCATCCGGCCGCACTCCTTTAAAACCTGTTCCTTCCACGCCGAATCCTTCCAGGTAAGCCCTCCGGCCTTCAAAAGCTCCCACAGCGCCGCCCCTTCCTGGGTGAGAATCCGCACAAAATGATAATCCTCTGCCTTTGCTGCCGCTTCCTGCAGAGTATCCTGCCAGCCTTCCTTTCCCATGCGGTACTGAACGATTGCCGTCAGCAGCAGTACCTCGATTCCAATGTAGGTGCGCTGCATTTTTTCTGCGTAAAAGCCCATTTTTTCCAACAGAAGCAATGCTTTTTCTTTTCGTCCGGCAGCCAGATATACCCTTATCTTGGTCAAATAGCGCAGGCGTTCCATTGTATAAAACTCCGCATCCTCGTCCGGCGCCTCCCTCTCGGCCCAACGGTACGCTTCGCTGATTCTGCCTGTATACAAATCCATCCTCACCGACATTGCCCGGATATTGGGCAGGAGCTTTGGCGCTTCCCGTTCCGCTATTTTCCGGAAGCTCTCCAGCATTTCCCTGGCATCCTCTATGCGGTTATTCAAAACGGACAGCTTTGTGAGGATTCCCACAGCCACAAAGATCTGCTCTGTCTTTCCGCCGCTTTCCGCCTGCATTCTGCCCTTTCCCGCAAGGGCGGCCACCTCGTAATCATCCCCGCCTTTTTCAAAGAAGCTCTCTGCAAGGGCAAGATTCACAAGTCCCTTTCCATACCTGCCCAGCACAAGGGCAACTGCTTTTCCAATGGTGGAAGCCAGCTCCTTATCCCTTCTGCTCCATTCGCAGAAATCCTTTCCCCCGTTCATCATGGAGGGCAGATTGCTGGTCACGGAAAATTCCGGCAGTACGGTTTTCCGCTCTGTCAAAAGGACGCCTGCATGCTTCATCAAATCCACCATGCGTAAGATCCCTCTGTGGGGCAGGGCTATATCCAGATACAAAAGCTTGGCTTCCGCCTCTCTTTTTGCTCCCCCTGTCCGTTCCTTTGCGTAAGCCGCCAGCTCCTGATACCAGCGCTCGCTTTCCTCTTCGCAAAGAAGCATAGATTGGAGCATACTCATGCCGGCCATCAGCTCCACGCTGCTTTTGATCTTTTCTTCCGGAAGGGAAAGGTAATAATGCTTTAGTTCAAAATAATCTCCGGACGCCGGATTTCTTCGGGTATTCTCAATCAGTATCCGGGAGATTCCCTCCTTGTTCCGGCACATTTCATACATCTTGAGGGCTTCCCTTAAATTGCCCTCCATCTCGTAGCTGTTTCCCGCACTGTAGTACAGCTCTTTGATAGAATCCTGCGAAAGCTTTGCGGGAAGTCTCCGGCGCATGGAATATTTCATGGGAATGCGAAGCTGATAGACGGTCTGTTCGTTTTTTTGCTTTTCAATCAGGAAATTTCCTGTCTCCCGGGCCTTCTGAATGAGCCTTCCCGCATCCTTTTTCTTTGTAATCTGCTGTGCCAGGGGAAGGTCGAACTGCTCCACGATGGATACTGCTTCCAAAAATTCCTGAAGTTCCACATTCCACTGGTCATACACGTGGGTCTCCAGGTAATCCCAGAGATCCACCCTGGCTCTCTCAATGGCGCTAAGCTCTGCGCCGGCCTTGTCTCTTAGCGCTTCTTCCTCTGAGATCTCGCGAAGTCTCATAGACACAATGCGAAGGAAGAGCGGATGTCCATAGCCAAGCTCCCGTATCCTTTTATTTGCCGCTTCTGAAAGAGACAGTCCCCATCCTTCCAGATATAGCTGTTGTTCTCTTTCCGTAAGGAACAGCCATTCTTCCCTGATAATGATAAAAATGTGCCGGACACAGAGGGGCTTCAGCCATTTGGGGACGGGCGCTCTGGAAATCAAAATCAGCCACACGTCCTTTCTGCCGCTCAGCTCTTCGATGATTTGCTCACAGACAGCTCTTTCCTCCTGAGTTTCCAGAAGATACAGATCATCAAGGACAACTATTTGCTGCGTATTTGTTCTTTTATGCGCCGGTTCTTCTTTTTTATGGGCATCCTCCGTTTTTTCCCGTATGATCCCGTTCATTTGGGAAGCTCCCATATCGGTCGCAGATAGATAGTGGTACGTCTTTCGGGCAAAAAAATCCGTTACCAGGGCGGTTTTTCCGCTTCCGGTTGCGCCGTAGATATAGACGGTCTGTCCTGTGTTTCTGGCCGCCTTCATCTGCTCCCATGCGGCCTGCTGGCGTATGTAGTGTTCGTCGACTGTGTGTTTATTTCTTCTCTTTTCCGGCATGGAGACTCCCTTCTTTCCCACGAACGATCAGGCAAATCCGCCCGGTATATTTAATGGTGACAGTTTCCGAAAAATCAGGAATACAGGCTTCTTCCAGATTGTGTATGTGCCGCTTCATGTTCAAAAAGGCTGCATCTTACGGAACGGCAGCATATGGGCGGCGCACAAAAAATGCCAAGCATGGGAACACATTTGTATTTCCCACCGCCTGGCAGCTTTGCGCTATTTTATCTCTTGTTTGGAAATTCGAACCACAAAAAGAGAACCTTATCATGAAGGCTCTGCTCTGCTCTGCTCTGCTCTGCTCTGCTCTGCTCTGCTCTGCTCTGCTCTGCTCTGCTCTGCTCTGACAAATTGTCTTTTCTTTTCATGGTTTCCGTCAACCTTTTTTGCTGTAATTTTGTATTTTTTATTATAACTGACTTCTTTAAAAAATGTAAACTAGCCAAAAGGTTAGACTTTTTATGCCTTTTTATGGAAGAGACCTTGTTCCTTTTCGCACCCACGCCAATCACTCTGCTGATTGGTTTGAAGCCAATGAGGTTATGGGGCCAAAGGGACTTTTGGAAATGCCACAAAAAAGACGGATTGACAATCTATCTTCTTCTGCCAATCCGCCCTGTTTCATTTGATATTTTACACCACCGAAGCCCTGTGATAATCCGTCACATCGCTCCCAAGTCTCTCATACAGTTCTTTTACCGTTATCTCCTTCCTCTGCACAGCCAAAAGCTCCGCATCCGTTGCGCCGATAAAAGCCACAAACGCAAGCCTGCCGTTGGGCGTGTCAATAGGCTGCAGCTCCTTATCGGGAATGGTGATAAAGCCGGTGATATTGGACCGCATATTCACATCAATTCCCTGAGTCTGCCCGGTGTACACATACTCATAAGGCCCAAAAAGCTCTCCCTGTGTGAAGGTAATTCTCGCCAAGGTCTGCAGGATTCCGCAGATACAGGTAAGCTCCGCCTCTTCGTTCTCATAGGCTTCCTTTTTCAGCTTAAAGGTAAACTCCATTCCAAAGCCGCTGATCTCCTGGTTCTCGGATTCCTTTTCATACAGCTCCGACATGCCGTAGGTCACAAAATGCCAGTAGTCCCCGCCGTCGTATATGCTGATGCCATCCAGAGGGTCTTTTCCTCCCAGACTCCATTTGATTAAGGTTCCGTAATGCTTGGGATTCTTCTGTTCCGGATAAATGCGCTCGCACTCCCGGTTAATGGCATCCCAGCCGTACACATGAACCTCCTGCTCTTCCTGTTCTTTTCGTTGTTCCTTTTGTTCTTCCTGTTTATTCCTTTTCAATCTGTCAAATAATCCCATATCAGTCGTCCTTTTCCGTTACAATGCGAAGGAATTTTGACATCAGAGGAAGGTAGGTTGCCAGGAATACAAAGTATGCAATCCAGCCCGCCATCCTTTTATTCTTTTCCGGTATGCGTATACCTGCCATAATTCCCATTGCAAAGAGACAAAACTTAATGAGCGCCAGATCCTTCCAGCTACTTTGCTTTAGATACTTGTCTGCGTAATTGAATAAGCATTTCATGGTGAAGTCCCTCCTATTAAAAGTTCCGTAATATTCCTTCCAGTACACTGGTATGAAATCAATTTCCAGTCACAGGTACATGTGCCTGTAAATCGATTTGTGCACTGTAAGGAATATTGCTGTTTAAAAGTTCCGTAATATCCCTATCACTGTCAGCTTGTTTCCTCTAAGTTTATGATAACAGATACCAAGGGTCTCCGCAATAAAAAGTAACTTCTTATTTCCTTACACATATAAAGTCAAGAAAGTTTCCCTTTCATTCCAAAAATGATAAAATTTTTACAGAGTTTCAAAACTTTTCCCGCCGTCACGACAATATATCCATGCAAGGGTAAATCTTTGCAGGCCGGCTTGAAAAGAAGAGAGGGGATGGCTGCTATGAATAAGGATGAATTCGATCAGTTTGTCCTGGAGTTTGGAAAGGACATTCTGCGTTTCTGCCGGATGACGGCCCAGGATGCGGAAAATGGGGATGAACTGTATCAGGACACCATGCTCAAGCTGCTGGAGAAAAGGAAACGGCTCGGCTCCACGGAGAACACAAAGAGCTACGCCCTATCCACTTCCATTTATCTCTGGAAGAACAAAAAGAAAAAATACGCAAACAGAATGCGGCTGGTTCCCACCAGCAGTATCGACGAGATGACCGAGGAGGGATATGAAATCTCCGATCCGGCCAGGAAAGAATCACCGGAACAGATTGTATTGCAGCAAAATGAAATCACGATGGTTCAGGGCTTCGTAGCGTCCCTGCCTGAGAAATACCGGCTGCCAATCTATCTGCACTACTCGGCGGACCTGCGGATCAAAGAGATATCCCAGATTCTCGGACTGCCCGAGGGAACCGTAAAAAGCCGCATGCGGGAAGCAAAAAAGCAGTTAAAGGAAAAATTGGAGGAGATAGGATATGACAGATGAAAAATTGGATCGAATCTTAAAGCAGGCCCTTGCTCCTGAAATAAGTGACAGTGAAATTCAAGTGCATACAAGGAGGACGGGTAATATGAAAAAATTTGTGAAAACAGGAAAAATAGCAGCTGCGGCAGCGGCGGTGGCCGTTATCGGCGTGGGCGGACTGGGACAATTGAATCCGGTGCTTGCGGCAAAGCTTCCGCTGATTGGAAAAATCTTTGAGCAGGTCGGGGAGGATGCCACCTATTCCGGCGATTACGCAGACAAGAAAACAGTCCTGACCAACGAGGACCCTGCGGGCAATCTGGACACCTCGGATTATTCCGTATCGGATCAGGGCGTCACCCTGACCGCATCCGAGGTCTACTGCGACGGATATTCCATCTTCTTTACGGTAAATATCCAGGCGGAGGACGGAGATTTTACACACATTCCGCAGCATTATACAGGCACAAATGCGGCAGACAGCCGGACAGCCGCCGGATTCTACATCGACGGAACATGGAGTGTTGACGGAAGCTCACCGGAACGGCTCGAAAATACCTTTGAGGGCCAGGTCATGGACAGCCATACATTTGCCGGAATGCTGAAAGTAGATCTTGCAGAGAAAGCCGCAGGTAGCGGCCGCTTGAGCTTAAACATAAGCGGTCTTGGCTATGACGACGACCGGATGCTTGACGGCGAAGAAATATCCGCATCCCACCAGACAGAGGGAAGCTGGAATCTTGCCCTCCCGTTTGAGGTAAACGAGACAGACGTAAAGACAATTGCGGTAGGAGAGAAAAACGGAAACATTACCCTGGATGACGTGGTGGTTACTCCGTATCAGGTGATCGTCCATGCCACAACGCCGGGCGAGCCAAGAGAGCTGACGGACGACAGACGGGAAAAGCTGCTCTCCAAGGACCCGGATATGACAGATGCCGAAATGCAGGAGCTGCTGGGATGGTCCTATGAGCCCTGCCAGACCATTTGCTTCAATCAGGATGGAGAACTGCTTTACTCCGACGCAGAGCTGGCAGGCCGGGCCGGATTCGCAGTTCAGGGCAAGGAGATCAAAACCCTGCACATCTTCATCTTTGACAACCTGGATGACTGGGAGCAGATGGAGCGTGAGGGGATGAACAGCAGCGTTGCCGACAGGGCCCTTATCGCCAGGGAAATCCGTGTGGAATGAAGAGAAAAAAGCTTCTACAGGCCAGGGTATCGGATTGCTGTAGCTGCGTTGTGACATAATTTGAATGGGGATGCCGCAAAATAAGACGAAATGCTGATTGTCCTATATTGCGGCATCCCCATTAGTTTCGCCTTGCCACTAAACATGAAGCCACCCAATAAAAGAGTAGCTCCTTGCATCTATTTTGCCTGTGCCATCGAGAATAAGGTGTCTGTCGGGAAATAGATAGCCCCGTAATTGCTTTTATGAAGTTATATTTACATTTCAATCGGCAGCCAGCTGTGCGATTACGTCCTTTATTTCTTTGGCATGAAGCAATCCGACAAATGCGGATGTCATAACTGCCTTTGCCTATATATTATTCGTATGCTCCCACAATTCTGCATTAATATCACGTCCACCATACATGACACGGATAACTGTAACTATGCCCCTCTTCGCATCCGGAATATACAGGATTACAAAATTATCTACTGGCATAATTCTTAGCCCACGAGAATGCCAGGGTTCTTCTTCATAGGTGCGAAACCTTTCCGGCATTTGCTCAAGTCCCAAAATGCTTTTTTCCAATCTGTCAAGCTGTCCGGAAGCGTTCTCTGGGGCAAGAAGTTCAAAAGATGTATATTCATAAATTTCCCTCAGATCCGTTTCCGCTTGTTCAGAAACCTCTATCGTGTAAATCATAAACCATAATCCTTGCGAATATCTGCAAACACTTTAGCCGCTGTTTTCGTTCTGCCCTCCAGCATATCCGCATACCCCTTCTCCAATTCCGCATCCAGCTCTTCCTTGGTAAGCGTGCCCATTGCCACGGGTCTGGCTACTGGCAGCTTTACGTCAAACGGAAGTCCTCTTTGAAGAATGATTTGTTTATAAAACATATTGATTGCATTGGATACCGGAATACCAAGTGCTGCCAGAATACCTTCTGCCTGTTCTTTGATGTCCGGCTCAATCCTTGCGTATAGATTTGCTGTTTTAGTAGCCATAGAAAAATCTCCTCTCAGATTGAAAATCTTCTTTTCCCTATTATACACATTTGTGCGGACAATAGCAATGCATTTTTAAAAGTCATCATAGATGCCGTTTTTCTCAAAATCGTTGTTTTTATATGATATATTATGCCCAAAATCGTTATTTTCACTTTTTTTAGTTAATATATTATCCCCTGATTTCAATCCCTTTTTACAATTAAGCATTGCGTTTTAAATCACAAGATTCGTAATCTTTGTTGCTGTCCCACTGATCATATATACCACCCCGCACAGGTCTGTACAAACAAAAAACGGGACTGCCCTAATTAGACAGCCCCACTTCTCCCATATTTACTATGCTTTATACCTCTTCCCCATTCGTCGCAATCACACGCTTATACCTTTTTGCAACCTCTTTTTCGCAATTTTTTTCATGCTGCGGACATGCTGTGTATATCCGTTCCGTGTTCGGTCGGACTATGGCAAACGTTCTCTGCATAGCCCGTCTGAACCAATACTGCCGCACATCCATAGTTATGCTTTATTTTACGCTATTCCTGTTGTCTAGTCCACTCTCCAAACGGATAGTCTTAGGGGGGAGTAACAAGAACTCTGTGTGATATTTTCAGGACAGATACGGGAAGTGCAGGGAAAGCAGTTTGCTATAAAAGAACATTAATATAGAGGGAAAAATCTGCCAGGACCTATGAAATATGCCAGGATGCTTCATTCAGAAACAATATATGAAGATCTTGTTATGATTCATACATATGGAAATATTGTTATAATACATACATCAAGACGTAACAGTTCAGACAACCAGCGGCGAAGCGGGCTGTCTGAACTGTTACGTCAAAACAACTGAAAGTTTTAAAAGAATGATGCTTTTTCGCAGCCAGCAAAGCAGAACTCTCCACATTGTTAAGCTCTATAGCCTGCCTGCACTCATAATAAACACTTGGAATATCGGTTTCTCTGATTACATCTTTTCCCTTACGCATGCACATCCTTGTGCTTCAGATACCAGATCCCCATACTGATAAACAGTACAAGAAACACGCACAATGCCGCCGCAAATCCAACCGGACTGGAAAGTGCATCCGTATTCTTGTTGGCATTCATGCCCATCATCATCAGCGAATATGGCCATATCATCCCATATCCGCTGCTTGTCATAAGAAAGCCTGCCACACTTCCGAGAAGTGCGATTGCAATGGGAAGTGCAAAGCTTCGAATCACCATAGACAGCACAAGCTGCAGGGCCGCCGTCACCATGCCGCCCAAGCTTCCCCGCAGAAGCCAGAGCAGGATTTCCAAAGGAGGAAGTCCCTGCAGACCCACAAGCTTTCCGGATATGGCAAAAAGCACGCCCACCCAGAGCTGCAATATCACCGTACAACGCAGGGCCAGGAAAAGCTTGGCCAGAAAAATATCCCTCTCCGCCGTGGGCATCGTCATCAGGCTGTTCCAATTGTAGTTGAGGTGCTCCACTCTCCATATATAAGAACAGTAAATGGCAATCAGAGGGCCATAGAAAAAATTGGCATAAAACAGAGAATGCTGCGTCCACAGAGAATACCACTCCGATTTCAATATCCCTATATTGTTTACATAATTTCCCGCACCCAGTACGGTGGGAAGCAGAGGGATTGCCAAAAACACAAGCCACAGGTGGGAGTGCTTAAGCTTCATCTGCTCCGTTTTGATACATGCTGTCAGCATCGTAAATTCCTCCTATTCCAGTTCCGTAATATCCCTTCCAGCACACCGATATGAAATCAATTTCCAGTCACAAGACCATGTGCCTGCAAATCGATTTGTGCACTGTAAGGAATATTACTGTTTCCAGTTCCGTAGTATTCATTTTCTTTTTTCAGTCACACCCCGGCGTCCGGCGGATAAACAACTGCCTTCCCAGAATATACCCCAAGGGCAGCACAACCAGGAGGGTAATCACCGCCGACCAGTCCATAGGCACTTCATAATAGCTTACAATCCGTGTACTCTCATCCCAGTTCTGCCCGATATACCCCAAAAGATTATAGTAAGCCCACACCACCGGTCTCCAGAGAGGTGAGGACAGAAACCAGCTGAACAGTCCCAGAAAAGAACCGGCCAGTCCCACCGCCAGGGGCAGAATCTGATTGACACTGAAAAGAGACAAAAGCATCTGAACCAGCAGAACCCCAAGGCTCACAAAACCGCTCTGCAAAAGAAAGCACATAAGGTGCCGCTGCGTCATTCCCCCCGCAAAGCCGTGAAGCCCTGCAAAGACAAGCATCATCACAAGCTCCGCTGCCATATAACCGCTCACATACACAGCTCCGGTCAGAAGCTTCATATCAAACAGATGCCCTTTTTGTTCCATCGTACACAGAAGCTTCAGCGTATTTCCCTTCAGCTCCACATCGCAGAGACGGCTGGCAATCATGGCAATCATGGTCGGCATCAGCAAGGTATTGATAAGGCCAAGGCACATCAGCAGCCACTTCCAGTTCTCTTCATTCGACTCCATATGGGCACTTCGGATTGCCCAGCTTATCCAGAGAAAGGTAAACAGGAGAAACGCCGCCGGCACCAGCGCAATCCTTCTGCGCCGCACCTTCATCCACTCGGTTTTCCATTCACGCAGCATCAGAGACTTCCCCTCCTTCCCGTAAGACTTAAGAAGATTTCCTCCAGGCTCTTTTGCTTTTCCTCCACCCGATAGACACCGGCTCCGCCCTCCCAGAGCTTTCCGATAAGCCGGGCTATAGCATCATCCGCAAGCCTCGGAAGCTCCAGGGCTCCCTCCTCCAGATTGCAGGAAATGCCCTCTCTTTTTAAGACCTCTAGGGCGACAGTTTGATTCATCACACACAGCCTTAAGCTCCCTCTGCTGTGCTCATGAAGCGCCTCCAGCTTATCCTGGAAAATCAAATGCCCGTGGTTGATAATACCCACATAATCCGCCATCTGATCCATTTCTCCCAAAAGGTGGCTGGATACCAGCACGGTCATACCCATACGCCCTGGAAGCTCTCGAATCAGTTCCCGAATTTCCTGGATACCCGCCGGATCAAGCCCGTTGGTGGGCTCGTCAAGAATCAACAGCTCCGGTCTTCCAAGAAGCGCCTCGGCAAGACCCAGACGCTGCTTCATGCCAAGGGAATACTCCCGTACCTTTTTATTCTGCTGATCCTCCATCCGTACCAGCTTCAGCACTTTTGTAATCTCCTGCTCCGGCACTTTCTTCAAGGTCTTTACAATCTCCAGATTCTCCCGCCCGGTAAGGTGCCCGTAGTAGGAGGGAGACTCAATCAGAGAACCGGTTTCTTTTAAAATGGCAATGCGGTTTTTTCGATTGACGGCCTCTCCTCCGATGGTAACCTGGCCAGCGCTTATCTGAATCAACCCCAGAAGCATTTTAAGAGTGGTACTCTTACCGGCTCCATTGGGGCCCATAAAGCCGTAGACGTGGGCCTTTGGCACCTTTAAATCCACATCCTTCACCACCTCCTTGCCGCCGTATTTCTTTGTTAGACCTCTTGTTTCTACCATATATTCCATAGGCGTTCCTCCTTTCGATTTCTGCAATTTTCTTCCTGCTGCATCGATATAAAGAAAATTACAATTTTAAATCTCACAACATAAAAAGCATACGCCTCCTGCCTTACATGGCAATGACGTATGCCTTACATTTACCTTAATTTTTTCAAAAATCAATGAAATTCTCCCCCTTTTGTTCTATAATCAGACTAACATAATCCTTAAAGAATTCTCTGAACCAGGAGGCTGTATCCATGACCCACATTTACGAATGCCGAATCCTCTTAATCGACGACAATCCGGATCTGCTTTCCATGCTCACCCATATGCTGAACAAGGAAGGCTTCACAAATCTGTCCATCGCCTCCTGCTGCCGGGAGGCCCGGGAAATCCTTGCAAAAGAGCTCCCCGATCTCATCATTCTGGACGTTATGCTCCCCGACGGAAACGGCTTCTCCCTCTTTCAAGAAATACGGGCAAAGGCAGATCTTCCTATCCTCTTTCTCTCCGCCCGCGACGAGGACAACGACCGCCTTTTAGGATTGGGCCTGGGAGCGGACGACTATCTCACCAAGCCCTTTCTGCCCAAAGAGCTGATTCTCAGAATCAGCGCAATCATCCGCAGAACTTACCTCTATGGCCGCTCCGGTTCAGCCGAGAATCAAAGCCTGAGCCTGGGAACACGAACCGTCCATCTGGATCGGGGAACCGTTGAGTCTTCTGAAGGGGAAACAGCCCTCACCGCCAAGGAACTCCTTATTCTAAAGAAGCTCTATGAAAATCGTGGCCGAATCGTAACCTTTGACGCCCTCTGTGACGCCGTATGGGGTGACGGCTACTACACCTACGAAAATACACTGATGGTGCACATCCGCCGCCTCCGGGAAAAGCTGGAGGAGGACCCCTCCCACCCAAAATGGCTTCTCACCGCCAGAGGCATCGGCTACCGGCTGTTGTAATGGCCATGTCCTGGGAACTATAAATGTAAAGGAGTTAAGCCCATGAAGGATCTTCTCAAAATATACCGCCGCTACATCCTCACCGCGGCCCTCATCAGCATCCTGATATTTATTTTAAATCTTCTGCTCCTGTTTTTCTTCCTCTTAAGCCAATTCGGCTACAAGGCGGCAGACGATTATCAGTCCTCCCGAGCCGATACCCTGTCCGAACACCTGACCCTGGAGCAAGGACAATACATCCTGACAGAAGAAGCCGAACATCTGATAGACAAAGATCTGGCCTTTGCCATGCTCATTAACCAGGAGGGGCAGGTGGTCTGGAGCCGGAACCTTCCCGACGACATTCCCCGCTCCTACTCCCTCACCCAGATAGCCTCCTTTACCCGCTGGTATCTTAAGGATTACCCCGTAAAGGTTCACACACGCCCGGACGGCCTCTTTGTGACCGCCACCCCCCGCCATTCCATGTGGAAATATTCCGTGGAATTTAAGGAAGGCTTCCTAAGTGCTCTCCCCGCCTATCTGCTTGCGGCAGTCCTCACCAACCTGCTGCTGATCTTCGCCTTTGCCATCCTCTTTGGACAGCGCTTTTACACCTCCCTGAAGCCCCTGGTTAACGGGATCGAACAGCTTACCGAGGACAAAGCCCTCGACCTTGCCGAATACGGCATCGTAGGCGATCTGGCCGGAAAGCTCAACAAAGCCTCCTCCACCCTTATTTACCAGAGGAAGGCCCTGAAAAAGCGGGACAATGCAAGAACCAACTGGATCGCAGGCGTCTCCCACGACATCCGTACCCCGCTGTCCCTGATCCTCGGCTTCAGCGACAGTCTGGCCGGAAGCCCTCATCTGGATGACGAGGAACGAAAAGAGGCTGTCTCCATTCGGGAAAACAGCCTGATCATCAAACGTCTGATTGCGGATCTGAATCTCACCTCCCGTCTGGAGTATGATTCCTATCCCTTGCAGATAAAGGCCTGCGCTCCTTGCGCCCTTCTGCGCAGTCTGATTGCCTCCTACTACAATCACGATCTTGCCGAGCAGTGGTCTTTAAGCCTTACCCTGGCTGACGATCTGGAGGGACTTACCTTAAAAGGCGATCCCAATCTCCTCCTTCGGGCCTTCCGCAACCTAACCGACAACAGCATCCGCCACAATCCCAAGGGCTGCCGCATTCAAATCCACGGCAGCTTACAGAAGGATTTTCTGCGCCTTACCTTTTCCGACACCGGCAGCGGCATCCCGATACAGGTTATAAAGACCCTGTACCGCACCGAAACTTCGGACAACTCTGGCTCCCTCCCCCATGTAATGGGACTTCGGATTGTAAAGCAGATTGTGGAAGCCCACCGGGGGGAGGTGGAGTTTGAGCTTTTGAAGGATGTATGCCGATCCGTCGTGATCTGTCTGCCCCTTCACTGTCCGCCTCTGTGATGGCCCCGTGTCCCCCATGATGACCGGTATTGCCATTGTCCGTATCCTGGCTTCCATCTCCTCCATGCCCCCGGCACCCCTCAATGCGGTTTTGAAGCTCCCCCATCGTCATGTCGTGACATTCCTCCACCGTAACGCTCCCGTCATATCCGGACAGCTCCTGATAAGCCCGGTACTTGCCAAAGGACATTGCATGCCGGTGAGCCTCCTCCATGCAGTCCTTGTCACTCACATAGGTCAGCACCGAAGCGCTCTGCGGGGAAGAAAGCCCTGCAAGCTTCTGCGCGATGGCCTCCGCATTTTCGGAAATCACGGTAAATACCAGCAGAGAATTGTCCGTGAGAAAGTGTTCGTCCGCCTCATAGTCCAAAAGCAGGCGCACGGCTTTGGGATAGGGAAGATTCTTAAGCTTTACCTGTTCCAAAATCCTCTGTCCGTCCTCATTGTATGCATTTGCCGAAACCACTCTGCCCAGACGGTTGATGCCCAGCTCAATGGAAGGATTCACATCAATACTCACATAAGAAACCGGCCTGCCGTAAAAGGTATAGCCTCCGGTCCCTATCAGCAGAAACAGGCATACAAGCGCAAGTGCAAAGCGCGGCGCATACCTTCGATTCCGAATCCTGTTTCCGGCCATATTCCCCGCCTGCTTCCCGTCCTTTTTCGACCCCATCTGTCTTTCCAGATAACGCAGCGTATCTGCCTTAAGCTCTTTGGATGCTTTTATGCCGTTCATACTTTTTTGAAGCTCGTTCATGCCCATTCACCTCCAAGCTGTCTGCGCAGAATTTCCTTTGCTCTGGAAAGCCAGGTGTAGACGGTATTTTCCTTTCTTCCCAGTATCTTCGCAATCTCAACTGCCGTATATTCTTCATAGTAGAACAGATAAATGACATTTCTATATTTTTCGGGAAGCTGAAGGACAGCCTCCAGAATCTCACCGGAAGAGCTGTCCTGTATCTCACTTTCTTCTGCAATTATCTCCAGGGGAAGGTATTTCCTGTGGGAAAGCTTTCTCAGCCAGTCCGTACAGGCATTGATGGTTACACGGATAAACCACGCCTTTTCGTGTTCACCGTTCTCAAAGGAGCCTTCATAAAGCAGATATTTTAAAAATACGTTCTGAAACACATCCTCTGTGTCGTCATGGTTTTTCAGATGCACGAAACAGATTCTCTGCACCATATCCGCATATTCTTCTACAACACGGTTCATATCCTCCGCGCTTTTCAAAGACTCCACTTCCTTTCGGGACAGACGGAAAGCTGTCCCTTCTAATATCCGATTCCGGAATACCTAACGGTGATGACCGCCGTGGTGTCCTCCGCCATGATGACCATAATTACCGCCGTTACCAGCATCCTGATTCGCAAGTCCATAGCAATTGCCGCCATACTGACAGACGCCGTCCACAACACAGCCTCCGTCCCAGGGACAGGTTTCCTGGTAGCAGGGAGCGCCGTCACAGATGCCGCCGTACTGGCAGACGCCGTTCACATCACAACTGTTGTTGCCGGTACAGTAGCCATTCTCATAGCAGGAAGCATAGACCGGTGTTGTATCGGAGGCTGCAGAGGCAGTGGTTGCCGTAGTCGCAGTATTTGCTGTCGTATTGTTTACTGCTGTATTCTCCGCTGTGCCTGAGACTCCTCTCCTATTCCCTGTACAGGTGACCTGGTGGACGTTCTTTGCCCGCCTGGAATGATGACCAGAGTGGGCAAAGGCTACTTTGGACAGAGAGCCTGCCAATGCAAGTATCAAGGCCAGGGATAATATGATTTTTAAATGTTTCTTCATGATTCTAATTCCTCCTAATATTCCAGTTCCGTAATGTATCTTCTAAATTGTATTTCATATATAATACGTCCGAAGGAATCCAATTCCTTTCACAAAAAATAAAAGATTTTTCTCCCTTTTCGGAAAAATATTCCCATGAACCATTCCATAAACCTGAAGTTATATTAATTTTCATATTTACTATTTTAAATTATAATCTATTCTTCTCAGAAATACAATTCAAAAAAGACTATAAGCTGGCAATAAAGCGAGGACTAAACATCCATCTATTGGAAAATGATTTCTCCCCTTTTACATCATGGTATCATCCCGCAAAACCTCCGCCAGATCCATTCGTTTCACATTCCGCCACCCAAGGTAATAGGCCAGGGCCACGGACCCCAAAATTCCCAGCATAAAAATACCAACGGAAACCAGCGGCGCCTCCGCCAGAAATTCCCTCACCCCAAGATAGCTCATTTTCAGCATCCCCCATACCGCAAGAACAGCCAAAGGCAATGTAATCAGAACGGGACGCCCTGCAAGCACCAGAGCCTCAATGCAAAACATTTTTCGCAGCCCCTCCGGTGTCACTCCCACAGACAGATACCGGGCAAATTCCCGTCTTCTCTGGCGCATAAAGCCAAGGGTATTGGAAAATACATTTCCGATTCCAATAAGGGCCAGGAGCAGGCAGAGACCACCAAAGACTGTTTTCATGCCATTGATCTGCCTCTCATTAAGCTCACGCTCCTGAATACGGTTCTCACTTTCCACCGTATAAGCTCCTGAGAGCCTTCCCTCAATCTCTCCCTGCAGGGAGCTAAGCTCCTCCCCGGTCACCTGACCCTTTCCAAGAACACAGATAAGGGTCTCCTCCTCTGCACCCCCTATCTGCCCCTTGATCTTGCTCCACAGGGAAGCCGGCAGAAAATGCACCAGCTCATAATAATCCAGGGTAGCGTATTCCTCTCTTAAGGCAGGCTCCTTGTCCGTGTAAGCCAGAACCGGAATTTCCGCTGCCATTTCCTCATTGCCCCGCTGCAAAAGGACGCTTGTACCAGTCTCCTTCACATAAGGCATATAGTCCGGGTGCCGGAAATCCGGATTTGTCACATCTCGAATCTGATTGAGAATCACCGCCCCGTCAAGGCCCGGTACAATACCTAACTCATCACAGTAGGCCAAAAAACTTGTGTCATCCAGGATCACAACGGGCGCATTGACCACCCATCCCTTCTCCGTCTGCACCACCTCACTGCCGGCCGCATGGGAAAAGCCCCCAAAGGACTTCATATCCTCAGTCATTTCCCCCTGGGAAATGAGCCTTTTTGCCCTTGCCTTTTGATATGTAATGGCGCGCTCCACTCCTGGAAGACTCTGAATCTCTTCTGTCTCCTGCAAGGAATCCACCTCTGCGCCTGGGACCGTCACCATAATATCCCACACATCCTGATACCGCTCAAAATAGGTCTCCCGAATGCTGATATCAGAGGTCGCGAAGAAGCTCTGCATAATGGTAAATGCCAGGAAGGAAAGAACCAGAGACAGGGATGCTGTCCGCAGGGCTTTTCGCTGTGCTTTAAGCGCATTGCCTGCCAGCTCCCCCTCCACCCCAAACAGGAGGGTCAGCATCCGGTAATTCTTTTTGCGCTTCAACTGCAATTCCCCTGTATTTTTAATTGCCTCCAGGGGCGTACACCTGCTTAATTTCCAGGCAGGCAGCCATGCGGAAATCCAGACAGTAAGTACCGTGGCAAGCAGCGTCACTCCCAAAACAATCGGGTGATATCCAAAAACCGCTCTATGGCGCCCCGGAATGTCACTTCCCAGCAGAACATTGGTCAAATGAATGAGGACCATACTGCCAAGAATGCCAAAAGCATTTCCCGCCAGAACCGGCACTGCGCACAGTGCGGCCGCCTCCTGAAGAAGACAGGTGCGGATCTGCTTTGGAGTAGCCCCGATGCTGGCAAAAATGCCAAATTGATGAAGCCTTCCGTTCATGGACACCGCAAAGGAGTTGTGTATGATAACAATGAGAGAAACGGAGGCCAGCACCAAAATAAAGAGAAACATAGGAAACAAAAGCCTTGGCGCCCTATCACTGGAATCGCGGACCAGGTACATAGCCATCAGCGGATAGTTGTAGGTCACATCCTCCGGCGGGATTCCCACAAGCTCCGCAATCCGGGGCGTATCCTCAAAAACCATTCCCATGTGATCAAAGCAGAGATCCAGAACCGTCTCCTGTCCCTTTGTCTCCGCTTCATTGACCACCGCCTCCTTTATGTGGGCAAAATTTCGCACAGCCTCTATATCGGCCTCGTCAAGCTCTCCCACAATACGGCTCTGCCAGCCTCCCTCCTCCAGCTCAATCCGCTCTACCTCGTATTTCCAGAGATTATAAAACTCTCCGCACAGCAGGGACAAAAGCAGTGCGGAAATAAATGCCGCGATTATGATGGTGGCTCCTGCAGAGCGGTTATGTTTGATGTAGCCTGCTGAATAATCCTTCCACATAGGTTTCACCTCCGCCACTCGTCACTGATGATACGCCCATCCTCTATGGTGAGAATGCGGTCCGCCTCCAAAGCTGCCTTTTCATCATGGGTGATCACAATAACCGTCTGCTTAAGCTTCAGGTTGGAGAGCTTCAGCATGTCCATGATCTCCCTGGAATTTTTCTGATCCAGATTTCCCGTGGGCTCGTCCGCCAGGAGAAGGGCCGGCCGGTAAATCAGCGCCCGGGCAATGGCAGCCCTCTGCTGCTGTCCTCCTGACAACTGATTGGGCAGAGCCTCCAGCCGGTCAGAGATGCCAAGGGTTTGGACCACCTCCTCAAAATATTCCTGGCTGGGCTTCTTCTTATCCAATGCCAGGGGCATAAGAATATTTTTCCGCACAGTCAGGGTGGGAATGAGATTGTAGAACTGATACACCAACCCCACCTTCCTGCGCCGGAAAATCGCCGCCTGTGTCTGATTCAACTTAGAAAGATCCGTTCCGTCTATGGTAACCCTGCCTTCCGTAGGCTTGTCCACACTGCCTAAGATGTGCAGCAGGGTAGATTTCCCTGAGCCGGAAGCCCCTACCACTGCCACAAATTCCCCCTTGCCGACGGTCAGTTCGATCCCGTCCAGTGCAATCACCTCATTGTCGCCGGAGCCGTAGACCTTGCGCACTCCTTCACATTTCAAAATATCCATGGTTGTCTCCTTTCCACTGTTTGCCTGTTTTTCAAGGCATATAGGGATACCCTTGTGGTGTTTCCTCTGCCTGCCTGTTTTTCAGGGCATATAGGGATACCCCTCTCACAAATATATTTTAACAAATGAAAGTTACAACTCAGTGACGATAGAACCGAATTTCAAAGCAGGCACCTCCGCCCTGTCTGTTTTTTGCCCGTATGGTCCCGTTCTGGCGCTCAATGATCTCCTTTGACAGGGCAAGTCCAATCCCAATACCTCCTTCTTCTGCATTTTTTCCTCTGTAGAACCGCTCAAACAGATGAGGAATATCCTCCTTGGCAAAGCCCTCCCCTTCATCCCAGATGAGAATCTCTGTGTACAGCGGATTCTGCTCATAGGAGCAGTGAACCGTTCCGCCCTTATTATGCTCCATCCCATTTTTCATCAGATTCATCACCGCCTCCATGGTCCAGTCCAGATCCGCTGTGATCCCCAGCTCCCCCAGCTCCGGAATGTCAATGGAGGTGCCGGAGCCGACAAACAGCTCCTGAAGATTATCCGCCGCCAACACCAGAAGGGTGAACACATCCACCTGATTTTTTTGAAGGACCAGCGCTCCGGCGTCCAGCCGGGACAGCACAAGCAGGGCCTCCTCCAGATGCGTGAGCCGCAAAAGCTGTTTTTCCACCTGCTCCAGATGACCTCTCCCTGTCTCCGGCTCCTTTGCCCTCAGCTGTCCAAAACAGCCGGCCAGCTCCTGCTTCATCATCTGCACCGACAGGGATATGGCAGTGATAGGCGTTTTTATCTGATGGGCAATGTTGGAGAGATTTTTCGCAAAGTCATTTTTTGCCTGCACAGCCCCATCCTTAGTCTGGTAGAGATACGTGACTGTCTTATAAATCTCATCCTCCAGCTTGGAAAAATCGTCCTCCCCTGTGGCAGAAAGTATGACGGCCCTTCCCGTATTTACCTGTTCCAGATAGTCAGCCAGGGCATGAATCCGCCGGGCCTCCTTCTGATTCCGATAGAGAAAGGCAGACAAAAACAGCAGGATTCCCGCCAGAAACCCTGCCATCGCAAAGAAAGTATTCTGCTGGTAGGAAGGATGGGCAAAATCAGATACACGGTATCCCAGGGCAGTCAATACATCCCTCTCCCCTGCTGTATCTGCATTTCTGCCGGTATTTCCCTCAGAAGGAGCTTTGCCCATTTCATATCCATCCACATTCACATTCCGGCGCATTCCCTGTGTATATTCCTTCAAGACATCAGAAATCATCTCCCCTGCCTCCGGCTCCCGCTCCACTATCTCCCCGCAGACAGCATTTAACAGCTCAAACTGAAGCCTGCTGTCCCGATAAGACACAAGGGTGGCCCCAAGAGCAGAGGCAAGGAGGCTTACGGATATTACAAATCCCAGCAAAACAACCGTATTTTTCCGTCCGCTCATATGGTATCCTCCATGCGGTATCCCACGCTTCTCACTGTTTTCAGGCAATCCGGCTGACCCAGCTTATCCCGCAGCCGCTTCATGGTGACAGTCAGGGTATTGTCATTGACAAAGCTGCCATGCACATCCCATACCTGCTCCAAAATCTTCTCTCTGGTCATGGTTTTTCCCTTATTCTGCATGAGGCACAGAAGCAGATCATATTCCGCCGCACTTAAGCTGATCTCCTCCTCACAGCCGGGCGATGCCGGAGAACGACTGCCGGACATTCTGTCTCTCTGACAAGAAACGGTCCTGCGGTTCCGATCCATCACAATTCCATCGCAGGAAAGATACTGCTCCGTCACATTGCCGGCTCTGCGAAGGAGGGCCAGAATCCGGGAATAGAGTACCTCCAGCTCAAAGGGCTTTACCACATAATCATCAGCGCCATTTTCAAAGCCAGACACAATGTCCGCAGAATCTCCCCGAACGGTGAGAAAGATAACCGGCAGCTCCTTCCAGGCTTTGCGAATCCACCGGCACAGGCTGTCGCCACGTCCGTCCGGCATATTCCAGTCCAGCAAAACACAGGCGGGGACCTGAGCCTTTAAGGTCTGTCTGGCCTCCTCAAGGGTCCCGCACAGGGTTACCCGCAAGCCTTTTCGCTCCAGATAGGCTTTCACAGTCTGCGCAATATTCGGATCATCCTCTACGTAACATATTTCAATCATTTTTGCCTCCATAGGTCAAGCGAATATGTCTGCATGTTCATTTGACCCTCAAATCAAGGTTGAAAGATTTTATTTTCAATTTTCCTTTTATTATATCCGAAAAAAGTTACGATTTCGTGACAGAACTCCCTTTTCCGTACAATATCCGGATCATAATATTCTTTTGTATATTAATAACTGTAAACTATAACTCATAACGCGAAAATTGTAATACAACTTTTTATTGACTTTTATATTTCCCATTGTTATGCTTAGTCAAAAGAAGCTGAAAATAAGAATGAAATATAGGAGGCAAAGCATCCCGTAAATTCTTCTGATACTTCTGAAAGCATGGAAGGATTTCATATATTACAGTCTTTTGCGGGTACATTACCCTCTGATTTTGATTATAAAAAAGAACCGGAAGAAATGAGGGAAGAAAAATATGCTCGTTTTAATTGATACAAATATTATTTTAGATGTGCTGGAAAAACGTGAGCCTTTTTTTGAATCATCTAATGAAATATTATCCCTCTGTGCATCCTAAAAAGTAAAGGGATATATTGCATTACATTCGGTTTCAAATATATTTTATATTCTCCGAAAACATTACTCCCCAGAAAAACGCAGACACCTGTTTCTTGGAATTTTAAAATTCCTTCAAATTGCAAATATCAGCCATAAAATATGTTACATGCTTTAGAACGAAATGATTTTCCCGATTTTGAAGATTGCTTGCAGGATGAATGTGCTGCACAAAATAATGTTGACTACATTATTACAAGAAACATTAATGATTTTTCAAGCTCAAATGTACCTGCCATCACCCCAACAGAATTCTTAAAAAAGCATCACTTTTGACTTTTGCGGGTAACACCTAAAAGCAGAAAAAGAAGGGCCAAAATGATCGTTTTCCCAATGTCCCGTCTTTTTCTGCTTTTAATTTCATGTCTCTCAGATGTTAAATCCCCTTCTAAGCCCCTTCCGTAAGCTCCTGGTACAGCTTCGCATGATCGTTGATGCACCACCATTTACTGCCGGAATTTGCTGTCACACAGATGTAGGTCCTGCCCTTTTCATTGGTTCCAAAGCTCACGGCGCAGCTCCCTGATTCGTCCACATAGCCCGTCTTTCCATAGACCGGAATGCCGTTTGTCTCCTTATCCTCAATGCGGCGCACAAACCAGTTGGACAGCTCGATCCCCTCGGGATGTTGTTCGGTGGAGGAGGTCGTATAGATCCGAGTGGAAAATACCTCCCTGCACATCTCATTTTGAATGGCTGCCTCCATCATCACCGCCATATCATAAGCCGTCGTGTAATGATTGTCGTCATAGATCCCCACACAGTTGGTAAAATGTGAGGTCTCAGACAGGCCCAGCTCCCTAAGCTTCTCATTCATCAGCTCCACAAAGGCTTCCTGGGATCCTGCCACATAGACAGCCAGCCCTAGGGATGCATCAGCCCCCGAAGGCAGGATTGTTCCATACATCAGATCCCGAATCGTAACTGTCTCATCCTTGCCAAAGCCCGCATTGCTGCAGCGATTTTTGAAGCTGTAATCTGTAATGTCAATTGTGATAGTAAAGGTATCATCCCAATTTTCAATGTGCTCCGCCGCCACCAGAGCTGTAAGGATCTTGGTCATAGAGGCGGGAACCATGCGGCTGAAGGCATCCCGGGAGGCCAGAATCCCGTCCTCCTGTGTATCCACAAAAATCGCATAGCTACTGGTAATGTCCTCCTCCCCCAGCTGCCGCATATACTCTGCGGCTTCGTACCGGTAGGTCTGAGGCTCCTCTAAGCCTCCGGCTTCTCCCTGGCCATCCTCCCCCGGATTCACTGCTCCCCCATTTGCAATGCTGGCTGCCAGAAGGCTTTTTTGCATCTCTGCCTGGAATCTCTTTCCCTGGCCGGAAACAGCTCCCTCATCAGGGCTCCATTTTCCCCATATCAGCTTTATGATCAACAGCACCATAACCAGAGCCGCTGCCGCTATTCCTGCCTTGATCATCCGGCGGATCAGCATCCGCCGTCTTCTTCTACGGCGGATCTCCTGCCTTCTGCGCATGCGCCGCCGTCTCCGGCGCAGCTCGTCCTCATCTTCCTCGTATGGTCTTTCCAACTGTCTGCTCCTATTCCAGTTCTCCAAGTTTAAAATGTGACATATTCTTTCTCATTGATTTGTTATACAAACACGTGTCACAACTTTCTGTTTTTTAACTCTATCCATCTATCAATCATCATGACATCAATTCGCCACAAATCTGTAAATACTATTATTAGTATTCCCCTCTGCTTGCACAATTCCAGCAGCCGTTAGAATTCCCAAATATCTTCTAACAGTTGCCGAAGATCGGTTACATACATTTTCTGCCTCTCTAGGAGTTATAAATCCTTTTTCTTCTAGAACTTTTATTATAGGCAATACTTTATCAAAATCTTTCTTTGTTAAAACTTCGCTCATTTTTTTGAGCGAAGCTATCCTGTTCTTCCAAAACAGTTTCCTCTTCCATCTTCAATACCAGTATCACCTGATTTAAAATAGTATCCTCAATAAGCTCCGGTTGTACCCAGCCCTCCTCTTTCCATGTATTAAGAATTGTAGGAAAACCAGAACCGGCATTATCTCCAAAGCCTACCATTCTAAGCATAGTCTGCATATGTGGATTTCTGGACTTGGAATTACCACCGCGATAAATATCTTCTATTGGCAGCTTCAAGATACCCGGATTGGTAAATTCAAAGCTTTTATTTCGTTTGATTACCTTCAACACACCTGCATCCATCAGGTAATCTGTATGAATAATGAGATTTACGAATGCTTCATGCACCGCTTTATGAACCGGTGTCTCATCAATGCGCTGAATCCCCTTCAGCGTAAAAGGCTTTTCCAAATCTTCCGTTAATTTAGGTGTAACCTTCATAAAAAAATTAAAAAGATTGTTCACCCAGGTTCCATCGTAAGTAATTCTATCATTCCAACGGACATCCGCTGTAACCATAGTCTCATTACGATAATCCATAAATATATTAGAAAATTCTTCTCTAATGGCCTAACCGCTTCCAAACATCATAAGTCCTGCAAGAGTAAGTCCTTCCACACCTGTTCTACGGTCTTTTCTATATCCTCCAAGCTTTTCAAGAAATGCTTTATCATCAAGAGGATTCCAAACATGTCCATCATTTCTGATTTCGAATATCTGACGATATTTTCTGAGAGTTTCCTTATCAATATCATCCATAGTATAATATTCCAGAATCATACTGTCGCTGCCTTCAGGATTCTGATCTCGAATCATACCTCGAATTTCGTGCTCTGAGGCATGATAATCACCCTCGTGATTCCTCTTATAGGTCCCCTTGTACGGATTCTCTCCCACATACACCGGGCGCATATTAAATTCTGCTCTCGGAACATAAATTACAATTAAGCTTATTCCATCTTCCTCCACAACATATACATTTTCGTCTTTCAGAAGATTTATATTCACTTTACTTCCATTGATAGTGTTCCAGAAGTCCTCCCTTTGCTTTCCCGGATTTTCAACACCCTGTATCAAAAATCTTTCTTCCGGATTCTTCTTGGTCTTATCCTCCTTAACACCCAAAATAATATAGCCGCCCTTTGTATTAGCAAATGCAGAATATGACTCATAGGCAGATTTTGGTACACCTGAATCTGCCTTTTTATACTCTATATCAACTTTTTCACCTTGATAGATAAGCTTTTTTAATTCTTGCATGTCCATAAGGACACCTTCCTTCTCCCGCATCAATGTCTTACCTCAAGCTCATAGTTTTGTACTTTACTATACTCACCAAAAATGTTATACACATTATTAAAATTTATAATAACTCACAAAAATGATAATAATAATCTGTTTTCGTAATATCCAGTTCAATAATATAAAATCAAACACCTAATTAGATACTTTTTATCACTCTATTAGAAAAGCTTATTAATACTTTAATAAAAATAACATAAAAGAAGCCAAGGTACAACCCTCAGCTTCTTCCTTTTTTCTTAAAAACGAAACCCTATTACAGTTCCCTATACGCGTATGTCAATATGCTGCCCCAAATCCGACGGTGCAACTGCCTCCAGCATCTCCAAAAGCTGTGCACTGGTATCCTCCACCTGGTCCATGACCTTCGCTGTCAGGGCATAGCCTACATTCATATGAAGCTGGCTGTATGACATAGCAGATGACAATGCCGCAATATCCATAAATAATCACCTCTGTATACAGAATACTCTCTGCAGCTTCCTCGCAGTGTAATCACCGAAAGCATTCCTCATATTTTCTACATCATCATAACAGATTTTCTCAAAAAATACAAGAACGTATTGATACCATATGCCACAATATTACTGTTCATTCCATGACAGTAACACGCTTCGCAGCATCACAATACCTGCCTACTCAATGGTAATTCCAGCCTTCTCCAGAATCTTCGGAACATTCTTCTCCGCACCTATTGCCATAATATGTACACCGTCACAAAGGCCCTCATCCTTGATCTTGGCGATCATCTCAGCCGCCATCTCAATACCAAGCTGCGTGGGCAGACCCTTCACGCCCTTGGCCTTGCCCTCTGCCGCAGCAGCAGCCAGACGGTCGATCATATCCTGAGGAACAGCGATTCCCGGCACATTCTCATTCATGTACTTGGCCATTCCTGCTGCCTTCAGAGGAATGATACCTGCCATAATGTGGGTCTTAATATTGGCCTTGTCCACCTCATCCATGAAACGCTTGAAGCTCTCCAGATCAAAAATACCCTGGGTCTGAATATAGCGGGCTCCCGCCTCTACCTTCTGGCGAAGCTTGTTGATCTGCAAAAACAAAGGCTCATAGACAGGAGTTACAGCCGCGCCCTTATAGAACTCCGGCGCACCGCCTTCCAACTCATTTCCACCGCAGTCTGTTCCGGTAGCCTCCATCACAGACAGCATATGAAGAATTCCCACGGAATCCAGATCATACACCGGTTTAGACTGGCTGCAGTCACCAACGGTGGGATGATCACCGGTCAGAGCCAGCATAGTATCAATGCCAAAGGCTGCCGCGGAAAGCATGTCTCCCATGATCCCCATACGGCTGCGATCACGGCCTGTTACCTGGATGATGGGCTCCAGTCCTGCCTCCTTCAGCTTAATGCAAAGGCCAAGGGAGGAAGCCTTCAGACATGCAGACTGCATATCGGTTACATTGACTCCGTGTACCTTACCCTTCAGAAGCTCCGCTGCCTCCATCTGTTCCTTAAAATCATATCCCTTAGGAGGAGCCATCTCAACGGTTACACCAAATTTTCCGCCTTCCAGCGCTTTCTCTAACATTCCCATTACTTGTTCCCCCTAATATTAATTGTTCTGGGATATGATACCTTCTCATATCCTTTGTCTGGGCGTCTCTGTGCCAGCTTTTCCAACATTCCCAGAGATTCCAGACGCTTGTAAATCAGAATCCATGCACAATCATTCTCCGGATTCACCTCGCACTTGCCGTTCTTCTGTCCGCCGCAGGGACCATTTACCAGAGACTTAGCACATCTGGAAATGGGGCAGATACCTCCGGTTGTTCCCAGCACACAGTCCCCGCAGAGATGGCATGCCTCCTCAAACAGACCAAACTTCACGGCCTCTCCTAAAAACATAGTGTTGTTGGACGGATAAACCGGCGCTGTGGCATGATTGGCCGCCACCTGCACACCGTCACCACAGGACATACAGACAACTGCGTCCGGACCTGCAGCATTCAGCTTCTTCATGGCTGTCTTCACACCCATGTTCATACAGCAGTAATCTGCCATTCCGGTAGCCACCACTGTCTTACCCTTAGACTCCAAATAAGCCTTCAGTTCCCCAATCTCCTTCTCGCCGCCCGTGGCGCAGGCCGTAGCACAACTGCCGCAGCCAAGGATTGCGATCTTCATCGCATCCCCAAGCATTGCCATCAATTCCTCAATGGGCTTTTTCTGTGTGATAATCATGGTATTCTTCTCCTTATATCCCTTTCTGGTACGGGCAGCAAAGAGCTGTCCTCTCCTTTTCTATTGTAATACTTTCTGATAAGAAATCAAGTGGTAATTTAAATATTTTTAACAAAATATATCATTTTTAACAATTTTATAACATTTTATAACATCCAACTCAATTTCCAACACTACAAAGTGAATATTAACCACTATATGTGCTGACTGCCAGACGCACAGGCGCCTCTATTGGCAAAAAATAAAAGGAGCCGACAGGAAACCTTACATTTCCTAACAGCTCCTTCCAATCCTGTTACATTTTCCTACTTCCCACTCTTCTCGTAGTACTCACTAAATAGATCATTCACTGCCTTGTAAGTCTCACCAGAGATAGACGGCAGAGAGCCCCCCCAGGCTTCCTCAGCCTGCTTAAAGCCCTTCTCAATAGCATCCTGCATCTTCTTCATCTGCTCCGGATTGTCCCCTGCCAGAGCCTGGGCAAAATCAAAGAGCCTCTGAGAGGTCTGCTTCACTCCCCAGTAGCCGTCCTCCGAAATAGCAGCCTGTGCCTCTGCCTTCGTCTGCGCATCTACTGTAAAATTGCCGCTTGCAATTGTTCTCCAGAAATCATCGCTGCCTGCCTGCAGACCTGTGATGCCCTGCTTGTTGAACATCTGCATCATCATGTTGGTAAACCGGGTCGTCTGATTCTCCAGATCCGCCTTCAAGCTCTGCACTAAAGAAGCGCGCTCAGAATCGCTCATCTTCCTGGTAACCTGGGAATCCTGGCTGAACTCAGCCCGATCTGTCTTGGGCTTCGCAGCTGTACCCGAAACACCCTCTACAGCCTTCTGATCCTGCTTCTGTGCTACCTCTGCAGCCTTTACAGCATTGTTCACATTAACGGAAGCATATGCGGAAGTTGTCTGGACATTCTGATAATAATTATCTTCAAGTCTCAAACCAATTTCCTCCTTTCTTGTTATGTACTTAGAAAAATTCCAATTGATTCTCTATATATTTCATATCGGCCCGGACTTGGAAAAATTAAGTACTCTCCCCAAATCCACAAGAAAAAATAAGCATATTAGGAAAAAACAAACCTCCAAATGAGAAACAGCACTACAATCCCCACCACAATCAGCATTTGCCGAAGGAACGCCTGATCCGCTCTCTGCTCCCTGGCCTTTCTCTGCTCCTCCGCCTGCACAAGGGCTCCCCAGGGACTAAGACTGTGAGCCCTCAAGCTAATTCCCTTTCCCTCCATTCCCATAGCAGAAAGAAACTCCCTCCAGTTCTCCTCCAGCATCCGTGCCCCACGCCGAAAATCCTCCTCCATAGTCCGCCCGCCAAGCATCTGGAAAAAACCAGCCTCCTGGGAGTAAGCCTTTTCATCCTTATAATCCCCATCCCCCTTCTTTTCCAAAAAAAGCCGGTAAGCGTAGGCAAGTCCCTCCGATGCCGCCTTCTGAGAATCCTTGGTCTTTTCGTAAACTCCGGTGGTATAGTAATATGCCTCATAAGCCCCCTTCTGGTTCAGATAGTAGTCCACCATCTGATTCACCAGGCTTTTCACCGGGGATGCCATATCCCCGGACCTTCCGGACCCGGAGAGGTAAATCTGTCCCTTGATGGAGGTCAAGGCCGCCAGATATCCAGCCGCCTCCTGGTTCCCCTTAAAAGTCCCCATTCCTCCAAAGGTCTGACTGCTCTCGGAAAGATGTTTGGCAAATATATCCGCCCGAACAAGCTCCCTTATGTCAAAGCCGCCGCTCTCTTCACTTTTTCCCTTTCCCTCACTGAAGGCCAGATTCCTTTGATTCAGCTCCAACTGGCCGGATTTTCTGTGGGCGTCAAACTCCTGGCTCACCCGAACATTTCTCCCTCCGCAAGCCTGATATACACTGCCCTCCTCCCCAAATGCCTTTCTACCGCTTCCTGCCATACTAGGGGAGGATGCCATGGATACAGAAGCCCTTCCACTGCCCTGTCCCAGAGCAAAAAACCGTTCTGCTGTCTTGGGAGAGATATTTTCCCCAGTGGTCCGCTTATACAGGCTATACCGAATCTGTCCTATGGTCTCCCGCTGTCCCATCCGCTCAAGCAGGGTTATCAGATTCCGAAGCCGTACCTCCAAAACCAGATTCAGCTTCTCGGACAGAACTGCGTCTAGCCGCTCCTTTTGAACCATCTGATCCTGGCCTGTAGTATGGATCAGAATCGCCTCCAAAAGGGCCAGATAAAGCCTGGACAATTCCTCCAGCTGTTTAGACAGATTCCCCGAAGGTGCAGGATACCAGTTCAAAAGCTCCCCCCAGAGCTCCTCCTCCATCTCCAGAATCCATCTGAGATTTGCCTCCTCCAAAAGTCTTCCCTCCAGGCCAAACCACCGGCTCTGCCTGGAAAGCTCCGGCGTATCTCGCTGTTCCCTGGACCTGTCCTTTTCCTCTGCCTCCAGGCGCTCCTCCTCCAGCCTCGCCCTGGCCTCCTCTGCCTGCTTGGCAGCCTGGGCCACCAGAACACGCCCTGCCTCCAGCTCCATCATCTTTCGGGCTGCCCGCGCTTCCGCCCCTGTGGGCATCGGAAGGCCATTGCCCTCTGTCGCTGCTATCATACTGCCTGTATTTGCACCTTTTCCGCTTACCTTCTCCATACCCCTCGCCTCATACCAAAATCTTAAAAAACTGCTGTCCCACGGAGTATCTCTCCACAAGACAGCAGTTCCTTTTATTTAAATTCCTTTTCTTCCTCTTAATACTTGCTGTTGTTATCGCCTGTATAGTAAGAACTGTAACTCTCATGAGAAGAAGTGGATGGTGCGGAAACAACAGGCTCAGAATCATAATCCATATCCATAGCAACTGCCGGCTCCTCCTCATAAGCAATAGACGTACTAGAGGCATCGGAACGAAGCTTGAAGCGTCTTACCTGACTCTTCAGCATCTCCGCCTGGCTGGACAGCTCCTCGCTTGCCGCCGCACTCTGCTCTGCCGTAGCGGAGTTGGTCTGTACCACGCTAGAGATCTGATCGATTCCCTGTGTTACCTCCTGAATGGCATTGGACTGCTCCGTGGTAGCCTGTGTAATCTTATCCACAACATCTACTGCAACCTTGGTGCTCTCCACAGTCATTACAAGAGCATTGGCCGTGCTGTCGGCAATCTTCGTACCATTCTCCACCGCATGGATGGATTCCTCGATCAAAGCTGTGGTATTCTTAGCGGCTTCTGCACTCTTGGAAGCCAGATTCCGTACCTCATCCGCCACAACTGCGAAGCCCTTGCCGGCACTTCCTGCCCGGGCTGCCTCAACAGCCGCATTCAGTGCAAGGATGTTGGTCTGGAATGCAATATCCTCAATGGTCTTAATAATCTTGCCAATCTCGTTGGAACTTTGGCTGATCTCTGACATCGCCGAAATCATATCCTGCATTCTCTGGTTGGAGATAGTCAGCTCCTCGCCGGCTTTACCAACCTGCTCGCTGGCAATCTGAGAGTTCTGAGCCGTCTGCACCACTTTCTGAGAAATCTCATTGATGGACGCCGCAAGCTGCTGAATAGAACTTGCCTGCTCCGTAGCTCCCTGAGACAGAGCCTGAGCACCGCTGGATACCTGATCGGATCCGCTTGCCACCTGATCGGAAGCCTCGTTGATGCGGCTCAGTGTTGTACTTAAATTGGAATTCATCTTACGGATAGAAGACAACAGGGGTGCAAAATCACCTACATAGTATTCTTCTGCCGTTGTGCGGACATTGAAATTGCCCTTTGCCATCTCAGCCATCAGACGGTTCAAATCTGTAATCATAGCGTCCAGTGCCTTAAAGGTTACCCTAAAACTGTCCACCAGAACGCCGATCTCATCCTTCCCCGTATAAGTCAGATCATTCTTAACAAGGCCCTTAGAGAGATTCTGAGCTGCCTCCTCCACCTCTGCGATAGGTCTTACGATGGAAGCCGTTACCTTAATGCAGATAACGAATGCAAGAATCACTGCCACCACCAGCAGGGCGACAACGATTATCATATCCTGATTCGTGGACTTCACACTTTCATCCAGTGTCTCGTCCTGAAGAACTGCCGTGGCATCATCAAGAACCATAGCCTGTGCAACCAGTGCATCCAGAGTCGGTGTGCACTCCTCCACCAGAATCCGCTCGGATTCTGTCATTCCAGTGGCATTGGAATTACCTGCTGCTGCCTCAGATCTCAGGCTCTCCTCTACTCTTCCGCCAATAGCAATCCACTGCTCCATCAGCGTGGAGTATGTATTGACCTCGCCTGCGTCCAGAATATTCATCGCTTTCAAATCCTCAATATCGGAACGAATGGATGTAATCAACTCATCTACACGCTTTGCATTGCTCTCCAAGGTTGCGTTGTCCTTTGAAATCGCCATATCACGCAAATACCGGGCCGCCGTGTTGGTGCTCATACGGCTGTTGCGTACCAGACTTCTGGCGGTCATGGCACCGTTCGAGAAATTATGCAAATTCTGGTTTGCAGCATTCAGCTTGGAAATCGCTGTCACGGAAATAATCACTGTCAATACCAGAACAATAGCATAACTTACCAACAATCTGCTTCTGATTTTCAAGTTCTTTAACATGTCTTTCCCCTTCTTTTTCTCTTTATTGTGCAGTATTCAACACTCTATTTTATCATACTGCGAAATGCTTCCGTTGTCCACAGAAAACAAATATTTTTTTTAATCTCTTCGTAAGGTAAAACGGCTCGTAAGCTCCTTGAGCATCTGAGACTGACTGGACAGCTCCTCACTGGCCGCCGCGCTCTCCTGAGCTGTTGCGGAGTTGGTCTGTACCACACTGGAGATCTGATCCATGCCCTGGGTAATCTCCTGGATGGAATTTGCCTGATTTTCCGCCGCCCGGGTAATCTTCTCCACCAGTTCCACCGCATTCTTGGTGCTCTCCACCGTAGACATCAGAGCCTCTGCGGTGCTTCCCGCAATCCTTGTTCCGTTCTCCACCGCCTGCATGGAGCCTTCAATCAGATGGGTAGTATTCTGTGCCGCCTCCGCGCTCTTGGAAGCCAGGTTCCGCACCTCGTCCGCCACAACCGCGAAGCCCTTGCCTGCGCTGCCTGCCCGGGCCGCCTCCACAGCCGCGTTCAGCGCCAGAATATTTGTCTGGAACGCAATATCCTCGATGGTCTTGATGATCTTGCCAATCTCGCCGGAACGGTCGCTGATCTCGGACATGGCCGCAATCATTTCCTCCATCTTCTGGTTGGAAATCTGAAGATCCGCTCCTGCATTCTCCACCTGTTCGCTGGCCTTCTTCGCATTCTCAGAGGTCTGCTTTACCTGCGTGGAAATATCATTGATGGAAGCCGCAAGCTGCTCCACGGCGCTTGCCTGCTCCGTTGCACCCTGAGAAAGTCCCTGGGCACCACTTGATACCTGATCCGATCCGCTTGCCACCTGGTCACTGGCATCATTGATCCGAAGCAGGGTATTACTCAAATTCTTATTCATCTCACGAATGGAGGACAGAATTGGCTGAAAATCTCCCACGTAGAAATTCTCCGCCTTTGTGCGGATATCAAAGTTCCCTTTTGCCATCTCATTCATCAGATAGGAGAGGTCCTGAATCACAGCGGAAAGTCCTTCGCAGGTTCTGCGGAAGCTGTCCGCCAGAACACCAAGCTCATCCTTTGATTCATAGGTAATGGTATTCTCAATGTTACCGGTGGAAATGGCCTTGGCCGTCTCCTCCAACTCATAAATAGGACGGGTCAGTCCTTTAATCAGAACAGCCATAATTGCAATTGCAATCAGAACGGCCACAACCAGCAACACCAGCATAAATATGGAGGAATTGTTGGTGGTTTTGGTAACCGACCGGTTCATGGTTTCAGCTGCCTCATTTGCCTCGGTGTAGATTGCCTCTGCAGCAGCGGAGCTTCTTATGAATATCTCAGAGAACTCTCCCGTAAGAAGCACTCTGGCATCATCCCATTTGCCCTGCTCCATCAGTCCCATAATCTCCCCGATCAGGGCCTGGGCCTGGCTGCTCTCATTGAGCAGTGAGGTAATGGAGCCGGAGGAAGAGCCCGCTATCTCCTGAAGCTGATTCAGCCCTGCAACTACCTCCGTAGCGCTTGCGTTGATCTGATCCGCATATTTTGCCAGATCCTCCTCCACCAGAGCCGCATTCAGGCTTCCCCATACATTATACATCTTCTCGGCAACACTCATGCCTTCCGTGGCTGCCACAAAGGGCCCCTCATACATCTGATGTGACTTGTCCCCAATTGAGCGCAGGGCCGTAATGGAGAGTATCACCAGAATGATGCTGATCAGCAGAATCGTGCTAAACGAAACGATCAGCTTTTGTGAAATCTTCAAATTCTTCATCTCTTACCCCATCCTTATACTTTTTTTCATTTTCTTCCTGTGAATCCGACAGCTCGCTCTCACGGTTCTTTCCTGCCCTCAGCTTTTCCTTAAGCCCATCCCGTATTCCGGCAAAAAACTGCTTTACCTTGGAAAACCAGATGCGAAAAAGCCGAAGCAGACAGCACATGGAGTACAGCCATGGGAATTTTTTCAGAACCGGAAACAGGCCCTCCATATAATCTTTGGGAGGAAACAATGCCTCCTTTTCCCGCTTCATCCATTCTCTCTGCCGGTCTCTTTTATAAAAATCCGCCACATCCTGAAGCAGCGGAAGAATTTTTCCGCTCAACTGTCTGCCCTGCTCTCCTCTGGAGAGGATGTAAGCCTCCATAGCATTGTAGATCTCCATCTCGTCACTGATTTCATTTTGAAACCAGATGTCTCCCAGCTTTAAGAGCCGCTCCGAGAATTCCAAAATCTTATGCCGCTTGAGAACTTTGTCCACATAGGGCCAGTTCAGCTCTTCCTTGTGCGCCTTCTCATACAGCCAGAAATCCAGTACCGTCCGCACCGTGGCTCTGCCAAGGGCGTAATCGTTGGCTGCCCTGCCTGCCATGTAAAGGTAGGCTTCCTCCTTGTCAAAGCACCGGAGATACCTGTAGCCCTTTTTCTTAGAATACATGCGCACCGGTGAATCAAAATACTTCTCCAGCTTCTGATTCACAAACTTTATTTTATCATAAAACATCACGAAGACGCCTGGTATTTTATAGTATAAAATGCCGTCGTCCTCCCGATTCTCCTGGGGCTCATAGTCCATGCTGCGCATCATGGTGTCAATGCGAAGCAGCTCCCCCTTGGGAACCAGAATCCGGATGCAGTCCATCTTCCGCATTTCCTTCTGGGGATACAGCTCTCTTAGGTCCACACCCTCCAGAATCAGAAAATGAATCTGCTTACGCTCCAACTGCCAGCGCAATACCTCCTCCGCGCTCTGGTAGGTGGAAACATTTTTCAACTCCCTCTGATAGCTCTCATAGAACATCCCCTTCACGGACTTATCGATCTCCGAGCTCAAGCCCAAGATCCCCAGCCAGCATACATTTGCCACCTGGCTGGTATCCGCAAGCCGGTAAATCGTTCCCCAGGGCATCAGACTTCCCGACATGACAGGAACCTTCTTTTGATTCATGACTGCCGATACCAGCAAAAGCAGATACCGGCGCTCTTGCTGCAATACGTTCATCAAAGGAACCTCTCTCTTCCTATTAAAGAATATAGCTCACAGGGCTCTGCCTCTGTGAAGTGCGCTCCTGTGTCCTAAGCCATCGCCTTTTCCGGACACAAGAAGAAGGGCCGCCTTCTCCGGCCCTATTCCTTTATGCGAAATAATCCATCATCAGCCCAAGGGCCATGTAATTATTGAGATTATACGCACCTGATTTTGAAAACGTATTCATGAAGTTATAGCCGTCCATGCTCTGTCTGCTCTCCACCTGTCTGACACTGTTCTGCACCAGTCCGGCAGAATTAGCACGAAGTCCTGCACTTCCCCTGTCAAAGGCTGCCTGGGCAATCCCGTTCCGACCGGAAATCACATCACGAACCAGATCCGGGTCCTTCTCCAGATTCTTTGTCAGCTTATCTCTGTCAAAGGAGAGTGTACCATCCTTGTTGGCCTTAATTCCGGCCATCTCCAGAGACTGCTCGGAACCAAGACTTCTCGTCATATTCCGAAGCTGACGGTTGATCTCGGAGCCCATATTGGAATTGCTCTTTAAGAACTCCACCGTCTTATTGTAATTATTTACCAAATCCTCCACGCCGGAGATCATGCGCTCCTTATCCGTCTGAGGACCAATCTCTGCCGTTCCTTCCTTTTTGAGTGTAGCCTGGATTCTTCCCATATCCAGAGAAATCTCATTGGTGGAGGAAATGTAGCTCCGGCTTGCACCGTTCTCAGTCACCGTATACTTGGCATTCTGAGCCTCCTGAGCCGTCTTGCTCAAGCCCTTTGCAATCCCCGTATCACCATTTACCTGGAAGGTATTGCCCTCCCCTGTCTGCTTCCCTGTAATCTGAAGAGACACCTGACCGTCCTTCTCCACAACGCTTGCCTGAACGCCGCTCTTTGCCTGGTTGATCTGGCTGGCTGCCTCCTCCAGCATCTCCTGGTTGGTCTTCAAGCCCCCGTTTTTCCTGCGGGCATCCACCCGAACAAATGCATTTGACGATCCGCCGGATGCATTCTTGGACCGGATGCTGAAATTGAGACCGGAGGATGCCTTTGCCTTCGCATTCACTCCTGTGCTCTGGTTCATCTGGGCCTTCGCCACCTGGCTTACATTGACGGACAGCTTCTGTCCCGAGCTGTTCCCAAACCGCTCCGTGGCTGTCAAAACACTGCTGTCTGAGCTTCCAAGCTTCTTGGTATTGGCCGCACCAGCGGAATTGGACCCCCGCAGTGAATTTGCCGACTGCATCAAATCTGTCATCTTGGTATTATAATTCTTCAAGAAGTTCAGACTGGAATCCTTGTAGGTCTGGTTCACACGCTGAACCGGCTTCACCGCTTGGCGGGTCGCCCGGTAATTATTCATCGCCTGCTGCAGACGAAGCTGATTGATGGAGGATGTATAGTTCATATAGCTTATTGATGAACCAATCCTGCCAACTGCCATATCCATTGCCCCCTTTCAAATCTATTCTTAAAAGCCTTACTGATTTATTTTAAAGATACCAAGTGCCAGTGTACAGACTGCCCCTTTCCTTATGGGCAGAATAATACCCTGGTTATTCTTATATTATATATCGGTTTGAAAGTAAAATAAATAACAAAAAACAAGAATTTTTTTTATTTTTTATCTGATTTTTTGCTCCCGAAGCTGCCTAACCCTCCGTTCCTCAAAAATATCCAGAGCCTTTGAGCTGTAACCGGCATTCTTTTCATCGGAAACAAGCATCCCTTCCACCAGGGTGATTACCCTTTTGCGCATAATATTCACCAGCTCCACCGAATGACTGCTGACAATCACCGTGATCCCCTGGTGATTCACATCATTGATTAGGTTCATCATATCCCAGGAGGCATCCGGGTCCAGATTGGCCGTAGGCTCATCCGCCAGAAGAATCTCCGGCCCCGTCACCAAGGCTCTGGCCAAAAGCACCCTGGCCTCCTCCCCCACGGACAGCTCCTGGGGAAAAGCCTTGGCCTTATGAGCCATCCCCACCCTACCCAGGGCCTCAGCAATCCGCCTCCTGCTCTCCCTCCGAGAATAACCGCAGGAGCGCATCACCAAAAAGAGATTCTCATACACATTCCGATCCCGCAGGCACCGCATATCCCCCTGCATAATTCCAAATTTTCTACGAAAATAAGGAAGCTCCCGCTTCTTTAAAGCACTGATATCCTGCTCATCCACAAAAATCTTCCCTGCACTGGCCTCTTCCTGCCTGCTCAAAAGCTTCAGAATACTAGACTTCCCCACACCGCTCTTCCCGATCAGAAATACAAACTCCCCCTTTTCAATCTGAAAAGAGATCTCCTCCAACACCAGATCCTCCGGCTCGAATACCTTTGTCACATGATCAAACACGATCTGAGCCATGTCAGTTCCTCATTCTTTCCTTCATTCTTTCACACAACCTAAATTTTACAATACAACCACAAAAAAAGAAAGGGCGAATTTCAATTCACCCTTTCTTTCTCCCAGAAACCCGCCTACTTTTGATAAAACGAATCCTTCCCAGCCAGCTTCACACTGACCATTCGATCCAATTCCACAATCTTCTCCAGATTTCTTCGGATATTATTTCCTATCTCCCCGATCTTTTTCTCTTCAAAGGAGGCATCACTGAGAGCTTCCCGCTCCCCCTTAAGCAGAGCCAAAATGCTCGCTCGCTCCTGCTGATCCACACATTCCAGAAGCAGATATATCTTTTCTTCGCTTTCTACTAAATGATCAATCTCCTCCTGGCGCATCCCCAAAAGCATCTGGGCAGCCACCCGATCATCCCTCGACAGGACATCCGCAATCTCCTTCGTCACACGAAATACTTCATTCACGGACTGATAACGCCTCTGCATCTGCTTTAGAAGCTCCATCCACAATTCCTGATCTGCCATTTTTGCCTCTCCCTCAGTTGTTTAGCATTCTGCTGGCTTCCCGGAATGCCTCACGAAGCTCCTCCACCAGTTCCTTCAGCTCCGCAATCACCTTGGGATTCCTGCCCGCACTGATGCGGGACAGCTCATAGATAAAGAAGTCGTACATAAGGCTCAATTCCCTGCTGATAGGGTAGCTTCTATTCAAGGTTGCCTTTAAATACTGTACAATCTCTCTGGAACGGGTTACGGACTGTTCAAACAGTTCCTCATCCTTTACCTCCAATGCCAGTTCTGCTCTGGTGAGCCTCTTTACCAGCTCATCAAACAGCAGAAGAAGCATCTCACTGGCCGTCATGGTGTTGACGGACTGGGTTTTATATTGCTGATAACCGTTTGCATTCATTACTGTTTCACTTCTTACCCTTTCTTTGCCTCACTCTCAAGGAGTAAAACGTCTTATGGTATGCCGCACTAGAAGCCCATTCCGCTTAAGTAACTGCTCTGGGAGTTCATCTGAGAAATCAGCGTCTCCAACTGTGTAAACTGGCTGATGTAACGGTCTTGCTCAGACTTTAAGCGAGCCTTCAGGTTCTCCAAGATCTTATCGACATCATCTATCTCAGACTGTATGGAATTCTTCAGCATGCTGGTAGGTGCCTTGGTAGAGCCTGCCTTCTCAATCAGAATACCCTTGTTTGCTCCCATAGTGTTTACATATTTATTCATGGTATTCTTAAGATTGGTTGCAATTCCCTTTTCTCCTGTGAAGGCTGCCTTTACTGCATCGGGGTCCTTCTCCAAAGCTGCCTTGAACTTGGTTTCGTCAAAGACCAGCTTGCCATTGTCCTGCCAGCTGCTGGATACAGAGATTCCAAGCTCTGCCATATACTGCTGATCCTTGGGATCAATCATCCATCTCAAATCATCGGATAAGCCTCGAAGCTCACTGGAACCAAAGAGGATTCCAGCCTTGGCCTTCTCCTCCCAGAGCTTAATCTCGCTCTCGCTCATTTCCTTCTTCTGCTCGTCAGTCAGCGGGAAATAATCTCTGTCCGGGCGAGTGCTCACCTGAGAATTCACCAGCTCCAGAATTTCGTTATATTCCTTTACCATATCGGAGATGGCACTTACCATCTTATCACTGCTTACGTTAGTCTCAAAGGTAACGGCATCTTCGGGCTTCGGGTCAACTAACTTACCATCAGTACCAAACTCTCCAAAAGTTCCTTTTACCGTAATGCTCAGCCCATCAATGTCAAAGCTGTTGCTTCCGCGAGTCAAATTGACAATCTCATCAGAACCAGCATATCTTACGGCTACGATAGCATCCTGTCCCTTTGTAACTGCATTTTTTGCTCCTTCTTCCGTCTTTTTTGTAGAATCAATCTCTTCTCCAAAAAGAGCTATCGCGCCACTTCCGGACAGCTTTACCTCTCCACTGGCTCCACCATCCGTAGCCTCCACTACAAACTTATCTGCAGTTGACATATAGGATATTTTCACACCTGCATCTGCTTTATTGATCCGATCCATAATGGTAGAGAGTGAATCATCTTCTGTAAATTCAATGTCCTTTCCATTAATATTTAAAGAATATTTACCACCTACACCAATTTCTGGAGCATCCCCTGACGGAGCGATTGGATAACCTGCTAATCCTGAATTTTTCAAACTTGTATTCAAGTTCAAGCGATTAGATTCCCCAGCAATAATTCCCATACCGCCTTTGCCCGCCATCAAAGATGCACTTCCATCAGCAATGGAAAGAGTAGAACTGTTATCCGGCTGGCCCTCCGGTGTTGTAGTCTTAAATGTAAGCTGACCTTCCTCATTTCCATCAGAATTAATTTTTTTGGTAACCTCTACTTTCACACGGTTTTTTCCATAAACAGCATTCAAGCTGTCCTGTAATTTATCTGCCAAAAACTTCAGCCCGCTCTCCCCCGCTGCTTCGGCCTTCTCAATCTCCTCCTGAGTAGGAAGTTCAATGCTCTGCCTATTGCCATTATAATTAAAGGTTAGACTTTTTCCACCCATGCGCTGTGCAAATGACTGTTTTTCCCATGCTTCAAACTTTTTACCTGCCACATCTGTCTCATGGCTGAATCCAACCTTTGCTTCGGCTCCAAGCTCCAGCCCTTTTACCGTACTATTTTCCTTTGTAGCATCAACCTGGGCCTTAAATCCCAACGCTTCCAAAGCCGTGCCACCTTTGAGCTTCACGCTGTTTCCGCCCTTACCTGCAAGAGTCAAATTACCATCCTTTACACCTACCTCTACAAAATCGGAAAGCTTACCCGTCTTCGAATTGTCATATTTTACCTCTATCTTATCCATAGCCTCTTTCAGCGCCTGTGCTACGGAATCAATCGAATCATATTTTCCCTTATCTACATCCTCATAAGGAAGGCTTACATAATAATTTTTATCACCAACCGTAAACTGAAGATTCTTTCCTGCCACTGTGCTTACATCCTGTTTGCCAGTTGTAATGGTTCCAGTAGTCAATACACGATCAGAAACACTATTGCTGGACATTATCTTCGTATTCGTAGCCAGCTGTTTTACGCCAAGAATAGATACATTAGCAGCCGCAGTCTTATTGGCTCCAATCACACTGATAAACTTGCTGTTTGCTCCAACAACCGATGTGCTGGCAGATCCCCAGAAAGCATCACTGAACAAATTGGTGCTGGAGGACATGGTAGCTGTATATTTATCAGCAAAACCGATCATCTTATTGCTGATATTCCGATAAGCTTCCTGCTGCCACTGAAGCTTTGTCTTTGCCTGCTGCTGCTTCGTAATCTTCGTCTGTGTTCCCGAAGTCATACCCGCGATCAATTCGTCTCTGTCCAGTCCGCTGGCCAGTCCGCCGTAGCCTCTTAAGCTTGACATTGCCCTGTTGGTAGTTCCGCTTAAACTGCTTATGTTAGCCATATTAACCACTCCTTTTATCTCTTTTTCTTTCCTGCGGTTCTCCTGTGGCACTTCCTTTTGGGACTGTCCGGAGCAGAACCGTTCTTTCATTTTTATACATTTTCGAAATTACTCTGTACTTATTTATCGGCATATAGTATACTTTAGTTAATACTTGAATTTATTTTTATGACTGACAACGATTTTCAGAAATTAGAGAAACGGAGGAATTTACCTTGGCTACAATCATTGCACTTACCAATCAGAAGGGTGGGGTTGGCAAGACCACAACTTCAAGTGCTTTGGCAGCCGGACTTACCAGAGAGGGCAAAAAAGTACTTGGCATTGATCTGGACCCCCAAGGCAACTTTGGGTTCAGTCTTGGCCTTGATATCGAAGATTCAAAAACCATTTATGAGGTATTTAAATATCAGATCCCCATTGAAGCTGCCATTCAGCCTACGGATTATTGTGATCTCATTACTTCCAACATTCTTTTAAGCAGCGCCGAGCTAGAGTTTAATGAGCCTGGAAGAGAGCTGATGCTCAAACGGCTTCTGATGCCCATAGAGGACCGGTATGATTTTATTATCATCGACACGCCTCCGGCCCTCAATATTTTGACAGTCAACGCTTACGCAGCGGCTGATTATCTGATCATTCCCATGGTTGCCGAGATTCTCAGCATTGTGGGTGTGGCACAGATTAAGGAAACCATTAATTCCGTACAGCAGTCCGTGAATCCCAACCTCCACGTACTGGGGATTGTACTGACGAAGTTTAACCGGCGCACCATCCTAGCCCGTGAGGTAAAGGAGATGGCAGAGAATATTGCTGCCCAGATTAACAGCTCCGTATTTGAGATACAGATCCGACCCAGCGTAACCGTTGCGGAGGCTCCGGCCCATGGGGAGAGCATTTATGACTACTCTCCACGTTCCAATCCTTCCCTGGACTACAAGGCATTTGTCCGGGAGGTACTGTACAAGATCAGTCAACAGGAGGTTCTCCATGGCACGCAAAAGTAATAAGACCGCACATGTTTTGAATTTATTATCGGGACAGCAGGATTCGGCAGGAGAATCGGAAAAAGAGACACTACAGCCTCAGAAGACAACGACTGAGGCTGCAACTACGACTGCTAAAGCGGAAGAAGCGGCAGAGAAAGCAGCACCTGCTCCCGTAGAAGTACAGCCTGTTCCTGTTCCTGAGGTTCCTTCCAATATCTCTATTATCGATAACGGAGCAAAGGAAGACGATCCGGTGGCGGAGCGGATTCATGATGAATTGTTGAAGGAGCTGGAGAAGGAGGTTGGCATTGAGAGTGTTCCTGAGGTGGAGGCACCAAAGATGGAGGCTACAGATGCTTCCGCTGTGGAAGCGCCAAAAGCGGAGACCGCAACTGCTCCTGTTACGGAAGCTCCCAAAGTGGAGACTACAACCGCTCCTGTCACAGAACCCCTTAAGACGGAGCCTATCTCTACTCCTGTTGTAAATACACACGGCGCTGAGGAAGTTTCCAAGCCAGCCCCAGTAACCCCTAACGTAGAAGCTACTTCTGTTCCTGTAATGGAAGCTCCAAAAACGGAGGCTGTTGTACCTCCTACACCAGAATCTCCAAAAGCAGAGGCTCCTGCCCCTACACAACCGGAGCCGCCAGAGCCCGAGGAAGAAATTCTGGAGCTTGCCCCAGAGCCTCCCGTGGAACCGGAACCGCCAAAAGAGCCGGAGCCGGATTATGTAATGCTGAATGTCATGCAGCGCATTGTGGAGGATAAGATCATCTATTTTATGAAGCAGTTTGATGTGTGCACCTGCCCTCGGTGTAAGGCAGATACTATTGCTTTAACCTTAAGTGGTCTTCCGGCCAAATACAAAATTGTAGATAAATTCGCAGTAGATCCTCTAGTCAGCTACTACACCAGCAGGCTGATCAGCCAGGTTACGGTGGAAGCCTTGAAAGCCTGTACCCAGGTAAAGGACAACCCGCGTCATTGATACTATGGAAATCGGAGCAGTAATATGAACCGCGAAACACATATTTCATTTACAGATATAGATGCTTCTCCCGAAATACCACATGATTTTGCCAATCAGGCTTTTCAGTTCCAGGAGCTGATGATGATGTACAGCTGTGCCATCCGGGAAGTGCGCACAAAGCTGGAGGTTTTAAATGACGAGCTGAGTATCCGCCACAAGCGGAATCCCATCAAGCATATTACCTCCCGCATCAAGCGGCCCTTGAGCATCATTCAGAAGCTCAAGCGCTATGAAGCTCCCTTCACTGTAGAGGCTGTGGAGAAAAATCTCAATGATGTGGCGGGAATTCGGGTGATTTGTTCCTTTATTGACGATATTTACGCCGTTGCAGATATGCTGCTAAAGCAGGACGATATTACCTTGATCCGCAAAAAGGATTATATTCAAAAGCCGAAGCCCAATGGCTACCGCAGTCTTCATCTGATTGTGGAGATTCCCGTATTTTTCTCCGAGCAGAAGAAAAATATGCGTGTGGAGGTGCAGATCCGCACCATTGCTATGGATTTCTGGGCCAGCCTGGATCATCAGCTCAAATACAAGCAGGATGTGGCAAATCCGGAGGCAATTTCCGCAGAATTGAAGGAATGCGCAGATGTTATCGCCCAGACAGATGCCAGAATGCTGGCGATTAAGGATAAAATCTATTCCAATGACCCCTCCCACAATTCCTGGAAGGACAAGCTGGAGGTATTGGAATTGCCACTGATGTTATGATGTTATAAAAGAATCCTCCCAAAAACTCCTGTTTGAATGCTTCGTCAAAGGATTTCCAGGAGGATTCTTATATTCTGAAAGAACTATCCAACCACCAATATCTTCTCTAACTCCTTCACATCCCCGGTCTTCACAACCTCTACCTGCTCCGGTGCAGATACCAGGACTGCTGTGGTAATATCATAGCCAGCCTCCTGAATAGCCTTCATATCAAACTCCAGGAGCCGCTCTCCGGCCTTCACCTTGTCACCGGATTCCTTAAGGGCATGAAAATGCTTTCCATTCAACTCCACGGTATTGATCCCCACATGAATCAGAATCTCCGTCCCGCTCTCACTCACCAGACCGATGGCATGCTTTGTGTCGAAGAACATGGCGATTTCCCCATCAAATGGAGCAATCACCTCCCCCTTAGCCGGAACAATTCCAACCCCCGTACCCAAAGCACCGGAGGCAAATGTAGCGTCCCCAATTTCCGTATGAGGAATGACACGGCCTTCTACCGGCGCATATACGGCATTTGCCTCAGTCTCCATATGTACCGCCGGAGCTGTCTCCTCCTTTTTCGGCTCTGCCTTCACGGGCTCTTCCGGATCTTTATATCCAAACATCCAGGTCAATGCAAAGGCCACGCCTGCCGCAATGAGGAACATAATGACATAATTCATTGGATCGTGCAGACACAACAGCAGTCCAAAGATTCCCGTCACTCCGGTTCCCGTTGCACCAAGTCCTACGATAGAGGCATACAGCGCGCCGCAGGCACCTCCCACAGCACCGCAGATAAAGGGCTTGAAGAATCGCAGGTTCACACCAAAGATAGCCGGCTCCGTAATTCCCATAAAGCAGGACATGGCGGAGGGAACTGCCATAGACTTTGTCCTCTGATTTTTTGTCTTTAAGGCAACAGCCAGCGTTGCCGCACCCTGGGCAATGTTGGCGGCAGATGCAAGAGGAAGCCAGTAGGTCACTCCGTAAAGCCCAAGCTGTCCCACATCAATCACCGTATACATGTGATGAACACCGGCCACAACCGTTGCGGAATAAAGACCGCCCATCAAAAAGCTTCCGATTCCCATAGGCAGCGCAATGAGCTGCTGTACACCGCCGATGATTCCATTTTCAATGGTCACAAACACCGGTCCGATGATGGAATAGGTCAAATATCCTGTTACAAATACGCTCACCAGCGGCGTAACAAAAAGATCAAACATGGCCGGAACGATTTTATGCAGCTTCTTTTCAATCATACACATGACAAACACAGCAATAATCACCGGAATCACATGGCCCTGGTAACCTACCAGATCCACCTCGTAGAGGCCGAACCATACCTTCTGGGTCTTAAGAACGCCCTCTGTAGCTACTGTCCAGGCATTTTGGAGATCCGGGTGAATCATCAGCATACCAATGACCGCCCCCAGATAGGGATTCCCTCCAAAGACCTTAGCGGCACTGTAGGCAATGAGAATAGGCAGGAACACATAAGCCGTATTTGCAAAGAGATTGGCAAATACAAAAATCGAGCCCGAGGTGTTGATGTTCAGGAAACCATTATTTACCATAAAGTTCAGGGCTTCCATAATTCCCATTAGGAAACCGCTTGCCACAATGGCCGGAATAATGGGAACGAAAATATCCCCCAGAGTCTTGATGGCCTGCTTGTAAAATGGCTGCTTGGCCGCCGCTGCCGCCTTTGCATCCTCCTTGCTGGCCGCGGTCAGACCGGATACGGCTAAAAATTCGTCGTACACCTTATTGACAGTTCCTGTTCCCAGAATAATCTGGAGCTGGCCGGAAGCGCTGAACACTCCCTTTACCCCATCAATCTCCTCCACTGCCTTTGCGTCACATTTGGCATTGTCCGCCAATACCAGACGCAGGCGTGTAGCACAGTGGGCTGCGGAAATCAGATTTTCCCTTTTCCCGACTTTTTCGTAAATCTCTTCCGCTACTTTTCTGTAGTCCATAACGTTCTCCTCTCTTTTTTAGGCCCTTGGGCCATTTTTATATAAACCGCATAAGGCTGTTAAATGCAGCCTGTGCCTGCTCTGCGGTCAGTTTTGTGTAAGCTATGCTAGGAATGAATATAATAGGTTCCACGACAATCCGGCCCATGGATCTTGACCGTATATGCATGCTCCTCCGGGTAAAAGCGGGTGGTAAATACATCCGATCCATTATTCAAAAATACCTCCACACTGGACACATCTATGAGAATTCGCAGGCTTTTTAGGTCCTCCACTTCCCTGCCCCGTGTGGTCCTTCCTGCTCCCAGCAGGGAATCTGTAAATTCCATCCGGAAGATTTTTTCATCTCTCTGATACCGAAGTCTTAATCCGCCTGCCAGAATTACCTCCAACGCTTCTCCCTCTGTGCTCAGTGCAAGCTCGCAGCAGGGTTCTATTGCTCCCTCAAAGTCTCCCACAAAGGAATGTGAACAGTTCCACCAGTGTTCCAGCTCTCTGACCGGATTCTGGCAGAGCACACCATTTTGAATGGACAGCTCCCTAGGAATGGTCATCATATGCTGCCAGCCGTCCTTTACCGTAGGATTGGTGTAAAGCTCCTCCACATCCGGCATTCCCATCCAGGCAATCTGGATTCTCCGGCCGTCATCCCCCAAAAATGTCTGAGGCGCATAGAAATCAAAGCCTCCGTCCAGCTCCCGAAAATCCTTTACCTGCGCCCCCTTGCAAAAGTCCCCTTCGAGGAAGCAGGTGACACTCTGGTAAAGGTTGGCGTACTTCAGCCCCTCAGCCTTTACTCCCTGAGGGGAAATGCTCAGAACCGTCTGGCCGTCCAGCTCATAGAGGTCGGGACATTCCCACATATAGCCGAAGTCCTCTTTTGATTCAAAGCGTCCAAGATACCTCCAGTGCCTTTTATCCTCAGAGGAAAAAAGCAGTATCACACCCTTGTTCTCCTTTGTCCTGGCTCCCTGTACCATATAATAGATGCCCTCCTGCTTCCATATCTTAGGGTCTCTCACATGGCAGGTAAGATCCGCCGGGTAATCGTTTTGAGTCATCAAAAGCTCCTTTGCCTCTACGGTTCTGCCATCCCTGCTTATGGCAAGCATAGTACTGGATCTTCTGCCCGTATTGATAAAATCGTGATCTCCTGTTTCCTTTACATTTCCTGTGTAATACAGGTGCATACTTCCATTCTCTACAAGAGCGGAGCCAGAGTAAACCCCATGACAATCCTCCGGCTGATCCGGAGCCAAAGGTGCTCCTTCAAAGGTCCAGTGGAGCAGATCCCGGCTGGTGCAATGTCCCCAGAACTTTAATCCTCCCTCCGGCTGAAAGGGGGAAAACTGGTAAAAGGCGTGGTAAAGGCCCTGATACTGGCACAGACCGTTTGGATCATTAAGCCATCCTATAGGGGGCGCAATGTGAAGCCTTGGACGCCAGCGAACCTCAGCCTCAGCCGCCTCCCCTGCCCTCTGCTCCAGTTCCCTTTCCAGCAATTGCTTCCATAAATGATGAAGTGCGTTCATAAGATTTTTCCATTTCCTTTCCGTTTCATATCTGGTGGCTTAACTGGTATCTGGTCTCGTACATTTCTTATCTCTTAGCTTATACCTTGTCTTACACCTTATCGGATAGCCTGAATTGTATTTTGTCTTGCATTTATTCTGTACATCTTTTTGTACTTTACCTTATATCTTAATTGTCATATTATCTTTTCTTTTATTCTCATTGTATAAATGCGCATTCACACAATGAGAATAAAAAGGGCATTTGTTAATGCCCGGTATAAAACGGAGGTCTTACCTCTACTTTTGGCTGGTTTTTATACACCCGAAGCGAGTACGGAGCTGCTTCGGGGAATCAGCCTTGCCCGCATAGGCCAGTCCTCTACATGAAGATCCTCCGGCTGCTCTATCTTATGAAGAAGCAGCTTAACCGCCTTCACCGCCATGGCCTCATTGGGCTGTGACACACTAGAAAGACTGGGATAAAGGTATTCACACATATAAGTATTATCAAAGCCCACCAAAGCTGCGCGTCCCGGAACCTCCACTTCCATTTTCTGCAAAATTCCCAAAAGCTGTAAGGCTCTTCGGTCGTTATAGGCGAAGATTCCCACACGGCCCGGATATTTTTCCAAATGCTGCCGAAGCTCCCCTTCAATGGCTGCCGGCTCTTTGGTTGTTATATTTTTGAAATACTTCTGAAAATTTGGAATGTGTTTCTTTATCTCCTCCGCAAATCCCTCGAACTTTTCATCTGCCATTGTTCCAAAAAACACATAGCTCTCACAGCCCTGTTCCTGAAGGTGACGGCCTACCTGTGCTCCTGCCTCCCTGTGATCCACATAGACACAGTCCAACCCTTCGGCCCGCCTGGTAATCACTACGGCAGGAATGGGAAGACTGTGAAGCTGTTCCTTCCACCGACGGCTCTGTGCCTGTGCCGGAACCACCACAAGACCGTCCACACGATAGCGCTGCACGATCTCCAGGCATTCCTGCTCATGGTCCGTGTCGTAGCCAGTGTTAAACAGGATCAGACGATAACCCCTTTCCCCTGCCTCCTGCTCAATATATTTTACCAGGTCAGCAAAAAAGGCATTGGAAATATCCGTAAGAATAACACCGATCAGATGAGTCCTGCTTCCTGCCAGGCTCTGGGCCATCACATTGGGCTGGTAGCCATGCTCCTTGGCACAGGCAACCACACGCTCCCGGACCTCCGGATTCACGGCCTGATTTCCATTGAGGACACGGGAAACCGTTGGCTGGGAAACACCTGTCAGTTTTGCAATTTCAGTCATTGTAATCATGAGGATCTCCTGATTTATAGCTTAAAACTATTCTGTAGAATTATTTTGGCGGCAATGGGATTTTTTCATAGTGAATGCGTATTCACAACTTCTGCTACTATCATATACAGATATGGATTCGTTGTCAATTATGAGATATTAACAAATTTATCAAGAGTTTTTTGGTTACTTTTCATATCCATACCTGTCACTGGGTTGATTGGCACAGTGACAGTACCGTTTATTCCTGATACATCTCCCCTATCTTCTCGCAGATAGCCTTTGCCAGCTTTCGGTGATTCTCCTCATTCATATGGATTCCATCTATCTCGGAGGCTTCTGCATACTCCGCTCCGTTCAGAAAGGCGACACCATAGCTCTCGCATACCTTTTGCATCTCCCCGGCCATATGCCGGGACTGATAAATGCTGTTTTCGTCAAAGCCCATATAAAACTCTTCCCGTTCCCGAATATCATCCCGAAGGAGTACAGGGGAAATTACCAGCAGCCTGGGCTCAAAATCCTTTTCCCACAAAAATGGATTTTTTATTGTACGGATATACTCCCGCACGCCCCTTGCAATATAGCGGGCATTTGTGTGAAATACGGTTTTTAGTTCATTTGTCCCCAGCATCACAAGAATGAGATCTACAGGCGTATGGGACATTAAAAGCATACTCAGGCTGTCCATCCCACAGCGCTTCCGTTTTCCGGGTTATAGCCCCAGGTGTTGCTGTCGCCGATGCATAAGATGCGCATTTTTCAATCCTCCATCTCCCGCGCCACCTGCTCCTCACAGGAACGCATGGCATCAATGGTCATGGAGAACAGCTTCTCCAATTCCCAGCCAAGCTCCGCCGCGCCGTCACGGATCACATCCCTGGAACAGCCGGCCGCAAAACGCTTGTCCTTAAATTTCTTTTTCAGGCTGGAAATCTCCATATCCATCACACTCTTGGAGGGACGCATCCGCGCCGCCGCTCCGATGAGGCCGGTGAGCTCATCCGTGGCAAACAGGATCTTCTCCATCTCATGCCCCGGCTTCACATCCGTCACCAGCCCGTAGCCGTGACTGCACACTGCATGAATAAGCTCCTCCTCTGCTCCTCCCTCACGCAAAAGCTCCGGCGCCTTCTGACAGTGCTCCTCCGGATACTGTTCAAAATCAATGTCGTGAAGAAGTCCTGCAATTCCCCAGAAATCCTCTTCCTCCTGGTAGCCAAGCTCCTTTGCATACCACCGCATGACGCCCTCTACAGTCAGGGCATGAAGAATGTGAAAGGGTTCCTTGTTGTATTTCTTGAGCAGTGCCAGCGCCTGCTCTCTTGTCAGTTCTGTTTTCATCTCGATCTCCTATTCTAGGTCGCTGCGCGACGGCACTAAAGGGTAAAGTCGCTTCGACACACCTACAATAAGAGAAACTTTCATTCGAAAGGGCACTCATGAAAGTTCCTCTTGTGCGCCTTTGCGACTTTACCTTTCCGCAATAGTTCTACACCCGGAAGCACCCGCCCCCGATAAACTCCCGCACCAGTGAATTGTCGGGAATGAAGGAGCTGTCCACACCCAGGAAATAATCCAGGAATTTCAAAAGCCGTTTAGCCTCCAGGTACTCCGGCTCCTCCCGTCCGATTCCAAAGAGCAGGGGCTCTGCATACTGCTTCAGCACTGCCAGCTCATAGATCAGAGCGGAGTTGAACATAGCATCCGCCTCCTCCTGGTAGGGGAAGATATTCTCATCCTCTCCCCGGCGCACAGAGGGCCACATGCCGATGGTCCGGGCCGCTCCTGAGCCTCTGGTCCGGGCATCCCGTACCATCCGGCGAATCAGGCGGCCATCCGTACTGGGAATCCGGTTATGCTCATCAACATTCAGCTGGGTCAGAGCACTGATATAGATCTTAAACTTGCTCTCCCTGGGCAGGCTGTAGGAAAGCTTGTCATTGAGACAGTGAATCCCCTCCAGCACCAGAATATCCTCATCCCCCAAGGTCATATAATCCCCATTATACTCCTTCTTGCCAAGCTTAAAGTTAAATCTGGGAATCTCCACCGTCTTTCCGGAAAGAAGCTCGCACATCTGCTTATTAAAGAGCTCCGTGTCCACGGCTCCCAGACACTCAAAGTTGTAATTGCCGTCCTCATCCTTTGGGGTCATTTCCCGCTCCACAAAGTAATTGTCCACGGCAATGGGATGGGGCTTAAGGCCCGCCGCCTTGAGCTGAATCGACAGCCTATGGGAAAAAGTAGTCTTTCCGGAGGAGGAAGGGCCTGCAATCATAATAAATTTCCGGCTCTTATCCTCCGCAATGGTCCTGGCAATCTCCGCAATCTTGCGCTCCTGCAGGGCTTCCTGGGCCATAACCAGATCCTGCATGCCTCCTCTGGAAATGCAGTCGTTCAGATCGCCCACCGTAGACACCTCCAGCATATCTCCCCAGGAAACCGATTCCTTCATAACCTGGAATACCTTGTGCTGAGGCTTAAAGGGAGGCACCGTCTCCGGCTTGCTCTGAAGGGGGAATTGAATCACAAAGCCCACATCATAGAGGTAAAGCTCAAAATACTTCAGATAGCTGGTATCCGGCACCATGTATCCATAGTAGTAATCCTCAAAATTTCCCAGCTTGTAGATATTCACCCTGGAAGCCCGGCGGTAGCGGAACAGCTTCTCCTTGTCATACATCTTATGCGTATGAAAAATGGAAAGAGCCTCGTCCGTATTTACATTCCGCTTCTCAATGGGCATCTGGCGCTTCACCATCTCCAGCATTTTTGCCTTGATCTGCTCCAAAAGCTCCTCGTTCAGAAGCAGATCGCCCTCTAAGGTACAGTAGTAGCCATTGCTTAAGGAATACTGAACCTGGGCCCGGTGTATTCTGTCATGGCCAACCACCTTATAGATGGCCTTCATCAAAAGCAGCGTCATGCTCCGTCGATAGGTCTGCTGACCGATAAAGGTTGCCGTAGTCAAGAAGCTTAACTCACAGTCAGAGGAAAGCTTTTTTGAAAGCTCCTGAAGCTTGTGATCCACGGATACCAGCACAATATCGTGAGGGTAATCCTTCTGGTGCTCCTTGGCAATCGTCTGATACGCGGTTCCTTCCGGATACTCATATACCTTTCCATCAATTTTTACCTTATAATCCATACCCTATCCTCCCATTCCAGTCCCGCAGTCTCCCTCTCCGTGCATCTCTACCAGAAGAATTTCTGACCGCAAAAGCATGCGTTCGCAAATCCTTCTATGCACTTCGGGGAGCCTGCTGTTTCCAGTTCCGTAATTAGCTTATCACTACACCCTTATCTAAATCACCACAAACGGCTGCCGCACCGCCTCCGTGTAAACCGTAAGCTCCGGGAAATTCCTCTCCACAAAGCCCTTCAGATCCTCAATAAAAATATGCTCAATCCCATAATGCCCCGCATCAATGATAGCCAGGCCGCAGTCCTCCATATCAATTCCCGTATGGTGATCAATATCCCCGGTAATCAGCACATCCGCCCCCGACAGGAGCGCTGGCTTTGCCATGCTCTTCCCTGCCCCCGGCGACAGGGCCGCTATCCTTACTATCTTATTCAAATCCCCAAAAACCTTTACATTGGGAAGGTGAAAACGCTCCTTCACAAGCTCCGCACATTCCTTCAATGTCATAGACGACGGCAGGCTTCCCACCCGTCCGATTCCCTCCCCGTCAAAGACCTCCTCCAACACAAAGGTATCCGCAAGCTCCAGATAAGAGGCCGCAAGGGATGCCATTCCCATCACATCGTAATTGGTATGCATGGCATAATAAGAGACATTTCCCCGAATCATACGAACCAGACGCTCTCCCACATAGTCATCCGTGGTCACAGACTTGATACTGCCAAAAATCATAGGATGATGGGTCAGCAGGAAATCCGCTCCTGCCTTTAGAGCCTCATCAATCACAGCATCCGTGGCATCCAGGGCGATGTATACCGTCCCAACCTTCTGCTCCCGGTCTCCAACCAGAAGCCCTACATTATCCCAGTCACAGGCATATATCCTGGGATACCGCTCCTCTATTTTCTCAATCAAATCCTGACATCTTATCACCCAGTTCACTCCCCTTTCTCTCTGCGAAGCCGCATCTCCTCCCTGCAGTTATCCAGAGCCTTCTGAATAAATTTGATATCCCGCCTTGCAAACTCCTCGGCGGTGACAAGCCTGTCCTTCCCACGTGCCAGGATACTCTCTAAAATCGCTTTCTGTGTTTGAAGATGCTTTTCTATATATTTCTCAAGGACCGGAAGACTCTGCTGAAGATCCAGCCGACCATAATGATATTCGTAAACGTTGTAGGAGCGATAGGGTCCCTGTACGGCCTTCATCATGGGATAAAATTTCCCGCCCTCAAGGACAATATCCTCGCACACAATCTCCCACCCCTTCATATGGATCCACTGCCGAAGATCGACGACATCTGACTGAGGCTGCAAAATCAGCTCCTTAGTCCCTGACAGAATCTCGTCCCTTTCCCCCAGAATACGCTCCATCAGCAGACCGCCCATCCCGGCCAGGAGCAGCGTATCTGCCTCCCCCGGCTCAAGCCTTGCGGTCCCGTTGGAAAGTCTCACCTCTATGTACGCAGAAAGGCCCGCTTCCAGAATGTGCTCCCTGGCCCGCTCCAGGGGACCGGAATTTCGGTCTATGGCAATGGCAGAAGAAATCCGTTTGTTTTCACACAAATAAATGGGTATATAGGCATGATCCGTGCCGATATCAGCCACACGGCTGCCCTCCGTAACCATCCCGGCCACCCGTTCCATTCGTTTTGACAGCTTCATCATTTTAATCCAGATAATCCTTCAGCTTTCTGCTGCGGCTTGGGTGGCGGAGCTTCCGAAGGGCCTTGGCCTCAATCTGCCGGATACGCTCTCTTGTTACATTAAACTCCTTTCCCACCTCTTCCAGGGTGCGGGCTCGTCCATCGTCCAGACCAAAGCGCAGGCGCAAAACCTTCTGCTCCCGATCCGTCAGAGTGCTTAGCACCTCCACCAGCTGCTCCTTTAACAGCGTAAATGCCGCCGCGTCAGAGGGCACCGGTACATTGTCATCCTGAATAAAGTCTCCAAGATGACTGTCCTCCTCCTCGCCAATGGGCGTCTCCAGAGAAACCGGCTCTTGGGAAATCTTCAGAATCTCCCGGACACGCTCCACCGGAAGCCGCATCTCCTCCGCAATCTCCTCCGGGGAGGGCTCCCTTCCCAATTCCTGCAGAAGCTGGCGGGATACCCGAATCAGCTTGTTGATGGTCTCCACCATATGCACAGGAATCCGAATAGTCCTTGCCTGATCCGCAATGGCTCTGGTAATGGCCTGGCGAATCCACCAGGTGGCATAGGTACTGAACTTATAGCCCTTGCGGTAGTCAAACTTCTCCACGGCCTTAATGAGTCCCAGATTGCCCTCCTGAATCAGATCCAGGAAAAGCATGCCGCGCCCCACATAGCGCTTGGCAATACTGACCACCAGACGCAGGTTAGCCTCTGCCAGACGCTTCTTGGCATCCTCATCTCCCAGCTCCATCCGTTTCGCCAGCTCTATCTCCTCCTCCGCACTCAGGAGGGGAACCTTACCAATTTCCTTTAAATACATGCGCACAGGGTCCTCAATACTGACACCGTCCGGTACGGAAAGATCGATCTGCTCAACATCAACCTCATCCTCATCTGTGAGGATGATCTCATCATCGTCATCATCACTGGTAATCCGGAGCACGTCAATATTGTGGGCTTCCAGGTATTCCAGGATCTTCTCGAAATGCTCTGCATCCAGTTCCATGTCATGGAAAAAGTCACTGATCTCTTGGTATTCCAAGATATTCTTCTTTTTCTTTGCCATAGCCAGAAGCTCTTTTAACTTCTCCTCAAACTTTACCATGTTTTCTTCCATGCTGTTCCATCCTTCCATAACTTGTTAGTATTTTATCCTTAATCCAGAGAAATATGCAGTTTCTCGAATTGACGCCTGCGCCGTACTACCTCCTGCAGGCCCGCCATATCCGTAGGATTCAATTCTTTTGCTTTCTTTTCCAGGGCATTTTTCAGAACCTTGTAAATGGTTTCCCTCAGGGCCTTCCCAAGCTCCTCCTTTGTGTCCGCCTGAAGCTCCGCATTAAAGACAGCCGCTGCCTTGGTTTGCTCCTCGGAATCCTCAAAGGTGCTCACAATCCGGGCGGCATTCACCTCTCCCCTCTCCTGCTGCTCATAAAGCATTCCTGCAATTTGGCTGTAGAGAGGAATCGTAAAATCCTCCGGCGTCACATAACGGCGGATCTCCCGAAAATAAACGGGATCAGAAATCATCCAGGTAAGCAGAAGCTTTTGGGAAACGTCGATGCCGTCCTCCTGCTCCTTTTTATGGGTGGACACATTCCTGGGCCGCTCCACCGGTCGGGCCCCTCCTAAGGTAAGCCCCATCTGATTGACCTTTTTCCGAAGCGCTTCATAGCCGATGTGATACTGTCCGGAAAGAGTTTCTATGTAGTTATTCCGCTCCAGCTCATCCGAAAATTCCAGAAGCTTCCTGGCCATCTGATCAAAAAATGCGGTCTTTCCTGCCGGGTCCTTCAGGTTAAAGCCTCGCTCCAGAACCTCTATTTCAAAAAGAAAGCTGCTCTTGGCCTCGTCTATCCGCTGCTGAAAAGCCTCGGTTCCCAGAGCCTTGATAAACTCGTCCGGATCCTTATAGGGCTTCATGTTGATGACCCTTACGGAGAGGCCCGCCTCCTTCAAAATGGGAATTGCCCGAAGAGCCGCCTTAGTGCCTGCCTCATCGCTGTCATAGGTCAGAAGCACCTCCTGGGTGAACCGTTTTAACAGAAGAGACTGCTGGGGGGTAAAGGCTGTCCCAAGGGAGGCCACCGCCTGATTAAAACCGGCCTGGTGAAGGGCGATCACATCCATATAGCCTTCACAAATGATCATGTTGGACTTCCTGGCACTCCTAGCCAGGTTGAGGCCATAGAGGTTCCGGCTTTTATCAAAAATCTTTGTTTCCGGGGAATTCAGGTACTTGGGCTTGGCATCTCCCATGACCCGGCCTCCGAATCCAATCACCCGGTTATTGCCGTCCATAATGGGAAACATCACCCGGTTCCAGAACTTATCATAGGCCCCCCGCCTCTCGTCCATGGTGATGAGACCCGAATCCCTCAAAAGCTCGTCCGAATAGCCCTCCTGCTTTAAGTACTTGTAGAGCTGGCCATTGTATCTGCCGGAATACCCCAGCCCAAACCGGCGGATTGTGTCATCGGTAAGAGCCCTGTTTTTCAGATACTCGTAGGCATCCCTTCCGCTCTCCTGCTTCAGCTGATAGTAATAGAACCTGGCCGCCTTTTTATGGATCTCCAGAAGCCGGCTCTTTATGTCCGCCTGCTTCCTTGCCTCTTCCGAATACTCCATCTCCGGCAGATCCACACCGCAACGATCTGCCAGATGCTTCACAGCCTCGGGAAAAGTATAATTCTCATATTCCATCAAAAAGTTAAATACGGTTCCCCCTGCGTGACAGCCAAAGCAGTAATACATCTGCTTCTCTCCCGACACGGAAAAGGAGGGGGATTTCTCACTGTGGAAGGGACAGAGTCCAAAGTACCTGCCCCCCTGCTTTCTGAGGCGCACGTACCCGGATATCACATCCACAATATCATTTTTTAGACGAATTTCTTCGATCAAGTCTTCCGAATAATACATAAAACACCCGTCCCGGTTCCGCCATCCCAGCAGCGGTTATCCTCACCTGAAAGCCATTCCCATGCCAGTCTAAATACTCCACGCCTTGGGAATAAAGTACTCGTTGAACTTGTAAATGGCATACTGGTCCGTCATGCCGGATATGTAATCACAGACCACAATTTCCTTCTCCTCATGCTCCTGATAAAGCATCTCCAAAAACTCCTCCGACATCTCCTGGGGATGCTCCATATAATAGGAAAAAAGCGCCTCCAAAAGCTCCTGGGCCTTGACCTCCTCGCTCTTGGCTATGGGGTTGGTGTACAGGTTCTTAAACATAAAGCTCCTCAGATCCTGCATGGCTCCTCCCACCTCCGCTGACATGCGAAGCCTCTGCTCTCCCGGCTCTTCCTTTGCAGGCTTCTCCTTAAGCCAGTCCACGTTCTGCAGCACAATGTCGTGAATCAGCGTATTCAGCCGCTCTCTGGTGGAATGTCCCAGGATGTCCCGGTATTCCCGCGGAATATCCGCCTCCTCCAGAATTCCGGCCCGGATTGCGTCGTCAATATCGTGATTGATATAGGCAATCTTATCCGCAAAGCGCACAATCTGCCCCTCTAAGGTGGCCGGGCTGCCGCTTGTCCTGTGATTGCGAATCCCGTCCCGGACCTCCCAGGTCAGATTCAGCCCCTTTCCCTGCTTTTCCAGCCGCTCTACCACCCGGACACTCTGCTCGTAGTGGGTAAAGCCTCTGGAGCACAGCTTATTAAGGGCCCTCTCCCCGGCATGTCCAAAGGGCGTATGGCCCAGATCGTGGCCTAAGGCAATGGCCTCTGTCAGATCCTCATTCAGTCTCAGGGCCTTGGCAACCGTTCTGGCGGTCTGAGCTACCTCCAGGGTGTGTGTAAGCCTGGTCCGGTAGTGATCCCCTCTCGGCGTCAAAAATACCTGGGTCTTGTGCTTCAGGCGGCGGAAGGACTTACAGTGCAGAATCCTATCCCGATCCCTCTGATACACGGGCCGGATATCGCAGGGCTCTTCCCTTACATCCCTTCCCCTGGAATTCACGCTGAATGCCGCATAGGGGCTCAAATACTCCTGCTCCCACTGCTCCGTACTCTCACGAATCGTCATAGGCCGCTCCTTTCGATCCTGTTGAATCCTTGTTCAAAAAACTGCCTCTATTATATTTATTCTGCGTCCGTTCTCATTTCCCTCTTTTTTTCTTGAAATTCGGATATTCTTTTTTCCCCACCAGATTCCGGCGGATATAGGCCAGGGTTTTTTCCTCCCCCTGGCTGGACAGCATGCGAAGCAGGTACTCCAAAAGAGCCTGTGTCTCCTCATGGATCACATAGGCTTCCTTGCCCTGCTCGTAGTAGGCCAGAGGCTGATGCTGATCGTAGGCTTCCCCTTTGTAGATTCGGGAGGCCGCTATGCGATCCATCATCATCTCCGCCACATATTTTGGCGGCATCTTCATGCCTGCCAGCTCCATACCCTTCTTTAAGCTGTAGTCAATCCAGTACTCATAGTGGTGCTTATTCCTCCCCTTGTGGTGAAGCCAGGCGGAGGAATAGCCCTTACTCTCACGCTCCGCATTGTTGGGGCTTCGGTAGCCCTGATAATACCGGCACCCCGGCCAAAATTCTGACGGGGAATATTTCGACAAATCATGGGTCAGCCCCTGCCAGTAAAGGCCGATTTTAAAACAGTATTTCATCACAAGCATCCTGTGATGAGTGATCGTGCAAAAGTGCTTCCAAGCCTTCATATTCCTACTTTCCTACCAGCACCAGGATCGTGCGCTCCGGCACCGTAACCTGCCGCTGCTCCTCCAAAATCACTTCCTGTCCCTCCGGGTAGATGCTCTGCGCCCCTTCCCGTCCCGTGTCCAGGGCAATCCGCCACCGGCAGTCTCCGGGAAGTGCGGGCAGGGCAAACTCGTGGGGCATCCAATGCATATTATATGCCACATAGAAGAAATCGTCCTTCTTTCCTTCCTCCGCACCTGTCTCCACATAGTCGCCTGCATACAGAATGCCCACGCTTCTGCTGTAGTTCTCAAAATCTCCGAACCATGCCTGCTTCCCGTGGTAGGACACATCCGGGTAGCCACAGGAAAGGTAATCCATCATCTGAAGCTCCCGACTCTGCCTGAATACGGGATGGGCCTTTCGAAAGGCAATGAGGCCCTTCACATATTCCAGGAGGGCCGTCTCCTGCTTGCCCGTCTTCCAGGGAATCCAGGAGAGCTCGTTGTCCTGGCACCAGGCATTGTTGTTGCCGGACTGGGAATTGCCCCTCTCGTCGCCGGCATAGATAAGTGGTATTCCCTGGCTCAACAAAAGGATGGCAAAGGCGTTGCGAAGCTGCCGTCCCCGAAGCTGAAGGAGACGTTTCTTCCGGCTGGGCCCCTCCTCCCCGCAGTTCCAGCTATAGTTCAGATTGGTGCCGTCCCGGTTGGCTTCCCCGTTGGCCTCGTTGTGCTTCTCGTCGTAGGACACCAGATCCATCAGGGTAAATCCATTGTGGTTGGCCATGTAATTGATGACCCCATGCCGCTTGGGACTGCGCCTTGCCCGCCATGTAAAGGCGGTGAGCTGTCCCTCATCCCCCTTCAGGAAACGCCTTGCATCCAGCATAAAGCCGTCGTTGTATTCCGCCAGATTCCGAAAAGCAGGCACTGCCTTCTCCTCATATATCTCATCCAGGGCAAAGCCCTCGCTGAAAATCTTGGTATGGCTTAAGAGCGGGTCCTGAGCCAGAGCCTCCACAGGCGCATTGTCCCGGTTGATATGTACGCCGTCAATGTGGTATTCCACCACCCAGTACCGGATACAGCTCAGCACCAGAGACGCCTTTGTTCCCTTTGGAAAATAAAATTCCAGAACAAGCTCAATCCCGTTTTTATGAAGCTCCCGAATCAGCTCCTTTAACTCCCATACGGGATTATCTGTGGCCGCATAGGATGCCTTGGGAGCAAAATAATATGCCTTGGGGGAGTAGCCCCAGTAATTAATCCGTGTCTCCCCTCCGTCCAAAGGCGCATACTTTCTAAGCTCCGGCCCCTCCATGGAGGCAAGCTCCGAAAATTCATAAATGGGCATCAGCTCAAGCTGGTTGATCCCAAGCTCCTTCAGATAGGGAATCTTCTCCTTCAGTCCGGCGAAGGTTCCCTTTGCCTTCACCTTGGAGGTTCCATGCTTGGTAAAGCCCCGCACATGGGCGGCGTAAGAGACAATCTCCTCATAGGACAGACGCAAGGGACGGTCCCCCTGCCAGTCAAAGGAATCGGAACAGATTCTTCCCCTTAAATCCTCCTCCTTTACCTGCCCTCCAAAGCTCTCTCTTCCTGCAATTCGGCAGGCATAAGGATCTGTGACCACCTGTCCGTCTATCTCATAATTATACTCATATTTTTCCGCCGGCAGCCCCTTCACCAGCAGGGAGCGCAGATCTCCGTACTGCCCGGATCCCTCCATAGGAATAACGACCTCCGGCTCTTTTCTCCCCTTTCTGTAGAGCAATAAACTGCAGGTCTTTTTATCCGGTACTGCAACTGTAAAACAAATGTCCTCCCCCAGTTTTCGGACGCCCTGACCCTGAAGAATTCCCTCTTTAATGTCATGCTGAATATTCTTGTCCCATTTCTTCATTCAGTTCCTATCCTTTCCGCAATGTTCCGCTCTGTAATATGACAACATTCTCCCCATTATGAAATAATAAAATCGTATTTTTCATTATAGCAGACTTCATTGGGGTTTGACAAGGAATTCTCCGTTGATTTGGGCGTATTTTTCTTGAATTTTTTAACAATTCTCTTGCTGTGACAAAAAAATGCTCCTTTTGTAGAAATTTTCTTTTTTCCTGCAAAAAGAGCATTTTGCTACTGTCTCAAATAGTTATTGATCGTCCTCTGAAGGATTTTCAGGCTGCTGTCTACGGTCTTATCGTTTTCCAGGATATTGCTGATCTCACTGTCCGCCAAGGCCAGGGCCTGCTCATATCTTTTGAACTGAGGCTCAATGTTTCCCTCCTCAATCACACGTCCCAAGAGCTTCCCGCTGATGACCGTGTCGCCCTCCTCCATATCCTCCTGCACAATGCTCTCCATCTCACTGGACTGGGTCACCGCCTTCAACACGGAGGCACCCTGGGAATAGCGGAAGATCTCGGTCTGCAGCTCCTCGTCATAGGTGAGCAGCTTCAAAAATTCCCAGGCCAGCTCCTCCTCCTTGGTGTTGGCGCTGATGCCCATAAGCAGGGTCTCCACCTGGGAGAGATTATCGCCCTGGGTTCCCGCCGGCATGGTAATGCAGTCCCACTGGAAGTTGGCGTACCGCTTGATCTTGTAGGGATAGGTCTTGTAGGTCCGGTACTCCGCAAAGGTCAGAGGCATAAATGCCACATTGCCGTTGTTGAAGTCCTCCCGAACCACCTTCTGCCCCTGATTCAGATCGTTTAGCTGGCGGATGTATTTTACCGATTCCACCAGGCGCTCGTCGGTAAAGTGACCCTCCATTCCGTCCGAATCAAAGATCTCCCCTCCATTGGAGCATACTGCGTCCTTCCAGCCGTAATTAAAAATACCGAACTGGTCTAAACGCCCGTCGCCGTCCGTATCCTTTGTCACCCTCTCACAGATGGAATAGAGATCCTCCCAGGCCCATTCCTGGTCCGGCATGGCAATCCCCTCCTTGGTAAGAAGGGTCTTATTTACAAACATAAGGGTGGGCACCGTCTCATAGGGAAGGGCATACTGAACCCCTCCATACTGCCCGGTACAAAAGGCGCTGGAAAAATAATTGTCCGGCTCAAAGTCCCCATCCCCTGCTATCAGCTCGTCAAGATTCTTCATGACGCCCAGGGAGGAAAATTGGTTGAAATCCGTTCCCAGCACCATGAATACATCCGGCTCCTGACCCACCAGGAGCTTACGGGAAAACCACTCGGAATAGTCCTCCTTCAAAACGCCGCTATAGTAGTGAATCCGCACTCCCGGATGCTCCGCCTCAAAGCGTGCAATGGCCTTGTCAATGATCACAAAGCTGTTGGCCGTTGCCACATCCCAGTTGCTTCCCGTAAACATGCCGAACTCCAGAACTACCTCTTTCCTTTTACCCTGATGAGTAAACAGAAGCAGCAGAGCCACACACAGAACTGCCCCCAGAGCTATCCATATTCTTTTGTCCGCCTTTATTTTCCCCATCTTTTCCTCGCCTTAATCCTCCAGCACCTGCTTGGCCGCATTGGTCTGAACCGCCCAGATTGCCAATTGGGTGCGGTCCCTTAAGTCCAGCTTATTCAAAATCGTGCTTAAATAATTTCTAACCGTTCCGTCCGAAAGCTTCAGATTGTCCGCAATCTCCTTGTTGGCCGCCCCGGTGCCCACCTGGGCGATAATCTTCCATTCGGTCTTTGTCAGCTCCTCCACGCCCTTATTTCCCACCGAAATGGTGTAATCTCCCTGAGCCATTCGGGAAAAGAGGCGCAGCACCTTGGTGGCAATATCCGGGTTGATCATGGCCCGGCCGCCGTATACGGTACGGATGGCATTTTCAAGCTCCTCCATGGAAACGCCCTTCAACAGATAACCGCTGGCGCCAAATTTCAACGCATTGTATACGTACTCATCATCATCAAAGGTGGTGAGAATGATAATTTTAATCTCAGGATAATTCTCCTTGATAATCTTTGTACACTGAACGCCGTCCATCTTCGGCATCCGAATATCCATCAGCACCACATCCGGCTTCTGCTTCCGGATGCATTGAATAACCTCCTGTCCGTCAGCCGCCACACCCGTAACCTCAAGACCCTCCTTGCTTTCAAGCACAATCTGAAGGCTCTGCCGAATCAGCTCCTGGTCATCTGCAATCAAAACTTTAATCATAGGTCTCCCCCCAGCGAATTGGTATATGCGCGGTTACGGTAAAGCCCTGGTGCTGTCCGTCAAAGGTTACCGTTCCCCGCAGCATTTCGATTCTCTCTTTAATATGCTTTGTTCCAAAGCCACTCTTCATCTCTTTACAGCCAATCCCATTGTCATGAATGGTCAGCAGCATCTCTCCCTCCAGACGTTCCAGCGTAATCCAGATCTCCTTTGCGTGACCATGCCGAACCGCGTTGGTAATGCTCTCCTGCACCACCCGGTAGATGGCATTTTCCTCATCCTCATCAAATTTTAGATGCTTCTCCTCGGTCTTAAAATGAATCCGCACATCGGATACCTTGCTCATGTCTGTGACCATCTTTCGGATAGCTACCTCCAGGCTTAAGCGCTCCAGGGAATCCGGTCGAAGCTCATTGACGGAGCGGCGGATGTCCCGGATGCCCTCTCTGCCCACCTTGGACAATAGGGAAAGCTGCTTCCTCGTCTGCTCCGGCGATACGTCAACGAGGGCCATACATGCGTCCAGTCCGGTGACAATGCCGGTGAGCGTATGCCCCAGGGTATCGTGGATCTCTCTGGCCAGACGGTTTCTCTCCCTGGTCTGGGCCATGCGCTCTGTCACATTGGCATACTCCTGAAGCTGCTCGTTCGCTGTCTGGAGCTCATGATAGAGGCGGTTTACCTCCTCAATTGTTCCCCTCTGCACGTTGATCACATACACACAGTAGACAATAAAGAGCATCATATTTAAGGACAGCAGGATATTGTAAACGCTGAATAAGTACTGCTGTGTATCATAAGAGTAATACTGGATATAATCGGAAATATTGTACAGCGGCATATAGATGGACAAAAGCTCATAATCCGCCACCAGATATCCCACAATGGCCATGGCTACCAGGGCCAGCTTCATCTTTCCATCCTTCACATAGGCAATCACGCTGGCAAACACCAGAAGCAGCAGTCCCTTGTAATTAAAATTCAGCCGGTAAATTACGATACTACATACGAACATATCAAGGATCAGAGTAGCTACATTCCACTTGTTCGGTATTTCCCTCCAGAGATGTCGTACCAAAAAGGTCAGCACCAGAATTCCCATTAAGGCCATGCAGACAATCATATTGGCCTTTGGGTCCTCCGGAAAGGCAGATATGGAGTTTAAGAACTCCCTGGCATTGTAATTGCCGAGAATCCTTCTGGTGGTCACATAGATCAGCACGCAGATCAGAGCCACACACACAACATTCAAAATCAGCATTGCTCCCTGGAGCAGTGTTACAAAGCGTTCCTTCCCGTTACTCATAGCTATTGCCTTTTATTCCATCCCTTGCTGTGAAATTACTGCCATCCGTTCACTTCATAGTCACTCAGATTTTCTCTGGTAATCATATAAGGCTCTATACTGATATAGGGCTCTATCTCTATCCCATTCAGATAATCATAAGCCTTCTTCACGGCCACCTCCCCGATGGTCTTGGGGCTCTGGGCGCTGGTTCCGGATACGGCCCCAAGCTCCAGCATGGCCTTAAAGTCGGGGGACCCGTCAATGCCGTAGATCAGCACTCCATCCTCCCTGTGATATTGCTGCAGAGCTGCCAGGGCTCCCAAGGCACTGGGATCATTCCCCCCCAAAACTACATTAAACTCAATGTTCTTTTTCAGGAATTCTCCCACCATATCCGCAGACACCTCAAACTCTCCCGCCCCTGCGTGGGTGTACACCACCTGGTAATTCTCATTTCCCTCGATGGTGTCCAGAAATCCCTGGACGCGGTTTGTTATGGAGGTCTGGATGGGATTGTCAACAATCACAATCTGCGCCTGGTCCACCTGCTTCATCATCTCCTCCGCGCAAAGCACGCCGGCCTGGTAATTATCTGTCTCAATGACGGTGACCACATACTCCGTGTCCTTCACTACCGTGTCAATGTTAATGACTACCACACCTGCCTCCCGACATGCCTCCAGAGCAGGCTTCACCTTTTCCCAGTCCACGGGATTCAAGAAGAGTACCTCGATTCCCTCCTCTATCATTTCCATAATCTGAGCATTCTGCCGTTCCTGGTCCTGGTTGGGGTCCCTGGAAATGAGAATGTCCCCATTTCCCTCCACGCCCTCCTCCAAGGCTTCATGCAGCACATCAAAATAGGGGTTGTTCCTGGTCATGTAGGTGGCGCCAAAAACCCTTGGAATGTGCTCCCCCTTATTATCCCGTAAAATTCCGCAGCCTGTCAAGATACTGATACAAGCCGTGAAAGCAATGACTAAGGTAAGCTTTTTCATCTTCTTCTCCATCACAAAAGCCTCCTTGGTCCGAGGACCGCAGAGACTTTTTGTGCACATTGGTACTTTTTTATCTTCCCGCCTTTTTATTACGAATGAAGTCCACATAAACCGCAAGAAGAATAACCAGACCCTTGACGATGTACTGCCAGTTGGAATCCACACCCATAAGATTCAGGCCGTTGTTCAGAACTCCGATAATCAGAACTCCGATTAAGGTGCCGCCAAGCCGTCCGGAACCACCGCTCATGGAGGTACCACCTACGACTACCGCTGCGATGGCATCCATCTCTGCGCCGTCACCTGCCGTGGGCTGGCCGGAATACAGACGGGAGGCAACCACCACGCCTGCGATACCGGACATGATGCCCGTGTAGGTGTAGACGATAAACTTTACCTTCTGCACATTGATACCGGAAAACTTTGCCGCCTGGGCATTGCCGCCTACCGCGTAGATATGGCGCCCCAGCTGAGTCCGGTTAATGATAAGTGCCGCAATGATAAATACAATGATCATCAGAATAACAGGTGTGGGCACCGGTCCCACATAGCCGGCTCCCGGGAACTTGAAGGCGTCCGTCATACAGCGGATAGGTGAGCCTCCCGTGAGAACCAAGGCGATTCCCTTTGTGATGTTCATGGATGCCAGGGTCACGATAAAGGGCGGAATATCTGTCTTGCAGATGATAAAGCCATTAAACATACCCACAAGGGCGCCTACTCCGATAGCCGCCAGAAAGCCCACGATCTCGGGAAGTCCGAAATTGATCACGCAGCCGGCCGCCACAACACCGGAAAGGGCTATTACGGATCCAACGGAAAGCTCAATGCCTCCCAGGATAATGACCATGGTCATACCTGTGGCAAGAAACAGGTTTGACGCGTTCTGACGAAGAATATTAAACACGTTCTTCGGGGTCAGAAAGGTTGTTCTTGTGGTGGGGAATATAACTAAAAACACGCACATTACCAACAGTGCTATTATAATACCAATATTATCCTTGAAATATCTGACAACTCCATTTTTAAATCTGGCTGCCATAGCTTCTCCTCCTTCACTCTGCGCTTACTTTGCCGCAAGCTGCATGATCTTTTCCTGGGTAACATCCTCATGGCTCAAGCATCCGGTCACCCGGCCCTCGTTCATAACGTAGATCCGGTCACTCATATTGATAATCTCCGGAAGCTCGGATGAAATCATGATAATGGACATTCCCTGCTTTACCAGTTCGTTCATAATCCCGTAAATTTCCGCCTTGGCGCCTACGTCAACGCCGCGGGTAGGCTCATCCAGAATCAATATTTTGGGAGATGTGGCAAGCCAACGTCCGATCATTACCTTCTGCTGGTTTCCGCCGGACAGGTTGCCGATCACCTGCTCCTGGCTGGGCGTCTTGGTTCCCATCATGTCTATGTATTTCTGGGTGATCTCCTCTTCCTTTTTCGCGTTTACGTTCAGGTTTTTAATAAACTGGGAAAGAACCTCAATGGTGGAATTAAACCGCACGCTCTGTACCTTATAGAGCCCTTCCTCCTTACGGCTCTCAGGCACCAGCGCAATTCCGTATCTCAGCGCGTCCACAGGAGACTTGATCTGTACCTTCTGGCCGTCCACATAGACCTCTCCGGACATATGCGGAGCAAGGCCGAAAACGGCTTTCATGGTTTCGCTTCGTCCGGCTCCCACCAGTCCCGCAAACCCTACAATCTCTCCCTTGTGAAGTTCAAAGCTCGCATCCTTCGCCATCTTATTGTCTGAGATGTGCTCGCATCTTAACACCTCTTCTCCCGGCTCCAGATAATCCCGTGTATAGTAATTGGTCAGTTCCCGTCCAACCATCATGGCTATCAGTTCGTCCTTTGTCGTCTCCTTCACCACCTTGGTTCCTACGGTTTCCCCGTCTCGCATAACGGTCACTCGATCACAAATCTCTTCCAGCTCACTCATTTTATGGGAAATATAGATAATTCCCACGCCCTTTTTGGTCAGGGCCCGCATGGTCTCAAACAGGAAGCCTACTTCCTTGTCGGAAATGGATGATGTGGGCTCATCCATAACCAGAATCTTAGAATTAAAGGAGATTGCCTTCACAATCTCGACCATCTGCTGCTGCGCAATGGTCAGATGCTCTACCAATGTGTCCGCATTGATATTCATCTCATAGGCATCCATAAGCTTCTGCGCTTCCTCTGTCATCTGCTTACGGTTGATATTCAGTTTTTTCCCCGGTTCACGGCCCAGGAAAATATTTTCAGCAACGGTCATATAGGGAACCAGAACCAGCTCCTGGTGCACGATAGAAATGCCTGCCTCCCGGGCAGCCACAACACCGTCGATGGTTACCTTCTGGCCGTCTATGTAGATCTCTCCCTCTTCTGCATGGTAAATACCACCCAGTACTTTAATCAGGGTGGATTTACCGGCGCCGTTCTCCCCCAAAAGCGCATGTACTTCTCCGGCCTTCAACTGAAGGCCTACGTTCTGCAGGGCCTTGACACCGGGGAAGGATTTATGAATTCCTTTCATTTCAAGTAAATACTGTTCACTCACGCATCGCCACCACCTGTCTTGTGATATCCTGGTACATTCTTGCACTCATTTTGAAGTAAATAGTCCGTACTCTTTGCTCAAGAATGAATGCAAGGATATACTTGATAAAAGGGCTTTGCTCCGTCTATGGACCAAAGCCCTTTTTGTTCCTGTTCAATCAGTAACTTATTTGCTTACTGGCGTTTTCACTGCTAGCTAATTACTGCCATCCGTCTACGCCGTAATCTCCCACATTGTCTGCGGTGATAAGGAATGTCTCGATTGGAATAAAGGCTTCTACTTCCTCGCCATCCAACCACTGATAAGCGGTCTCAGCAATGGTCTTGCCGATGGTAATGGGAGACTGAGCTCCTGTACCTTCCATGATGGTATCCTCAAGCAGCTTCTTAACATCCGGAGAACCATCCACACCGTAAATCAGCGGAGTTACGCCGGCAGCGTCTGCTGCTGCATATGCGCCAAGAGCTGTGGGGTCATTGCCGCCAAAGATAGCTACTACATCGGGATGAGCGGTCAGAAGGTCTGTAGCCTTCTCATTGCCCAGCTGCTGATTTCCCTGAGCATCCTGCTGTCCTACTACGTTAAAGGTAACACCGGAATCCTCAATAGCCTTCAGGAAGCCATCGGTTCTGTCCGTTACGGACTGCATGGTGGGGGAATCAAGTACCAGGATGTCGCCGCCTTCCGGAACCTTCTTTGCCAGGTCCTCGCCGCATACATAGCCTGCATTGTAGTTGTCAGATCCTGCATAGGATACCAGATAGCTCATATCGCCAACCTGGGTATCAAAGCCGAACATCGGAATGTCCGCATCCTTCAGCGCATCCAGTGCCGGGATAATGCCGTCTGCATCTACCGGGTTTACAAACATAATTTCAACGCCTCTGGAAATCAGGTCTTCGATCTGATCAATCTGGGTATTGGAATCATTGCCCGGGTCCATGGAGATCAGAGTATCACCATGAGACTCTACTACCTCACGGATAGCTCCCTCAAGTGCTACGAAGAAGGGGTTTGTTCCATCCATACAGGTGTAGCCGAATACTCGTCCACCACTCTTTGCAGGTGCCTCTGCGTCATCTCCTGCATCCTCTGCAGGTGCTTCTGCCGGAGCTTCCTCTGCCGGAGCCTCTGCAGGTGCTTCTGCCTGCTTGCTTCCACAGCCAGCTACTACTGCAGCAAGCATAGCGGTACACAACAGTGCGCTAAGAATTTTTTTCTTCATTTTAAAATCCTCCCTTGAATTTTTTCTTGTTACAGTAATTATCTTAAAAAATTTTTGGTTTTCGCGCACCTGTATTTTGTAATGAATTTTCTATGACATTTGTCACTTTTTATTCTTCCTTTTTCTCCTGCTCCTGATTTTTCGTTTCCTGTGGCTGTGTGTTCATCTGCGCTTTTTTCTTTCCTCGAAAGAAGTGCTTGCGAAAGACAAGCTTTCTCACCAGAAGCACCGCAACCATAATGATCACTGCCCAGATAACAAGATAAGGCAGTGAGCTGATAAACCAGATGGCAAAGCTCCGGAGGTCCTGGCCGATATCGTAGAAGTTGTCAGACAGGCGGTACTGAATCTCCTGGAAGAAGGTCAGCTCCTCCACCACCGGCGCCACACGCTCTACCTCACGGATATTGAGCTCTACGGTGCTGTAGCTGACTTGATTGTCAAAGGTCCGCAGCGTGGAGCCATAGGATTGAAGCTCATAGCGCACCTCGGAGAGACGGCTCTCAATGGTAATAATATCCTCCATGGATTCGGCCTTTTCCAAAAGCTCCAGGAGGCGGTTCTGTTCCGTTTCCAGGGCTTTCTTATGGCTCTCCACATCTACGTACTGCAGGGTGATGTCCTGAACGGATTCGCTCTTGTTGACTACGTTGCCAAGCTCGCTTACTATGGTTACAAAGCCGTCCAGCTTGCCAGAGGGAATCCGCAGGGTCATCCAGGCATAGCGGCTCTCATAGACGCTGTAGTAGCTGCTGCCGGAGACCTCGGAGCTTTCTATGTACCCGCCCAACTCCTCTACCTTGCCGCGGATGTTCTCCATCAGAGGATCAAATTCCTTTGTCTCCATGGTCATGGAAACGGTTTTGATCAGCTTCTGGCTCGTGGAGGTAATGCTGTCGATTCCCGCGGTGGAGGAGATGCCGCTTCCCTCCTCCGTCTCATAGGTCTCATAGTACTCCTCTGCAGGGGCCTCCTCCGCTATCTCCGTGTCCATGGCTGTGTCGCTATAGTATCCTCCGTCGTAGCTGTTGTAGCTCTCCTGCGACATAGCCGGAGCCTCTGCAGGTGCTGATGTTTCTGCCATATCTGCGTATTTTCTCCCACCGCAGCCGCTCAAAATCAAGATACCTGCTGCTAGTAAGGCAATTCTTCTTATATCCTTTCTCATATTTTATCCTCCTAATTATAGTCGCTGCGCGACAGCACTAAAGGGTAAAGTCGCTTTGACACACAGGTAAGGAGAGGAACTTTCATTCGAAAAGGCACTCATGAAAGTTCCTCTCGTGCGCCTTTGCGACTTTACCTTGTCGCTGCGCGACGGCACTAAAGGGTAAAGTCACTTCGGCTTATTCCCAAGTCTGCTCCAGCGCTTCCTCCAGGTCCTCCTCCGGATTTTCAAAGCGGAACTGGGAGCAGAGTATCAGACCGTCCATATAGGTGACTGCCCGGTACATCTCTGCCTCATAGTCCAGCTCATAATTCTCCAGGAAAATCTCCTCGTCCTGGGCCATGCCCGGCTCCAGACGTACCAAACGGTTCTCTTCCTCCTCCGTAGGCTTCTCCTTTGGAGGCACCAGATACCAGGCCCCGTCAATGAGCACCTCCAGGTCCATGGAGGCATAGTAGTAAATGGGACGCTCATCCATATTTCCGATAGTTACCTTCACGCTCTCTGCGTCCCGCGCTATGACCGGACTGTTTACAAGGGTTTTCACTGTCTCTGTCTTTTCCTGCAGTCTCTGATTGTCCGCCAGGGAAATACTGCTGCCCATGAATTCTACGCTTTCGGACACACCCGCCTCTCCTGCGTCTCCCGTCGGAGCCTCTCCTGGCTCCTGGGTCCCTGCTCCTGCTTCTGAGTTCTGATCTTCTCCATCTACCGGCTCCTCCGCAGGCGCCTCTGCTGTTACAGCTTCTTCCTCCTCAGACACCTCCTGCATCTCGGCGGGCGCCATATCGGCGTAGTTGCCTTTGGAGCCGCTTTTTGACAGCAACAGAGCTCCGCCTGCAATGGCACCGCTGACTACCAGAAGCACCAGGATGCTGGCTGCCACCTTATTAAAGCTGTAAATAAACTCCTTTCTCTGTATGGTCCGGCGCTCCGGCCGTCCCTTGGTCTTTAAGAGCCTCTCCATGTATTCCCGAAATTCCTGGGAAAAGGTGTGCATGCGGGCAATCTCACACTCCGGGGGAATGAAGCTTAGCTGCTCCTCCATGCAGGCATCCAGGGCCTCTTTTAAGAGCTCTTCTTTTACATCTAAGGCTTTGTCTCTCTTATCGCTTCCCGCCACGGCCTGCCACCTCCTTTTCCAGCATTTCCTGGAGCTTCTTTCTTGCCCGGTAAAATCTCACATTTGCCAGCTTGGGGGAAATATTTAAAAGTCCGGCAATCTCTGTGTCCGACATCTGATGAAGATACTTATACTCGAATACCACACGGTATGCCTCATCCAAATCCAGAATACAGGATATCAGATAATCATAATTTTCTTTTGTAATATACTGGTCCAAAAGGTCCGAAGAAGGGTCCGGTATATCAAGGCTCATGTCCTCCGAAGGGCAGACCTCTCCCTTATTTTTTCTCAAAATGTCAATGGCCTTGCTCTTTACAATGGTCATAAGAAACTTCTTCGTCCTCGGACTGTCCACGTTCTCTACTTTATCTAGATGCCTGGTGAGCGCCAAAAAAGCCTCCTGCACCGCATCCTCCGCCAAATGGGCATCACCAAGAAGCTGATAAGCCACATACCAACAGAACTGCTGATACTGCTCATAAATCAAGGTAAACTTGTCTTTTTCCTCCTGGGTGTCCAGCATGGATAAGTATAAAAGCATTTAGGGTCCCCCTCCCCTGCAAAATACGCGTCTTTTGCTTGTCTTTTACATATATAATAACGTATCTGAATTATATTTTACTACAGAAAAACTTAAAAATCTTTTAATTATTTCCTCAAATACAAAAAGCCGCATAGAGAGGCACTGCGCAGATCCTCTCCTCCGCCCCGAAATTCTTTTCCGACAGCCTGTAAATCCGCTTTGGCTCAAATTGCTTCTGAAAATGCTTCAGGCTGCGCGCCCACACATGATCCCCAGATTTTACCTCTATGGGAATCACGGTTCCCCCTGTCTGAATCACAAAATCAACCTCTGCCACAGGAGAATCCGAGGTCCAGTAATAGAGCTCATGTCCATTTGCTTTCAGGGCTTGCGCCACATAATTTTCTGTCAGCGCCCCCTGATAAGCAGGCGACAGCTCCTTCCGTATAATATTCTCCGGCAGGATTCCCGCAAAAGCCGACAAAAGCCCCACATCCGACAGGTACAGCTTGAAAGCCGACACGTCCCGAAACGCAATCAGCGGCAGCTCTCCCGCGGATACTCTGTCACAGGAAAGCACTACGCCGGAAAAAACCAGCCACGCAATGGAATCCCCAAACAATCCTGCCGTAGCACCTTTACGTATCAGCTTGTATTGGAATTTCTTATTTTCCTTGGCAAGCTGGGCTGGCATGGAAGAAAAGGCATTTCTTATCCTTGTACTCTCGCTCTCACTGGAATATTTCGCCATATCCGCTGTGTAGGCGTTCAAAATCAGACTTTGAATCTCCGGCACATTGGTAAGCGATTCCCTCTCCAGATACTCCTTAACAGCCGCAGGCATTCCTCCAATCAGCAGATACCTCTGATACCACAGAAGCAGCTCCTGGTGAACCGCCGGGGGCATCTCTGACATAGCTTCAAAATGCTCCCGGATCAGCGTCACATAATACTGCTGACCCAAGGCTTTCAAAAATTCATCAAAGCTTAAAGGATACAAGGTCTTTATCAGTACCTTTCCAACGGGAAAGGAATATTGCTCCCGATGTATCGCTACGCCTAACAGACTTCCCGCTGCCGCTATATGGTACTCCGGCGCCTCCTCACAGAAATATTTCAGGGAGGTCAACGCCCGCTCACAGCTCTGAATTTCATCAAAAATAAGCAGCGTCTCGTCGGGAATGATTTTTTGTCCAAAATATTCCTCCAGGAGCCGGATCAGGCGATCCGGATTCAGCTCTCCCTGGAAAAAAGCGGACACAGGGGCCATACGCTCAAAATTAATGTAAATGCTGTTTTTAAAATACCGATCACCAAACTCCTGCAAAAGATAGGTTTTCCCTACCTGACGCACTCCGTACAGCACAAGCGGCTTGCGATCTGCCTTTTGGTCCTTCCACTCAGACAGCTCTGCCATCATATTTCGTTCCACAGGAAGCTCCTTTCCCGTCTAGGATACGGATCACTAGTACGTATGCTTTGATTCATTTTGTTATGTTACCCTGATTATAATAGAAAAATGATTTATTTTCAAGAAAAAATCACTTCAAAATGATTTATTTTTATAAAAAAGTCATTTTAAAGTGATTTTTTATTATTTTTGATTTAATTATGCCTTACGAGCATTAAACAGATGCCGCTCAAACAGGAATCAACAGCACCCGTTACTTCTATATATATTATAATGCATCCGTACTGTAGTTGGGAGCCTCCTTGGTGATATGAATGTCATGGGGATGGCTTTCCTTCAGGGATGCGGCGGAAATCTTGATGAATCTTCCGTTTTCCTTGAGCGCTTCAATGTTCGGTGTTCCGCACAGTCCCATACCAGAGCGCAAGCCTCCGAGAAGCTGGAAGATGGTATCCTCCACCGTGCCCTTGTAAGCCACACGGCCCTCCACGCCTTCGGGAACCAGCTTCTTGGCACCTTCCTGGAAATAGCGATCCTTGCTTCCGTTCTCCATGGCGGAGATGGAGCCCATGCCACGGTAAACCTTATACTTTCTGCCCTGGAACAGCTCGAACTCGCCGGGAGCCTCGTCACAGCCTGCAAAGATGCTTCCCATCATGCAGACATTGGCTCCTGCCGCAATGGACTTGGTAATGTCGCCGGAGTATTTGATGCCCCCGTCGGCAATGACAGGAATGCCATATTCCTTGGCCACCTCATAGCAGTCCATAATTGCAGACACCTGGGGAACGCCGATTCCGGAAACCACACGGGTGGTACAGATGGAACCCGGTCCGATACCAACCTTAACTGCGTCCGCTCCTGCCTCAATCAAATCCCTGGCAGCCTGTCCGGTAGCAATATTTCCGGCAATCACAGGCAGATCCGGATATGCCTCCTTGATCATCTTCAGACAGCGGATGACGTTTGCAGAATGTCCGTGGGAGGAATCCAGCACAATCACATCCACCTGTGCCTTTACCAGAGCCTCCACACGCTCCAGCACGTTGCTGGTAATGCCCACGCCGGCGCCGCAGAGCAGACGGCCCTTCTCGTCCTTGGCGGACATGGGGTACTTGATCTGCTTCTCAATATCCTTGATGGTGATAAGGCCCTTTAGATTAAAATTATCATCTACAATGGGAAGCTTTTCCTTTCTCGCCTTTGCCAGAATCTTCTTGGCTTCCTCTAAGGTGATGCCCTCCTTTGCGGTGATCAGCCCCTCAGAGGTCATGGATTCTTTGATTTTCTTTGTGAAATCCGTCTCGAATTTTAAGTCACGGTTGGTTATGATGCCTACCAGCTTTTTGCCCTCGGTAATGGGAACGCCGGAAATCCGGAATTTACCCATCAGCTCATTGGCCTCTGCCAGTGTATGTTCAGGAGAAAGATAGAATGGATCTGTGATGACACCATTTTCAGAACGCTTTACCTGGTCCACCTCTTCGGCCTGTGCCGCAATGGACATATTTTTATGAATAATACCGATGCCGCCCTGTCTTGCCATGGCAATGGCCATCCGGTGCTCCGTAACCGTGTCCATGCTGGCACTCATCATGGGGATGTTCAGCCGCACAGTCTTTGTCAGGTTCGTTGACAGGTCTACCTCATTGGGAATGACCTCGGAATAGGACGGTACCAACAGCACATCGTCAAATGTAATGCTCTCACCAATAATTTTACCCATTTTACTCTCTCCTCTCGTGTTTGTCCGTTTTCATTTTGTTTATATTAATTTTCTATCTTAGCGAAAAGAGCGGTTATTGTCAATACAATTTCAGGCAAAAAACGTAAATGTACATTTGTCTTTCCTGCAAAGACAAAAGAGACGCTACTCTTTGAATAGCGTCTCTTCTTTCCTAATCAAGCTATGCGCTTTTGCAAGCTCGGCTTACATCATACCGCCCATTCCGCCGCCTGCCGGCATTGCGGGAGCTTCCTCCTTGATGTTTGCCACGCAGCTCTCGGTGGTTAAGAAGGTGGAGGCTACGCTGGTTGCATTCTGCAGTGCGCTTCTGGTAACCTTTGCCGGGTCCAGAATGCCTTCCTTTACCATGTCTACATACTCCTCATGAAGCACATCGAAGCCAACGCCCGGCTCGCACTCCTTCACCTTGTTGATGATGACTGCGCCTTCCAGTCCTGCATTTGCCGCAATGTGATACAGCGGAGATTCCAGAGCCTTCAGAATCACCTTCACGCCGGTCTGCTCGTCACCCTCTGTGGTCTCAAGCAGCTTCTCGATCTCCTTGATTGCATGGATATATGCGGAACCGCCGCCTGCAATGATACCTTCCTCTACGGCCGCTCTTGTAGCTGCCAGAGCATCCTCCATGCGGAGCTTTGCTTCCTTCATCTCGGTCTCGGTTGCGGCACCTACCCGAATGACTGCCACGCCGCCTGCCAGCTTTGCAAGACGCTCCTGGAGCTTCTCGCGGTCAAAGTCAGAGGTGGTCTCCTCGATCTGTGCGCGAATCTGGCCGATTCTCTGCTCGATCTCCTTCTTGTCCCCTGCGCCGTCTGCGATGATGGTGTTCTCCTTCTGAATCTTCACGGACTTGGCTGTTCCGAGCATATCCAGAGTTGCCTCCTTAAGCTCAAGACCCAGCTCCTCGGAGATAACCTGACCGCCGGTCAGAATCGCTATATCACGAAGCATCTCTTTTCTTCTGTCGCCGTAGCCCGGTGCCTTGACGCCTACTACGGTGAAGGTTCCGCGCAGCTTGTTCATAACCAGAGTGGTCAGAGCCTCGCCCTCAATGTCCTCTGCGATAATCAGAAGCTTGCGGCCGGTCTGTACAATCTGCTCCAGAAGGGGAAGGATCTCCTGAATGTTTGCAATCTTTTTGTCGGTAATCAGGATATAGGGATCGTCAAGAACTGCTTCCATCTTCTCCATATCGGTTGCCATATATGCGGAAATGTATCCGCGGTCAAACTGCATACCTTCTACCAGGTCCAGCTCGGTCTTCATGGTCTTGGACTCCTCAATGGTGATAACGCCATCCTTGGAAACCTTCTCCATGGCATCCGCTACCATATTTCCTACCTCATCGTCTCCGGAGGAAACAGCCGCCACTCTGGCGATCTGATGCTTGCCGTTTACCTTGCTGCTCATGCCTGCAATGGCCTCTACTGCTGCGTCGGTAGCCTTCTTCATACCCTTTCTCAGAACAATGGGGTTGGCTCCTGCTGCCAGGTTCTTCATGCCCTCATGGATCATGGCCTGTGCCAGAACGGTTGCGGTTGTGGTGCCGTCACCTGCTACGTCATTGGTCTTGGTAGCTACCTCTTTTACAAGCTGAGCACCCATATTCTCGAATGCGTCCTCAAGCTCAATCTCCTTTGCAATGGTAACACCGTCATTGGTGATTAAGGGAGCGCCGAACTGCTTGTCAAGTACAACGTTTCTTCCCTTGGGTCCCAAGGTTACTCTCACGGTATCTGCCAGTTTATTTACGCCTGCCTCCAGTGCGGCTCTTGCCTCCACACCGTATTTGATTTCCTTTGCCATTTTAAAACTCCTCCAGTCTTATTTGTTTTCTATCATTATTCTACAATTGCAAGGATGTCGTTCTGCTTTACAATGATGTACTCCTCATCTCCGAGCTTTACCTCATTGCCTGCATACTTGGAATAGATAACCTTATCGCCTTCCTTTACGTGCATGGTCACTTCTTTTCCGTCCACCATTCCGCCAGGTCCTACTGCGATAACCTCTGCCTGCTGAGGCTTCTCCTGGGACTTGCTTGCCAGAATGATACCGGATGCGGTGGTCTCTTCTGCTTCAAACTGTTTCAGTACAACTCTGTCACCTAATGGTACTAATTTCATTTCTATTCCTCCTTGATTCTATTGTTGTCGTTTTTTCTTATTAGCACTCACCAAGATCGAGTGCTAACTTACGGATATTATATTAATGCTTTCATTTTTATTTGTCAACACATTTTATGAAATTTATTCTTTTTTTATTTTTGCAACGAGCCGGGCAGCAAAAAAGCAGGAGCGCTGCCTGGAGTGCTCGCACTCCAGACAGCGCTCCTGCTTTTTTGTCTATGCGGCGACTGCCGCATAGTGAAGAAAACCGCAAGGTTTTCTGAGCCTACCCGGCGACCGTCCCCACATCATACCCCAAAGGTTTTCTAACCGCCCCCACATAACAAACTCAAAAAAAGATCCCCAGGCTCTCCCCAGGGATCCCATACCTTATATCTCTAATCCTCCTCCAGCTTCTCCAACACATGCTCTACCGTCAACCCATACTTCTCCTTCACAGCCTTCAATGGACCAGATTCCGTAAACACATCCTCCACACCAACCCTCTTTAGAGGTGCATGAGCAGGCATATCACAGATAATCTCTGCCACCAGGCCGCCAAGTCCGCCTAATACTGTATGGTTCTCAATAGTCACCAGCCTTTTCACCCGTCCTGCCAGCTTACGGATACAGTCCGTATCCACCGGCTTTATGGAAAAAATATTTACCAGCTTTCCCTTCATCCCCTTTTCCTTACACGCCTCAAAGCTTCTCATCGCCAGATCTGTCACAGCACCCTCATAAATAATAGCAAAATCATCTCCCAGATCCTCCATCACCACGGCCTTTCCCATTTCCACCTGCTCTTTTGCCGGAAGATTGGGAACGCTGTCACGTACACAGCTGATGTACACCGGCCCCTGATATGCCAGAGCCAGCTTTACTGCCTGGCGCAATTCATCCGGATTGGAGGGAGACAAAACACGCAGATTCGGAAGCGTTCTCACCAAAGCAAGATATTCATTCGAATGATGACTGGCTCCATCATAGCAGCCATCCATGCCGGGATGGGTGGCAATCAGCTTTACATTTAGATTTGCGTAGCAAAGCTGGCGAAGCTGTGTCCAGCAGGTGCCAGAAATAAATATTGTAAAGTTGGCATAAACAGGAATCTTACCCTCCGTTGCAATCCCAGCCGCAATGGACATGGCATTTTGCTCCGCAATTCCAAATTCTAAAAACCGATCCGGAAATTCTGCCTGAAACTTATTCGTTGTTGTAGACTTTGCCAGATCACTGTCAAGAACAAAAATATCCGGATTCTTCTTACCCTCTTCCACCAAAATCGTTCCTACCAGCTCTCTCAATGTAATCATCTCATATCCCACGATTCAGCTCCTCCTCCTTTTCATTGAGTTCTCTCATGGCACATTCAAACTCTTCTGTCGTCAACCCGCTGGCATGCCATTTGGGAATATTTTCCATAAAGCTGACACCCTTTCCCTTGACTGTATTTGAAATAATGGCGGTTGGCATCCCCTTTACTGTTTTAGCCTCCGCAATGGCCAAAAGAATCTGCTCCATATCATTTCCATCAATGCTGATCACATGTAGATTGAAGGCCCTTAATTTGTCCGCCAACGGCTCCAGAGAAATAATCTCATTTGTGGGGTGACTGGAGGAAAGCTTATTGTAATCAATGATAAATACCAAATTATCCATCTGGTAATGTCCGGAAGCCATCAATGCCTCCCAGTTCTGACCCTCCTGCATTTCACCATCACCAGCCATCACGTAAACCTTATGTAAATCTCCACACTTTTTCTTTGCCACCGCCATTCCCAGCGCCATAGAAAAACCCTGCCCCAAAAGTCCCGTACTTGCATCCACCTGGGGATAATCACGAATAAAGGGATGTCCCTGAAGCCTTGAGTTCACATGGCGAAAGGTTTTAAGAAGCGTTTCATCAATAATTCCCTTTTCTACAAATTCTGCATAAACAGCCGGAACTGCATGTCCCTTGGATAGCACAACTCTGGTTCGCTGCTCCTCCTGAAAGTCTACCTCATTTTCATAAATTGCAGTTAAAATGTCTACCGAAGACAAGGCTCCCCCTAAATGTCCAACGTCTGCATGATAAACCATTTCAACAATCCGTTTTCTATTTCGATTTGCAACCTGTTCCAGCTGCTTTGCATTTTTCATCTCATACTCCTCCTGTTTTTACCATTTTCCCAATGCCTTACCAATAAAGTTCAGCACAATACCAATAAGTGTCATGTCGGTTTCCGGGAAGCTTCCTCCTGTAAGGCCCACGCTGGCCATAACCGGATAAATAATTGCCGGTCCGATTGCAATCAGAATACCGGATACAAAGGCTCCCACTACACAGCCCTTCCAGCCGCCTCTGGCATTTCCAAACACACCTGCCGTAGCTCCTATGAAAAAGTAGGGAATTGCCACCGGAATCATAACGGTTGTTCCGATTGCCGCCATAATAAACATACAGATTAGGCCTGCTATATAAGCGGAAATGAAACCAAGTACGGTAGCCGTAGGCGCGTAAGGGAATACAATCGGGCAATCCAGGGCTGGCTTTGCACCAGGGATCAGCTTTTCTGTAATACCTGCAAATGCCGGAACAATCTCACCCAAGAACAGACGAACACCTGTAATAATTACATACAAGCCTCCTGCGAAGGTCAATGTCTGCATCAAGGGCCATATCAGCCAGTGGGTTCCCCCGGCCATAGCCTCCACCGCAGCCCTTCCGGCAACTAAGGAAGTCACATAGTAAACAATTCCAATGGACACAGATACGGATACAATATAATCCTTGAACATTGCCAGCCAACCAGGCAGATTGATATTCTCCGTGCTGTTCTTCGGATCGCCTACCTTACTCCCCAGCCAACCGGAAAGAGCATAGGCCAGCGTTACATAATGCCCCATCGCGATCTCGTCACTGCCAGTTACTGCCCTCATAGACTTCTGTGCAATGGCCGGATAGATCGCTGCCGCGAAACCATGGATCACAGCTCCGATGAGAATTGCCGCCACGTCAGACAGTCCCATGGCCTTTAGCATCACCGCCAGCATCCCGGACATAAATAAGCTTTCTCCCCCTGTCAGGAATACATATTTAAACCTTGTAAACTTTGCCACAAAAAGATTGCAGACAAAGCCACCAACCATAATTAAAGCGATTACTACCGGATATACCGTCTGCGCACGTGCTGTAATTGCCTCTGAAATCGGTGTAACTCCCTCCAGACCAAAGGCTGTTACAAACAGGGTCTGAAAGCCATTTAAAGCCCCCTGTGCAGCCGTGGAACCAATTCCAAAAATCAGAAAGCCTACAATGGTTTTTAATGTTCCGGAAATCACCTTATCCGCAGGTTTTTTCTGAATCAGAAGTCCTACCAAAGCTAGCAGGCCAATCAATAAAGCCGCTTGTCCCAAAATGTCATAAACTACAAATGATAAGATTGCCATAAACAAACCCCCTTTTACATTTCCTCTTTTGCTATTCTACCTGTGAAAAATATTTGTCCAGCTCCGTTTCCAAAAAATCCATATCCATGATGTCCTTTACTCCAATGACATATGCCTTGGATCCCTTGAATTCATCCACCAGATCTTCCATGGTAACAATCACATCCACATTTTGCTGCCCTGCAAAGCCGCTAAATGCATCGTGCGTCACGTCCAGAGGGTAGCCCTTCTTATCAATCAGCTTATCTACCTTAATCTTCAGCATCATAGAACTTCCCATTCCGGTTCTACACATAATCAAGCATTTCTTAGTCTGCACACCAATCCCTCCTTTCTAATTTATTTTTACCCTTGTTTCTTTCCTCATGTACTGCTTTCATTGGATTGAATATAAGAAACAATTTCTTTTGGTTCCTGAGCCGTCTCCAATAAAGACATAAATTCCTGTCTGTCTAAAAATTCTGCCAGATCCTGCAAAGCACCTAAATGTGAATCCGCATCCGTCGTTGCCAGCATAAAAATATATCTTACCGGATCATTGTGCCTGCTTCCGAAATTCACAGGCGTATGCAAGCGGATAAATGACATGGCTGTTCGATTAACCCCTATCTTATTTGTGGCATGGGGAAGTGCCACACCCTTTGTGATCACAATATAAGGTCCTACCTCATTCACACTGTCAATAACAGCCTGAATATATGCCTCTGTAATGTCCCCTTTCTCTATCAGTAATTCCCCGGACTTCCAAATGGAATCCTCCCAATCCACACATTTTGTATCCAGCCGGATACACTGCTCATTTAATAATTCACTCAGCATATATCTGGTCCCCACCTCTTCCTCTTTTTTGTTCTTTGGTATCATCTGAATTTTACTTTTTAGAAGCTCCTCCTGTTCTTTACCAGAGTACGCTTCCAGAAGCTGTTCCAACCATAGCGCCGTATTACTCCAATTCTTGTGAGGACGAAGTGGTTTTTCAATGTCAAAGCCCATATCCAGAAGCTCTTTTCCAATTTTTACCACATCATTTCTTCGAAGTATGGGACTGACACGCACAAAGCTTCTCGAAGTCTGCAAAGGCACTGTGGAAATAATCAAATCCACCTCCTGCCCCTTTAAAAAGCTTTCCAGCTGGTGGGCTCCCGCCGCTCCCTTGATATTGAGCTGAAAATTGTTACGTAATCCTGCTACTACCAGCTCCGCGGTTCCCATTCCGGTTGCGCAGACCACCACCACATCTGCCAGCCTTCCGGCGTTCTGTTCCCTTCGATAAAGTGCTGTAGCAAAATGCAATAGGATATATGCAATCTCATCCTCAGTGTCAACGATAATCTCTGGTGCCATTTCTGCCTGGATTACCTGACGGATCACCTGATACAATTTGGGATAGCTGTGTATGAGCTCTTCCTTTAAGGGATTCTCCAAAAGCATTCCGCTTTGTTTGCGATACATGCACACATTCATATGCTGAAGCAGATTTTCATACAAGCGCTTATCATTCGTCAAATCGTTTCCTATCTGCCTACTCACGTCAGAAATCATTCGAACGCAATAGTATTCCAAAGAAGCCTCTCCATAGGGAGCCTGTCGAATTGCTATGCTGGATTTAGCTCCTATATGCAGTGCAACATAGTAGATTTCCATTTCATCCAATTGAATTTGAAATGCCCTGTTGACACGCTGCACCATCTCATCTGCCATTTGATACTGTATACTATCCCGTCTCATTTCCGGCAATTTTTTCAAGTCTCCATAAGGAACCTTTGTCCGAAAACGCTCCACGGATAAAGCAATGTGTATGACCAAAGCTTCATATGCTACATCTGCCAGGTACATGGAAAATTCGTCTTCCACCTCCAGCACAATGGACTTGATTCTTTCCAATGCCTCATCCAAAAACCATTGGGCATAATCAGAAGATGTATGATTTTTCCCCTTTGCCTGCAGAGCCGTATAGTCACGTATAATTTTAGCTAAATATCTTCTTCGTTCTATTTCATCTGCTTCTATACAAAGTCCTCTTCCTCTGTTTCCAACAAAGGAAATATTATTTTTCTTACAATAATCCTTCAAAGCTACAATATCCTTATTTACAGTAGCTCTGCTCACGAAATATTTGTCCGCCAGCTCTTGAATGGTGCTGTAAGTACTGCTCCAACAAAGGTCAAACAGAATTAGCAGCATTCGTTCCTCACTGCTTAAGCGATCCGCATAAAAATCCTTTGTATTCCAGTCTATGGATGTCAGAAGCTTTCCTTGAAATGTCTCCTCCACATAAGCCATTTTATTACTGACAACAATGCAGGCTGTTCCCAGCTCCTGTGTCAAATACGTATTCAAAATCTCAATATCATACCGCACAGTCCTTAGGTGAACCGAAAATAATTCCGCGATCCTCTCCATATCTACCTGATTGTCATCCGATAACATTCTCAATTCATATTTTTGTCTAATATTCATATCCTTTACCTGCTTTCATTATCTCTGTTTTTCACTCTCTTATCAAGTTCAACAATTTTCACTCAAAAAGTTTCGTTTTTTACACTATATTGCACAATCCAAATGCCATAAAGCAAAAAATAACAGAAGCTGAACAGAAAATAGGTTCTCTGTTCAGCTTCTGTTATTTTACTAAAAATATAAGTATAAAAATATCTCTTAGTCAGTTATGCCTTTTTCAGCTTCGCCAGCTCATCAAACACCACATCATTCACTACCTTGATGTAAGTCCCCTTCATGCCTGAAGAACGAGACTCAATCACTCCGGCACTCTCAAACTTGCGCAGGGCATTCACGATCACTGAGCGGGTAATCCCGACACTGTCCGCAATCCGGCTGGCCACCAGAATCCCCTCATTCCCCTTAAGCTCCTCAAAAATATGAGTAATCGCCTCCAGCTCCGAGAAGGACAGCGTGCTGATCGCTGACTTTACAATCTGGACCTTTCGCTTCTCTTCCTCGTTCTCCTCATTGACAGAACGCATCATCTCCAGACCAACCACCGTAGTCCCGTACTCACTCAGAATAATGTCGTCAATATCATACTGCTCCCGGTACTTATACAAAAAAAGAGTACCAAGCCGCTCGCCGGCAATATCAATGGGGGTGATAATGGCTTGATAATCCTGTACATGATCAGACACAAAGCCCAGTGTCTGAAGGTTTACGTTTTCCTTTGTAGACAAAATTCCAAGAAGCCGCTCATTCAGCGCCTCGTCAATGTGATCTCCAACCTGACTGGAAATTAATTCCTGAATCTCTTCCACGCCCTCGCACTGGCTTACACCCAGGACTTTTCCTTTTCTGCTGAGAACCAGAATATTAGAATTCAAAATATTCGTGAGAACCTGGCAGATGTCATTAAATACAACCTTGCTGGAGCTATTATTATGAAGCAGTTTGTTGATCTTTCTGGTTTTATCTAATAACTGTACGCTCACTTGCACCCCTCCTTTTGTAAAAAATTTATACTTCTTGTTATTTGTGATACTAGCATAAGTAGTCAAACTTTTCAATCTCTTTTTAAAAATATTTGAAAATTCTACATAAAAGCTCACAGGCTTTTCCGATATCCATTGTCCGTGAACTGCCCGAACACAGATATGGAAAAGTCTGTGAGCCAATGCTGCTGCCCATCTGAGCTTTTACATTTTATCCTTTTCCCTGGTCTCCCGGTAGCCGCAACCCTCACCGGCACACACCAGATTGTTCCCCTTTTCTACCATAAAGCTTCCGCAGCGGGGACATTTTTTCTTAGATGGCTTCTGCCAGGACATGAAGTCACATTCCGGGTGATTCTCACAGCCGTAGTATTTCCGGCCCTTCTTGGTCTTGCGCAGCACCACCTCGGCGCCGCACTTGGGGCAGGGAACCCCGATCTTTTCCAGATAAGGCTTTGTATTCCGGCACTCAGGAAATCCCGGGCAGGCGAGGAAACGACCGTGGGGACCGTATTTGATGACCATGTTGCGGCCACAGAGATCGCAGACCACATCCGTCACCTCATCCTCGATTTTGACCTCCTCAAGCTCCTTCTCCGCCACCTGGACCGCCGCCTCCAGATCCGGGTAGAAGTTCTCCACAACCGTCTTCCAGCTAACGGTTCCCTCCTCCACACAATCCAGAAGCCCCTCCATATTGGCTGTAAAGTCCGATTCCACAATGCTTGGGAAGGCCGCCTTCATCATATTGTTGACCACCTCTCCCAGCTCCGTCAGATACAGATTTCGGTTTTCCCTGGAAACATAGCGCCGGGCAATGATGGTGGTAATGGTGGGCGCATAGGTGCTGGGGCGGCCGATCCCCAGCTCCTCCAAGGTTTTCACCAAGGCTGCCTCCGTATAATGGGCAGGGGGCTGAGTAAAATGCTGCTGACTGTCTAAGCTCTTAAGCTCCAGGGTCATATCCTTGACAAGCCCCTTTAACAGGGTCCCATTTTCCTCCTTTTCCTCCTCCTGGACGTAGACGGACATAAAACCGTCAAAGGACAAGCGGGAGGCAGACATGGTAAATCGGTAATCTCCCGCGTCAATCCTTGCCGCAGAGGTCTCATACACGGCATCCGCCATCTGGCTGGCCGCAAACCGCTTCCAGATCAGCTGGTAAAGGCGAAACTGATCACGTGTGAGGGATTCTTTTAGGGCTGCTGGTATGCGGGAAATATCCGTAGGTCTGATGGCTTCATGGGCATCCTGAATCTTCTTGCCGCTCTTTTTGGTGGAGCTTCCGCTGGAAACATAATTCTTTCCGTACTGCTCCTCAATGTAGGCTCTGGCATTTTTCTGAGCCTCCTCGGAAATTCGGGTGGAATCTGTACGCAGGTAGGTAATAACACCCACGGTCCCGTTTCCCTTAATATCAATTCCCTCATAGAGCTGCTGGGCCAGACTCATAGTTTTCTGCGTGGAAAAATTCAGAGTCTTGGATGCCTCCTGCTGCAACGTGCTGGTAGTAAAGGGCAGGGGAGCCTTCTTGGTCCGCTCTCCCATCTTCACCTCCGTCACCTGGAAGGAGGCACCCTGAAGCTTTAGGAGAACCTGATCCATTTCCTCCTTGGATGTAATGGTAATTTTCTTTGATTTCGTTCCGTAAAACTTTGCAAGGAAGGGCTTTTTGCTTCCCGCCCCTGTAAGCTCCGCCTCCAGGGTCCAGTATTCCTCGGGAATAAAAGCGTTGATCTCCTCCTCACGATCTGCAATGAGCCGCAGAGCCACCGACTGCACACGGCCTGCACTTAGGCCCCGCTTTACCTTGGCCCACAAAATGGGACTGATCCGATAGCCCACCATCCGATCCAGCATCCGCCGGGCCTGCTGGGCGTCCACAAGGTCCATATCAATCTCTCTGGCATTTTTTAAGGACTCCTTCACCGCCGCCTTGGTAATCTCGTTGAAGGTAATGCGGTACATCTTCTTTTCATCCAGATTCAGGGCCTTGGACAGGTGCCAGGAAATAGCCTCGCCCTCCCGGTCCGGGTCGGTTGCCAGATAAACACGGTCCGCTTTTTTGGCCTCCTTGCGAAGCTTTGCCAAAATATCGCCTTTTCCCCGTATGGTAATGTATTTGGGCTCATAATCATGCTCCACATCAATTCCAAGCTGGCTTTTGGGTAAATCCCGCACATGCCCCTGGGATGCCAGTACCTCATAATTACTTCCCAAAAATTTTTTGATTGTCTTTACCTTGGCCGGTGATTCGACAATAACCAGATTCTTAGCCATTGATACGTCCTCTTTCCTATTACTACAAACTTCTATTCTATGATATCCTTACAATACCCGAATATAATTATTTTTATAAATTTCTTTTGCATATCCCTGAAGCTCCAGGCTGGTGAGGATACGCAGAACCTCTACCAGAGGAAGCTTTGCCTCCGCGGACAGCTCCTCCGGGTTTTTGGCCTGTAAACCTAAACAACTATACACTATATCTTCAGCCTTTTCAAGAGCAATTTTCCCGGACCCCTGATTTTTTCCAACAAATTTGGGAGTTATACCCATTTCTTCCAAAATCTGTGCCGGAGAAAGGGCAATTCCTGCGCCCTGGAGGATGAGGTTGTTGCAGCCGACGCTTAGAGGGTCCTCTAAGCGTCCTGGAACCGCATACACATCCCTCCCCTGCTCCAGTGCCAGATCCGCCGTAATGAGGGAACCGCTTTTCGCTTTTGCTTCTATTATAAGTACCCCGTCGCAGAGACCGCTGATGATCCGGTTCCGCTGGGGAAAGAGATGGCGCAGAGGGCGGGTCCCCGGGGGATATTCTGACAGCAGGCCGCCCTCTCTCTCCAGCCTCATATACAGTCCCCTGTGAAATTCCGGGTAGCAGATGTCCACACCGCCTCCCAGAACCCCGAAGGTCCTTCCCTCCGCCTCCAAAGCGCCCTGGTGTCCGAAGCCGTCAATGCCGGCGGCCATACCGCTGATGATCTGCACGCCCTCCCTTGCTAACTCTCTGCCAAACCAAAGGGCCGCGCTTCTCCCGTAGGCACTGCATGCCCTGGCTCCCACAATGGCTATAGAGGGGGAAGCCTCCTTTGGCAGGTCACCTCTCACAAACAAGCCGCCCGGCTTCTGAGGGACTGCATGTAAGCGCTGCGGGTAGGCCGGGTGCTCACAGCTCACAAAAGCAATCTTCTTTCGCCTGAGAGCTTCCCGCTCCCTTACAAAGTCCCACTCTCTTCGCTTTGCGCAAAGCCCTGCAATCCCTTTGGGACTTCTCGGAAACCTCTTTTTAAGCTCCTCCTCCCCAGCGCAAAATACTTCCTTTGGGGTTCCATATTGATCCACCAGACGCCAGAGCAAGCCCGGCTCCCCCACAAGACTGCTGCACAGCCAATGCCAGTAGGCTTCCATGGCATCCCTCCCATGCATCTCCTGAAACATGCCCCCTTCCTGCTCCCTCATGCGTCCTTCCCCCAGTAGGCTCCCTCCGGCAGGCGGTATCGGATGGCCTCCAAAAGATGCTGCTCTAAAATCCGCTTCTCCTGCTCCAGATCCGCAATGGTACGTGCTGTCTTGATAATCTTATAATATGCCCTTGCACTTAAATTTAGCTTAGTAAATGCATTTTTTAACAGTCTTTGCTCCTTTTTCCCCAGAGGACAGAAGCGCTCCGTCTCATTTCCATTCAAATATGCGTTAAAATGAATGGGAAGTCCCTCATAGCGCTCCTGCTGCATCCGGTGGGCCGCCTCCACGCGCCTGCGTATCTGGGCAGAGCTCTCATTTTCCCTCTTTTTGGTCAGCTCCTCATAGGAAATTCCCGGAACCTCCGCGCAGATATCTATGCGATCCAGAAGGGGACGGCTGATTTTCCCAAGGTAACGGCCCACCTCCTGCTCCGTACAGGTACAGCGGCTTCGATCCGGATAGTAACCGCAGGCGCAGGGATTCATGGCCGCCACCAGCATACATTTTGCCGGAAATATATAGGTTCCGGCTGTCCGGGAAATACATACCCGCCGCTCCTCCAGGGGTTGTCTTAGAATCTCCAAGGCACTTCTCTTAAATTCCGGAAACTCGTCCAGAAAGAGGATTCCCCCGGAGCTTAGGGAAATCTCTCCCGGAGAGGGAACCCTTCCTCCCCCGGCCAAAGCCTCCGGGGTAACGGTGTGATGGGGCGCCCGAAAGGGCCGGCCTACAAGAAGGGACGTATGCTCCGGCAAAAGACCGGCCACGCTGTAGATCTTCGTCATTTCCAGGGCTTCCTCCAGACTTACCGGAGGAAGAATACCGGCGATGCGCTTTGCAATCATGGTCTTTCCGGCACCGGGAGGACCAATCATCAGAAGATTATGCATCCCGGCGGCAGCCACCTCCGCGGCCCGCCTTACCACAGCCTGTCCATTCACCTGAGCAAAATCACCTTCTCCGGTGTAGTCCTGGTTTTCCAGCAGACGGCTTGTATCCACCCTTACCCGAACAGCCTGATCCGGATGGCGCAAAAGCTCTATGAGCTGTGCCAGACTGGAAACACCGATGACCTCCATTTCATCCAGGACAGCCCCTTCTGCCACATTCTGCTCCGGCACAATACACCTTCGGATGCCGCCGTCCCTGGCCGCCTCCACCAGGGCCAGAATTCCCGGAACCGGGAGCACCTGGCCGCTTAAGCTCAATTCCCCTGTGAGCATAATATCCTTAAGGCTGTCCCCCGGAATTTTTTCCAGAGCGGCCAGAATCGCTGCCGCCACAGGCAGATCAAAGCGAGAGCCAGCTTTTCGAATTCCCGCCGGGGCCAGATTCACTGTGATCCGCTTTGGAGGCAGGACAATACCGGTATTGCGCAGGGCTGTCCGCACCCGGTCTCCCGCCTCCCGCACCTCCGATGACAGATAGCCCACCATCAAAAGTTGGGGCATTCCGTCACTGATATCGGCCTCCACACGAACCAGATAGGCTTCCAGTCCGTTCAGGGCCGCTGAATGTACTTTGCTGAACATAAAAAACTGCATTCCTCCTTTTTTCTTATTTTTGTTATCTGTTGGGAAATCGTAAATCTCGAATTGAGATTGGAATTTATCAGATATGGTTAGATTACCATATATTTACAGGTTGTGCAAGTGGTTTTGGAGCTTCTGGGGAAATTTCCCGGAAATTTGGCAAATTATAAGGCAGTCTGAGACAATGGGGCGCCTCTGACTGCCTGAGATTTCGTTTATTTGATATTCACGACTATTCTGCATCATTCATCCGGCTTTTGAAAAAACACCTTATTAAAAATGAGACATCAGCTTATCCTTATCACTATCGGAAACTCCGATGGCGTCCATGCTCTCCTCTGCACTCCAGCCCATAGTTTCCATTAAATGCTTGACACTTTTTTAATAAGGTTTTAATGTTCTGCGCATCCGCCGCTCTGTCCGCAATAGATTGAATTGCAAGGCACACGTCACATTCCTCCTCATCTTTACTCATAACCAGCTTTGCATTTACGCAGGCATTCAGCACATCAACTGCATCCCTTCTCAAATGTTTAAAGCCCTCATTTTTTCCCACTATTTCCGTTAACTTATCCGCATCTCCGGAATATTTAATGAAGCCTATAAAAAACACCAATAAAAACAAAAAGCATCAAAAATATACCCACCACAGCAACCACCCACAACCAGGGACCGAGCCGAAACCGGGGCCGGGCTTTTCCAATATCCTAGTGTCCGGCTGTTCACGCACACGGTGTCTGATATTGGCGGACTAGCGTTCAAAAAGCTAATGCAGGCAAAGCCTGTCAAAGTCTAACCCGTTAGTCCGACAAGAGCAGATACCGTGTGCGTGAACCGTCCGAACACGCATATGGAAAAGCCCGGCCCCAGTTTCGGCTCGGTCCCGTCCGTCCCCTTCAAAAATATTCCTTCAACTTCCCCAAAGCATTCTTCTCAATCCTGCTAATATAAGAACGGGAAATACCAAGCTGACCGGCAATTTCCCGCTGGGTGTATTCCTTTCCATTATAGAGCCCGTATCTCATAATCAAAACCTTCTGCTCCCTGGGCGTCAGCACCTTATCAAGCAGCTCATACAGCTTCTTGCTGTCCGCCTTCAAGCTAATCTGTGCAAAGGCGTCCCGATCATTGCTCTCAATAATATCCAGCAGATGAATCTCATTTCCTTCCTTATCCGTTCCAATGGGTTCATAATAGGAGGTTTCTCTGGCCGTCTTCTTCCTGGCCCTAAAAAACATCAAAAGTTCATTCTCCACACAGCGGGCCGCATAGGTGGCAAGCCTGGGACCCTTGCCGCTGTCAAATGTGGTAACCGCCTTAATCAGCCCAATGGTACCAATGGAAATCAGATCCTCCACATCCTCCTCCGTACCCTGGTATTTTTTAACAATATGGGCCACCAGCCGAAGGTTGTGCTCCACCAGGGTATTGCGTGCCTCAAGGTCTCCCTCCTTCAGCTTCTGCAGATAATATTGCTCCTCTTTCGCCGGTAATGGTTGGGGAAAAGTTTTCAAAAAGGCACCTCTTTGGCGGATTTATATTATCTTATGATAACTCCCCCAAAGAAGTGCCTTTCCACCCTCTGCTACTTTGTGTCCGATTCCTCTTTTTTGCGCAGAATGTCGTAGACATCCGCTTTTTCGCTAAGCTTCACCAACAGCTTCTGCTTAGGATGCGGCGCGCTCTGCACAGGATTCCCGTCCTCGTCCAAAAGCTCTTCCACCCTCACCGGAATATTCTCCCCCTCCGGCTTCATAATCTCAATCTCATCTCCCACGGAAAACTTATTCCGCTGTTCAATCTGGCAGTACCCCCAGTCATCCCTGTGATCCACAATTCCCAGATAGGTATACCCTTTAATATAAGTACTGTTTCCATAGATCTGACTGCTCTCGTCCGGCTTGCCATAGAAAAATCCTGTGGTAAATTCCCGGTAAGTACAACCGCCAATCTGCTCCCTGTACCAGTCCATATTCTGCCGGTAAAGCTCCTCCGATTTCAGGCAGTCATCGATAGCCTTCCGATAGGTCCGAGCCACCGTAGCCACATAGAGCGCCGTTTTCATCCGCCCCTCAATCTTAAAGCTGTCAATTCCCGCCTCCAAAAGCTCCGGAATATGCTCAATCATGCAGAGATCTTTGGAATTAAAGATATAGGAGCCTCTCTCATTTTCATAAACCGGAAAATACTCTCCCGGCCTGGTCTCCTCCACCACCGCATACTTCCAACGGCAGGGGTGTGTACAGGCCCCCTGGTTGGCATCTCTTCCGGTAAAATAATTGCTCAAAAGGCAGCGCCCGGAATAGGAAATGCACATAGCCCCGTGAATAAAGGTCTCAATCTCCAAATCCTCCGGAATATTGGCCCGAAGCTCCCGAAGCTCAGAAAGGGTAAGCTCCCTTGCCGATACCACTCGCTTTGCCCCCTGCTCCTTCCAGAACCGGTAGGTCATATAATTGGTATTGTTGGCCTGGGTGCTGATATGCCGCTCAAGCTCCGGGCAGATCTCCTTTGCCAGCATAAACACTCCCGGGTCCGCAATGATCAAGGCATCCGGGTGCACCTCCTTAAGCTCAAAAAAATATTCCCGAATCCCTTTGAGATCCCGGTTATGAGCCAGGATATTGGCTGTCACATAGACCTTCACTCCATGCTCATGAGCGAATGCAATGCCCTCCTTCATATCCTCCGGAGAAAAATTCTTGGCCTTTGCCCGAAGGCCAAAGGCTTCCCCGCCAATATAAACGGCGTCCGCTCCAAAAATCACAGCAACCTTCAGCACCTCCAGGCTGCTGGCTGGTATTAACAATTCTGGTTTCTTCATACTCTATTCCAGTTCCGCAATCTCCTCTCCAGCACCTCTGTAATAGAAGAATATTGCTATTTTTAATTGAGTTTCACACTCAAGGTCACCCCATCCCCCAAAGGAAGAATGGAGGTAACCAGCTGGGGGTTGTGCTTTAGCTCATACAGGTATTCCCTCATTCTGCTGTGAATGGTCCGATTCCGGCGTTCCACTGCAAACCGGGATTCAATCAAGTCCCCATCCTGCAGCACATTATCCGACACCAGAATTCCCCCTGGCTCCAGAAGCCGCAGCACATCCGGCAGAAAATGAATATACTGCCCTTTGGCCGCATCCATAAAGATAAAGTCAAAGGGCCCCGCAAGCTGCTTAAGATGCTCCGCCGCATCTCCTATAAGAAACGTAATCTGCTCCTCCCTGCCTGCCCTCCGAAAGTTCTCCCTGGCAATGGGAATCCGCTTCTCATACTTCTCTATCGTAGTAATATGAGCCTCTGGATGCCCATATTCGCACATTAAAAGAGCAGAAAAGCCTACGGCCGTTCCTACCTCCAGAATGGCCCTGGGCTGTTTCACTGCCAAAAGAGTTTTTAGAAGGCTCTGCAGCTCCCGGCGAATCACCGGGACACAGCTCCCTCTTGCCTCCTCCTCTATTTGATTCAAAAGCTCCGAATTGCCCATATCTAAGGAATTGATGTAGGCAATCATTCTCTCATCAACAATCACTCATTCTTCCTCAGTCTGTTCGTCTCCAGCCATGACCGCCATCATCTCCCTGGGCTTCATAGCTGTGGACAGGGTGTAGGTTCCGGCTTCCAGCTTCTTCGCATATTTGGACACCTTAACCTGAATATAGAACAGCTTCCAATCGTTCACCAGGCCCTTGTCCTCCATGAGCTTTGCCAGTCCTGAAATATCGGAGCCATCCTCAACGGTTATAGTAATGCTTCTGCCTGGCTCCGCGTCCACCGCCTCCTCCTGGAATACAGAATGACCGTAGTCAAACGCCATGCCGCCCAGCCGCACAATTCCCAGTATCACTACTGCAATGACGACAATTTTTAAAGCAATTGATAAGACTGTTAATGCTGCTCGTTTTATATTCATCTTCCGTCTCCTGCACTCGTCTGATATCATCCGTTCCATGAGGAAATACATGACACCATTATGATACCCCTATACCTCCATAATAATAGGAAGAATCATGGGATTACGCTTTGTCCGTTTCCAGATATAATCACTTAGGGAATCCTTAATGACATTCTTTAATTTTCCCCAGTCGGAAACACCACGATCCAGACAATCGTTTACCGCATCGTCCACCACAGATCGTGCTTCCTCCATCAGATCCTCAGACTCTCTCACATAGACAAAGCCGCGGGATACAATATCCGGACCTGCCAAAAGCTGATTGCTGTATTTCTCCAGGGTCATGACCACAATCATAATACCATCCTCGGCCAGGTGCTGTCTATCCCTTAATACGATATTTCCCACATCACCAACGCCCAAACCATCCACCAGAATGGCTCCCGTGTGCACATGATCCACCACCTTGGCGCTGTTCTCTCCCAATTCCAGCACATCACCGGAGGAGAGAATGAAAATATTTTCCTTGGCAATCCCAAGATTCTTTGCCAGATCCGCCTGCGCCTTCAGGTGACGGTACTCCCCATGAACAGGAATGGCATACTTCGGACGCACCAGGGAATAAATCAGCTTAATCTCCTCCTGGCAGGCATGTCCGGACACATGGGCATCCTGGAAAATCACGTCCGCTCCCTTCATGGACAGCTCATTGATGACCTTGGACACCGCCTTCTCATTGCCCGGAATGGCCTTGGAGCTGAAAATCACCATATCGCCCGGCTTGATCTGTACCTTTTTATGCAGATTGGCTGCTATCCGGGACAAGGCTGCCATGGATTCCCCCTGGCTGCCTGTGGTGATCAGCACCACCTGATCATCCGGGTAATTTTTCATCATCTCAATGTCAATGAGGGTTTTGTCCGGCACCCTTAAGTAACCAAGCTCGGAGGCCGTCTTAATGACATTGACCATGCTGCGGCCCTCCACCACAACCTTCCGCCCATACTTATAGGCAGAATTGATAATCTGCTGGACCCGGTCCACGTTGGAGGCAAAGGTGGCAATAATAATGCGGGAGTTCTTGTGATCCGACATAATATTGTCAAACACGCTTCCCACTGTGCGCTCCGACATGGTAAAGCCCGGACGCTCCGCATTGGTGCTGTCACACATCAGAGCCAGAACGCCCTTTTTCCCAATCTCCCCAAAGCGCTGCAGATCAATGGCATCACCAAAGACCGGTGTATAATCCACCTTGAAATCTCCCGTATGAACTATGATTCCGGCTGGGGAATAAATCGCCAGGGCAGAAGCATCCACAATGCTGTGGTTGGTCTTAATGAATTCGATCCGGAAGGCTCCCAAATTGATGGATTGTCCATGCTGAATCACCTTCCGCTTGGTCTGATTAATGAGATTGTGCTCCCGAAGCTTATTCTCGATCAAGCCGATGGTCAGCTTGGTGGCATACACCGGCACATTAATTTCCTTTAAAACATAAGGCAGAGCCCCGATGTGATCCTCATGTCCGTGGGTGATCACAAAGCCCTTGACCTTCTCTATATGATCCTTTAAATATGTGATATCGGGAATCACCAGATCGATTCCCAGCATATCATCCTCCGGGAAGGATAAGCCACAGTCCACAACAATAATACTGTCTTCAAATTCAAAGGCAGTAATATTCATTCCGATCTGCTCCAATCCGCCCAGTGGAATGATACGCAATTTTGAATTGTTAATATTTCTCAAACTAAACCTCCTATTCCAGTTCCGTAAAGGGTAAAATCGCAATACCCGTTCCGAAAGGTACTGCTGTTTTTAATTTTGCTCTTTTTCTTTCTCCAAACAATCCCTGCAAATGCCGTACAGCTTCACCTCATGATCCGTCACCCGGAATCCAAGCGCTGCCTCTACCCCCGTCTCCAGCGCCTCCAGCATGTCCTTTTGGAACGCTGACACACGACCGCACCGCAGGCAAATCAAGTGATGATGCCGATGGCGCTCCCTCTCCTGTGTGTCTCCGATCTCATAACGAACAAAGCCGTCATCCAAATTGATCCGGTCAATCAGCTCAAGCTCCAGCAGAAGCTGAACCGTTCTATAAACAGTAGCTAACCCGATGTCCGGGTTCTCCACCTTTACTCTCTCGTATATCTCCTCCGCAGTCAGATGCTCCTCCGGGTTCTCTGCCAGTATCTCAAGGACCACCAGACGCTGTCTGGTTACCTTTAGTCCCTTTTCCTTCAATAGCCTTTTAAAAGCTTCTCTGTCAATCGCCACAGACTCACCTGTCCTTTTCTCCGGGAAGCTAACGGGTGATGTCCACATCCTCCAAAAGCTGTTCAAAAATGTCCATCACACATTCCAGTTCCTGATCATCCTCCACAATCTCATAGATTGCTTCCTGATCTCCATCTGATGATAAATCCTTCAAAATCAAGGCTTGTGCGTCCTCTTCCTCCGAATCCGCCACCAAAATATAGTCCCTTCCGTTCAGCCTTGTCTCCTCCAGGACAAAAAATTCCGTCTCCTCTCCTGTTTCCTCCTGGATGAATGTAATCTTTTCCATTCCTTACTCCTCATTCCTTCGGCTTCGTGGCAGCTTCCAAAGCTGTTACCTAAGCTCTGCAGCCTCCGGTGCGCTTATAGAATCCAAATAACCCTGAAGGATCAGAACAGCCGCAAGAGCATCCACATGCTTGCTCCTGTCCTCCCGCCGTACCCCGCCTTCTATCATAGCCCGGTTGGCCTCCACAGTGGTCAAACGCTCGTCCCACATCACAACAGGCAGGCCAGTCCGTCTCTCTAGCATTTCCTTAAATTCCAGAGACTTTTCCGCCCGCTCTCCCAGGGTATTGTTCATATTTTTGGGAAGTCCCAGCACAAGCTGCGTCACCTGATATTCCTCTATCAGCTCCTCCAGCCGCGCAAGGGTCTGTCTCAGCTTATTTTCCGATTTTCTTCTGACAATCTCCATTGGCTGGGCCGTAATCCTCAAGGGATCGCTTATTGCCACCCCCACAGTCTTCGAACCAAAGTCCAGTCCCATGACTCTCATAAACCGACCTCGCCTATTCCTTTACCGTTGTCTTAATGTAAACCTTCAAAAGCTCCTCAACCAGCTCGTCACGCTCCACCTTCATAATCAGGCTGCGGGCATTGTTGTGGCTTGTGATGTAAGTAGGATCTCCGGACATAATATATCCTACAATCTGATTCACCGGATTGTATCCCTTCTCCGTCATGGCCTGATATACCTGATGCAGAATGTCTCCTACCCGATTCTCCGTCTCCGGTATCACTTTAAAGTTTTGTGTGCTATCCAATCTACCCATTTTCTTTCACGCTCCTGACACCACTACCACCTATTCTACTCTATAATTTCTAAAAATACAATACCTTTTCAGATAAGTTTACATAAAAGAGCCCCATTTTCGAACTGTTTTACCGCCACAGCCTGAACAATTTGACCGGTTAAGCGCTCCTCGGAGGGCAAAACAGCCCGGCAATACTCCCTGGTATGGCCCCCCTCATAAGAGGCCCCTGCCAGTTCCAAGGTCTCCTCCACCAGAATCTCTACCCTGCAGCCTATCTGCTTTTCCAAGTAATCTCTCTCATTTTCTTCATTCAGCTTCAAAAGAACCCGGCTGCGCTCTGCCTTTTGTGCTTCCGTAAGCTGCCCCTCCATTGCATCAGCCCTTGTCCCCTTCCTCCTGGAATATTTGAATATATGGGTTTGAAAAAAGCCGATTCGCTTTAGGAATTCCCGGGTTGTGGAGAATTCCTCCTCCGTCTCCCCCGGAAAGCCCACAATCACATCTGTTGTGAGAGCCGGATTGTCAAAGGTGTGGCGCAAAAGCTGGCAGCCCCTTTCATATTCCTCCGTTGTATAGCGGCGGTTCATCCGCTTAAGCACTGTGTCACAGCCGCTTTGCAGAGACAAATGAAAATGCGGACAGAGCTTTTCCGTCTGAGCCAGAGCCTCCACAAATTCCTCTGTAATAATCCTTGGCTCTAAAGAACCCAGACGAATGCGCCGGATTCCTGGAACCTCATTCACCATTTTTATCAGGGAAAGCAAATCCTCCCCCTCCAAATCCACACCGTAGGAGCTTAGATGAATTCCAGTAAGGACAACCTCCTGATAGCCGTTGGCCGAAAGCCGCTCTATCTCCCTCTGAACCTCCCTGATTCCTCTGCTGCGCACACGCCCTCTGGCATAAGGGATAATGCAGTAGCTGCAGAACTGGTTGCACCCGTCCTGAACCTTCACGTAGGCTCTGACATGCTCTGCCGTCCTGTCCACGGACAGCTCCTCATATTCCCTGGTATGGTTGATATCAATGAGTGCCTCCGCCCTCTGCCCCTCCTCGTACTCCCGAAGAATTGAAATCAAATCCTTTTTCTTATTATTGCCAATGATCAGGTCAATTGAATCATCCTGCCGCGCTTTTTCTTCCGCTGTCTGAACATAGCAGCCGGCCGCCACCACCAAAGCCCTGGGATTCAGTTTTTTTGCTCGGTGCAGCATTTGCCTGGATTTGCGGTCCGCAATGTTTGTTACCGTACAGGTATTGATAATATAAATGTCTGCTCCCACATCAAAGGGAACAATCTCATAGCCTGCCTGCTCTAAGAGCTGCTGCATAGCCTCCGTCTCATAAGCATTCACTTTACAGCCCAGGCTGTGCAGGGCAACCTTCTTCATATTCAGCCTTCCTTTCTATTGATAGTCGCTGCGCGACAGCACTAAAGAGTAAAGTCGCCTCGGCACACCTGTAATGAGAGCAACTTTCATTCGCTAAAGCACTCATGAAACTTCCTCTCGTGCGCCTTTGCGACTTTACTTAGTCGCTGCGCGACGGCACTAAAGAGTAAAGTCGCCTCGGCACACCTGTAACGAGAGCAACTTTCATTCGCTAAAGCACTCATGAAACTTCCTCTCGTGCGCCTTTGCGACTTTACTTAGTCGCTGCGCGACGGCACTAAAGAGTAAAGTCGCGGCGCGGCGACACATTTCTCAGTCGGAGTATTAAACAAGCAACTTCACAGTTTATATTGACTTTTATCAACCCTCGTATTAAGATTAAGATAAGCTGATAATTTAGGAGGTATTTACTATGAAAACCGTAAAAATATGCCTGAACTCCATTGAAAAAGTAAAGTCCTTTGTAAACGATATTACAAGGTTCGACGTAGACTTTGATCTGGTTTCCGGACGCTATGTCATTGATGCCAAATCCATCATGGGAATCTTTAGCCTGGACCTGTCCAAGCCCATTGATTTAAACATTCATGCGGAGGAAGAGCTGGAATCCGTACTGAACACCCTGGAACCCTATATTGTAGAATAAGACCGGGCTTCGCAAATCCATAAGACATTCATAATCTGCATGAGAGCAAAGCATCTCATGCAGATTTTTGTTATCGTTTACAGCATATTCCTCTGTACGGCTATCGGATCTATCCTACTACAATCAGCTCCGCTGTTTCCAGGGCCTCCTCCACCATAGCGTCAATTTTTTCCACAAGCTTCGTCTCTGAGTGCTTGATCACCTTAATATTGGGCTTTGTCACCGGATGCTTGGCCACAAAAATGGTGCAGCAGTCCTCAAAGGGCTGAATGGAGGTCTCAAAGGTATCAATCCGCTTGGAAATGGTCACAATATCCTCTTTATCAAAGGCGATCAAGGGCCGGAATACGGGCATGGTGCATACCTCGTTGGTTGCTGCAAGGCTCTGTACCGTCTGGCTTGCCACCTGGCCGATGCTCTCCCCCGTAATCAATCCCAAGGAGCCTGTCTTCTCCGCAATCCGTTCCGCAATGCGCATCATATAACGCCGCATAATGATGGTCAGCTCCTCATGGGGGCATTTCTCATAAATATACAACTGAATATCTGTAAAATTCACCACATAAAGATAAATAGGTCCTGCATAACGGGCAACCTTTTCCGCCAGATCCACCACCTTCTGCTTGGCCCGCTCACTGGTGTAGGGCGGGGCATGGAAATACACCGCGTCAATCTTTACTCCCCGCTTTGCCACCATGTAGCCGGCCACCGGACTGTCTATACCGCCGGAAAGAAGCAGCATGGCCTTGCCGTTGGTTCCCACAGGCATCCCGCCGGGCCCCGGAATCACATCGGAGTAGAGATAAATTCGCTCCCGAATCTCCACATGGAGCATCAGCTCCGGCTCATGAACATCCACCCGCATCCCGGGAAATACCTCCAAAATCCTTCCGCCAAGCTGTGCGTTCAGTTCCATGGACTGCAGGGGGTAGGTCTTACGGGCCCGCCTTGCGTGCACCTTGAAGGTTTTTTCACAGTCTCCATAATAAGAGCGAAGGTAATTCACAACCTCCTCTGCCAGACGCTCAAAGCCTTCATCCTCCAGGATGACCACCGGACAGATTCCCACAATTCCGAATACCCGCTTTAACGCCTCCACAGTCTCATCAAAGTCAAAATCCTCCACAGCCTCCACATAAATCCGCCCCTGCTCCTTAGACACCTGAAAGGCTCCCTCAACGGCCTTCAGGGCATGGCGAATCTGGGCTACCAGGGCATTCTCAAATAGATACCGGTTCTTTCCCTTAATTGCAATTTCTCCATATTTGATCAAAAATGCTTTGAACATATTCCGCTCCTTTTTCTAAAGAGGCCAAAGCCGGGCCTCAAATCTGATCTGGCAAACAGGATAAAGCTAATGCCTGGTAAACCTGCGAAGCACAGGAAGCAATTCCCCCAATGTCTTAAGGCAGTAGGAAAGCTCCTTCTCTGTGGTAAATTCACTAAAGCTAAAGCGAAGGGTGGAATCCAGAAGCTCTCTTTTTACCCCCATGGCCTGTAAGGTTTTGCTGACAGACGGATGGTTTGAGGCACAGGCAGATCCGGAGGATACATAGATTCCCCGCTCCTCCAAAGCATGTAGCAAAACCTCGCTTCGCACCCCTTCAAAGCTGGCGCTGACAATATGAGGGGCGCTGTCGTCCCCTGTCCTTCCGTTCACCGTTGTTCCCTCAAGCTTTAGGAGCCCATTTACAAACAGCTCCTTTAACTGGTAAAGCCTCTCCCGCTTCTGGGCAATGTCCGTATAAATCTCACAAACCGCCTCTCCAAGTCCTACAATCCCCGGTACATTCTCTGTGCCTGGACGCAGGTCCTTCTGCTGACCGCCTCCGTAGAGCAGCGGGCGTATTTTTACTCCCTCTCCCACATAAAGCATGCCGATTCCCTTGGGCCCATGAATCTTGTGGCCACTGACAGACAACAGATCAATGTGAAGCTTCTTGGGGTGAATCACACATTTTCCATAAGCTTGCACCGCATCCACGTGAAAAAGCACCGGCTTCTCCTTGCTCTTCAAAAGCTCCCCAATCTCCGCAATGGGCTGCACGGAACCAACCTCATTGTTCACATACATGACAGAGACCAGGATCGTATCCTCACAGAGCGCCTCCTCAAGATCCGACAGGCGGACAATTCCATCGGCATCCACCGGAAGGTACGTAACGTAAAAGCCCTGTTCCTCCAGGTATTTCATGGCCTGCAGCACCGCCGGATGCTCAATGGCCGTGGTGATCAGATGCTTTCCAGCTCTTTGATTGGCGAGGGCACAGCCAATCAGGGCCAAATTATCACTCTCGGTTCCTCCTGAGGTAAAATACAGCTCCTTTTCCTGAACCCTTAGATTCTGCGCCAGAAGCCTTTTGGCCTCCCGCAAAGCCTGCTCCGCCTCTATTCCCTTGTGATGCAGGGAGGAGGGATTGCCATACGCCTCTGTCATAAGCTCACACATCCGCCTTGCCACCTTAGGATAGCACTGTGTAGTTGCGGAGTTATCCAAATATATTTCCATATCCCCTGGGATTTCCTTTCTTAATTTAAGCATATTCCTCTTTCTTTTGTTGGCTATGTCTGATCTTTTCCATTGTCATCCTGTCAACAAGATGCTTTTGGTTATGGGTTCAAACGTCATTGTTCCGTAAAGTTTTCTTGGCCTTCCAGAAGATAAGCCAACACAGAAATCAATGCCATTCCTGCTGTCTCTGTTCGCAGAATTCTCTGTCCTAAAGTAATCGGCTTTGCCCCGGCTTCTATGGCCTCTGCAACCTCAGCCTCCTCAAAGCCGCCCTCCGGACCGATCAGGATTCCCACAGACTGTCCGGGTCTTATGGCGGAGCAGATCTCTCTCGTGTGCTCCATATCCTCTGCCAGCTCATAGGGGATCAGACATACATCCAACTCTGCCGCTTCCCTCACCGCCTGGGAAAAGTCCAGAACCGGACCGATTTTTGGCACCATTCCCCGGCCGGACTGCTTGGCCGCGCTCTTAGAGATTCCCATCCAGCGCTTTTGTCTGGCCTGCTCCTTCTTGGCGTCCAGCTTTACCACCGCACGCCTGGTCCGCATGGGGACAATTCTGACCGCTCCTAACTCCACGCATTTCTGGATGATCCATTCCAGCTTATCCCCCTTGGGAAGTCCCTGAAACAGAGTAATGGGACAGGGGAGCTCCGCGTTGCCGTCCAAGCGCCACATCATAGAGGCCGTCACCGAAGCCTCACAAATGTCCGTGAGCTTACAGTGGAAATCCGTTCCCTGGCCGTTGCTCACAAGGACCTCCTCACCTGTGCGCATGCGAAGAACGTTGCGGATATGGTTTACATCCGGTCCGGTTATGATGATTTCTTTTTCCTTGATTTGTGAGGGCTCCACAAAAAAACGATGCATGAATCAAATCCTTATTCCAGTTCCGCAGTACCCAGGCAGTACATCTTTTCCGAGAAGAATTTCCGGCCGCAATAGCATGCGTCCGTAAACCCTTCTATGCACTGTCTGGGTACTGCTGTTTCCAGTTCCGTAATATTATTACTGAGGCTTTCTGGCTGTCACGGAAACCCACTCTCCCTGATAGGTCACCTCAAGCACCTCAAAGCCGCAGTCTTTCACAGTCTTTACAACAAGCTCTTCCTTATCGTCAATAATTCCGGAGGTAATATAGATTCCGCCAGGTTTTAAATGCTTTAGAACCACTGGCGTTAAAGGAACCAGCACCTCCGCCAAAATATTGGCCACCACAATATCATAGCACTCATATCCTGCCCAAGCCTGTACCTCCGGATCGTCAATGATATTTCCGATCCGAAGCTCAAATGAGCCCTCCCCAATGTGATTGGCCTCCAGGTTTTCCCGAACAGCATCCACGGCGCAGGGGTCCAGATCCGTTCCCTTTGCCTCCTTTGCCCCCAGCTTCAGGCTGATAATGGAAAGGATTCCGCTTCCCGTTCCCACATCAAGAAGTCTTGTCTCGTCTGTAAGATATTTGCGTATCTGGCGGATGCAAAGCTGAGTGGTCTCGTGCATCCCCGTGCCAAAGGCCGTTCCCGGATCAATCTGAATCAGCAGCTTGTCCTCATCCTCCGGCTTCGTCTCCTCCCAGGAGGGCTTAATCAAAATATCATCCACATAGAACTGATGAAAATATTCCTTCCAATTGTTGATCCAATCCTTATCCTCTGTCTCGGAGACTGTGATGGTGCCCTCACCAATGGAGATCCCCCAGGTCCCTATTTCCTCCAGCCCTGCCCGCACCTTTGCCAGCATAGCCTCCTGATCCATCTCCGGTTCCAGATAAAAACTGATATAGGCCACACCGTCATCCTCAGGCATGTCCGGCAGAATGTCCACAAACATCTGCTCCTTGTCGCGCTCTGAGAGGGGAACCTTATCCTCTATCTCAATTCCCTCGATTCCGGCCTCCATCATCATATTGCTGATGATATCCTCCGCCTCTGTGGTTGTCTTCAGGGTGTATTTATTCCATTTCAATATCCGGCACCTCGTTCTGCTTTGTCTTATAGAGCCTCCACGAAACGGGCAGCTCTGACCTCCCTTACCATAACACAAATCCTCGGGTTCAACAAGTCTTTCCTGATTTTCTTTGCAGTGTGCGAAATGCGTTACTGGTCACGTGTGAACAGTAACCGAAATGCGGCGGGTATCCGCTCCACCATGTCCCGCGGCAGCATACCAAACTCCCCTATCTCATCCCTGCAGAGATCTCCCGCACATCCGTGAAGCCATACGGCAAGGGCCGCCGCTTTCTCCGGAGCCATACCCTGTCCCAGTAAGGAAAGCACCATTCCGCTCAGCACATCTCCGCTTCCTCCCCTGGCCATACCGCTGTTGCCGGTGGTGTTCACATATACGGCTCCCTCCGGGTCCGCCGTCACCGTGCCGGGTCCCTTGAGCACCAATATGCAGCCATACTCCTCCGCAAACATATTTGCCGCCCAAATTCGTTCCTGTATCCGCTCCTCACATGCCTTCCGATCCGAATACTCCATGTGGCAACCCTTAGAAAGTGCTGCGCCCAGGTAGGCAAATTCGCCCTCATGAGGCGTCAAAACTGTCACGCATCCCTTTTCTCTTCGAGCCTTTAGAACCTCCTTGTGATTTCGTATGGCATAGAGGGCATCTGCATCCAATACCATGGGAAGCCTCACCTGCTCCAGCAGTCTGCGGACCACCCCGGCAAGCTCCGAACTTCGCCCCAATCCCGGCCCAATCAAGCCGGCGTTACAGCCATTCAGACGCTCCAATATGGGAAACAGCGCCTCCCCTGAGATTCCTCCATCCCTGTCAGGCAGCGGAAAGGGCATTGCCTCCAGGCACATAGCTGCTGTAATGGGGTAAACTTCCTTCGGCACTCCCAGATATACCAGACCGCTTCCTGTCCGGGCTGCTGCTCCTGCCGCCAGAACAGGCGCTCCGGTCAGGCCCACGCTGCCACCCACAATGCACACCTTGCCAAAGGTGCCTTTATGGCCGTCCCATGGACGCACGGGAAGCCAGGAGGCCGCCACCGTTTTGTCTACATCTATCCTATTTTTTTGCTGCTCCCTTAGCATATACTCCTTCCCTTTCCTGCTTTTCTGACAACCTGCCTATTTTCTGTCACAAGAAATATCCTGTCCAAAGCATTCCCTGTGTCGGGCTACAGTGACGCAATATCTATCAGCGTCAACCCTGCCACATCCGTATTCTCCAGACTGGTCACCAGGGCTCTTGCCGTATCAATGGCCGTCAGTACGTTCACACCGGTCTCAATGGCGTTCCTGCGAATCACAAATCCGTCATGGCTGTGCTCCACTCCCTGAGAGGGCGTATCGATGACCAAATCAATTCTATGCCCCAGAATCAGATCCAAAATATTCGGAGATTCCTGCTCCAGCTTTCTGGTAAGCCGCACAGAAACATCTGCCTCCAAGAGAGCCCTGGCCGTGCCCTTTGTGGCGTAAATGCGGTACCCAAGTGCCTCAAAGCGCTTGGCCAGCTCTACGGCCTCCTCCTTGTCCTCATCCCGCACGGTCATAATCATATTCTTATGCCTTGGCAGACGGATTCCGGCGCCTAAGAATGCCTTATAGAGAGCCTCATTGAAGGTGTCCGCAATCCCCAAGCACTCTCCGGTGGATTTCATCTCCGGTCCTAAGCTAATGTCCGCTCCCTGTATTTTTTCAAAGGAAAATACGGGCATCTTAATAGCAAAGTAATCCGCCTCTTTCTGCAGGCCCGAGGTAAATCCAAGGTCCCGAAGCTTATGACCCAGGATCACCTTAGTGGCAAGGGGTACGATGGGAATTCCCGTCACCTTACTGATATAGGGCACCGTACGGCTGGAGCGGGGATTTACCTCAATCACATAAACCTCCTCCCCCACGGCTATAAACTGAATGTTAATGAGGCCAATGACATGAAGAGATCGGGCCAGTCTCCTTGTATACTCCTCAATGGTTGCCTTTACATCATCACTGATGCTCTGAGCCGGATACACGGAAATACTGTCGCCGGAATGGATACCTGCCCGCTCAATATGCTCCATAATGCCTGGAATCAAAATATCCTCCCCATCACATACCGCATCCACCTCTATCTCCTTGCCCTGGAGATACTTATCCACCAAAATAGGATGCTCCTGGGCAATACGGTTGATGATCCCGATGAATTCCTCCACATCCTCATCATTAATTGCAATCTGCATTCCCTGACCGCCCAGCACATAGGAGGGACGCACCAGAACGGGGTAACCCAGCTCCCCTGCCGCCTTCTTTGCCTCCTCTGCCGTATAGACCGTATGTCCTTTGGGCCTTGGAATCTCACATTCCTCCAAAATCTTGTCAAAGAGCTCCCGATCCTCGGCCGCGTCCACATTTTCCGCAGAGGTACCCAGAATGGGCACGCCCATTTTCATCAGGCTTTCTGTCAGCTTAATGGCTGTCTGACCACCAAACTGCACCACTGCCCCGTCCGGCTGCTCCAGCCTCACAATACTCTCCACATCCTCCGGTGTCAGGGGCTCAAAATACAGCTTATCCGCAATGTCAAAATCCGTACTCACCGTCTCCGGATTATTGTTCACAATAATAGTCTCATAGCCCTCCTTCGAAAAGGCCCAGGTACAGTGAACGGAGCAAAAATCAAACTCAATGCCCTGACCGATCCGAATGGGACCGGAGCCAAGAACCAGCACCTTTTTGCGGCCCTTAGTCCTGAGCGCCTCATTTTCACTGCCGAATACGGAATAGTAATAGGGCGTGGATGCCGCAAACTCCGCCGCACAGGTATCCACCATCTTATAGGCCGCCGTGATGCCATGTTCATAGCGCATGGCCCTGACCTCCTCCTCCCGCTTTCCCGTCAAACGGGCAATCACAGTATCCGGAAATTCCAGGCGCTTTGCCTCCTTTAACAGCTCCAAAGTGAGCTCCTGAGATCTTAGAGCCTCCTCCATCTCTACCAAAATGGCTATCTTATCCATAAACCACACATCAATTTTGGTGATTTCGTGAATTTCTTCATAGGAAATGCCTTTTCTTATGGCCTCTGCAATCAGCCAGATCCGCCGGTCATCTACGATCTCCAGCTTGCGCAAAATTTCCTCTCTGGAAAGATCCGAATAATCATAGGACAGAAGGCTGTCCACATGCTGCTCTAAGGAGCGGATGGCCTTCATCAGTGCTCCCTCAAAGCTGTCGCAGATGGACATTACCTCTCCCGTTGCTTTCATCTGCGTCGTCAGTGTCCGCTTGGCGCTGATGAATTTGTCAAAGGGCAGCCTGGGAAGCTTCACCACGCAGTAATCCAGCATGGGCTCAAAGCTGGCCATGGTCTGACCGGTAATGGCATTGGGAATCTCATCCAGGGTGTAGCCAATGGCAATCTTGGCCGCCACCCGTGCAATGGGGTAGCCCGTAGCCTTGGACGCCAGGGCAGAGGAGCGGCTTACTCTTGGATTTACCTCAATGACGCAGTACTCAAAGCTCTCCGGGTGCAGGGCATACTGTACATTGCAGCCGCCGGTGATATTCAGCTCGCTGATAATATTGAGAGCGGAGGTGCGCAGCATCTGGTACTCCTTGTCCCCCAGGGTCTGGGATGGCGCCACTACAATGCTGTCCCCCGTGTGAACGCCTACGGGATCGATATTTTCCATATTACAGACCGTAATACAGTTGCCGGCGCCGTCCCGCATGACCTCATACTCAATCTCCTTCCAGCCTGCGATGCATCGCTCCACAAGCACCTGCCCTACCCTGGAAAGACGGAGGCCATTTGCCAGGATCTCCATAAGCTCCTCCTGGTTGTGGGCAATTCCCCCGCCGCTTCCCCCCAGGGTGTAAGCCGGGCGCAGAACCACCGGATAACCGATTTGATTGGTAAAGGCAAGTCCGTCCTCCACCGTCTCCACCACTAAGGAGGCGGCCACCGGCTCGCCGATTTTTTCCATGGTACTCTTAAATTCCAGGCGGTCCTCCGCCTTTTTGATGGTTTCGGAGGTGGTTCCTATAAGCCTTACTCCCTGCTCCTTCAGAAAGCCCCGCTCCTCCAGCTCCATAGCCAGATTAAGACCTGCCTGGCCGCCAAGAGTGGGAAGAACGCTGTCCGGTCGTTCCTTTAAGATCAGCTGCTCTACCACCTCCACCGTGAGAGGCTCAATGTACACATGATCTGCAATATCCTTATCGGTCATGATCGTTGCCGGATTGGAATTGAGCAGTACTACCTCAATTCCCTCCTCCTTTAAGGATCGACATGCCTGGGTTCCCGCATAGTCAAATTCCGCCGCCTGTCCAATGACAATCGGGCCGGAGCCGATGACCAGTACCTTCTTGATATCCGGATTTTTAGGCATTCCTTTTCACCTCCATCATTTCTATAAAACGGTCAAACAGATAACCGGAATCTCGGGGGCCAGGACATGCCTCCGGGTGGAACTGCACCGTAAAAATGTTCTTGCCCACATAGCGAAGTCCCTCATTGGTTCTGTCATTGACATTTTCGAAGGCCGGGACCGCCACCTTTGGATCAAGACTTTTCGTGTCTACCGCATAGCCATGATTTTGGGAGGATATATAGACCTTCCCAGTAGCCAAGTCACGGACAGGATGGTTGCCGCCCCGATGACCGTATTTTAATTTGTAGGTATCGGCTCCTGTGGCCAGCGCCATCAACTGATGGCCAAGGCAGATTGCAAAGATCGGGATGTCAGTGTGATAAAGGGTACGGATTTCTTCTATAATAGAGACACATTCCTTGGGATCTCCGGGGCCGTTGGAAAGCATAATGCCGTCGGGCCTGCCTTCAAGGATCTCCTGTGCAGACGTGGCCGCCGGATAAACCGTTACCTGACAGCCTCTTTGATGTAAAGAACGGGAAATATTCTGTTTTGCCCCCAGATCAAGGAGTGCCGCCCGGAAACCGTAACCTGGAAGGGTATAGGGCTCCCTGCAGGTCACACGCTCCACTACATTGCTGGTGGTATATGCCTTTAGTCTTGGTATCACCTCCGCCAGAGAAAAGCTCTCCTCTGTGGTGAGCATACCGTTCATGGTGCCCCTCTCCCTCAAGATCCGGGTAAGGGCTCTGGTGTCGATTCCCGCGATCCCCGGGATATCGTGCTCCTTCAAGAAATGCTGTATCGTATCCTGGCTTCGAAAGTTGCTGGGAAACCTCGACAGCTCCCTCACGATATATCCGTCCACCCAGGGGCGGGGGGATTCCATATCCTCATGACAGATTCCATAGTTGCCGATGAGGGGATAGGTCATTACCACTGCCTGTCCCGCGTAGGAGGGATCGGTCAGCACCTCCAGGTAGCCGGTCATGGAGGTGTTGAATACTATCTCGCTTATGACTTCCCGCTCTGCACCAATGCTTGTGCCTGTAAATACATGTCCGTCTTCCAGTATCAGAAAAGCTTTCATCGCGTACCCCTTTCCTATTTAAGTCGCTGCGCGACAGCACTAAAGGATGTTTCCTAAATTTGCTCAAAAAAAAAGACACAATTCGCCTTTAAATTTCATGCAATTATACTACATTTTTTTTGACAATGCAAGAATTTTTTAATCAAAAAGAGCCCGTGATTCTCAGGCCCTTTTTACTCCTTTTCTGCTATTTCGCTAGATAAGGAAGGCTGCTCTCATCCTCATAATAGTACCAGTCTCTCCCGCATATTTCCCTTGGATGCTCCTGATCCCCCTCCGGGATAAAAATCTCTCTGTCACAGCAGTCCTGCTTTTCTGTGAAAAGCACGTGATGATGGGGCTTGTCAAACTGGAAGAACCATTCCTCCCAGGGATGATCCTTCAAAAGCTCCTCTGAGGGTATCCCGTGAATGACATAGTGCCCGCGGATTCCGTCCTTCATGCAGGTGATCTTCTGCCAGGAGTAGGTTGCGTAGATCTCCTCCTGCTTTGGCGAAAGACCTCCAAAGATTTTTTCATAATCATAGCCCAACTCCTCAAGGGCCAGCTTAATCCCCAGTTGTTCCATTTTTTCCTTCAACATATGCCTCTCTCCTCTCCTTATGACAGAAAATATTATTCCGACTAAAATTTTACAGCACTAAGTATAACGAATTTTTCTTGAAATTACAATTGCTATATGCAGTTCTTTAAGCTTTCACTTGCCATACCCTCAGTGTACAAGGGGACACACGCCCCTTGTACACTGAGGGTATTGATAAGAGATTTCATTTTCCAGGCAAAAGCTCCATGATTGCCAGTTGAAAATTCTCCCTCTGTCAAGTATACTAATGGCTGTACTTATTCACAGACCCTGCGGGCGCTCCACTCATACATACGGTGTACCCGAAGGAAATCATCAGGAGGACCCCATGGCATTTGACGGCATTACAGTTGCAAGTCTGCGCTCTGAGCTTACAAAGGCTCTCATTGGCGGGCGGATTACCAAGATCGCCCAGCCGGAGGCGGACGAGCTTCTTCTTACCATAAAAAATAACAAAAATCAGTACCGGCTTTTGATCTCTGCTTCCGCAAGCCTGCCCTTACTGTATCTCACCGAGAGCAATAAGCCAAGCCCTATGACGGCGCCGGGCTTTTGCATGCTTCTGCGCAAGCATTTAAACGGAGGGAAAATCACCAATATCCGGCAGCCCTCCCTGGAGCGGATTCTGCAATTTGAAATCGAGCATTTGAATGAGCTTGGGGATCTCTGCCACAAGCTTCTCATTGTGGAGCTGATGGGAAAGCACAGCAATCTCATTTTCTGCAAGGAGGACGGTACCATTCTGGACAGCATCAAGCATGTATCCTCTGCGGTCAGCTCCGTCCGGGAGGTGCTTCCGGGGCGCGCCTATTTTATCCCGGCCACCCAGGAGAAGCTCAATCCTCTGGAATCCCAGGAGGAGGCCATGCTTGCGGCCATCTGCGCAAAGCCTCTGCCCCTTGGCAAAGCCATCTACACCACCCTCACCGGGTTTTCCCCTGTGATGGCGGAGGAGCTGTGCCATCGGTCCCTGCTTGATTCCGGCAGCCAGCCATCAGCCCTGACCGGAAATCAGTGGGAGATGCTAAGCCATCAGCTTTCCCGTATCCTGGAGGATATCCGGCAGGAGAATTTTGCTCCCCAGATCCTGTTTCGGGGAAAGGAGCCGGTGGAATTTTCCGCCCTTCCTCTGACAGTGTACCAGGATCTGCAGGCACAAGCCTTTGAGAGCATTTCTGCTCTTCTGGAAACCTACTATGCTTCCAAAAACACCATCACCCGGATTCGTCAGAAATCCTCGGATCTTAGAAGAATTGTCCAGACAGCCTTGGAGCGCAGCCGCAAAAAGTATGAGCTCCAGGCACGGCAGCTTAAGGATACGGAAAAACGGGAGAAATACAAGGTTTACGGAGAGCTGCTCCACGCCTATGGCTACAATTTGGAGGAGGGCGCCCGGTCCTTGGAGGCTCTCAATTATTACACCAACGAAACCATCACCATTCCTCTGGACCCTCAGCTTACCGCCCAGGAGAATGCGAAAAAATATTTTGACAAATACGGAAAGCTGAAGCGGACCTACGAGGCAGTTACGGAGCTTCTTGCGGAGACCGGCAAAGAGGTGGAGCATTTAGAATCCGTCAGCCAGGCTCTTGATATCGCCCTCTCCGAGGAGGATCTGGTGCAGATCCGGGAGGAGCTGATGGAATCCGGCTATATCCGCAAGCGCAGAAGCCAGGACAAGAAGCCCCGCATTACCTCCAAGCCCTTCCACTACCTTTCCAGTGACGGCTTTCACATTTATGTGGGGAAGAACAATCTCCAGAATGACGAGCTGACCTTCAAGTTCGCCTCCGGCAATGACTGGTGGTTCCACGCCAAGGGAACGGCCGGTTCCCATGTCATCCTGAAAAGCGAAGGGCAGGAGGTCCCGGATCGGGCCTTCGAGGAGGCCGGGCGGCTGGCCGCCTACTATTCCAAAAGCCGGGGGAATGAAAAGGTGGAGATTGACTATGTGGAGAAAAAGCATGTGAAAAAGCCGGGGAGCGCCAAGCCGGGCTTCGTGGTGTACTATACCAACTACTCTCTGGTAATTGATTCCGACATCTCCGGGCTTATGTTGTTGACTTAGTTCTAAAGATTTTCTTAATACTGCCCTCTGTTTCTTGCATTTTAGAGAGGATACGCTTATACTAAAAATAGTGCCCTTACCTATTATCATTCACATTTTTACCTGTGAATGATATAGTTCCACTACATATGGCACTCTTTCTTATGGAAATGCAAATAACAGGGGGTATTTTTATGTTGACTAAAATATTTCGCAGACGGACAAGCCTCATTGTTTCCCTTCTGCTCATACTTTCTTTATTCCTGACACCCTTGGGGCCAAGCTATTCTGTCCATGCGGCCAGGGCCACCGGTACGGTTAAAAACCGTATTCTCAATGTCCGCTCCTCTGCCTCTACCAGCTCCTCCATTGTGTGTAAGCTGACCCAGGGCACGAAGGTGAACATTATTTCCGAGACCACCGGTGATGATGGATTGAAATGGTACAATGTCTATTTTGCTTACAACGGAGATGCGAAGGAGGGCTTTGTCCGGGCGGATCTGTTAAATGTATCCGGCAGCGTATCCGGAAGCTCCTCCGGCAACACCTCTTCTGCAAATACGGCGGCAGGCTCAGGTTCCACCCGTTATGTAAAGCCGCCTGTTGCCATCATCCGCACCTATGCCTCCACCAATGGCGACATCCGCTCCCGGCTGGAGCGCGGAACTACTGTGACCGTTCTCTCCTCCAAAACAGGCCCTGATGATGGAAGAACCTGGTATAAAATCTCCTTCACCAAAAACGGAACGGCCATGGAGGGCTATATTCGGGGAGACCTGCTGGTAGAATCCAATCCTGGGGGTGCAAGCTCCGGCTCCAACCCCACGGATGTATCCGGAGTACGTTATGTAAATGGAGATATCGTCAGAGTCCGCACCTACGCCTCCACCAATGGGGATATTCGTTCCCGGCTTACAAGAGGAACACAGGTCACACTGATTTCTTCTAAGACCGGTGATGATGGCAAAACCTGGTACAAGGTGTCCTACCAGGATAATGGTTATCAGCAAAATGGCTACATACGTTCGGATATGCTTTCAGAATCCAATTCCGGCTCCTCCGGAACATCCTCAGGAGGGACTGGGAACACACCTGCCACAGTGAGACCTGCCGTGGCAAATATCCGCACCTATGCTTCCACCAACGGCGATATCCGCTCCAAGCTGCCTGCTGGAACCGGTGTTACCATTCTTTCGGAAAAAACGGGAGATGACGGTAGAAAATGGTACAAGATCTCCTATACACAATATGGAATCTCCATGCAGGGCTATATTCGAGGGGACCTCTTAAATGTGGGAAGCACTCCCTCCGGCTCCGGTAACTCAGGCTCTGGTGGTTCTGGCACCTCTGGCGGTTCCTCAGGAGGGGCAGCCGTTGCACAGGTACGCACCTACGCCTCTCCCTATGCGGACATCCGCGCCTCTCTGCAAAATGGCACCAAGGTTACTATATTAAAGGAGGTCACCGGAGAGGACGGAGAAAAATGGACAAAGATTTCCTTTACACAGAATAACCAAAAGCTGGAGGGCTATATTCCCTCTTCCCTTTTAAAATAATCCAATTCCTTAGAAACAGGAAAGTGACACAAAAAGACCGCTGAAGCGAAGCCCTTAAGACTTCTCTCCAGCGGTCTCTTCTATATTTTACAAAGTTTAGGAAACGCATTTTTCTACAAAGCTTAAATGGTCTCTTAAGCGGCACACAGTCCTGTCTCAATCCGGCAGCCTGCCAATCTCAAAATTGCCTGCACTACCTGGTAGCAAATCCGCACAATATAGCGGCAATCCTCCTCCACATTGCGCTTCCTGCTCAGATATTCTCTGTGAGCATTCCGAATAAAATTCACCACGGCCTCCGCCGTAGAAAAATGAGGAACCTCTATCTGCTCCTGAAGCACCTCGTCGCTCTTCACATATTCCCTCAACCGAAACTTCAGTGCCTTCTCATAATAGCAGTGATCCTTCAGATTCCCATCGTAGGTGCTGTTGTGAGGGAAGGTAAAGTAATCCGCAACATAGTGAATCACTTCTCCCAAATGCCGCATATAGGCTCTTAGGTTGGACTGCTCCTCCTCTCGACTGGACAGGCGGCGAATCTGCTCTGTCACAAGGTCAAAGGTCTCTCCAAATTCATGGCGCTTTGTCAAAAATGAGAACTTGCAATCAGGAAGAATACTTCCCAGATAAAACGCCTTCCGATGCGCTGCCAGCTCCGGAACCTGCATATCCTCCACAATATATTTTGCCAGAGAAATATGTGATTTTTTCCTCAACTTAAATCCTCCTTACAGGGTTTGCTCCCGGCATCCCCTATCTGTTGTTCTGTTCTTGCACCACCTTTTCTATCATACTCTTTCTTAAGTCCATTTGTCCATAGATAATTCTCCCAGATTTTCGAGACTTTTGAGAAAATTTTTATTCAATTTCTGCCATTTTTCCCACAATCTCCCGGCAGATCTCCTCCGCCTTGCGGCTATCCGTGGATACCAGATAATCCGCGGCGGCTTCATACCGTTCCTGACGCTCCTCCATCAGACTCCGGATAAAGGGCAGATTCTTATTCTTCTCCAAAAGAGGACGGTTATGGCTGTCCTTCACGCGCTCATAAACTGTCTCAGGGGACGCTGTCAGGAAAAATACCCGGCCGCTCTCCCGCATTAACTCCACATTGCAGGGTCGAAGAGGCGTTCCCCCTCCGCAGGAGACTACCAGATTCCGATCCTTTTGAAGCTCTCTCAAGAGCTCTGTCTCCAGTTCTCGAAAATATTCCTCTCCCTTTTCCTCAAAGATCCGGGAAATGGGTATCTGCTCCTGCTCCTCAATCCGCTGGTCCATTTCCACCACCCTGCGGCCATATTGCTGCTTTAAACATTCCGCTATGGTAGATTTGCCTGCTCCCATAAATCCAATCAAAAAAATGGTATCCCTCATGCTTCCTCCCTCCACCAGCCAACACCATACCACATGAAAAAAATTGTGGGGCTCAAATTGGCCTGCTTCTGTCTCATTTCTGAATTCATCGGACCAAGTATATCATACTCCCCCTCTGTCTGCCAGCGGTTTTTTCATCGATTCCGCAGACCTTGCCCCAGCCACGTTCCCGCAGCCGCCCCTGCAAGCCGTAAAAGTGTATTCATCAGCATTTGTTTCGTTTCTTCATCCTCTCCTCCCAGCTTCCGGAGGATGGCAAGCACATTCTTTGGTTTGGCAAGGTCACTGATGTGATCCGCACCGGAGGATCTGAGAATCTCATACAGGGTATCTATAAAGCGCTCCCTCTCCTCAATAGACAGAGCGGCCAGCCAGCTTTTGATGGTTTCGTCCGTCATACGGCTCTCCTTGGTTATCTGTCCAAGCTCCACAAAGCCATCGCCGGACACCTGCCAGGAATAGGGTTCATGCTGGGGCAGTCCTTCCTCCTTGCTTTGTACCACGGTGTAGGGCTCTTCATGCTCGAAAAGCATTCCCACCACAGAGTCCTGCGGCACAAAGGTATGTATCCGTCCCAGCATCTCTTGGTATCCCTGATCCTCCAGCATCTTTTTCCGAAAACCCGGCCCGTCATAATTATAGACGGCCTCTACCCGTTTCCTCGTATCGTCCCGGCTCCGAACCGCTCCATAGACAGCCAGATTCCCGCCCTTGGAATGTCCCGCCACGTAAAGCTTACCCGGACAAAGCCTTGCCATATCCTCCAGGTACGCTCTGGACGCCTCCTGGCCGGGGATCACATCCAGGAAGCTTAGGTTCAAGTCCTCCTTCCATCCGGTCAGCGTTCCATCCGTTCCCCGAAATGCAAGAAGAGCTCCCCCATTCTCCAAAAGCAGGGTAATGGCCGCAAATTGAAGCTCCCTCTGATCATCCGTAAGCTCCCTGGCACCGGTGAGGCGTAAAGGTCCAAAGCGCCTGCTTTTTCCCATAGCCTCTAAAAGCTCCCCATCTCTCCGATCCCGGAGTCTGCTTTTTTGAGCTTCAAAAGGCAGCTCTAAAAGCATCTGGGAAAGCTCTGAAATTTTTGGAGCCTCCCGGAGATTTTGGGATATCAGATTGTCAAATTGTACATAGGATAAAGTGCTTAGAATCAAAGCATCTACAGGTGAAAGAGGCGCCTCGTCAAAGGACAGGCCGCCTCTCTGTGACAGGTAGTCAAGCATATTGGGCATTTGTTTTACATCCTTTTGGTTCTCATTTCCAGCCTATGCATCTACCATTGTTTATGTCAAAGCCATTTTGCCCCAGCAAAAACAAAGGCCCCGGAGCTTACGCTCCGAATATCTCCGATGCCTTCTTCATATTTTCCACAACAGGCACTCCAAAGGGACACCGCTTCTCACAGGCTCCGCAGGCAATACACTCCCCTGCCCTGTGCTCAAGGATACCGTAATGCTCCCGCACGGTCTCCGGGACAGATCCCTGAGCCCTGGCCAGGTTTAAAAACTTCGTAACCGCAGCCACATCAATTCCCTTGGGACAGGGAGCACAGTGGCCGCAGTACATACAGTGGCCCTGCCAGCTTATCTTGGGCATAGAGGCAAAAGCCTGCGCATAATCCTTCTCCTCCTCCCCTGCCGTTTCATAGGCAATCCCCGTTTCCAGCTCCTCCATAGACCGAGCCCCTGCCATCACACATGCCACGGCCGGCCGCGTCAGGGCGTAATGAATGCACTGATAGGGTGTCAATGCCCTTCCCGCCGGGGAAAGCGCGGCGCTTAGAAGATCGCCGCCTCCAAAGGCTTTCATGACCGTAATCCCCACGCCCCTTCTCTGACAAACCTCATAGAGCTCCTGGCGCTGGGGGTCCATATTTACCAGAGGCTTCTCATAATTCTTCTCATCCCACAGGGATTCCACATCCTCATTGGCAGGGAGAAGATCGTAGCAGGGATTCACACTGAACATCAACACATCCACCAGACCGCTGTTCACCGCCGCAAGCGCCGCCTCCGGATTGTGGCTGGACATACCGATGGAGCCAATCACTCCCGTTTTCTTCAATTCCAGGGCATAACTTAAAACATCCCCGTTTTTTACCGTCTCCCAATCCTCCAGAGAATCCACATAGTGAATCATGCCAATTTCCAGATGATCCGTCTCCAGACGACGGAGCTGATCCTCAAAGCCCTCCCTTACCTCCGAAAGCTTCCTGGTCCGCTTATACTGCCCATCCTGCCATATGGTACACAGATGGGCCTGAAGCACAAACCGTTCTCTCCGTCCCCGCAAGGCCCTTCCCAGATTTGAGCGGAATTCCGGGTTTGGCGTATACAGATCGATACAGTTTATGCCGGCCTCCTCCATGCGGTCTATGTACGCCTTCACAGTTTCATAGGGCTGATCCAAAAATCCCTCGCAGCCCATTCCAATCTCGCTCACCTTAAGTCCGGTGCGCCCCAAATCCCTGTAATTCATTTTTCATTCTCCATTCCCGTTCCGTAATATTCTTTCAATGCATCTTGATCTAAATCCATTATACTTCTTAAACCTTACTCTAAGTCAAATACTTCTTGTGTTCTTTTTGTCTTTGGAGTAAAATTTTTGTATTAGAACTTACACCGGGGGAGGAATAAAAATGAACTGGAAGGACCACTGTTTTCTTTCATTGGATGATGAAAAATTATTTGAAAGCTCCGGGCACCGCACCCGATTCTTTGAACTGTTAGACTGCTACGGCGATTATCCCTTTTTCACCAAGGGTCTTTGCAAGTGCATGTATCTGTCCGCCTGGGATGAAGAGCACTTTGCCATCATGCTGGAAACCCTTACCTCCATGAGTCTTGGCCGTGAAACCGACACGGTTGACATGCGAATCCAGGGAGACACCCTGGCCGAAGTTCAGCCGGATGAGGAATATTATGTTATGCAGCTTGCCAATGCATTTCTGGATGATAAGCCGTTTATTCTCCCTGACAATGCCAGAATTGATCCTGAGCAGCTCCATATTATTGAGCAGGCGCTGAAGGCTTCCCAGGTCATTGATCGCACATCAGACATTTAAAAGCTTTTATGTTAATACAGGCCATCCGTTTTATATAAGCTCCGGATGGCCTGTATCTGTATCTCCCAAATGCTTTTTCCCACAAACCGATTTATTCCCAATGCCTTATGGCTCTCCACAAAGAACCCTCGAGTATTAATAATCTCGAACCGTAAACACAGCCACCGACCGGGGCCGCATAACAAAGTGTCCCTCGATTCGCGTTTCCTGGCCCTCTGGATAAAAATAGCGGCCTTCCCCGTCTCCATAAGTATTCACGCTGAGATACCAGGAGCCGGTACAGTAAATCTTCGGCAGGGTAATCTCCACATTCTCCCAGAAGGCATTAAGGGCTATATACACAATATCATCCCGCCCCTTCTCCCGGTCATATCCTGCGAAGCTCATTCCAAAGGTCCATGCGCCATCCGGAACCGTATGCTTATCCGCATCCACATCATGGGCATGGATGAGATCCATTCCGCAAACTGCCCCCGGCAATGTCTTGCGGATTACAGGATGCTTGTGACGGAAAGCAATCATAAACCGAAAGAATTCAAACAGCTCCCGGTTCTTCTCCAAGAGCTCCCAGTTCAGCCATGAGATCTCATTGTCATGGCAATAGCTGTTATTATTCCCATACTGTGTATTACCGAATTCATCCCCCGCAAGAAACATAGGAGTTCCCCGGCTGCACATCAGCGCTGCACAGGCATTTCGAATCATGCGAAACCGAAGAGCCAGAACCTCCGGATCATCCGTCTCTCCCTCTGCTCCGCAGTTCCAGCTTCGGTTATTATCAGAACCGTCGGTATTATCCCAGCCGTTGTTTTCATTGTGCTTATCATTATAAGCATATAGATCATACAAAGAAAATCCGTCATGGCAGGTAATAAAATTCACGCAGGAATTATAGCCTGCATAGTCCTTCTCCTGACCGCTTCTGTGATCTCCGTAGAGATCGCCGGAGCCTCCAATGCTCCAGGCCGCTTCCGTGGCCATATGATTTTCCCCCTTCAGAAAGCTTCGAAGGGAATCACGGTATCTTCCGTTCCACTCCGCCCAGCGCCTGCTGGCAGGAAAACGGCCAACCTGATACAGCCCCCCTGCGTCCCACGCCTCTGCAATCAGCTTTACCTTGCTCAGAATAGGATCATAGGCCAGGCTCTTTAAAAGAGGCGGATTGCTGATGGGCGAGCCGTCCTCATTTCTTCCCAAGATGCTTGCCAGATCAAAACGGAATCCATCCACCCGGTAGCTGACCGTCCAATACCTAAGGCACTCCAGAATCAGCTGGTGAACGATTGGATGATTACAGTTCAGGGTATTGCCGCAACCGCTGAAATTATAATAATTTCCATCCGGTGTCAGCATATAATAAACCTTATTGTCAAAGCCCTTGAAGCAGAAGGTGGGACCATTCTCATTACCTTCAGCCGTGTGGTTAAATACCACATCCAGGATTACTTCGATCCCATTGTTGTGAAGCTCTCTTATGAGCTCCTTTAACTCCGTTCCCTCCCGATTATATTCTTTTACAGAGGTATAATTGGTATTGGGGGCAAAGAAGCCTATGGAATTATAGCCCCAGTAATCCAAAAGCTTCTGCCCGTCCTTTTCTCTGGAATTCATGGTCTCGTCAAAGACAAATATCGGCATCAGCTCCACTGCATTGATTCCCAGCTCCTTCAGATAGGGAATCTTCTCCTTCAATCCTGCGAAGGTTCCCGGATTCTTCACGCCCGAGGAGGGATGCTGTGTATAGCCCCTCACATGAAGCTCATAGATAATCAGATCGCTTAACTCCCTGGAGGATTGAGGCATGTCTCCCCAGTCAAAAATATCCTTGACCACCCGGGCTCGATAGCCCCGGCTCCGGCGCTCTCCCCAGCGGCCCTGGCGGGTCACCACTCTGGCATAGGGGTCCAGAAGCACTGCTTTCTTATTAAATATCATTCCCCGCTCCGGCTCGTATGGACCTCCCACCCGGTAGGCATACTCAAACTTCTCAATATCCAGTCCAAACACAATCATGGAATACACATCACCGATCTTGTATTCCTCCGGAAATGGGAGCACCGCGTAGGGCTCCTCCTCTCCCTCATAAAACAGCAGCAGTTCACAGGAGGTCCCAAAATGGGTGTGTACCGTAAAGTTCACCCCATTGGGCAGAGCCATGGCCCCATTTACATCAAACAAGCCCGGCCTTACGGGAAAGCCTGCGATCCTTCCCATTGGCGTCATAGTTATGGTGTATTCCGGAACAAATTTCTGTGTGTAATATTTCAAAGCCTCTCTCCCATCCTTTGATTTCGTTCTGCCGGCTTCACCCTTTGTTGCAAAAGCTTCCGGCCTCTGCAGTACCGCACAGAGCTTGCTTTCGGCAGACATCTTTTTGGTGTGTCCTTCATACAATTACACGCAAGGTTAATATGGTCAACATTATAACTGCTTTCCTCCTCTGCGTCAAAGAAAATCTCTAAAAAAATTCTAGTTTTTAGAAATTTTCTCCATAATTTTTCTATAAATTATACAAATGTCCGCACACGAAAAACAGCATGAGATTACCCGGGGAAAATCCATAGCCATTCCTGTAAAAATCTCTTTTCCATCATTGCTATTTGTGATAAACTGTAATCTGATAAGCAAATTCCACGGATCCCCGGAGCTATGCCCTATATCCTATTCTCCGGGCAAGTCCAAAAGACATTTATAAAAAATAGAAAAGAGTGTGAACAACAATGCCGATTAAAGTACAAAGCGATCTGCCGGTCCGGGCCATACTGGAAAGGGAAAATATCTTTGTGATGGATGAGACAAGAGCCTTAAACCAGGACATCCGGCCTTTGAAAATAGGAATTTTAAACCTGATGCCCTTAAAGGAGGATACGGAGCTTCAGCTTCTCCGCTCCCTGTCCAACACCCCCCTGCAGCTTGATATTACCTTTCTCACCGTCAGCACCCACGAATCCAAGAATACGGCCCAGAGCCACATCAATAAGTTCTATGAGCCCTTCTGCCAGGTGAAGAAGCGCCGTTTTGACGGGCTGATTATCACCGGAGCGCCTGTGGAGCAGATGGAGTTTGAGGAGGTGGACTATTGGCCGGAGCTTGTGGAGATTATGGACTGGGCGAAGTCCCATGTGACCTCCACCTTCTTTATCTGCTGGGGTGCTCAGGCGGCTCTGTACCACTACTATGGACTGAACAAGCAGTTGCTGCCCGAAAAGCTCTTCGGCCTGTACCGCCATCAGGTGCACAACCGGAAGGAGCCCTTGATCCGGGGCTTTGATGATATTTTCCTGGCCCCTCATTCCCGTCATACCACGGTGGACCCCAAGGCCATTCACGACTGCAAGGCCCTGACCGTCCTTGCGGAATCGGAGGAGGCCGGGGTGTTCATTGCCATGGCTGAGGAAGGACGGAAAATCTTCGTCTTCGGGCACCCGGAATACGACCGGTGTACATTGGAAAAGGAATACCTAAGAGATAAGGGAAAGGGTCTTCCCATTCAGCCCCCCAAGGATTATTTTGAGGGAAATGATATCAACAAAAGGCCCCCACTCATGTGGCGAGCCCATGCCAATACGCTTTATACCAACTGGATCAATTACTACGTTTATCAGCTTACGCCTTATCAGTGGGAGGATGAGGAGTAATACATGGCTGTATTCTACAGCTCAATTCCCCTCCGGGCCGGAAGGCCCGCATCAAAGGGATGCTTCTTTTTTTGAATTTCAGACACATAATCGGCCAGCTCCACAAGCTCCGGTGCCGGGTCCCTTCCGGTGAGTACTACCTCTAAGTGCTCCGGCTTTTCTCTTAGAAAGGTAAGGACCTTCTCTCGATCCAGAAGATTGTGATTGTATGCGGCAATCAACTCGTCCATGACCAGAAGAAAAATATCTTGCCTAGAAGCTGTTTGAACCGCCTCCTCAAAGAGCTCCTCATAGGCACATTTTGCCTCTGCCTTTTGTTCCTCTGTCATATTCCAGAAAAATCCAAACTGCCGGGAACAGGTCAGCACCTGCACGCCGGGCAGCTCTCTTAAGAGCTTCAGCTCCGAGGAGCTTCCGTCCTTCAAAAACTGTGTTACAAGAACCTTGCGGCCGCTTCCGGCCGCACGCAGGGCCAGGCCCATGGCTGCGGTAGATTTTCCCTTTCCGTCGCCGCAGTATATGTGAATGCATGACTGCTTCATTCAAGATTCCTCCAATATTTTTTTACATACTTTAATGGCTGAATTCTAACATGCTCCTAAAACAATTGCAAGGCATTTACTGAACGATTTTTGTGTACAATTAGGAAAACAGCCCTATCTTTCCCACAAAAAGCCATAGCCCCCAAATCCCTGTCAGCGCCAGAATGGAGGCTGCATACATCAGCTGGTTTACTCTGCGGATATCCTCATACTCCATTGGACGCAGCGAGTCCCCGATAAAAGGCTTCTCATAGAGCTTCCCAAAATACCAGGCATTGCCTGCAAGCCGCACCCCAAGCGCACCCGCTGCCGCTGCCTCCGTATGGGCGGAATTGGGGCTTGCGTGATTTCTCCTGTCTCTGCGGTAAATCCGAAGGGCCTGTCCCATGGAAAGCCCCGTAAAGGGACTTGCAATCACCATCAACAACCCTGACACCCTGGCCGGAATCCAGTTCAGCACATCATCCAGCTTAGCGGAAAAACGGCCAAAATAGAGATACTTCTCATTCTTATAGCCCACCATGGAATCCAGCGTATTGACTGATTTATAGAGAAAGCCCAGAACCGGACCTCCAAGGGCCAGAAACAGCATTGGCGCAATGACCCCGTCAGAAGCATTTTCCGCCACCGTCTCCACGGCTGCCTTTGCCACCCCCTCTTCATCAAGCCGATCCACATCCCTCCCTACAATCATGGAAACCGCCCGGCGGGCCTTCGGTAAGTCCTTGTCCTCAAGGGCATCGTAGACACGCATGCTTTCCATTCTCAGAGACCTTGCCGCCAAAAGCTGATAATCCCAGAATACGCACAGGGCAAAGGCAAGCCAGGGATTAAGCTTCCATGCCAGAAGCAGGATCAGAAAGGGAAACAGAGTGGATACAAATACTACAAAAAATGCAAAAAAGACACCGGCTGTCAGCTCTCCCTGCCGGGACTTAGGAAATATCCTCCGAAATGCCATTTCCCCTTTATCAATCAAAAGCCCTATGGCCCGCACCGGATGGTACAGCCAGCGGGGATCACCGAGGATCAGGTCCAGTACAAAGCCTGCTGTCAATGCCAATAGGTTCCACCTCATAAAGCCCAATGCCTCCTTCGTTCTTCTCATCCAGGCAGGTTCGAAAGCCCATGCCATTCTTTACCTGCCAGTCATAAAATGCCCTCTTCGGCTCTCCGTAAGCCTCCAGAATACTCATAATGGTCCCTCCATGAACCACAAGGGCCACCCTTTGAAAGCCCTTTTGCCGGACTGCCTCCAGCACCTCCAGGAAGCCCTGCCGGCATCTGTTCTGAAAGTCCTCCCGGCTTTCCCCTCCTGGAAACGGCATCTGTCCCTGGCTGTCCACCCAGGTCTGATAATGAGGATTACACTGAAGCTCCAGGTAATTTTTATTTTCAAACTCTCCAAAGTCACATTCCCGAAGCTTGTCAAAGGTCTGAACGGGCATCCCCGGCCAGAGAAGCGCGGCTGTTTCCAGGCAACGCCTCATTGGGCTTGCATAGACAGCCTCCGGCTGCGGGTAGCCGGCTGTCTCTAATGCCTCGCGGCCTTCCGGACAAAGCCCCTCATCCGTAGTGCCGATATAGCGTCCCAATGTATTGCCATAGGTTTTTCCATGGCGAATCAAATAGATCTCAATCATGCTTGATCACCATGCCAATCCCACAGACTACCCGATGGACCTCACGGGCCTTTTTCGCGAGCTCACAGCAGATTCTTCCTGTTGTCTCCCGATAGCTTCGATCAAAAGCGTCCACGGGAACTACCCCGCTACCAAGCTCATTTACCACAATCACCGCCTCCGGGTTTCGCCGGGCCAGATCTTCTGCAAGAGTTTTAAGCTCCCTTCCCTCCTCCAGACTGCGCCGGATATATTCGTGAAAATGAAGGATTCCTCCGGCTGTGTAAATCTCCTCCCAGGAACAGCTTCTGCCGTCCACAATCTTAGATTCCTCCAAAGGAAATGTTTCCATTGCATATGCCTTTTTTCCCTGAAAGGCTCCACCTGTTACTAGTATCATATTTTCTCCTATTCCAGTCGCTGCGCGACAGCACTAAAGGATAAAGTCGCTTCGCTTTAAAATTTCCCAGCCAAATACACGGTCCCTGCCATCGCCAGCTCGCAGATTTGTAAAAAGAACCCGGCCAAGTCTCCGGTGATTCCCCCAAACTGCTTCTTTGACATCCTATAATAATACACAAAGGTCAGCCATGCCCCGGCCACAGCCGCTGCGCCCAGCTTCACATTTGTAAAACACATATAGCCGGCAGAGAGGGCCATCAGGACATACATGGTGATCTCCACGCACCGCTTCTGGGCCGCATCTGCGAACAGGGCTACGGTTCCGCTTTTTTTTGCATTGGGAAATGCCGTCACCGCAAGACCGCTGAAGGTCCTGGAAAGCACATAGCCTCCGGCCAGAAGCCGAACCTGTTCCTCCCCAAGCTCACTCCAGATTCCAAGACAGGCCAGAAAATAGCAGCAGGCCGTAATCACCGCAAAGGCCCCCGCATGGGAATCCTTCAAAATCTCCAGCTTTCGCTCTCTGGTCTGGTAGGAGCTTAAGGCATCCGCAGTGTCAAGAAGGCCGTCCAGATGAATACCTCCCGTCACCAGCACCGGAATTAGTACATAGCCCACACTTCGCAGAAGCGTTCCGGCCTCAAGCCAGCAGGCTGCCTGGCTCCAGAGGACCATAACCGCCCCTATTACAACCCCTATCAAGGGAAAAAAGCACATCATATAGCGCATATTTTCCTTTTCCCAGTCTGCCCTTGGCATGGGAATCTTGGAGTACATGGCAAATGCAATTTTAAAGCTGTTCCACAATCGTCTCATATCTTTATTCCAGTTCCGTAATACCTTGTCAGTACACCTTTATCTAGAACAATTTCCAGCCGTAAAAACATACGTCTGTAAATCGTTCTGTGCACTGACAAGGTATTACTGTTTCCCGCTTCGAATATCCCCATTATTTGGAAGCAGAAGCCTTCAGGCACAAGGGAATCCCGCAAACGACCTCCGTCACCTCATCCGCCTCTCCTGCCAGCTCTTGGTTGATCCGGCCCAAATAACGCTGATACTGCTCTGTTGTTTTATCATATGTGATTCCATCGGAAAAAATATCATTGGTAACCGCAATCAGATGCCTGCTGCCTGACCTAATTTTCCGAATCCCAAGAAGGACTTCCTTTGGGGTGTCTCCGCCTGCCCCATCGGGCTCAAACATTTCATTTGCCGTCAGGTTGGAAAGACATTCCAGAAGGACCACTCCCGTTTGGGGGAGCTTCAGCTCTTTTAAGTTTACATAACGTTCAATGGTGTGAAATCCCTTTCCAGACCGAAGCCTTTGGTGGCGCTCCACCCGTTTTCTGCCTTCCTCCCCAAAGGGTCTCATGGTGGCAATGTAATACAAGGGAAGCCCCGTTTTCCTTGCAAGCTCTGTGGCCCGATTTTCCGCATACTCCGATTTTCCGCTTCCGCTTCCTCCTGTAATCAACGCAAACATGGAGTCACCTCACATTTTCGCAGAAAGCTCCAGGCCGCCTGGGGATTGGAATAGAAAAACAGATGAGGAAAGCCTGCGTACAGGGTCTCACTGCCATGAACACATTCCCAGCTCCGTTTCCGCAGGGGCTTTTTCGCCCTCATGCTGTCCCCGCAGCTCTCACTCTCCCAGTAATGAAACTCATGACCCTTGATTTCCTCCCCCTTCTCTAACAGCATTTGATTTTCCAGGGCTTTTAGGGTCACATAGCCAAATCGGGTAAGCCTCTCCCTCCGATACGCCCCTGCTTCCAGGACACCTGCCATGGGATAACTTGCCCCATCCTCCCCCTCCAGGCTTTCGTGCAGGTAGAGAAAACCGCCGCACTCTGCGATACAGGGAAGCCCCCCGCAGACCTCCTGGCAAATGGAAGCTCGCATAGAGGTATTTTCACTCAATGCCCTGGCGTGAAGCTCCGGGTAACCGCCGCTCAAAATCAGGCCCTGGATTCCCTTTGGCAGCTCCCTGTCATGGATTGGGGAAAATGTCACCAGACGGGCGCCCATTTCCTCCAAAAGCTGGAGGTTGTCCCTGTAGGTGAAGCAAAATGCTTCATCCTGTGCCACTGCCACTGAAATCGATCCGGGATTTTGTAAAACAGGAATCTTGGGAGCCTCGTACTCCAAATCCGGCGCACCCGTTGCCATGGCTAAAAATGCATCCAGATCCAGTGTCTCTTCCAAGACACTTGCCAGCCGATTCAGCTTCTCCTGAAGGGCCTCTATCTCCCCCGGAAGCACCAGTCCTAAGTGACGGCTTTCCAGAACCAGATCCGAAAGCCTTGGCACATATCCTAAAACCTTCAAGGGAAATTGCTCCTCAATGAGTCTTTTCAGATCCGGATACATCCCCTCGGACACCTGATTCAAAATAATTCCCTGAATCCGGGTGGGCGTTTCAAATTCCAGAAAGCCCTTTATGAGTGGAAGGAGGGAAACACTTAAGCCCCGGCAGTTTACAATCAGAACCACCGGAATCCCTAAGACCTCTGCCACGTCCGCAGAGCTTGCCTTCATAGAAATCCCTGCCAGTCCGTCGAAATAGCCCATCACGCCCTCCACCACAGAAATCTCCGTCTCCCTGGCGGCCCTTCCAAAGAGATAGCGGGTCACCTCCGGCTCTGTAAAAAAGGTATCCAGATTGCCGGAGCATGTGCCGATCACACGGCTGTGGAACATGGGATCGATATAGTCCGGACCGCATTTAAATGAGGCTGTCCGAAACCCCCGGTTTACTAAAGCTTTCAGAATTCCGCAGGTAATCAGGGTCTTTCCGCTTCCGCTGGCCGGAGCAGCCAGCATAATCCTTGGCAATTTCATATCTATATTCTCCTAAATATTCCCAAATTCAAAAATGTAGCTTGTCGATCTCATGGCATCCCCGTAAGTCTTTCCACCTGCATATTCCCCTGTGCCGTAAAAATATATACGGGATTCTGGCCCATCATCAGCTGATACCGGCCCAGTGTCTTTGCCCTTGACAGCTGCACCTGCACCGTCTCCACCTGGGTAAATGGCAGGTCTTTCAGGCATTGCACCGCCTCTGCCACGGTCTCCAAAGTTACGGCATTTATGACCACACGGATTTGGGGATTTTTTTTAAGGAGAAGCTCTAAAATTTCTCTCAAATTGCCGGAGGAGCCGCCGATAAAGGCGTGGGTGGGTGTCGGAACATCCGCCAGAGCCTCCGGTGCGGTGCCCTCCCGAATTTCTATGTTGGAGGCCCGGAATTTTCGGGCATTTTCCCGAATAAGCCGGGCTGCCTCCCTCTCCTTTTCAATGGCCCACACCGTGCCCTCCCCTGCCTGCAATGCCATTTCCACGCTGACAGAGCCCGTTCCGGCGCCGATATCGTAGACAATGGAATCCCGGCGAAGTCCAAGCTTTGCCACGGAAAGACAGCGGATCTCACTCTTGGTCATAGGAGCCTTTCCCCGGATAAATGCCTCGTCCGAAATGCAGGAGGGCGTGCCTCCCTCATAATCCGGGTTTTCAATCAGTGCTGCGCAGAGCCCGTCAAAGATCTGCTCCAAAAGCTCCTTCGGGGTTCCTCTTGAAATGCGCTCCTCCGGGTAATGAAGCCGTTCGCCCACATAAACGCTGGTATGCTCCAGGCCATAATCCAGCAGCTCCTCACACAGGGTCCTCACGCTGTCCTTTCCACCAAGGAGGGTAAAGGTACGGAAATTTTCCCGGACCGCTCCTATCAGATTGCTCCTGCGGCCGTGAATACTTATAAGCTTCACATCCTCCCAGGCAATCCGAAGCCGGCTGCACAGATACGCCGCGGAGGAAATGCCGGGCAGCAGCTCCGTCTCAATGCCCTCCTGCTCCAGCGCTGTAATCAGCCTCTTTGCCCCGCTGTAAAAGCCTACATCCCCAGACAGGGCCACTGCAATGCTTCGATATTCCGGGTGCTTTTGAAGATAGCTGACCATCTTGATCGGGTCGTAGGCGTCCAGCATGGGCTTTCTGAGAATGTGAAGGCTCTCCAGCATCCGCCCTGCGCCCAAAATACAATCGGCCTCCTCAAAGACTGCCCACGCCTCCCGTGTCATATTTTCCTGGGGACCCATACCGATTCCCACCAGAACGGCACGCCTTTCTCCCGACAAATCCGCTGTTTTTTTTCTACAATCCTCCTGTTCTTGATCTGTGGATTCTCCGGCTAAAGTCCGGCTATCAAATTCAGGATACGCTGTTAAGGAAAACCGCTTTCTTAACAGCTCTACCCCTTCCTCCACGGAAATGCCCTCCTGCTCCGGGGGCCTGCCGATAAGCACCACCCTTGCCCCGGCCTCCTGTGCGGCCGCAAGCTTCTTCCCAAAGCCGCCCTCCCTGCCGGATTCCTTCGTCACAAGCCAGGAAGCCTCAAATTGTCGCAGCATGGCCGTATTCATTTCCCTGGAAAATGGTCCCTGCATACAGATAAGATGCTGTCCCTGAAATCCCAAGCTCTGACACTGCTCAACCACCTGGGCTGACGGCAGGACACGGGCATAGACTCGCTCCTGATAATCGGGCAGACTGGTAAAGAAATGGAGCTCCTTGCTTCCTGTAGTCACCAAAATCCTACCCTTAGTGCCGGACAGATAAGAGACCGCCTCCTCCACGCTTCCCACCGTCACACAGTCTGTTCCTGACTGCTTCTCCTGGGGGCGAATCAGGCGGAGGTATTCACAGCCCGCCTCCTCACAGGCCGTCCGTATGTTACAGGATACCTCTGTGGCATAAGGATGGGTGGCATCCAGCACCAGGGGAAGTCCCTCTTTTTGAAAAAGCTGCTCCATTTCCTCCCTGGACAGGCGTCCCTGGTGTACACGAAGCTGATCTCCTTCCTTTACCATCAGGCTTCCGTACTCTGTGGCTACACAGGCAAGGACCTTAAGGCCCTCCCCGGAAAGCCACTGGCTGAGCAGACGCCCCTCCGTTGTTCCTGCAAATATAATAATCTGTTCCATAAGCGATTCCTCTATTTCCCTTTTGCAAATCTTCCTTGACGTTTAAAACCGCACCACATAATCCTCCAGTGCAATCGCCAGCGTCACCCCATGCTCCGCCGTCTTCCTCTGAATCAGCCTTGTCCGCCCGGAGGCTTTTAGGGCGCTGCGCTCGCACACATTTCCCAGGCCGGTAACCTCTTTTACAAATTCGGATTCCGAAAAACCCTCCTCACAGGGTACCTGCTCCAACTCCTCCCTGCCGTAGGCGAGAAGCTGTGCACCATAGTCCTGGCAGAATTCCAACAGCCCCGGCTCGTCCTTCTTCAAATCTATGGAGGCAACCTTCCCAATGCTGTGCATGGAAAATTGATTCTGCACCATGACCTTTTTTACCAGGGCTTCAATCTGCCCCTTGGATGTACCCCTTTTACAGCCAATGCCAAGGACCAGAATTTTGGGCACCAGATGAAGGGTTTCCGGGAACGGATCGTAGGTGTCATCCAGGGAAATGCTGATCCCCAACCCCTCCCGCTTGTGAAGGGACAGCTCCAAGGGCACCTGTCCGGTCAGCTCGAAGTCACTGTACAGTCCCACTGTGCGGTTTTCCAATATCTCTGCGGAAATTCGTTTGGCCAGCTTCAGATTGTCCAGATATAAATGCTCTTTCCTTGCAAAGCTGTCCACAGAAAAGCGGCCGCCCACATCGGTGGCCGTAGTGATTACCGGCATGGCACCGCAGATCAGGGCAAGCTCCTTTGTCAGCTCATTGGCACCGCCCAGATGGCCCGACAGCAGGGAAATCACAAATTTTCCCTGTTCGTCCATGCACAATACCGCCGGGTCTGACGCTTTACTCTCCACAAAGGGGGCGATAGCGCGCACCGCAATTCCGGCCGCTCCGATATAAAGCAGGGCGTCCTGGGAGGCAAACTGCCGGCCGGTCCATTCCCTCAAGGATTCCTCCAAAACCGGTACTCCCCAGGAACGAGCCTCCTTTCCCTTTCCCCAGATCTCACATTCATTTTCCTTTGTGGTAACCGCCTCCCGGATTTTCTGTGCAAGCCTGCACCCGGAGCGGGTGAACGCAATTACTGCCAGCTTCATAATATCTCCTCCACACGGGCTGACTTTCCCAGGATTCCATGCTTCTGGGAAAATGTGATCACAGCGCAGGGGAATGCATCGCCGCTTCTATGGTTCACATAAAACTCCATCCGTTCCATCAGGCGACTCATGACTCCCTCTAAAAGTCCTGCTTCCTTTAGGATGTCCAGGGCTTCATCGGTGGTGACGCAGGTCATAAGAGCCTCTGCCGTCTCTTTACCAGCTCCCAGTACGGCGGCATGGGCTGTGAGAATCTCCATTCTGGCATCCGCATTGCGGGAATGGGTGTTCATAATTCCTCCTGCCAGCTTCACCAGCTTACCGATATGACCTGCCAGAAGTACTCCCTGAAAGCCGTATTCCACCGCAGCGTCAATGGCCTCTCCCAGAAAGTTGCTGTATTTCACACAGTGCTCCAAAAGCGCCGGATTGTATTCCTTTAGGAAGTCCAGCCCATAATTGCCAGGAGCCAGCACCAGATACCGGTGTCCCTGTGTATGCTGCATACGGATTTCCATGCGGATGGTCTCAATGAGGGCAGCCTCACTCATAGGCTCCACAATTCCGCTTGTACCAAGCACAGAGATCCCTCCCTCGATCCCCAGCCTGGGATTAAAGGTTTTCTTTGCAAGCTCCCTGCTTTTCGGGATGGATATGATTACGGAGATGCCCCCCTGATATCCAAAACGGCGGCAGACTTCCTCCACACCCTCCCGAATCATAGCTCTTGGAACGGAGTTGATGGCGGCACTTCCCACCGGCTGTTCCAGACCCTCCCTGGTCACACGGCCTACGCCCTCTCCCCCCTCAATGTAAATGCCTGCCTCCTGTGTCTTATGCACTGTAGCGTACACCTTGAGACCGTGAGTTACATCCGGGTCATCCCCTGCGTCTTTTCTTATGGCACAGGAGGCCGTGTCTTTGGAAAAGCAGAGATCCAGCACCTCCAGGTTAAGGCGAATCCCCTTTGGCGTCATCAGCTCTACGTAAGGCACCGGCTTTCCTGTAAGGAGCATCTGCGCCGCCGCCTTCGCCGCTCCTGCGGCACAAGAGCCCGTGGTATAGCCCAGGCGCATTTTTTGGTTGTTTTTGTAAACGTATTTATCTAACATAGTTTAGAAACCGCTTTTCTAAGGTTTGTGCAATTATATTCTTATTTTCCCAAGTAGTCATTTCTTCCGGATATTCCTTAATTTTGATTTTAACACATCAGCCATTTTTTATAAACACATGCTCCCCCTCGGACGACCTCTCCTCACAGTAGGAATACCCCAGTCCGTCAAACCCGCGAACCTCCTCCGGCGTTACCACCTGCTTCTTGGACAACCACCGGACCATCTCGCCTCTGGCCATCTTAGCCTCCGTCCCTTTTACCTTGACCTTTCCATCCTGTAAGCTTCCAAAAATACAGGTAACATACCGAACCTCCGGCTCCAGATAAGGCTCTATGGCTTTCGAATACTCCTTCGACGCCAGATTCAGAACCACTTTATCCTCCCTCACTAACTCCCGATAAAGCTTGTCCCCCCAGAATGTATAGAGATCCTTCGCCTCCCCCATGGAAAGCCTGGCCTGCATCTCCAACCGGTATGGCGTCACTCCATGATCTGGTCTTAGTATTCCATAAAAGCCACTTAAGATCCAGAGATGCTTTTTCACATACTCCCACTGCTCCTGGGTAAACACCTGCGGCGCCATATACTGATATTGAAGCCCTACATAAGAAAGCACTGCCGGCGTCTGCCCATGTTCCAGCTTCATGGAAGAATATCTCTGAAAATTTTCCTCCGTAATCTTCTCATTGGCACGAAACAGTTCCCTAAGCTCCCCTCTGTCAAAGGTCTGAAGCTTTCCAAGCAGCTTCTTCGTCTCCTCCAAAAATACAGGCTGTCCACCCGGCTCTATAGAATCCGTATCCACACGCATCTGCTTAGCCGGTGATATGATAATCTGCATCTGTTCCTCCCTATAATGGGGCATTTCCCTGAAACACCAATAACCGCAAAAGCTTTCCTACTGTTTCACTCATCAAGCATTCACTTCCCTTGTTTTGCTTTTGCCTTTAAACGTACCATCTGCTCTTTCCTCATTTGTAATAACCCCTGCTTCTACGATTTTGCTGACCTCAGCAAAATCATAAAAAATATCCTCAAATCGTTTATATTCTTCTGCAATTAATTTTTTCATTACCTGCTCCATTTCTTCCAAAGCCTGTCACTTCAAATGCACATAAGCCTCCACTTTCCCGTCATTCCAGCTTGGGAGCCCATCATAGAGAGCAAACGCATACTGATAAAGGCTGTAAGCCGTCACCGCCCCGGTTCCCTCTCCCAGATGCATACCCGCCTGAATAGGCGCCTCCATTCTCAACGCCTCCAGCAATAATCTGCCTGCCGGCTCTGCCGAACAATGAGTCGGCACCATATACCCCTTGCACGCAGGAGCCAAGGCCGCCGCACAGTAAGCCGCCACCGAAGAAATGAATCCGTCAATCAATGCAGGAATCCGGCACACAGCCGCCCCAATATAGCAGCCAATCATCCCGGCAATATCCAGACTTCCCACCTTGCTGAGCACATCCAGAACATCTCCCTTGTCCGGTTGATTTACCTCTATAGCCCTCTTAATTACCTGAATCTTCCGATTAAGCCCCTCACTGGACAGTCCAGCTCCCCGGCCTGTCATCCTCTCCACCTCCTGGGACAAAAGCACCGAGGCCATAGCCGAGCTGGGCGTCGTATTCCCAATTCCCATCTCCCCGGTAATCACCATCCGAAAGCCCTTATCATAGAGCTCCTTTACAACCTCAATCCCCGTAACAATCGCCTGAAGCGCCTCCTCCCGGCTCATAGCCGGCCCCTTAGCAATATTTCCCGTTCCATAGCGCACTACCCGATTCCAGATCCTTGGATGCTTCCCATCCACCAGCATCCCAATATTCACCGGGATCACCTCAATCCCCTGGGTCCGAGCCATAATACAGACAGAAGAAATCCGCTCCCCCATATTCTCCAGCACCTGAGCCGTCACCTCACTACCCGTTTGGCTGACCCCCTCAGCCACGACCCCATTATCCGCCCCCATAATCACAACAACAGGCTTAAGCTCCCCCGGATGCACCGTCCCATAGATCCCCGCCAGTTGCACCACCATCTCCTCCAGCCTTCCCATCCCCCGAAGAGGTTTACACAAAGAATCCCAATATTCCCAGGACTTCTCCATTGCCTCCTCATCCAAAGGCTGAATCCCATCAATGTAATCTTTCAAAAACCTATATTCATCCATTTCCCAGCAATCCTTTCTTCCAAAGTCCTATCTGCATGATAATTAGATCCATCACACAAACCACCCACAACATCAAAAGTAAAATACAATTCCCATTCCAAGTAAACAGGGGCTGGCGCAAAATAAGACAGAAGACTTTTCCGATATCCGGTGTCCGGCTGTTCACGAACAGGCTGTCTGATATGAACGAACATTGACCAAGAAAACCAAGCATTATAAAAAACAAAAAAGGGGCAATGTACGCTCATAGCAGACAGAATGTACGTGAATCGTCCGGACACAGGATATGGAAATGGCTGCTGGCTTATTTTGCGCCAGCCCCGTCCGTCCCTCACAATTTTTACTTCTGATACAACAACGCATTACATATGGTCGCCGCAATATTGCTCCCGCCCTTACGCCCTTTGGGAACAATATAAGGCACACCCGCCGTCATAATTAACTCTTTCGCTTCCACCACATTTACAAATCCCACCGGCGCCCCGATAATCAGCACCGGCCGAATCTCCCCCGCCTGAATCAATTCATACAGCCGCACCAGAGCCGTAGGCGCATTTCCTACCGCGATCACCAGATTCTCACGCAGCGCTGCCGCCCGTTCCATGCAGACCGCCGCCCGGGTACAGCCCCGATTCTTCGCTTCCTCTGCCACATCTGCCGCGTCCATGAAGCAATGAACCTGTCCCCCATACTCCGAAAGCCGTTTCTTATTAATTCCGGAAGCCGCCATCCGGGTATCCGTCACAATAGAAACGCCGGCTTTCAGGGCTTTCACGCCCAAAGCCGCCGCCCCCTTGGAAAAGCAGAGATTATCCCCATAATCAAAATCCGCCGAGGTATGGATACACCGCTTTACAATGGAAAATTCAGGCTCCGGCCAGGTTCTTCCCTTTAGCTCCTCTGTGATGATCTCCATGCTCCGGGCCTCAATCATTTCCGGCTTGACAAACTGTATTTTCTCTAACATGTGATTCCTGCCTCCAGTATCTCATAAATTTTATCCATATCCATGGAGCTGCGGACCAGCTCCGCCAGCTTATCGTACTCCTGCTCTTTATGCGCCTCCGGGTCAAAATGCCAGCTTCCCGGATCGAGCCCCTTCTTTCTCATGAGTCCTATCACCACAAGAGCTGCCAGATCCCCATAATCAAAAATCCCGTGAAGATAGGTGCCAAATACGGTGCCTGCCTCATTACAAAGGCCGTCAATGCGACCGTCCTCCAGACGGATGGTTTCCTGACAACGGCCAAGATTGCAGGTCCTGCCCATATGGATCTCATAGCCGCGGACCTTCTTTTCCTTGAAGCTATCCGGCATTTTTTCCTCCCAAATGACACTGCCGGAAACCTGGGTCCGGGTCTTGGCCGGCTCAAAGATCGTCCGGATGTTCAAAAGTCCCATTCCTGCCATGGAACCGCCCTGCTCTACGCCCTCCGGGTCCTCCAGGGCTTCCCCAAGCATCTGATAACCGCCGCAGATCCCCACAACCGGCGTGCCAGTTTCCGCCAGACGCAGGATGGAGGCTTCCAGCCCGGATTCCCGAAGCCACTGCAGATCTCCCATGGTATTTTTTGTCCCCGGAAGGGAAATCAGGTCAGGCTGTCCCATCTCCCTTGCCTGCTGCACATAGCGGAGGGATACACCCTCCATTCCTTCAAATACGTTGAAATCTGTAAAATTTGAAATGTGAGGCAGGCGGATCACCGCTATATCTACGGCTCCCTCTGTCTGCCTGCGATTCAGGCGCTCCGACAGGCTGTCCTCATCGTCCAGATCCAGAGGCTTCATTGGCACAACACCCACTACGGGAATCCCCGTTTTTTCCTCAATCATAGTAAGACCGGGCCGCAGGATTTCCACATCTCCGCGGAATTTGTTGATGATGAGGCCCTTGATCCTCTGCTGCTCTTCCGGCTCCAGAAGCTTCACGGTTCCGTAGAGGGAAGCAAAGACACCGCCCCGGTCTATGTCTCCGGCCAGGAGTACGGGAGCCTTGGCAAGCTTTGCCATTCCCATGTTTACGATGTCGTTGTCCTTCAAATTGATCTCCGCAGGGCTTCCTGCTCCCTCTATGACAATGATATCGAAATTCTGAGACAGCTTTTGAAATGCCTGCTCCACCTTAGGAATAAGCTGCTTTTTATAAGCATAGTAATCCATGGCGCTCATATTTCCCAGGACCTCGCCGTTTACGATGACCTGGCTTCCGGTATGGCTGGTGGGCTTTAGAAGGATGGGGTTCATCTCTACCGTGGGCTCGATTCCGGCCGCCTCTGCCTGCATGACCTGGGCTCGGCCCATTTCCAGGCCGTTCTTTGTGATGTAGGAGTTTAGGGCCATGTTTTGGGATTTGAAGGGGGCGGCGCGGTAGCCGTCCTGCTTGAAGATTCGGCAGAGGGCGGCGGTGAGGAAGCTTTTGCCGGCGTTGGAGGTGGTGCCTTGGATCATAATTGTCTTGGAGGTGGTCATTTTTTGCTCCTTATTCGTTCGCTCATGGCTTGTATAAGCCGCTTGTTTTCTTCCGGGGTGCGTATGGCTATGCGGTAGTCTTCTTTTGTCAGGTTGTGATAGTTGCTGCAGAGACGGATCAGGATTCCTTTTGCCAGAAGCTTTTCGTATAGGTCCGGGGTTCCTGGGGCCCTGAAGCAGAGGTAGTTGGCTTGTCCTGGCCATACCCTGCAGCCCAGGCTTGTCAGGGCTTTTTTCAGGCGCTCTCGCTCTGTCTCTACCAGGGTAAGGGTGCGCGCTTGAAAATCGGTTTCTGTGAGGGCGGCTATTCCGGCCTGTTGAGCCGGCTCGGATACGGACCAGGGCTGGCCGGCTTGGCGGATTTTTTTTAGAAGCCTCTGGTTTTCGGATAAAAGGTAGCCTAAGCGGAGGCCGGGCATGGCATAGAGCTTGGTGAAGGATTTGAGGATCAGCAGGTACGGGTATTGGGGCAGGAGGCCGGTCAGGGTATAGGCTTCCTTTTCTTTTACGAAGTCCAGGAAACATTCGTCTATGCAGACGCAGGTGGAATGAGCCTCTGCCTTTTTTAGAAGCTTTTCTAAGAGAGCTCTGTCGGTCAAGAGACCGGTGGGGTTGTTTGGGTTGCATATAAATATGAGATCCAAGTCCTTGGTGACTGCTTCTAAAATGTCTTCTCCCAGCTTCATGGAGCTTGGAAGGCGGTGGAGGTGGATATTTGTACCGGTCTGTCTCAGGGCCTCCTCGTACTCTGCAAAGGTGGGGGCCGTTACCAGGGCCTGCCTGGGCTTTAGGGCGTATACCAGGCGGTAAATGAGATCAGCTCCTCCGTTTCCGCAGAGAATATTTTCTGCCTTTGTGCCTTCTTTTTCTGCAAGGGCTGCTCTCAGCCGGCGGCAGAGGGGGTCCGGGTAGTGTCGGGAGGAGGTCAGACCTTCTATGACTGCCCTTTCAATGCTCTCTGGCATCCCCAGGGGATTGATGCTGGCGGAAAAATCCAGAAGCTCCTCCTGGGTATAGGGGCTTTGTAAGGCTGCTCCGTAGCGGTCGCCTCCGTGTATTGTCTGATCTGTCTGCAAATCCTGTTCCGTTTCCATAGTAAGTATCATTCTCTTTCTCTTTTGGCCATTTCCTGCTCTGAGCGCAGCCGCTCTGCCAGCAGAACATCCCGAATGCCCTCCGCCGTGTATTTTACGGCGCTCTGATGTACCTTTAAGCCTGCCTTTACCGCTGCGCGCTCTGTCACAGGGCCGATGCAGATAATCTCTGCCTGAAGCCGGCTCAAATCCCCTGCCATTTCCGCAAAGGCTTTTACTGCCGATGCGCTGGCAAAGGTAATGTAGTCAACCTTTGGAAGCATTCGTTTGAGCTCCTCTTTCTTTCGCCTGTCTATCTCTGTGGTGTAGAGCGGGATGGCTTCATAGGGAATCCCGGCCTGCTCCAAAGCTGTGGTAAGCTCTGCAGACGCCTCCTCGGCCCGAAGCAGCAGCACTCGATCCTCCAAGGTCAGGCTTGGAATCCACTGGTCTGCCAGATCCCTGCTGGAATACCGGGAGGGCACAAAGTCCGGGTAAATGCCCCTTGCCTCCAGTGCCTCTTTCGTCCCGCTTCCTATGACGGCAAACCGGATTCCCGACAGGTCCCGCATATCCTTATGGTTTTCCTTAAGCTCCTCAAAGAAAAAATCCACGCCGTTGCTGCTGGTAAAGACAATCCAGGTATATCCGGCTCTCCTGCCGGCTCCATTTTCCTTGGAGGTCAAGCACTCCTTCTCTGTGAAACAGCCTCCAAGACTCCTTACCGCCTCTGTAAGTGCCGGAGACGAAAGGCGTTTTGTCCGAATCAGGCTGAAGGAAATGGCCTCTGCCCCCTCCTCTCTCAACGCTGCCTGCTGCTTCCTGCACATTTGCTCTGTTCCGGTCAGAAGGACACGGACGCCGAAAAGGGGGCCCTTGCCAAACCAGGAAAGCTTCTCCTTGAGGGACACGGCTTCTCCCACTAAAATGATTGCCGGTGTCCCGATTCCTGCCTTTTTGACCTGCTCCTCAATGGTTTCCAGGGTTCCCACCGCTGTCCGCTGGCGGGCCGTGGTTCCCTCCTGGATTACGGCAACAGGTGTATGGAGCGCCTTTCCTCCAGCTATGAGCTCTTTTGTAATATGGGGCAGGTTCCCAAGTCCCATGAGAAATGCAAGGGTTCCCTCCTCCTGGGCCAGAAGCTTGTAATTTAGAGCCAGCCCCTCCTTGGTGTTGCTCTCATGGCCGGTAATAATATGGAAGGAGGAGGCAAAGTCCCGGTGGGTGACGGGGATGCCGGCGTAGGCCGCAGCCGCGTAGGAGGAGGATACACCGGGCACAATCTCAAATTCGATTCCGGCTTTTTGAAGCTCCTCGGCCTCCTCACCGCCCCGTCCGAAAATGAAGGGGTCGCCCCCCTTTAAACGTGCCGTATTTTTTCCCTCCAAGGCTTTTTTAATGAGAAGCTCATTGGTCTCCTCCTGCTTTAAATAATGATGGGAGGCGCGCTTTCCCGCATAGATAAGCTCTGCGTCCGGCTGGGCCACATTTAACAGGGAGGCGGATACCAAACTGTCATAAACGATCACATCGGCTGTCCGCAAGCATTGGAGGCATTTTTCCGTCAGAAGCGACGTATCGCCGGGGCCTGCCCCCAAAAGCCAGACCTTGCCCTGTTTTACCTTGGAAGCCATTTGCCGGCCTAACTGCCTCATCTGCTCCGGTGCGGGAAGCTTCGCATGGGCCTGCTCCGTAAAGCCCTCTGTCTTCGATGGGGAAAATGCATTCTCCTCCTCCCAGACATTCCCGCTGTCTGCATATCTTACATGCTTTCCGTCCCCGGCAAACATGACCTTCATCCAGATCTTTCCATCCTCCAGGCAGCACAGACCGGCGGCCGGAGCGTTACAGCTCCCTCCGATTCCGGAAAGAAAGCTGCGCTCTGCCTCCAAAGCCAGGGCCACCTCCTGGCAGTGAATGGCCAGGAGTACCTCCGTGAGATGACCCTCCCTGGTTTCCACGGCCAGAATTCCCTGTCCGGCGGCCGGAAGGAAAGTGCCGGGGTCCAGATATTCCAGATGCAGATCCGGCTCCTTTAAAAGTCCCAGGCGCTCTAAACCGGCGGCGGCCAGCAGGATTCCGTCATACTGCCCCTCCCGAAGCTTTCTAAGACGGGTCTCTACATTTCCCCGAAGAAGGGTGATGCGCACCAGGGGATTGATGGCCTTGATCTGCAGCTCCCTGCGCAGAGAGCTGGTGCCCACCAGGCTGCCTGCAGGCAGGCTGGCAGCCTTGATACCGCTTGTTGTGACAAATACGTCTCTCACATCGGCCCGTTCAAGGACTGCCCCGATTTTCAGTCCCTTGGGGAATTCCATGGGCATATCCTTGGCGCTGTGGACGGCCAGATCGATTTCTCCTGAAAGCAGGGCCTCCTCCAGCTCTCTGGTAAATACGCCCTTGCCCCCAAAGGAGGTCAGGGAACGATCTAGGAGCTCATCCCCCTTGGTGGACAGCTTGACCAGCTCCACCTCTGCCTCCGGAAATGCACGCTCTATCTTTTCCTTAACAAGCTCTGTCTGAATCAAGGCCAGACGGCTTTTTCTGGTTCCTATACGGATCTTCATACTTCGTACCCTCTCGGCGTAATCATGCGCCCCTTGCTTACATAGGTCTGAGAATTTCCAATAATCACTACACTGAACATATCAATCTCGGCGTCCCCCAGTTTTTCCAGGGTGGTAATCTGACTGCTTTCGTCTCTGCGGCCTGCATTGCGGACGATTCCCACCGGGGTCTTGGGACTGCGGTATCGAAGCAGGATCTCTGCGGCCTGCTCCACGTAGGTTGTGCGCTTTTTACTCTTTGGATTGTAAAGGCACACGATTAAGTCTCCCTGGCCTGCGCAGTCCACACGCTTCCAAATCAGGTCAATGGGAGTCATCAGATCGCTTAAGCTGATGACGGCAAAATCATGCATCAAGGGCGCTCCCAGTACGGAGGCCGCCGCACTTGCCGCCGTCACGCCGGGCACGGTCTCTATCTCAATATCCGCTCCCATTTCCTCTGCCACCTGATAGATAATGCCGGCCATTCCATAGATACCGCTGTCACCGGAGCTGACCATGACCACAACCTGATCCTTTACGGCCTCCTCCACAGCCATGCGGCAGCGCTTCACTTCCTGCATCATGGGGGTGACCAGATATTTCTTATCCGGAAAATACTCCTTCAAAATATTCACATAGGTGGTGTATCCTGTTACCACGTCTGCCTCTTCTATCATCTGAATGCATTTGGCCGTCATATGCTCGTAACCGCCGGGGCCAAAGCCTGCAACATACAATTTTCTCATAAGGTTCCTCCTATTAAAATCGCTGCGCGACAGCACTAAAGGGTAAAGTCGCTTCGAAATCACAGCTCCTCGCCAAGGCACCGAAAAATTGCTTCCAACTCCCTGGGGGACGCCTGCTCACGCAGGCGGTAGAAGAGCTTATCGATTGCCTTTGAGAAGCCTTTTTTCTCCGCCTCCTCTAGCATCCATTCCTTCGTTCTCTCTATCTGGGGCATGGCCTGCTGGAAAATCATCCAGCACATAAATTCTTCCTCGTACTCCTTCAAAATCTCCCCTGCCTCCTTAGCCGCCTGTTTTTTTGCCTGGTTGTTGGCTCTTGCCAGGGCCTCCATATCGTCCATATTGTAGAGGAAGGTTCTCGGAATCTCCGTCACCGCCTCCTCAATATCCACCGGCACCGCCAGATCCACAAACACTCTGGGCTTTTCCGTATGAATCCGGTCCCGAAGCTTATGGTAGGTCAGGGTATAATGGGGACTTGAGGTGGCGCTGATTACCACATCCATCTCATCCACATAAGAATACCGTTCCTTATAATCAATCACCTGATTGCTCTCACTCTTTAAATGGGCGTCATGGCTCAGGGTGATATTGCGGATGGTGCTGTAAATATGTATGCCCTTCATGCTGTAGAGATTCTTAAGAACAATTCCGCCGATCTCCCCGGTCCCGCCGATGACCATGATCCGCTTTCCCGTAAGGCCCCCCAGAGCCTCCTCCGCTGCCTTGATGGCAAGGGTGGCTGTGGAAACCGAGGTTTTGGAAAGCTCCGTATCGGTCTTAATCCGCTTGGCACAGGTTACCGCATAGCGGAACAGGGTATTCAGATATTTGCCTGTGGTGCCTGCTTCCCTGGCCTGCTCATAAGCCTTCTTCACCTGGCCCAAAATCTGATCCTCTCCGACCACCATGGAATCCAGACCGGCCGCCACCAAAAACAAATGACGGGCCGCCTTCTCCCCCTGGTAGAACCGCAGATAGTCCGTAATGTGATCCACCTTCAGGGCTCCGGCCTTCTCAAGCACCACTCTCTGGAGGCGGGAAAACAGCTTTTGCTGCTGTTCCTCCTTTTTGTAATAGGTATAAATCTCTGTCCGGTTGCAGGTGGAAATCACCACGCTTTCCGCCGCCTTCGCGTCTGTGCACAGGGCCCGCAAAAGCTCTGCCTGCTGATCCAGGGTATAGGCAAACAATTCCCGTATGGCAAGGGGAGCCGTTTTGTGGCTGATACTTAAAAGCTGAATGCCCATCTATGCTTCGACTCCTTTTCTAAATTCGTGTGTAAAGGTTTTATCATAGAGCTTCGACAGCTCGTAGTCATCTCCCAGAAAATCTCCCACCACCGTCAGGGCTGTCTTTCGTATGCCGGCTTTTTTTACCTGCTCCGGAAGATCCGTAAGGGTTCCGCGGACAATCCTTTCATCCTCCCAGGAAGCCTTGTACACCACTGCCGCCGGAGTGTCCGGCCGGTAAGCCTGCCGCAGTGTGGCACAGAGCTCTTCCAACATTCCCACGCTTAAGAAGATTACCATGGTGGCCTGATGCCTGGCAAGGTCCAGAAGCTTCTCGCCCTCCGGCATAGGGGTCCGCCCCTCCATACGGGTAAGGATCACGGTCTGACTGACACCGGGCAGGGTATATTCCTTTTTCAGCGCTGCGGCTGCAGCCAAGAAGGAGCTGACGCCGGGAATGACCTCATAGGATATTCCCATTTTGTCCAGGGCATCCATCTGCTCTCTGTGGGCACCGTAAATGGCAGGGTCGCCGGTGTGCACCCGGACCACCTTTTTTCCTGCCGCCTCCCCCTCCCGCATCACTGCCAGAACCTCCTCCAGGGTCATGCCGGCGCTGTTGTAGATGCGCGCGTCTGGCCTTGCATCTGAAAGGACTGCCGGATTTACCAGGGAACCGGCGTATATGATGATGTCCGCGCTGTCGATCAGGCGCTTTCCCTTGATGGTCAGAAGCTCCGGATCGCCGGGGCCTGCCCCTATAAATGATACCATATTTTTACCTCTTCCTCTTTGTATTTTCATGACTGGTGTATGGATATGCCGGGAATTCAACACAGGAAAGTGTCTTTTGGCGGTCTTTCCTATAAGTAAAAAAGGACCCGCGGCATAAACGGGCCCTGTCTGTCTCTTTTCTTCTCGAACAGCTTTTACCGGAAGCCCATTCAATCTATGGAGCGCCCCGAAAGCTTGGGAAGCGCCCACCGGCAGAAAGCAGGTTTCCTGACTTATAGATCCTCGCCTCCGCCCTGCCTTCTCACGCTTATGCGCAATGGCCTTTTAAGCTTTCGCTCCCGGGTCTGGCTCCCTAAATACAGTGACCGGATCGCTTGGGATTCTAACCCAATTCCCTTTTCTGCACCCGCGGATGCTGTTGTTTACTCCTAACGGCAATCCGTGGACGCACACTTTCTGCTGTACTCTATTCTTTTTATTTCTGCGAACAGTGAGCCAGGCGGACGTGTCTGCATGTCCCTTTGGCGGCTGTCGCAAAATCTAGGGTATAGTTTATCATATGGCGGTAAATTCGTCAAATAAGAAAAGCCTGGGGCGGGTAATCAATCGTTCAAAATTCTGGTGTCCGATTCCTACGGTTCTTGCCATACCCGCCCTCCCGTTCCAATTCTGTATTGCCTTATACAGTGCATAATCAATGTGTGCACTATTCGGTATATGACGGATTCCTCTATCACCTTCTGCCTTTTCGCATATCCGGCATCCCATAGCTTCGCAACTCCCCGTGAAGGGCTGTATGTCTGGGAAATTCCTCTCTGTATTTCAGAAGAAGCTTCTCTTTTGCTCCGTGCTCTCCCCGTGAGGCCTTTACCTCCCCGAGAGCCGCGGCCAGAGCCGCCACGCTTCCATAGTGATTACGGTGCTGCTTGGATACGATTGCCCGGAATCTCCGATCAATCATTTCTTCCAGGGACACCAGATAATTCGCTGCCTGTTCCTCCGTTACTGACAGTCCATGTACCGCCTTCCAGCTCCGAAAGCATGACCAGAATACGGTAATTTCGTTTTCTTCCGTTCCCGTATCCGAAGCGCCCTTTAAATTTTCTTTTGTGCCTTTTACATAGCTTTCTCTTTTAAAGCCCAGATAAAATGCAGCTGACCTTGCCATCTCCTGACAGCCCTGCAAAAGCTGTTCTGACTGCAGCAGCAATAGAAGAAACAGCGGAATCCCCTTCTTAATAAACTTCCCCGACCATCCAAGTCCTTCCCTTGTCTCAAGACATTCCTTCATAGATGACTCAAAATCTCCCATTAAAAACCCCATCAGGCTTCTGTCGTTTTCCGAAAGAAAATTGATTTGCAGCTCATGGTTTAATTCATACCCATATCTGTCCGTTTTTCCTGCATATGGCAGAGCGTTTATCACCTGCGCCGCCCTCTCCCTGTATGAAGCCGGCTCTTCTATATTTGCTGCAATTCTCAAATAATTAACCGGGGTGCTGTGGGATTCAAAGGCTTCTATCCAGCACATTTCCGCAGTCTTTTTGTCGCCTGCTTTCAGGGCCGCTTCCGCCGTATAAAGTGCCGCCTGGCTGCGCAGCCTGCAGCTCTTGTCTATTTTCTCCAGCGCTTCCTTCCCCACCTGAAGCTGCCGCTCGCTTTTCTGCCTGCTTTCCAGATATTCCAGCACGGCCAGATAAAGGGACGGATGCATCTTTGCGGCCTTTTGTGCCGTCTCTGTCATCTCATCCTCATCCTTTTGGAAAAGAACGGCCTGCCGCAGAAATTCGCCCGCCGTATCGCCTTCCCTGTGAATCAGAAGGTCTATCCACGCATCCCAAAATTCCGGAAGTCCTTTTAATTCCTCGCTTCCCAGGGATAATATCTGTTCCAACCGGACCTCCCTGAAAAAAGGGTGTGTACAATATTCATAAAAGTGCTCCGCACGTTTATCCGGTTCCGTACTCTGATAAACGGCATACAATACATGCTGTGCCAGCTCCTCCTGATTTATGGATGCCAGATGCTCTTCTATCATTTCCCCCAGGCTCAATGTAAAGTTGTCCCCCTGGTCCACCACAAGCACCTCTGCTTCTGACAAAAGGGCAAAAAGATCCACTGCAGTCTCATAGCATTTATCATTAACGCTTTGCAGCAACAGGTTTGCGGCATCCTCAAAAATTTGCCCAACTCCCTGCGTATCTTCATATTCATATACCCAGTCCGAATCCCAATAGCCGGAGGAATAATCCTCATAGCCTTCCGCATCGATGTAAAGCTCTCCCTCCTCAATTTCTTCAAACAGCTCCTTGAGTCGCGTATATTCCTTTTCGATTTCCGCCTTATCCTGCTTCTCTGTCTTAGACACAAAGCTGCCTTCTTCCTTTTCGGAATTCTGATAAGCTTTGACCATCTCCAAAATCTCAACAAATTCCCTTCTCTGCTGTTCCGAAACCTTGCGTGCAAAGCTGTGAAGGAACACCCGCAGCTCTTCCTGGGTCATTTCCTCTGCTAATTTGTCTACGGCTTCCGTAAATTCTCTTAAGTTCATTTTTGCAGTTCCCTTCTGTGCTTTTTGTATTTATCCGATCAAAACCTTTTTCTCTTCAAATGCAAACCCATACCTGCGTATCCGCTCCCTACGGTTCTTGCCATATCTGTACCGACCTTTCCCGACTGCTTCGCAGTATACGGATAGTTTCAAAAAGATTGAAAAACAGCCCTTTGTTGATTTTGAGTATAACTGAATATTCTTGTGCGGTGAAACCGCATATCCGGGCTGGCGGAAACCGCCAGTCCGGCATATGGGAAACCG
>QZDX01000084.1 GCA_009917555.1 bacterium 1XD21-13 | reverse complement strand
CCTTTATGCAATAATTTTTTTAATAAAAAAATCAAAATTAAAAGATGTTTGGCTTCCAGTTCCTGTAACCCTGTTTCCGTGTTTCCCAATTCTGAATTCGCGAATCATAGTTGCATTAACTCGGCCTCCACCAGTGGGAGAATTCTTGACGGTATCGAGTTGGAACAACCTGTTCCTCCTGAATACCTCGATTCAGTGCCAAAGAATTTCCTGTCGCTACCATATAGTATTCATCTCTACTTGGTAATAAATAAAGCATCCGCACTTTTTTTGATCTCTTAGAAATTTGATAAAATGGGCTTTCTAGAGATCCCCAATAACCAATCTTTGCATGAATTGCTAATGATCCAATGAGTCCAACATGAATTCCCGGACTATGGGAATATTGTGCAGTTCTATTTTACTTTTTACCTGATTATCAACTACACTTGCTAGGTAACTCTCACACCCGTCATTCAGTAACCGTTGAGCCTCTAGTGAAGATATGATTGGTATCTTACTTATTTTTGGGATAGCTTGGAAAGAATATTGGTCACCATTCGGGGGTTGGAAATTAACTAGTCCAGACCTACAACTTATTGTAGCATAATGTCTGTGTAACCAATCCATCCCTAGTATAACTTCGTATCCCTTCATGTCAATTACAATCAGTTCTACATATAGTTTTCTATCTCCTAAGAACACAAGATCACCTTTAATAGTCTGCTCTGAATGTAGGGACTTCCCTGACGGTAACATAACATTATATGACTTATCAGCTGGTAAAGGTTTCAGATTATGATTGCATACAAACAAGGTTGATATAAACGAGTGTGTAGCTCCTGTATCTATTAGTGTGTAAGCAACAAAACCACAGATTGTAATGGTACCTGTTATGACTGTATGCTGCACAGCTTCCTCATCTTCTATCATTGCATAGACTCTGGGAGCTATCCTTGTTCGGTTCGGATCTGGCGGCATGGGACAGTCTCT
>QZDX01000083.1 GCA_009917555.1 bacterium 1XD21-13 | reverse complement strand
CCGCCACAGGGCAAGCAGAGCTTAAAGCAGCTTATGAAGCAGAACGCGGGCGTTTCCAACATTGAGATTACAAAAGACAATATCAAGGCTTTTGAGAGTACCGCAAAAAAATATGGTATCGACTTTGCGCTGAAAAAGGACACGACGGAAACCCCGCCCCGTTACCTTGTTTTCTTCAAGGGGCGGGACGCGGACGCGCTGACCGCAGCCTTTAAGGAATTTTCCGCAAAGAAGCTGACACAGGATAGGAAGCCCTCAATCCGAAAGCTGCTCTCAACCCTTAAAGAAGCCGCACAGGGCAGAAACGCGGAACGGGCAAAAGTCAAGAACAAGGACAGGGAGGTATCGCTATGAAGCCGGAAATCAAGAAGCTGCTTATCCTCAATCTCCCGTATCTGCTCTTTGTGTGGCTCTTTGATAAAGTGGGTGCGGCTGTCCGGCTCTCCCCCGGCGCGGACGCGAGCGCAAAGCTGCTACATCTTGGGGACGGTTTTAGTGCCGCCTTTTCCAGTATCGCGCCGAGCTTCCACCCGGCAGATTTACTTATCGGCATTGCCGGGGCGGTCATTGTCCGGCTGATTATCTACGTCAAGGGCAAGAACGCGAAGAAGTACAGGAAAGGCATGGAGTACGGCAGCGCACGTTGGAGTGCATAATCTTAAGTGTAAAGAACTCTACATGGACGCACAGGAGGATATGCACATGAATGATTACAACAAAATCACAGCCCTTTACTCCCGCCTTTCCGTAGGCGACGAGGACAGGGACGGCGGCGAAAGCAACTCCATACAGAACCAGAAGAAGTTTTTGGAAAGCTACGCCAGACAGCTAAAATTGACGAATATCCGGCACTACATTGACGACGATGAAAGCGGCAGATTTTTCGACCGCTCCGCCTACTCTGTTATTCGTTAGTTTATCTGAACCAAAATCCTCAGTTTTTCTCCAAATTAAATAAGGTATGGGATATTTT
>QZDX01000082.1 GCA_009917555.1 bacterium 1XD21-13 | reverse complement strand
GAAGCGGATAAACTTGGTTCCTGCCCCATTGACAGTGTGAAGCTGTCCGACGCGAAAGAATGGGCGTTGCGCATGAAAGAAAAGGGAATATCCTATAAGACCATAAGCAACGACAAGCGTTCTCTGAAAGCTGCTTTTTATACAGCGATACAGGACGACTGTATAAGGAAGAACCCCTTTGACTTCCAGCTAAACACCGTGATCGAGGACGACACAGAGCCGAAAGTACCCCTCACAGGAGAACAGGAAGAAAGCCTTTTATCCTTTATGCAAAGTGATAGCGTCTATCAGAAATACCGTGATGAGGTTATCATACTGCTGGGGACGGGGCTTAGGATTTCCGAACTCTGCGGACTGACTGAAACCGACCTTGACTTTGAAAACCGGGTAATCAATGTAGACCACCAGCTTTTACGGAGCGCGGAAACAGGCTACTACATAGAGAAGCCCAAAACACAGAGCGGTATCAGACAAATTCCAATGAGTGAAAAAGTGTATGAAGCGTTGGGGCGCGTGTTGGAGAACCGCAAGGGAGCGAAGAAAATCACCATTGACGGTTACAGCAATTTCCTTTTCCGGGGCAGGGACGGCTGCCCGAAAACGAATGTGAACTATGCTACCATGTTCCGGGGGCTTGCGAAAAAGTACAACAAGTGCCATGAGGAAGCCTTACCCAAAGTAATGACACCCCACACCCTGCGCCATACATTCTGCACCAACTTAGCCAATGCGGGCATGAACCCGAAAGCGTTACAGTATATCATGGGACATTCCAACATCACCATGACGCTGAACTATTACGCACACGCAACATTCGCTTCCGCAAGGGCTGAAATGGAAAGGCTGATTGCAGCATAGCCGCGGACGGATTTACTACTTCTTTTACTACCACCCAGAGGGAAAACCTAAGAGGTTATGAGGGTATATAAGAACTTCTCCCCATATCTAAAATGCCGGGAAAGCCCGAAAATACGGGCTATACCGACATATAAGAACTTCTAAAGAGATAATCTAAATTCACCATAAATTTT
>QZDX01000081.1 GCA_009917555.1 bacterium 1XD21-13 | reverse complement strand
TGCAAGGAAATTCCATCCTCTGAATAACTGAACTCAGAAGGAGAGTTCGTCAATTTGCTCACTATGTCATCCTTTTCCTTCGAATTCAAGTTGATTATGTTTCGCCTCTTCCTCGGAGAAAGACGATCAAACAATTCCCAATCATGGTCCTTGCGGATCTGATCATCCATATAATATACAAAAAGAAACTCCAAATATTTGATATCTTTCTCTTTGAATGAGATCTCAATTCCAGCGACGGTTTCATTAGATATCTTACAACTGGAATCCCTCTTTTTTCCGACCCAGTTCCTCCACCACCGCGAACCCCAGTTAGATTCAGGCATGATACACTTTTTTGTTATTGGGAGAACCCAAGTACTCTCTTTCGGATCCAGGAAAGAGCTCTCAAAGATCTTTTTTCCTTTTGGAAGATACAGGAGCGAAACAATCAACCTATTGATGTCAAAAGATTCTTCCAATGTATCATTTCTGGGTCCAATGAAATTCATAGGTATAGGAAGAAACCCTGTCAAATAGAGATTTTGTCTTTCGACCCTCTTTCGATTGTTAATACGATATATAAGGACCGCTACTACAAATAGTAGTACACCCTTGATCGTGAAATAGCGATTGCTTGTTGAACCCTGTGAATTGCGTGAAAGTTGGATACTCCAAATTCGGGAGTCTAAGAGTTTTATAAAACGTTCTTGATGGAAAAAAATGTGAATGAAAGATCCCACTGAATTGAATTGGGTCCATGAATCTAAGAAATAGTGAGAATTCTTGATCTCTTTCAATTCGAAAATCCAGGATTTGAATTGATGCCCTTTCATTGAGTCCTCCTAAGTTGG
>QZDX01000080.1 GCA_009917555.1 bacterium 1XD21-13 | reverse complement strand
AGGAGTGGAAGACAGGAGTGGATGACAGGAGTGGAAGACAGGGTGGAAGACGTAAAGTGGAAGACATGTGATGACCCGGATGTGTACGTATGAGTACGATGGCTGCACGAACCGGAAACCAGATGGCGGTACGTCCGCGCGGGCGAACTGGAAGGTGACGGGTCGTAAAGAGGGGGTCGTCACAATCCCACATCGCTTGGGGAAGTATGTGGAAATGAAACATATGTAAAGAGACCCTCCCAACATAGCAAGACGCGTTTTGGAGCACAATTGGCAACGGATCCCATAAGAACTTCGAAGTTAAAAGTGCTTCGGCGAGAGGAATTCCCCGAAGCCTTTTTGGATGACTTGCCGGGATTACCACCCGATAGAGAAATTGAATTTGTAATTGATACATATCCTGAGGCCTTGCCTGTATCTAAGAACCCTTACCGCATGGCACCTATTGAACTAAAGGAATTGAAGGTCCAACTGCAGGAGTTAGTTGACAAGGGATTTATCCGCTCTAGTAGTTCTCCCTGGGGTGCACCTGTTTTGTTTGTTAAGAAGAAAGATGGTTCCCTAAGAATGTGCATAGATTACAGGGAGCTAAATAAGTTGACAATTAAGAACAAGTACCCCTTGCCCCGTATTGATGACTTGTTTGACCAATTACAAGGAGCTAAGGTATTTTCGAAAATTGACTTGCGTTCAGGGTATTACCAATTGAAGGTTAAGGATAGTGACATACCTAAGACAGCCTTCAGGACCCGTTATGGACACTATGAATTCCTTGTGATGTCGTTTGGTTTGACAAATGCACCTGCAGCCTTCATGGACTTGATGAATAGAGTGTTTCGTGAATTCTTGGATAAGTTTGTGATTGTGTTCATAGATGACATTCTTATATATTCACGGAATGAGGCTGATCATGAAGAACATTTAAGGATAGTTTTGTCAACCCTTAGACAGCAACAACTTTATGCCAAACTGTCTAAGTGTGAATTCTGGTTGGATAAGGTCAATTTTTTAGGACATGTCATTTCTGCCGAGGGTATATCAGTAGATCCAACCAAGATTCGGGCGGTAAAGGATTGGCC
>QZDX01000079.1 GCA_009917555.1 bacterium 1XD21-13 | reverse complement strand
CGGGCAGCGGAAAGGGGGACGCTGCCTGTCCTAAATCAGCTTAAACCTCGAATGAAAGGACAGCCCGCATAAGCCGTGACCGTAAACGGTCGCGTATGTCCTCGTCTATGCCCCAATATACATTTCCCCGCTCGTCGTAGAGCTTGCGCATAGACAGGGACGTTATGTAGCTTTCGTAGTGCTTGACGACAATCGCCATAGCTTCCGGGTCGCCCTTTGTTGCGGCTATGATTACCGGGTAGGGTAACAAGCCGCGTTCAGCATTTTCATTGTTACCAGTCTGTGCAGTCATAGGCGCGTTCCTCCAAATAGCGTTTTAGTAGCTCAAAAGAGCTGTTGCGGCGATACTTCACTGTTGTCCTCGGAATGTTGCAGAGCCTTGAAATCTCGGTTTCGCTCATATCAAAGAAATAATACAGCAGGATAGTTTCGCGCTTTTCTTCCGGCAAGCTCCGCAGGGCTTCGGCAAGCAGCTTTGCGGTTATCTCTTTTCCCGCAATAATGAAAGACTGTTCAGCTTCATCATCTGCAAAATATCTGTCGTAGGTAACAAGCTGACTTTCTTCCAGTGGTGACAGATCGGAGAATGTTACTTCCCTTGACTGCTGCCGCTTTGTGTCCCTGTGGGCGTTCATTGCTTCGCGCTTCAATGCCTGTTTGCAAAAGCCATTAAAAGCACAACGGATTTGCCATTGGGTACGGTTCGGTTCATTCATGTTCTCACCTCCTTTCGCAGCCGCGAAAGCGGGTGATTTTTTCTGATGTCCCCTTTCATAAACCCTCAAAACCGCGCACCCCCGAATAGGCGGTGATTTTGCAAACTTTTTGAAAAAATTTTGCCGGGGGAACACAAAACGCCCGTCTACAAAGTTGCAGACGGGCGCAGAGGAATTGTAAGCAGTATTCAGTTGATTAGACAGTTCATATTCGTGGGTAGAATTTCCCCCGGCGGTGGACGGGCTTTTTTTGATATGTCAATGACCGTCGGATTTTGTCGATACGGTATGTGCTTCATGGCGGCTACCTCCTTTAGCCGCCGCTTTTAACAGTGAAACCGCGTCATTCCTTGAGAAGATAAAAAAGAAACGGCGGCTTTGAT
>QZDX01000078.1 GCA_009917555.1 bacterium 1XD21-13 | reverse complement strand
TTGCGGCAGATAGAAGAGAAAAAGTATGCTGCGTCACTGGAGGAAAAGGGCATAGCACCGGAGCGGATTCGAAAATATGGCTTTGCATTTGAGGGTAAGAAGGTTTTGATTGGGTAATTGATACAATATGGCACTGCGGCAGTTGTTTTTATTTTAGAGGCAGCTGCCGCAGCCTTTTAGATTGCAAAATTTTTTACTCCGTAATCGCCCACACCCTGGCCGGAAGTCCAGTTGCGCCTTGGATTCGCGGATAGGATACGATAAGCACTGCTCCAGCGGGAGCCACCTGATCCAGATTGGTGAGCACCTCCACCTGCAGCTTCCCCTTATTGAGCACATACCGCTCGCAGGCCAAGTCGCCGGCAGCGGCGGCTTCTGAGGATGCGTCCGTATCCAGTGTCTCGTGGCCGTTGGCAGCGGCATTGCGCTCCTCATAGATATATTTCAGAGCATCCATAGACCAGCCGGGGAAATTCTCGCCTCCGTCTGCATCAGTGCCGGAGAGAGCGTCCATATCCGGCCATTTTTTTGACCAGTCCGTGCGCAGGGCCACAAACGCGCCGTCCGGGATGGGGCCGTATTTTGCCTCGTACTCCTTAATATCTGCGGAGGTGACCACATAGGTGGGATTCTCCTTTACTTTTTCCGCAACATCAATCACACAGAGGGGAAAGATCAGATCCTTCACGTCATAGCTTTCGGATAATTCCCGTTCCTTCACAAAATGTCCCGGAAAATCAATATGAGTACCGAACTGTCCAGGGAATTTGAAAGTCTGGATTAGACAATCCAGCATCTCATTGCCCCAGTCAAAGCAGGTAGTTCCAAGCTCCACGGACCCTTCCGGGATTCCGGCCCAGTAGGGACTGTCGTTGTTAAGAGAGTGGGAGAGCTCCACCCAGCGGTACTTTTTTGCTTCTTTTAATGCTTCCCATAATTTGTACATAGTGATATATCCTCCTTTTCCCGTATATTTTACAGTAAATGAGGGAGAAGTGCAACAAATAAGGAATAATCATTGAATCAGCGGCCTGAAGTTGTTATATGAATATTCCGGCTTCCGTGCCCCTGCTGTCCGGTGATAGGAAACCGCAAATCCGTTTTTAAGGAAACCGG
>QZDX01000077.1 GCA_009917555.1 bacterium 1XD21-13 | reverse complement strand
CTTCAAAACGAATGTTAATATTTCATACATATTTGAACGAACGGTTCAAATAGTTGGTTAAAAGACTCAAAAGTATAATCTAAAAGAGTTGAAGAGCGGCAAGAGCCGAGATTCATCTAAGATACAGTACAAATTGAATCCGATACTCTTTTTATTTTTTTATATTTTTTCTCCTTTCAGATTCTATTTCTTTAATTTTCCCCTATATGACTTATGACTTTCTAAAACACATCTAAGTGATGTGCGCGATTACATAGTTCATGATGCCGAACTCATTTAGTTTATCCTCTTATCCCGTCTCATTGAAGATAAATATCTTCAAAATTGGATAATCTTACCGAATCCATAATTGTATTTTCTTTTTTTTTTTATTATTATTATATTACTTATAATCCATAATAATAAGATGACTGAGAATTCAATTACTTTACTATGGTTGATCTGTAAAAGAATGTACAAATTTATTTGAATATCTGAAAAATTGATTTGAAGTTGTATAAGTGAAGATTAGTTTCTTATTATTCAATGAGCATCTTGTATTTCAAAAAAATTTGGGGCAATATAATCCTTACGTAAGGGCCAGCCTATCCAACTTTCGGGCATTAAGATACGCTTCAGGCGTGGATGATTATCATAAGAGATTCCCAACATATCATAAGATTCCCTTTCTTGAAAATCCGCACTTTTCCAAATCCAGAAAACAGACGGAATTCTAGGATTCCTCCTTGTGGCAAATACTTTTACGCATACCTCTTCCGGTTGATCTATACCATACTCTATTCTCGTAAGATGATACACACTAGCTAACAGCCCACCTGGTGCTACATCATAGGCACATTGGGAACGTAGATAATTGTAACCATATACATATAAAATGACAGCAATGGAATGCCAATCCTCGGGCTTTATTTGTAAAGTCTCAATTCCTTGGTAATCGAAACCCAAAGATCTATGAACTAGTCCATGTTTGGCTAACCAAACAGACAAATGACCCTGCATCTTTTTTTTATCTCTCCCACATTTTTATTTGTAATTTTATTTATATAAGTATTTCCCGTTTACGCTGAAAAATTTTCAATTTATAAAGATTGACTCCTTCTTTTCTTTGTTATTCTGTACAAAACTATCCGGCCTAATTCACGAATTG
>QZDX01000007.1 GCA_009917555.1 bacterium 1XD21-13 | reverse complement strand
AGCGTCTTCTACTGTGACCCTATGCGAAGCGGACAAAAAGGCGGTGTTGAAAACGCACACACCCTGCTCCGGATGATTCTCCCAAAAGGAACCAGTTTTGAATTCCTGACCCAGTGGGATGTGAACCTGATCGTAAACCACATCAACTCTATGCCGCGAGAAAGCCTTGGTGGGCGCACTCCTTATGAAGCAGCATTATGGACTTATGGAGCTCGCACTTTAAAAGCACTTCAGCTTAGACCGATTCCTCCCGACGAAGTCAACCTGACGCCTAAGCTGATACGCTTTAACCACTAACCACCACACAAAATCTGCTGTCAGACAAGAAATAGACTTTTCACATTTAATATGTCCGGCTGGTGGAATTCAGTCTCGCATACTGCATTTCCAGCGGTCTGTTTGTCATGTCATCCATTCGATTATTTTGTAGGAAGTTGCTTCTATTATAACCGAATCCCTATCAATTTGCCTGAAAGAATTTGATAAAATCGCCAACTATTAAAATACGGTGGAATTTAGTCCTGCACTGGAATTTACTTTTTCAAGTCAGCATTCCGCAAAATTCTTGCCACTATTACAATTCTGTGAAGGTATAGCGCTGAAGAATCCCGGAGGTGTTCACATGATAAATCACCGTTCCGTCCGCCAGATCCTCCCGTTCAAAGGTAAAATCCTTGTCCTGATGGCGGCTGGTCACATAGGCCTCCAGATCTGCGATCTCCACCTCCTCAATAAATACGTCCCGCATCTGATTGCCTGAGCATTGGTTAAAAATCTCATGTACTACTTCGTATTCTTTCATTGTCTCGATCCTCCTATTTTAGTTCCGTAATATTTTTCCTGTACACCTTAATCTAAATCAATTTCTAGTCCCACGCATTTCCTATCCTTTCTACAAGGCTGGCTGTATATTGGGAATACAGTAAAAAGCAAAGGAATATAGGGATAAAATGGCTGTTATGCAAATCAGGACCTGGAACCACCTCGATTTTACCACTTTGGGGCTTAATGCCACTCCATGGGCCACAAAAATCAGCACCGGCAGCATGTAGCGCCCCTGAGCCTGAAAATCGATAAACCAGCCGTTATACACCACCAGAACCCAAGAAATAAATGCCATCAAATGAAGCAGCACAAACTTCACCTTCCGCTCCCTCTGCCCCTTTTCCCTCCAAACGGAAACACTCATCCCCACATAGAGCACAAGATAAAGCAGTCCCATCACCGCCGTATACCATTTGGGGCTTGGAAATGCCAGACATCCATAGGTCCCCACAAAGGAACGAAACAGCATGGTATGAAAACCCATATGAAATAACAGCTGTCCCAGACTAACTCCCTTTCCATAAAGGTTAAAGGCCGAGCTCTGCACCTCCGGCGGGGAGGCCGGGCGAAGCCCCGGAATTCCAATCTCATTTTGCAGCTCTACAATCACCTGCTGCTTATGAATTCCATAGTGGATAAATTCCGGAATATAGCGGATTCCCAGGAACAGTAGTGCGACTCCCGCAAGCCACAGGCAGCCGACAAACCTCTTTTTCCTCTCCTCCCCCCGGGCTGACAAAAGCTCTGTCAAAAGCATAGAAAAGGCATAAATGGCAATCACATAATAGTTTTGCTTGGACATAAAAATATTTGCAAAGAGAAAGCCCAGCAGCAAAATCTTCCAGATATTTCTTTTTCCCACGCCCTCCTTTAGTAACCCCTGCAGCATGCTTTCCGGATTTGCCAGCTGATACAAGACCAGGACGGCTACGGCAAAATCCAATGCATCCGAGGTGCAATAGGTATACAAATACCAGACCTGGGGCGTCAAAAAGAGTGCACAAAGCAAATACCGGTTTTTCTTTAGATTCCAAAAGGACAGAAAGAACAGGCCGGCCAGCAGCAATATGCCAAAGAACCTTGTCCCGCTTTCCAGGGTCACAAATCTTGCAATCTGAGCCGCAAAAATATAGTAGAGATTCAGCTCGGAAAGCCTTGCCGTTCCAAACTTGGAAAATGCCTCCAGCGGCAGCTCTCTCATATCCGGGACCTTCCAATGGTTCGTATAGTATCCTACGGAATAAATGCCCTCCGATTCATCCGGATTAATGGCCGGAGATCCCACAAAAACTCCAAATACCACCAAAGCTATGGCACAAATCCCCGCCACATAAAGGATGGTATTGGAGCAGCGTAACAACCGGGAACCGGAAAGCCGTCTTACATAACGCTTATAAAAGGCAGTCACAAACACCGCCAAGGCCAGCAGGGGAATCAAGTAGAGAATTCCCGTCCAGGCATATCTCCCTGCCGCTGTTTTATAAAAATTCTGAAATACCTCCGTAGGGATCAGCTGGGAATCATCTCCCTCGATCCAAAGCCCCATAGCCCCGTCTTCGGTCTTATACATGCGCACCTGCTCATTTGGGACAAAGGCCTGCATTAGGGCATCTCCCTCCAAACGGCCTGCATAAAATCCGTTGATATAAAAGGTCATGGAGCCCACAGCCACCTCATCATCAAAATTGTAATCCATAGGGTCCATGCGTTTTACATAGGTCCCCCTTCCGTAGGAAACGTCAAAGAAAGCCACACGGGCCTCCCCTGGCTTCTCATAGGTTCGCCGCACACTGTTTAAGCCTGCCTGTTCACGATAGGAGGTCAATACCTTCCAATGATTTCCCGCAGAATAATCCTCCTTTACAAAATCTATACGGATTTCCGTGAAAACCACAAAGGGATGCAGCAAAAAACCTATCATCAGCACCCCTATTGCAAGAAGCCTCCAATGTTTTTTAATCCACATCATCCAACTGCCTCCTCAGATAACGCCCTACCACGCCGGAAAAATTCATAATATCACGAATATATGCAAAATCCCGCCCAAAGATTCGCCGCTCCGCCTGCAGGTCCTGCTCCTCCCCTGCAAATACGCCAAGCACAGAGATGCCCATTGCTCTTACCTTACGCACCTCCGCCGCCGTATCCCTCACCGCATAATCCCCGGAATAGGGCATGGGATTCCGGCTCCCCGGCCGGTTTACAATAATATCATTGGGCCTGCCGTCGCTCAATACAATCAAAACCTTGTGCTCCTCCGGTCTGCCCGTCAGACTGTCGGCTGCCGCCCGGATTGCCAGACCGTCCCGGTTGTTGGAGGAGGCATAGAACTCAAAGATCCTCTGATTGGCCTCTCTCGGGTCATCATAATCCCGGTAACGCTGCATCACCGTGTAATCCCAAAAGGTGCAAAAGCCCATAACCTGGTGGGGAATCTCCACAATGCTCAGCGCCTCGCTGATAATATACCCTTGCAGCGCCACCAGGCTCTGGCGCCGCTTCTGGGAGCCGCTGGCATCAATCAGCACATGCACCGCAAAGTCGGAGCTGTCCTTCTTAAGCTCCCTCTCAAAAAGCTTCTTATCCCGGCTCCGCCCCACCCTCCAAAGCTTCGCAGGCACAATCCTGCCAAACTCCGAGGGCAGAACCTCCCGCTCGCTGCGGGCCGTAAGAGCCCGGCGCAGTGTGTCGGACAAATGCTCAATATTTCTTCTGGACACACGCATACAATGGCCGTAGGCCTTCAGATTCTCCGACCGGGCACGCCTGGCATACTCCGACTGGTAATTCTTCTTCACCATGCCAGAGAGAATTCCGTCGGTGAAATACAGGCTGCAGTCTGCGTGGGCTCCCCGGCAAAGGCTGCGGTTCACCCGCTCCTGCTCCATTTTCGTCAAATAAGACCGACCGTAATTCAACTCAATATAGGAGTACATCTTATCCGCCGCTTCCTGGTCCACCAGCACCCGCTTGGTCCGAAGCCGCTTTTTCTCCTCCGTCTGGGTCTCCTGGTCCTGAAGCTGGGTGGCCGCATTGGTCACTTGGGACAGATAGCGGTCAAAATCCTCCTCATAAGCTTCCTCCTCCAGAAAATCCTTCCACTTGAATTCCCGAAGCTCCTCCATGGTCACGGAAAGCACCGATTCAAGGGAGCCATGGTGTTCCTCAAAATGAGGGTCCACCAGCCAGTTGTAGAGGGCGTCCACCGTCTGGATCACATCCATAGTGTCCTCCGTCTCCCATAGCTCCTCCAGCATATCCGCCGCTTTTCGGATACGGCTCTGCATGGTCCTTGGGCCCAAAACCGCCTCCTGCATAATGGAAAGCCGGATCTGGCCGATAAAGGAAGCCGCAAGCCTGGTAAAATCATACTCCATCAGATCCGCAAAAGCCTTTTTGCGAATCTCCAGTACCCCCTGCCGCTCCCTGCTGATCTTTTTGTAAATGGCGCTGTCCACGCAGAGCTGCGCCAGGCTGGTTAAGGGCTGCTCCTCCCCTCCGCAGTAAAGCTTTTTCACCAGGTAGAGCCCAAAGGCGTCCCGGTCAAAGTATTTGGAAAATGCCCCCTGCTTAATGGCATCATACAGAGACACATAAACGGACTTGGAGTAGGACAGGGTATCCAGCTTCAGATTCAAAGCATAATCTCCGCTGACCGTCCAGCAGAGATTACGAAGCCGATTTTCAATCTCAAATTGTCCGATTTCCAATACCTCTTCTTCCATGAAGCTCTCCTAACATACACTTGCTGACAGCATCTTACCTCTGCCGCCTCAAAATACCTCATCCCCGGTCCATTCCTCCGGAATCCGGGTCATGACAATATCCCCGATGATCTCTTTTTCAAAAATATCAAAGCTCTTGTTGGTAATTCCCATGGTAACGGCTCTGCGAGGGGAAATTCCTGCCCGGATGGTCTTAAGCGCACCGATCATCCCCCGCAGATCCATAGGCTTGGTGGAAATCTCACTATTCTGGGCCTTAAGCTGCAGATCCAGAAACAGCCCCGCAAAATGCTTTAAGCCCTCTTCCTTTGCATCCGGAAAATTTTCTTTCAAAATCAGCATCAGGGTATCCTCCGTAAGCGGCGGCATGTCAATCACCAAAAAACGGGAAACCAGCGCCTCATTCAGCTCCTTTGTTCCCGCATAGCCGTAATTCATGGTTCCGATAAAGCGGGTGGCCGGATGAAGCTCAATCTTGTCATAGCCAGGCACGTCTATCAGACGGCGGTAGTCCAAGGTGGCATGGAGAACGGAGACAGCGTCATTTTTTGCCATATTGATCTCATCAAAGATCCCGAAGCCTCCGTTTACGGCACACTGATACACGGGACCCTTACGCAGACGGACCTCATTATCCACAAAGGTATCTGTTCCGATGAGGGAGCTGCTGTCCGTATTCACATTAAAGGAAATGTTGTAGGAGGGACGCTGAAAAATCCATGCCAGATTTTCTGCCAGGATGTTCTTTCCCGTAGCCTTGGAACCACTCAGCAGAACATTTTCCCCCTGTAGCAGCACGGCTATGGCCATCTCCAGTATTTCCTTTCCATAAAATGGGATCGGCGGCTTTACAATGCGGTTTTTCACATGCTCCGAAACCTCGTAAGCCTCCCGAAATTTTTCTACCTCCCGGATGAGCTTGGGAGATATCTGCTGCTCCTCTAAAAACTGTAATTCCTTCATGATTGTGGCATTCCTCTAATTATATAATGTTGTGGTCAAAAGGTATTTTACGCCAGCGTCCGAATATACGGCACCAGCTCGTCAAAGTGGCGAATCTCTTTGTATTTACCGGCAAACTCCTCTGCACCCTCCGGCAGCTTTTTCTCCTTGGGATTATACCAAACCCCATGCATTCCGCAGGCGGACGCACCGCAGGCATCTTTCCTGAAATTGTCTCCCACAAAGACACATTCCTCCGGCCGGGCCTCAGCCTTTTTGATACACAGCCTCATGAACTCCGTGTGGGGCTTTTCCACTCCGGCTTCCTGGCTGGTTACGATGTGATTCACAAATGGAGCAAAGCCAAAGGCGGACAGCTTTTCATACTGCATCATGGCTGTCATATCCGTCCCGATCCCAATGCGGATACCCATAGCCTTCAATTCCTGCATACAGGCAATGGCTCCCGGCTCCGGTCCGCTGGCCTTGAGAAGGGTGTCCCAATAAACATGGTACATGGCCTGCACATGGGGAAAGAGGGGCTTACCCCATTTTTCCAGGAGATTCTGAAAACGGATGCTCCGGCTATGGATGGACGCATTGTCCGTTCCCAGGCGTTCCGTGATCTCCTGGTTCGTCTGCTTTACCATTGCCAGGAACTCCTCCGTCTCCACCTCAAGCTGCTCTTCGACATAAGCGCAAAGGGCCTTCATTCCCTCCCCGTGGCCCTGGTCATAGCTGTAAAGGGTGTTGTCAATGTCAAAAATTACTTCCTTTATCATTCTTGTTCTCCTCTAATTTTAATCGCTGCGCGATAGCACTAAAGAGTAAAATCACTTGTTTTATAAAAACTCCGCCAGCGCATAGTTACTCACATCAATTCCCAAATCGGTCAATCGTGCCCGCCCGTTTTCCAAAACTAAAAGTCCCTGCTGCTCCAGCTTTGCAAAGACCTCCTCATAGGCTTCCATAAGCTCCTGGGTAAGCAGCACTCCTTCTGTTTTCCGAAGGCCCAGAAACATGGTTTCCTCCTGCTCCTCCCTCCTGCTAAGCCTCTGCACCTCCTCATGGGTGTAATCACCGGCCAGGTATGCCGTGAGGTTCTTATGATTCCGATACCGCACTCCTCCCATGAGCGAGGAGGCCCCAAGACCCAGGCCCAAATATTCCTTTCTCTCCCAGTAGCCAAGATTATGACGGCAGGCAAAGCCCGGTCTGGCATAGTTGGATATCTCATACCGCTCATACCCTTCGGCTTTCAGGATATCTCCGGTATCATAATACATCCGGCGCTCCGTGTCCTCATCCGGCAGAAGGTCCTCCTCCCCGGCTCCCGGACCGAAGCGCTCATAAAAAGGCGCTCCTTCCTCAATGATCAGGCTGTAGGCCGAGATGTGCTCCGGTTTCAGCGCCAGCACCTGCTTTAATGTGCGCTGCCAGCTCTCCCTGGTCTGTCCGGGGAGGGCGGACATCAGATCCACATTCAGATTTTCAAAGCCCATCTTGCGGGCCAGAGCAAAGCTCTCCAGAAATTCTTCATAGGTGTGAATCCGGCCCAGCAGCCCAAGCTCTCGATTGTCTGCCGACTGTAATCCCATGCTCAAACGGTTGACCCCCTGCTGCCGGTAACAGGACAGCTTGTCCCTGGTCAGCGTGCCCGGATTGCATTCCACCGTAATCTCCGCATCCTCCTCTATCCGAAAGCAGTCATGTACCGTCTCGAGAAGCTCCGCTATCTGTACACCCTCCAAAATGGAGGGTGTGCCGCCTCCCATAAAGATGGAGGTAACCTTCCTTTCTTCTCCAAAGAACCTTTGCTGATAAATCTCGCCTTTTAAAGCCTCCACATATTGTGCCCGCACCGCTTCCTCTGCCGGAGCTGACAGGAAATCGCAGTAAGCACATTTTCGTACACAAAAAGGGATATGAATGTAGAGTTCCAAATCCTTTTCTCTTCCGTTACCTTTCTGCATATCCCTCTCCCTATTTCCAGCCCCGCCTGTCCAACACATGAAATTCTCTTTAATAGCTACTTATCATCCAGCTTCAGCACACTCATAAACGCCTTCTGGGGGATCTCCACATTTCCAATCTGGCGCATGCGCTTCTTTCCTTCCTTCTGCTTCTCCAGAAGCTTCTTCTTCCGGGTGATATCGCCGCCGTAGCACTTTGCCAGCACATCCTTGCGCATGGCCTTCACCGTCTCTCTGGCAATGATCTTGCTGCCCACCGCCGCCTGAATGGGAATCTCAAAGAGATGCCGCGGAATCTCCTCCTTCAGCTTCTCGCACATCTTCCGTCCCCGCTCATAGGCCGTACTGCTGTGGACAATGAAGGACAGGGCGTCCACCTCTTCCTTGTTAATCAGAATATCCAGCTTCACAAGCTCCGCCTGAACGTAGCCCTTCATATCGTAATCAAAGGAGGCATAGCCCCTGGAACGGGATTTGAGAGCATCAAAGAAATCGTAAATGATCTCATTTAAAGGAAGCTCATACCTTAACAATGCACGGGTTTCCTCCATATATTCCATGCCCAGATAAATCCCCCGGCGCTCCTGGCACAGCTCCATTATGGAGCCAATAAATTCCGTTGTCACCATGATCTCCGCGCTGACCATGGGCTCCTCCATATACTCAATCTCCGCCGGGTCCGGCAGGTTGGAGGGATTGGTCAGCTCAATCACCTCCCCGTTGGTCCGGTGAACCTTGTAAATAACCCCCGGCGCTGTAGTCACCAGATCAAGGCCGTACTCCCGTTCCAGACGCTCCTGAATGATTTCCAAATGAAGAAGTCCCAGGAAGCCGCACCGGAAGCCAAAGCCCAGCGCAATGGAGGTCTCCGGCTCAAACTGGAGGGAAGCGTCATTAAGCTGCAGCTTTTCCAGGGCGTCCCTTAAGTCCGGGTACTTGGCCCCGTCCGCCGGGTACATGCCGCAGTACACCATAGGAAGAACCTTTTTATAACCGGGCAGCGGCTCGGCGCAGGGATTCTCCCGGTTTGTAATGGTATCGCCCACACGGGTATCCTTGACATTCTTGATGCTTGCGGTCAGATAGCCTACCATGCCCGCGGAAAGCTCCTCACAGGGAATAAACTGTCCGGCTCCAAAATAGCCCACCTCCACCACATCCGCCTCGGCCCCCGTAGCCATCATGCGGATAGGCGTTCCCCTCTTTACGGTGCCCTCCTTGATCCGGCAGAATACAATCACACCCTTATAGGAATCATACACGGAATCAAAAATCAACGCCTTAAGGGGCGCCCGGGCGTCTCCCCCAGGGGCCGGAATCCGCTCCACAATGGCCTCCAGAACCTCCTCCACATTCTGTCCCGTCTTGGCGGAAATCCGGGGAGCGTCCTGGGCCTCAATTCCAATCACATCCTCAATCTCGTCAATCACCCGCTGAGGCTCCGCGCTGGGCAGGTCGATCTTATTGATCACCGGCAGCACATCCAGATCGTGATCCAGGGCCAGATAGACATTGGCCAGGGTCTGGGCCTCAATGCCCTGGGCGGCGTCCACCACCAGAATGGCACCGTCACAGGCCGCCAGGCTTCGGGATACCTCATAGTTAAAGTCCACATGTCCCGGCGTGTCAATCAAATTGAAAATATATTCCTCCCCGTTTTTTGTTTTGTATACGGTGCGCACCGTCTGAGCCTTGATGGTGATGCCCCGTTCCCGCTCCAAATCCATATTATCCAACACCTGGGCCTGCATTTCCCGGCTGGTCAAAAGCCCCGTCATCTCAATGATCCGGTCCGCCAAGGTGGACTTGCCGTGATCAATGTGGGCAATGATGCAAAAATTTCTGATTTTACTCTGGTCCATGGATGCCATCGAATGTCCCTCCGCAATCTTTTCATTCCTTGTCAATCGAGGGTAGTATAGCATAAACAGGAAGAAATGTAAAATTCTTTCGACAACTACTCTTCTATCACTTCTCCCCCGCCCAACACCTCATGAAGCACATACGCCAGAGGCTCCATGGCGTTCATCATCTCCTCCAGGGTATTGGTCTGGGCCCCCGCCTCCACCAGCAGGCACTTGGGCCGCAGATGCAGATTATAGCGAAGGCTTTTCAGGTAAATTCTCCTGCTAAGCCCTGGATAATAGGTCTCGCTGGCCAGCTTAAGCTGCAGGGATAGGGCCAGATTATCCTCAATGTAGGGATTGGGCAGATAATCAATGACACCATTTCGCTTGCTGTAGCTCAAACCGTTAAAAAACATAAACTGCGCCGTGGGCTTCCCATTGACCTCCGTTACCAGATGAGTCCCCTCCTTCACGCCGTCCCTGTGGAGATCAATGATCACCTCAATGGAGGGATTTTCCGCCAAAATCTGTTGTACCTCCTCCTCGGCCAGAGCATAGGCCCGGTTTCGGTCCAGCTTTCCGTCAATAAAATCATAGACATTGGTATTATGTATCACATGATATCCGTATACATCCTGCAGAAGCTCCGTCAAATACTCTCCCACCCCCACAATGGTGGTGCTGTTATCTCCGGCCACGGAATCCACAAAGCCCTCCTGGGAGTGGGTGTGATAAATCAGGATCTGGGGCTTGGAGGCATCCCCCTGTATGGTCATATCCTTGCTTAAAAGCTTTTCTGCGTTCAGCACATCCCCGCTGATATCCGTGTTATTTTCAACAATATAAAAATTATTTTTCAGGAAATCAAAGTCTGCAAGCTGCTCCATGGTATACTGGGCCCCCAGAATCTCCCCAGCCTGTATCTCCTTTAGCTCCTGATCCCTGTCATGGGCCGCCTGAAGATTCTCCTCCTCCATTCTCTCTGCAAGGTCAAAGGCTTCCCCCGTGCGCTCGTCAATCTCATTTTCATCGTGAGCCCCGCCCTCCACCAGAATGTCATAGGCGGCCTGGCTCTCGATCTCCGTCTCATAAAGCTCCTTCTCGTCCAGATAGGAGTACAGCGGGAAAATACCGGCCGCCTTTTTGATCAAAAACTCCTCCAGGCTATAGGAGGGCTCCCGATCTCCTGCCATATAAGCCAAGCCCGGATAGAGGGATTTTTCCGCCGCCCGTTTTATGCTTCCCTCACTGTTTGTCAAAGCCTTCACACAAGCATAGGCAGCCTTTGCAAAAGACTGCCCCTTCATTCCATATCCAAGAATATAGATCCCCAATATTCCAATGATTACCCATACAATTGTATTCAGTACCTTCTGCAGACGGCTCATTTCCAATCACTCCATACTCCCTTCAATATATTCGAAGGAAGGCCGCCTTATGCCAACGCAATGTTCAGGGCCTCGGATATGGTAAAGCTCAGCCGCTTGATGGTCTCGTCGATATCCTTGGGCGTCACAAACATTCCGTTCAGATTGGGCGAAATGGCGTTCCGATCCCCGGTGGCATCATAGATAATCGTTGCGGCATCCACCACCGTAGGCACCCCGATAGCCACAATGGGAATTCCCAGGCTCTCCTTGGTGAGACTGTTCCGGTGATTTCCCACACCGGAGCCCGGATGAATGCCCGCGTCCGAAAGCTGAATGGTCCGATTCAGCCGCTTGGTGCTTCTGGCTGCCAGGGCATCAATGGCTACCACCACATCCGGCCTTGTCTCGTCAATGATTCCCTTGATGATCTCAAAGGTCTCCATGCCCGTCTGGGCCATCACTCCCGGTACAATTCCGCTAACCAGATGCACCTTTTCCTTTCCCAGGGCGGCCTTTCCGTACTCCCGCACCACATGCCGGGTGATCATCAGATGGTTCACCGCCTCCGGCCCCAATGCGTCTGGGGTCACCTCACGGTTGCCAAGGCCCACCACCAGCACGGATTTTTCCTCGTCCGTTCCCAAAAGCTGCTTCAGCTCCTGTGCAAGCTTGACGGAAACCTCTCTGTGATACCCCTCATCCGGGTCTGAAAGCCTGGGAGCCTCCAGAGTGAGATAGGTTCCCACAGGCTTTCCCATGGCCTTGGCCCCATTTTCCGTCTCAATACATACCCTGGTGATCCGAATGTCCCTCTCCTCATCATAGGATTCCTCAATGGCCACTCCCCGGATCTCCACTCCGTCCTCCTGGAAGCTCTCCCTGGCCTCCAAGGCCAAATCCGTCCGCACTTGAAACCGTTCCATTTTCTTAACTCCTATTCCAGTTCCGCAGAACCTATTCCAATTATATTTTTTATTATATTTTCTCTGATTTTTTCGGAATTATGTATTGACAGAACGGCTTTCCTGACATAAAATAAATGAGTATGTTTGGATGAGCCAAACAGTGACATGTTTTGTTAAGACGTCCGTGTCCGGCTTTCACAGAGCATGTACAGATAAATCTAAAAAGATAACATGAAATAAATGATTTGGAGGTGTACGGGTTGGCTAATATTAAGTCCGCAAAAAAGAGAATTCTGGTAGCTGAGACAAGAGCCGCAAGAAATAAGGCAATTAAATCAGAAGTAAAGACCGCTATTAAGAAGGTGGATGCCGCTATTGCTGCGAAGGACGTTGAGACCGCAAAGGCAAATCTTCGCGCTGCAATCGCAACCATGAACAAGGCGACTTCAAAGGGAGTGTATCACAAGAATACAACTTCCAGAAAGATCTCTCGTTTAACCAAGGCTGTAAACAGCATCGCTTAACCTTTGGATTACGATATAAAAGGCGCCCAATACCGTCAGTTGGGCGTCTTTTTTCTAAAAACCGATTGAAAATAGCCACTCCCGGCCCCATGAGCGCCGTGGAGCCTAAACCAGAGGTACATATCATGAAAATGCTTGCCGAAGATATCAAAAACGGAGCCTTTAAAACCTCCTACCTTCTCTACGGAGAGGAGGCTTACCTGCGCAGTCAGTATCGCAACCGTTTGACAAACGCTCTGATTGACCCTGAGGACACCATGAATCTCTCACGTTTTGAGGGAAAGGGCATCCGGCCGGAGGAGATTATCGATCTGGCGGAAACTCTGCCCCTCTTTGCTCCCCGGAGAGTGATTGTGGTGGAAAACAGCGAATTTTTCAAGAACAAGTGCGACAAGCTTGCGGACTATATTCCCTCCATGCCCGATACTACCTGCCTGATTTTTGTGGAAACAGCGGTAGACAAGCGCAATCGCCTTTTCAAGACCGTGAAGGACAAGGGCCGGGTGGTGGAATTCTCCGCCCAGGATGAGGCCACCCTGACTAAATGGATTCTTGGTATTCTCAAAAGGGAGGGAAAGCAAATCTCAAAGTCCGCCCTAAGCCTTTTTCTGGAGCGGACCGGTACGGATATGGAGCACATTTCCAAGGAGCTGGAAAAGCTTCTCAGCTACACCCTGGACAAGGAATCCATTACCTCCGAGGATGTGGCGGATATCTGCACCATTCTAACCTCCAACCGCATTTTCGATATGATTCGGGCCATTGCCGAGAAAAACCAAGAGCTGGCCTTGAAATACTATTATGATCTGCTGACCCTGAAAGAATCTCCCAGGGGAATCCTGACCCTCTTAGGGCGTCAGTTTCAACAGCTTCTTCTGGTTAAGAGCCTCATGGCCAAGGGCTACAGCCAGTCCTCCATTGCCTCCAAGACAGGCTTAGCGCCCTTTATTGTCCGACGCCTAATGGGGCAGGCCCGGAATTTCTCCGATGAGCAGATCCACGCCGCCCTTGCGGACTGCGCCAAGGCCGTGGAGGATGTGACCGCAGGCCGGATCAATGACGTATTGAGCGTGGAGCTTCTCATTGTAAAATACAGCGAAGATCAGCCGCAAAAGCCCTCCGCCCAAAATCCCCTGCCATCACTGTGAATGGTGATGGCACCCTGCCTTGTTGTGATGAGTACCCTGCTTCCGGCTTCCAAAAGCCGATCCAGGGTTTCCTCATGGGGATGTCCGTAGGAATTGTCCTTCCCGCAGGAAATCAGTGTTAATTCCGGCTCTGTCTCACAGAGCCATTCCTCTGTGGTGGAAAATCGTGAGCCATGATGTCCCGCCTTTAGAATGTCACAGTCCATTCCAATCTCCCTCTCTAAAATTTCCCTCTCCCCTGTTTCCTCCAAGTCCCCGGTTAAAAGCATGGAAAACGCCCCGTAAGAAACCCGCAGTACCAGAGATCCTGCATTCTTATCCGTATAAAGCTTCCCCTCCGAAGGGTGAAGGCAGGAGATCCTTGTGCCTGGCTCCTCCAGAACACTCCCTGCCTTGAGAGCCTTCGTCTCCGCACCGGCCTTTTGAGCAAGCTCCATTAAGTGAAGCCCCTGCTCCTCCTGTAGGGACTGAGGAGAAAGCAGCAGAGTCCTTACCTGAATCCCTCCCGGCTCTCCTGCCTGCTCTAAAAGCTCCTCAATGCCGGAAATGTGGTCTTTGTCCGTGTGGGTCACCATTACATAATCCAGAACACCCACTCCTTGTACCTTCAAAAAGGGCAGAATCCGATAGCGGCCCACCTGCTTCACATCACTGCTTCCTCCGTCTATGAGACAGGTAGTCCCCTGGGCAGTCCGTAGAAACAGTCCGTCTCCCTGTCCCACATCCAGCATGGTAAAGGTCAGCCCTCTCTGGAACCGAAGCTGCAAGCCCAGGCATAAGAGTGCCATAGCCGTGATTGTCCCCCATTTTTGCAGCCTCTCCCTTCTTTTTCTCCGAATTCCTTCCTCCTCTTCTTCCTCCTGCTCCTCCTCGCCCCTGGCTGCCTGAAGGCATTGCCTCCATTTTTCCTTTTCCCGAACCTGACTGCGCCACAGAATCCAAAGCCCCACTCCCAGGTAATACAAAAGCACCTGCCAAAGTTCGGGCCTTCCACAGACATGGACCGCCCCGGGAAGACGCAGGCTCCCGCTGCCCAGCCACTCATAAAGACTAAGAATCCACCGGCATACAAGTGCCGGAAGCGTGGCAAGGCTCCAGGAGGCAAGGCTTGCAAACAGGGCTGCGATTCCACAGAGCATCAAAAGGCCCATGAGGGGAATCACCAGAAGGTTCAGCCATACGGAATAGAGAGGGAATTCACAGTAGAACCACTGAATCAGAGGAAGTGTAAGCATCTGAATGGAGAGACTGAGTAGAAACGCGCCCTTAAGCTTACTTCCGGCGGGAAAAAGGCTTTGGAGCGCCGGATAAAGGAGGCCCACCCCCAGCACCGCTCCAAAGGAAAGAAGAAAGGAGGCGCTGCGCATATACAATGGCTGCTCCAAGAGAAGCAGCAGAGCCGCGGCTGCCAGGGTGCTCAGCATATCATAGCTGCGTCCCAAAAGATCAGATAGCACATAGAGCCCAAACATGGTGACCGCCCTTGTTGTGGAGACGCTCATTCCGGTCATGGCTCCGTACAAGAACACTGTCAGAAGTCCCACGCCGCCTGACACCCCGTAAGCACAGCCCCGTTTTCGCAAAAACCGGTACAGGCTCATGCCCACAATGGAAATGTGCAGGCCGGAAATGGCCAGCAGATGGGACATGCCACTTTTTTGATAGATATTTTTGGTGTCCTCCTCCAGCTCCGATTTATCTCCCAAAAGCATGGCCCGCATTACACCGCTTTTGTTCTCCCCGAACAGCCTGTCACAGCGAAGACTGAGCTCCCGGCGAAGCTCCCACAAAAGCTCTCCGGGAAGAAAAAGAGTATCCTTCACTACAGAGGCATTCTTTGCACTGCACAGCCGGGTGACATGCTGGGTCTGGTAATAAAGCCTGGCATCAAACTGCCCCGGATTGGTGGGCGCTTCCGGCTCCCAGATGCGGTATGGAGGTTCCACTCGTATGGTATTGCCGATAGAAAATGGCTGCTCGGCATCGAAGTATATCAGAAGAATTCCTTTATCAGAAGGGTAAGAGGATTTTAGATAGACTGCCTGGCCCTCTATCCGGGGCTCCATTTTGCATATGGTTCCCATAAGCCCCTCTGCCCGGCTTCTTTCCTCCCAAGTGGATTCTTTCATCCACAGCTCGGCAGGCAGAAGCAAGAGCAGCAGGGTCAAGGCCAGCACAGCTACGCATAGCGGCCGTTTTTTTAACATTAATTTTATATTGCTCCTATTTTAGTTCCGTAATATCCGATCCGTACACCTTTATGGAAATCTATTGGATATTACTGTTTTCCAGTTCCGTAATCTCTACGATTCCTCGATCAAATCCAGGTTCCGCTCAAAGATGGTCTCAAAGCGGATGCTCTCCTGGTAGGTGATGTTGGTCTCTCCGTTGATGAGAATCTGCACCTTGCTGATCCCCGGAATCTCCGTGAGGGAATTGACAATGGAGTACACGGGGATCTGCTCCAGGACATCATAGCCCTGGCCCAAAAATCCATCGTCCAGATTTACATAACATATTCCATCCTTAGTAGAAATGCTGACAATCTTCGTGTCCGAAGGGATTGCCGGGTAAGCCGACTTTGTGATCGGTCCCTTGATCAGCCTCTCCACCACCAGCTTTTCCACTGACATATTGCTGCTGTAGCGAACCTCCACCCGCTCGCTCACCAGATGATCCCCCTTCTCATTTGCAAAATAGAGGGTCAGGGTGGTCTTGGTATAGGTGTTGATCTCCTCACCTGCATTTTCCACAAAGCTCTCCTCATTGAGAAAGCCAATGGGGGTCTCGTTGGAGTCCATAAGGGGGCTGTCCTCCACCATAAAGGACACGCTCTCCACCTCCGGGATCTGACACAGGGTCCGCACAATGGCGGAGCGGCAGAGAATCTCATACAGCGGGTTCATGTCCAGGTAAGCCAGATCGAACCGGAGGGATAGCTGCCCTTTTTCCAGGGTATAATCAAGAAGCGTTACATTCTCCGGAATTGCAGGCTTTTCTTCCCGCTCTCCATTGCTTTCTTTCAGACAGCCAAGAAATTCCTCCAGAAGCGCGCTGACGGTCTCTCCCTTTGGCTCATAGGCTTCTGTAACTACCGCTGTTTCGTCCTTATTGATATAATAGATCTGATAACCTGTCTCATGCTCCTCTGGCTTTTGCTCCCTACGGTTACATCCCCAAAGAGCAGTGAAAAGAACCAGAAGTACACACAGAAAACAAATCCGTCTATATTTTCTCATAGAATACCTCCCGGCCACAAGACTAGTCTCCTTCACTGACCATTCCTCTAAGCGATATAATTCAAGGGAATCCGCACAGAAAAGGTGGTGCCTTCTCCCACATGACTGGTCACCTTTATGGCTCCTTTGTGAACCTGTATGGCGCTTCTGGTAATGGCAAGTCCCAAGCCCGTTCCATCGATCTCATTGGAGTGAGACTTATCCACACGATAAAAACGTTCAAAAATATAGTCCAATGATTCCTCCGGGATACCCATGCCCGAATCCATCACCTTCACATAGAAAAACTTGTGATCCGCATCCAGGGACACATGGACCCAGCCATTTTCCTTGTTATACTTTACCGCATTTTCCATAAGATTGGTGAAGGCCAGGGACAGCCGCCCCGCATCCACCTCCGCCGTTACTGGGCGAAAGCTCTCCAGAACCATCTCAATATTCTTCCGGGCCGCAATGGGACGCAGACGCTTCAAAATCAGCTCCAAAAGATCATTGATGTCCACCGGCTCAATGTTGAGATTGGCCGCCTTCTTGTCCATCTTCACCAGGGACAGAAGGTCCGTGATGATCTTATTCTCCCGCTCGATCTCCTCGGCAATATCCCCCATAAACTCCTGATAGAGCTCCCTGGGCGCGTCCTCCTGGGCCAGCAGGGAATCCGCCAGCACCTTCATGGAGGTCAGGGGCGTTTTCAGCTCATGGGACACATTGGATACAAATTCCTGGCGGGAATCGTCCAGCACCCGCATCTGATTCACAATCTTATTGAACTGCCGGGAGATCTCCTCCGTCTCCGTATAGGACCGGATCTTCAAGTCCTCCGTGGTATGGCCCTCCGCAATCTCCCGAAGGGACAGCACCATCCGGTGGAAGGGGCGCCCCAGAAAATAGGAGAGCAAAATAGCAAAGGTCAGCACCAAAACGCCGCAGATCAAAACAAAGATCAGGGCATTTCCCGTGAGCACATCCAGGTTGTCCCAGATGCTGTCCGTGGACACGCTCACCAGCAGGACGCCGATAATGCTTTGGGTATCCGTCTCCTGAATGGGAACCGTCATCTCAATATAACGCTTATTGGAGAGCTGGTTGGTGGTCTCCCCCTTAAAGCAGCGAATGACCTCCTCGGATACCACCAGCTTTCCCTCGATCAAGCCATAGGTATCCCGGATCACCTTAAAATTCTGATCAATCACAATGATTCGCCCATCATACAGATTGGAAAGCTGCGTCAGCTCTCCTCCGATGAGCTCCGAGGAGGGGTCCTTCAGATAATTGTAGCTCACCAGCTGGTTGGACAGGATTCGACACTGATTCTGCACATCCGTGCTTCGAACGGAAATGGCTCTCTCCCGATAGCTGTCCAGCACTCCGTAGGCCACAATCAGCATAGGCAGCCAGCCGGCCAGCAGCAATACCAGAAGTATGCGAGCCTTCAGACTTTTCAGATATGTAATAACAACTCTATGCTTGGAAATAATAGCCCACTCCCCACTTTGTGTGAACATACTTCGGCTCACTTGGATTTGTCTCAATCTTTTCCCGCAGACGGCGGATGTGCACATCCACGGTTCTCACGTCACCGGGATATTCATAGCCCCACACGGTATTCAAAAGGCTCTCCCGGCCATATACCTTGCCCGGATTCAGTGCCATCAGCTCCAGAAGATCAAACTCCTTGGCGGTCAGATTGATCTCCTTCCCGGCTATGAAGAGCCGCCGGCTCTCCAGATCCATCCGAAGCTCCGAGGCTTCCACTACTTTTCCCTGCTTCCCCTTTTCCGGGCGTCCGGTCCGCCGCATAATCGCCTTGATCCGGGCCTTGATCTCCAGAATATTAAAGGGCTTCGTAATATAGTCATCGGCCCCGTACTCCAGGCCGAGGATCTTATCCATGTCGTCTCCCTTGGCAGTCAGCATGACAATGGGCATATTGGAGAATTCACGAATCTGCTGACAGACCTCAAAGCCGTCCATCTTCGGAAGCATCACATCCAAAAGGACCATATCATACTCTTTACTTCGGGCGTACTCCAGGGCCTCTTCCCCGTCATAGGCGCAGTCCACTTCCATTCCCTCCTGCTCCAGACTGAAGCGCAGTCCCTTTACAATCAGCTTTTCATCGTCCACTACCAATACCTTTTTTGCCATCTCTTCTGCCTCTTTCACACTGTAATCTGATCCTTGATCTTTTCAAAAACCCGCTCCTTAATGCCGGGAATCTGCATGAGATCCTCCTTTGTCCGAAAGCCTCCGCTCTGTTCCCGATAGTTAAGGATGTCGTGAGCCTTGGATTCCCCAATACCCGTAAGGGTCATCAGCTGCTCCATATCAGCCGTATTGAGATTCACAAGGCCGCTCTCCTGCTGTTCTCTCTGCTCTTCCATTGTTTTAGCTTCTTCCCTGGAAGGCACCTCTATCTTTTGTCCGTCTGTCATATGCTCCGCCAGGTTTAAAAAGGTGTCCGCGGCCTCCGCCGTCATACCTCCGGCAGCCTCCACCGCTTCCCCGATTCGAGACTGGGCGTCCAGCTCATAGACACCCGGATTCTTTACCTCACCGCATACATAGACGCAGATCAGCTTCGGTTCCTCCGCGACAACCTCTTCTCCCGATGCCTCCAAAGCCTCTTCCTTGGAATCCTTTTCCCCCAAGCTCTCCTCAAGCCCGCTGCTGTCATACAATACGGCCTTTTTCTTACAGCCCCCGCAAGACAAAAGCTGTAACACCGCCAAAGCACATAAAATAATTTTTATTTCCTTCATCCTTCCCAATCCTTTCCCTTGGACCGGGAACCCCTCTGATGCGGACAATATAAGTGTAGCCGATTTTGAAGCCGATTACAACCTTTTTTTACTCCCACTTAAAGAGGACAACCCCCACAATGGCAATGATCATTCCAAGGGCCTTCCGCCACTCAAAGGCCGCTTTTTCTACCCCGAATATCCCGAACAGCTCGATGAGATAGGCCACAATCAGCTGGGAAATCACAATGAGCATAACAGCCTTAGCTGGTCCCAGGCTGTCCATACTCTGAATCACCGTAAAGGTAATAAAGGCTCCAATCACACCACCCAGCAGCATGTATTTGGGGCTTACCTGGAACACATGCATAAGATTTTCCCTGTCCCGGAGCATCCAGACAATGAGACAGGTCAAAAGGGCCGAAAACTGCACCCAGCTTGCGGACGCCCACATACTGCTGCTCTTGGTCACCTCCGTATTGAACACGCCCTGGATACTCATAAGTGCCCCGGAAATCAAGGCAATAAAAATTCCAATCATAGTAAAAGCCTCCTTCGCTCTCATTCTCCTTCGTAGAAATAGCTTTCCCTATCATTGGAATAATTATGTTACTCATTTTTTTCTGTAGCTAACTGGGCATGAACCATCTGATTCACTGCGTCAATCTCCGTTCCCACGTCATTGCCCCTCCAGATATTGGCAAAGGCAATCTCCATCTCAATCCAATAATTGGACAGGTCCGTGATTTTGGGCACCTCCACGGAATCCTCATACTGGGCAAACAAAAGATTCATCTCCTCATTTGCGTAGCTGACTCCCATCTTTGCCGGCATCTTGTTTGCCGTGGTATAGAGGGAATCCACCTTGTCGTAGGTCAGATATCTGGCAAGCTCCTTTGCCAGCTCCCGCTCCTTGGAATAGGCATTGACCACCACGGAGTTGGTCACGGAAAGTCCTTTTGTGTGAAGCTCCCCGGTCAAATCCGGCACCTGGGCAATTCCATAAAAATAGCCGTTATCCCCAGGCTGCTGCTCTTCTGTCTCCTCCTCTGTCGGCTGCTCCTCACCCTCCGGGGCTTCCGTCTCAGTCTGATCCTCTCCTTCTGCTTCCTCCTCAGGAACCTGGTACACGCTTCCCTCCGCAATGGCTGCGTCCAGCCTCGCGATGGCATCCGTCTTGGCTATGGTATAGACAATCTTTCCGTCTATAAATTCCTGAAGCACATTTTCCGTGGTTACCTCGTCCGCGTCGATGGCAAAGAAGGCATTCAGACTTTGATAATATTCCAGGCAGCGCACAAGCTCCTCAGCGGAGAGATCCACCTCCGCCTTATTGTCCCCCGTAGCGCCTCCTAAGTTTACATAATTCGCTATAAAGAAGAAATTATAAAAAATATCCGCAACATTCCACTTGAAAATGCTCTCTACCTTTTCTGTGGCGGCGCCGCCCTCAAAATTGTCCGCATAGGCCAGGATCTCATCAATGGTCCCCGGCGCCGCGTCCGTGTAGCCCTTGTTATACAGAAGGAAGCAGGTCTCAAAATAGAAGGGGTAGGCCATCAGCTTTCCCCCGCAGGTGGCCGCATCCAGAGCCTTTTGGGGGAAGTTGTTCTGAAGCTCCCGCTCCGAGAAGCTGTCATTCTCCACAGCCAGGCCGGAAAGCCTCGCCTTCTCCAAAAGCTCGCTGGAGGTGATAAAGAGATCCGGCCCGCCCAAATCGGAAATACTGGCCGTATTAATATGCTCAATGTAATCCACTGCCGTTACCAGCTGCAGCGTAACCTCTGTCTGATGCTGCTGCTCAAATTCCGCAGCCGCCTCCACCAGGTATGCGTTCAGCTTCTCATCCGTATACCAGAGCGTCAGGCCCCTCTCCTCCTCCTGTGCCTCTCCCTCTTCCTTAAGGAGACGCTCTCTGTGATAAGAGGCCGCCACCTGAACTATCTGTGAAAACACAAGGAGTACACAAAAAATGGCCAAGGCTCTTCGATATATTTTATGTCTCATAAGCTCTTCCTTTTCTATTGGTTTCCTCCGGTGCCCCTCCACAGGGGGATCTCATTCGGAGAATTCAGGACCTCTCAAAAAGCCTTCGTCAGCTTCTCAAGCATCTCGTCCACATGCTTCTTCTCAATAATGAGCGGCGGAACCAGGCGCAGAACATTGTTCCCCGCCGTGATCACCAAAAGGCCCATTTCCTGTGATTTTACCACAATTTCTCCCACAGGTCTACCCTTTAACGCCAGGCCCTGAATCAGTCCCTTTCCTCTGCGTTCCTCTATGAAATCATATTTTTTCACCAATTCCTCCAGCCGCTCAGTGAGATATGCTCCAACCTCCCGCACATGCTCCACAATCCCATTTTTTTCAAAAAGATCAAGAACCGTGCTGACCGCAGCGCAGGCAAAGGGGTTACCTCCGTAGGTGGTTCCGTGATCTCCAGGCGCCAGAGAGTCTCCCGCGGCCTTCTCGTCCAGCACAAAGGCTCCCACAGGAACGCCGCAGCCTAAAGCCTTGGCGCAGGTCATCACATTGGGCTTCACCCCATACTCCTGCCATGCGAACATGTGGCCGGTACGTCCCATGCCGCACTGAATTTCGTCCAGAATCAGCAGGATGTCATGCTTTTCACAGAGCTCCCCCACACCCCTCAAAAATGCCTCCGTTGCCGGATAGATGCCGCCCTCCCCCTGTACGGTCTCCAAAATAATCCCGCAGGTCCGATCCGTTATCTGGGCACGAACGCTCTCCAGATCGTTATACTCCGCAAACCGCACGCCGCCCATGAGGGGACGAAAAGGCGCCTGATAAGCCTCATTGCCGGTGACGGACAGAGCTCCCATACTTCTCCCGTGGAAAGAGTGATTCATGGCAATGATCTCATGGTCCTCCCTCTTGTCCTTCAGCCAGGCATATTTTCTGGCCGTCTTAAGAGCGCCCTCGATGGCCTCGGTGCCGCTGTTTGTAAAGAATACCTTGCTCATACCGCTGGCCTTTTTAAGCTTCTCGGCGGCCTCCATAGCGGGTATATTGTAAAAAAGGTTGGAGGTGTGCATCAGCCTGTCAATCTGCTCCTTCAGGGCCTCGTCATAGCCGGGGTAATGATAGCCCAGGCCCTGCACGGCGATCCCCGCCGCAAAGTCCAGATACTGCTTTCCGTCTGTGTCGTACAGATAAACACCCTCGCCCTTCTCCAGTACAAGAGGGTAACGGTTGTAGGTATGTAAAACGGCTTCCTCCGCCCGTTTCATGATTGTCTCTTTATTCTCCATCATAATAGTTGGTCTCTCCTTCGCTCAGCATAGCCGTGCCGATTCCTTTGTTGGTGAAGATCTCCAAAAGCAGGCAGTGGGCAATCCGTCCGTCCAGAATATGCACCTTGGACACGCCATTTTCAATGGCCTCAATGCAGTTGGTAAGCTTTGGCAGCATGCCGCCTCCGATGGTTCCGCCTCCGATCAGCTTCCGGGCCTCCTTTACATGAAGCTCGGAAATCAGGGTGGAGGGGTCCTCCGGGTTCCGATAAACCCCCTCTATGTCCGTCAAAAATGCCAGCTTCTCCGCGTGGACCGCCCTTGCAATGGCGCAGGCCGCATCGTCCGCGTTAATATTGTAGGTATTAAAATCCTTATCCATACCCACGGGACATACGATGGGCAGGAAATCCTTTTCCAGAAGATCGTAAAGAATCTTGGGATTCACCTCCGTGATCTCGCCCACAAAGCCGATGTCCTCCCCGTCGGAGTATTTCTTCTCAACCTGGAGCAGTCCACCATCCTTGCCGCTGATGCTCACCGCCTTCACACCAAGCTCCTGCACCATCTGCACCAGGCTCTTTCCCACCTTGCCCAGCACCATCTCGGCAATCTCCATGGTATCCTCGTCCGTCACACGCAGGCCATTGATGAAACGAGGCTCCATGCCTACCTTGCCCACCCAGCGGCTGATCTCCTTGCCGCCGCCGTGTACAATGATGGGCTTAAAGCCTACCAGCTTTAACAGGGTGACATCCTTAATCACATTGCGCTTGAGCTCCTCGTCTACCATGGCACTTCCACCGTACTTTACCACAATGATTTTCCGGTTGAACCTCTGGATGTAGGGCAGGGCCTCGATCAAAACCTCTGCCTTTTCCATGGAACGCTTCATTTCCTCTTCCTTACTCATTTTCATAATCTCCTCATGCTTGCTAATATTGTCCAAAGGCGCTGGGCGCCCGTGTGTTAGCCAAATGTTGGAATATCTGTGAGATATCCCCGCATTTATTATAAACGCTGGGGCTGACATGTCAAGACAATATAACCCGCAGCAAGGTATTTCGTGCGGGTTATACTAGTATAGCGTTCGATAAATAACCGGACCAATTACGCAGAATGTTTTTTCGAGTGTGCAAGTCAAAAAACGCAAGCGTAGTGGTGCCTGTCCTAAGGGGGTATCATGCGAAGCATGGTGGATTCCTTAGGACCTACCGAGGCTTTTTGACTTGTGCAATCGGGAAAACAGGCAAGTAATTGGTCCAGTTATTTTCGAGACACTATACTAGCTTCATTCTCTTACATTTTTTAAAAGCTCCAGCCTCTTTCCAAACATCTCAAAATATTGGGACAGTCTGTCAAACACTTCCTCCTCTACCTCTTTTATCTGATTCAGCCCCACTTCCCTCACAGCCTCCACTGCCGCCTCCTTCTGCGTCATTTTTACTCCAAAGGCTGTCTGGCAGTTTGCGCCCTCCAGAGTATCATAGCTGTGAAATGCCTGGTTAAAGTCCATCAGCTTATGAAGGCATACGGGCTTATTACTGGAATTGTCCACAAGAACTCCCCAATTTCCCCAATGCCTGTCCGTATTTCCAACCAGATAATCGATAATATTCATCATGTAATAGTTGTGCTTGTCCAGGCTCAATATACAGGTCTTCGCATCCTGCCCATGGTTCTGGCAGTAAATCTCGAATGCCTCCATAGATGCTATGGAATATTCCGTTGAAGTCATATTTTCGCTGATCGAAACCTTTTCTCCGTCAAAATAATCCTCCTCATATAAGACCTGCGACACATGGAAGCAGCGACTGATTTGGCTTGCTAAAAGCTCTCTGTCAACAGCATGATCTCCTCCGTCCTTCAAGAGACGAAAGCCTTCCCTGGTTCTTTGCCATGCCTTTGGGAAACACCCATTGGTAGACAGGTCTCTTGCCAAATACTTATTCTCTACCGTATACTGCCTTCCCCGCAGAGCTATGTCAATAAACGTATTATTCAGGTGATTTCCATACAGATTGATTTCATGGAAGGTGATGCTCTCCTTTTCCCCCTTTACCCTATTTGCACATGCTTTTTGTGCATAAAGGTATTTTAGCACCCTTTCCATGGAATGTATACCACAAAGTAGAAGCCGGAACGGATTTCTTTTAAGGGGTAGTTTTTCCGTCAATTTTTCCCTGGCTACGCATCCGTGGCCCCATACCGGAAGTTTACCACGGTAGCCTTTCCATAGGCATCCACCATTGTCATAAATTCCTTCTCCGTAACAGTCTCCACTCCCACTCCTGTCTCTCTGGTATATGTAGCATCCCCATTCTCATCATAGATCTCATACACTCCTTCTGCCAATACCAGTAGACCAGACTTGTCGATCTCATAACGCTTTACCTCATGGCCCCCTGCGGTGTAGAGGCCTGATTTGTCATAGGCGATGGGATAAGCAGTACCCAGGCTCTCCAGGGTTCCCAGATGCTTTGCCTCCCCATCCTCCTCTTCGTAGTAGACCTCACAAAGAATTGATGCCTGGTTCCCATTTCCGTCATCATAGGTTTGATCTGACGTCAGCAGGATGGAATGCTTTGCCCCGGCTTCTACGATTGCAAAAAGCTCATCATCTCCAAGGCCGGCTACGACCTTTCCAAGGGCCTCGGTATCATCGGACTTTTTGCCGCATGAGGAAACCATACATATCAGAATGATTACCAACGCTGCCGCCATCCCTCTTTTTGCAATTGTAATGCCTCTCTTTTCTTTTCCATATTTATTCTCTTTCATACTTTTTCTCCTTTCCCTTTTCGCCCTGTCTGGGCTTCGCAATCTACCTTTTCCCGCTCCTGTTTTTCATCACGTACAGCAGACACAGCAGGATTCCAAGCACCCCTGCGCCAATGGATGGTATTCGAAACCTTGCAAAATTCACAGGCATATAAGCATAGCTTCCCACGGCAATATACCGATACAGCATGTATTCGATGCTGGCGGTAATGTCCTCAAGGGCCGTCACAAAGATGATTCCAAGGGCGCTCACCATGTGAAAAATAAGGCCGCTCACCAGCAGCAGGGTCATTCTCCGGTTGTGAAGGTTGATTTCCACCAGATCCTCCAATGTGATTTTTTCATTCTGTTCTGCCACAGCTTCCTCCTTAAGCAGAAGCTCATCCAGGGAAATATGGAACATTCGGCAGATTCGCACCATGCTCTCCAGATCCGGGACTGTGGTTTCCGATTCCCACTTGGATACGGTCTGTCTGGACACATCCAGCTTCTCCGCCAGCTGCTCCTGAGTCATTCCCGACAGCTTCCGCAGTTGATGAATCTTTTTTCCGAGTTTCATTGCTTCGTTCTCCTTTCAAGGAAATCCTATCTGAAATCAGCCGGCTTTTCTATCAATCCGGGTTTACATTTGTGCTCTATTTGATAACATAGAAAAAAATTATGGTAAATAGCAATAAAAAAGGTGTAAAGTCCCCATATTCAATAGACTTTACACCTTGATTTGTGGGTTATTTATGAAATTTTGTTGTTGCTATTAAAGTGTCAGATCTTCAATATTTACGCCCATGCTGGACAATTTAGCGGTAACAACTCTTATTTGATAATCAAGTTCAGCATTTTCAGTGTTACCATTTGCCTTTTTAATACGTTGTAAATCTGTATACTTGTCAATGGTTACTGTAATAAGTTCTTTTTCAGTCACTTCCTGTACCATCTTTCACCGCCTTCAGATTGCTAGTTTTTAACAGACAATCTCATTATAGCGGATTCAATGGGGCGTGTAAAGTCTATTCCATTTTAACCGTAACTATCAGTAACGCGCTTCCTCATGACCGATAATCCGCATTGATTTTCACATAATCATAAGTAAGGTCGCATCCCCACGCCGTAGCCTCTGCCTCTCCCATCTTCACATCTGCGAGAGCCGTAACCTCCGGCTGTGACAAAATCCGGCTAGCCTCCTCCTCACTGTAATCCACCGCAACGCCGTTTTCAATAATCTGAAGTCTTCCGGCCGGGCTCTCGAAGAACAGATCCACCCTCTCCGGGTTAAACTCCACGCCGGAGTAGCCCATAGCACAGAGAATCCGTCCCCAATTTGCGTCATGCCCGTAGATGGCAGCCTTCACCAGACTGGAGGTTACCACAGACTTGCTTAGGGTCACTGCGTCCGCCTTTGTCTTTGCTCCTACTATCTTCACTTCAAAGAGAGCGGTAGCCCCCTCCCCATCCCCGGCCATTTTCTTTGCCAGGCAGGTGTTCACCGTATTCAAGGCCGCCGCAAACTTACGGTAGTCCTCATTTTCCTCTGTAATCCGGGGATTTTCTGCCGCTGCGTTTGCCAATACCAGCAGGGTATCGTTGGTGGAGGTGTCCCCATCCACGGAAATCATATTGAAGGTGTCCTTCACATCCTCACTGACAGCCCTCTGAAGCATTTCCTTGGAAATGCAGGCGTCCGTGGTCACAAAGGCCAGCATGGTGCACATATTGGGATGAATCATGCCGGAGCCCTTGCACATACCGCCGATGGTCACGGTTTTTCCACTCAGCTCTACCTGTACCGCTATCTCCTTGTGTACGGTGTCCGTGGTCATAATGGCCTTAGCCGCCGCCGTCCCATGGTCTATCGTACTGCCCTTTGCCTCCTTTAATAAGGTAATTCCCTTTTTCAAACGGTCAATGGGAAGCTGCATGCCGATGACGCCTGTGGAGGCCACCAGCACTGCGTCCTCAGGGATGCCCAGCACCTTCGCACATTCCGCAGCTGTTTCCTGACAGTAACCGTACCCTTCCGCCCCTGTACAGGCATTGGCAATTCCCGAATTGACCACCACTGCCTGGGCGCAGGGAGATTCCGCTACAATTTTTTGATCCCATTTTACCGGGGCTGCCTTTACAATGTTGCTGGTAAAGGTTCCGGCTGTCTGACAGGGCGTCTGGCTGTAGATCAGCGCCATGTCTGTCCGTCCCTTATACTTGATCTCCGCTGCGGCTGCTGCCGCCTCAAAGCCCTTGGCCGCCGTAACGCCGCCGGGTATTACTTTTATGTTCTCCTTAAGTTTGCTTTCCATTTTTCCTCCTATTAAAATCGCTGCGCGATGGCACTAAAGGGCAAAGTCACTTCGACACACCTGTAATGAGAGAAACTTTTATTCCTTCACATGGGTGACACTGGTATCATAATTAATCTTTTTGTAAAACAGCTCTTCAATCTCCTCAAAGCTCAGCTCCCCGATGCCCAGTATCCACATGATTTTGGTAAATACGGCCTCCAGGGTCATGTCGTAAGCCTCCAGGAAGCGGAACCGCTCACGTATCCGCTTGCCTACCTCGTACACGTCCACGTCACTTCCCTCGTAGGTGACCTGGGTGGTCATAATCAGAATCTTTTCTCCCGGCTCATACCTGCCAAGGAGCCGGAAAAATTCCTCCGCAATGCTGTCGGGAATACCTCCCACCCCGAAGCTCTCCACGATCACACAGTCAAATTCCTCAAAGATAGGCTTTAAAATCCGGGGCTGCATTCCGGGAACCAGCTTTAACAGGAAAACCTTCGGATGTACCCGGTGGTAAAAAACAGGCGACTCTGTGGACTTCTCTTCCTTTACATAGCGGATCACCCTCCCGTTCTGCACCACTCCCAGAACAGGAAAATTGATGCTGGTGAAGGCGTCAAAGCTAAAGCTCTTTACCTTCTTTGCCCGTGTACCTGCGATAATCTGGCCGTTAAATACAATCTGCACTCCGGGGCAGTCCTCATCCATAGCCACTGCCACGCTGTCCCTTAGATTCCGCTTGGCGTCTGTGATTTCCTGCGTGATCGGCTTTTGAGATCCGGTAAGCACCACAGGCTTTCCGAGTCTCTGTATCAGATAGGACAAGGCTCCTGCCGTAAAGGCCATGGTGTCGGTGCCATGGCAGATCACAAAGCCGTCATACTGGTCATAATGGGCTTCGATGGTTTCCGTAAGCTTCAGCCAGTGTGCCCAGGTCATGTTGGTGCTGTCCAGGCTGCATACCTCCAGAACATCCATCCGGCAGATTTCGCGCAGATCCTCCAGGCCCTTCAAAAGCTCGTCCCCATGAAGGACCGGCGCAAGGCCCCGGTCTGTGACGGTGGAGGCAATAGTGCCCCCTGTGGTCAGCATAAGAATCCTTTTCTTTTCCCTCATAGCTGCTCCCTATTTATTAAATTCCTCAATATTTTTTTCATTGAGCACAAAATCATAATAATTCAAATCCTGCCGTTTTGTCCAGCCAATCCGGTTCCAAAATGCATTTCCAATATCATTTTTTGTAAAGGCTATGAGGGATACCTTGCTGATTTCCTCCTTTTTCAAAGCGTTCATGGCATGGACCACCATGGCCTTGCCGATGCCGCGCATCCGGTAGTCCCGATGGACACACACATGGTAAAGGCATCCCCGCCGTCCGTCATGGCCGCAGAGAATACTCCCCACCACCCGTCCGTCCTCCAATGCCACCACACTGGTATCGGGGTTCCGGCGCAGAAACCGCTCCACACCAACCCGTGAATCGTCTATGCTCCGAATGGCGAAGCCCTTAATGGTCATCCAGAGATCGTATACCCCGTCATAATCTTCGATTGTCATTGTTCGGATTGTCATGTTACTCACCCTTTTTATTAAAAGTTCCGTAATATCCCTGCCCACTATGGGAACATGGGAACCAGCTCCAGTCCTTCGCTCTCCTCCAGACCAAACATCAGATTCATATTCTGGACCGCCTGCCCTGCGGCTCCCTTTACCAGATTGTCCATGGCTCCCATCATTATGATGCGCTTTGTCCGTGGATCGATTTTAAAATTCACATCTACATAGTTGCTGCCCTCCACCCATTTTGTCTGGGGGCATACATCCTGATCAAGCACGCGCACAAACCGCTCGCAATCATAATATTTGTCATAGGCTGCCCTAACCTCCTCATAGGAGACCTCTTTTTTCAGGGAGGCATAGGCCGTAATCAAAATTCCCCGGTTCATGGGCACCAGATGGGGCGTAAAATTAATCAGCACCGGCTCCCCGGCCGCATAGCCCAGCTGCTCCTCTATCTCCGGTGTATGGCGGTGAGTGGCAACACCGTAGGCTTTGATATTCTCATTGACCTCACAGTAGAGATTGTCCACCTTGGCTCCCCGGCCTGCCCCGGAGGTTCCCGACTTGGCATCTACGATGATGGTGCTCGGTTCAATCAGCCCCTCCTTTAATAAGGGATAAATGGAGAGGGTGGTGCAGGTGGGATAACACCCCGGATTGGCAACCAGCCTCGCTGTCCTTACGGCCTCCCGGTTGATCTCACAGAGACCGTAAACAGCCTCCGGGATATACTGGGGGGTGGGGTGGGTGATTCCATACCACTGCTCATACACCTTTACATCCTTGATTCTAAAATCCGCACTCAAATCCACGATTTTGGTACGAGATAAAATCTCATCATTCACAAGCGAAGCACACAGGCCCTGGGGGGTGGCTGTGAAAATCACATCTACCTCCTTAGACAGCTCCTCCATATTGTCATCCAGACACTTGTCCTCCACGATTTGGAACATGTTCTGATAAACCTGGGCATACTTTTTATCTATGTAGCTTCTGGAGCCGTACCATTTAATCTCGGCCTCCCTGTGGCCGGTCAGGAGGCGCACCAGTTCTCCTCCCGCATAGCCGGTCGCCCCGATAATTCCTACTTTAATCATAATCCTTTCTGTCCTCCTGCACTTAAGCTTTCCTTCTATAGTCCTTTTCTTCTATCCTGCAATCCGAAATATTATAAGCCTATTTCCTCCGCTTTTCAAGGACCTGTATTATTATTCATTTTTATTGCATATATTATCACTATATACCATATTATTCAAGTTATTTTTTATTTTTATGCATTTTAACACATTTAATCCTTGCAGTGACTGTCCCTGGTGTGGAAAATAACCATTACGAACTCTATCTGTAAAAATTTTCCTTCTTCAACACTCCGACTCCTCCTGCTTCCACTCCAATACGCTTCTCAGATGCTCTCCCACCTGGCGCTCCTGTCCCTGGGTGGTAGGATGGTAGTACCGCCGTCCGACCAGAGCATCCGGCATACACTGCATCCGGCTCAGCTTTTCCTCCGTATCATGGGCATAAATATAGCCCTCCCCATAGTGAAGATCCTTCATCAGCCTTGTGGGGGCATTACAGATCTGCAGGGGCACCGGCTCCGCGGGAAGCTCCCGCACATCCTCCTTGCAGGCTTCGCAGGCCCGGTAGAGGGCATTGGACTTGGGAGCCATGGAGAGGTACACCACCGCATGGGTCAGATGTACGTCGCACTCCGGCATCCCCAAAAAATGACATGCCTGGTAGACAGACACAGCCAAAGGAAGAGCCTGAGAATCCGCCATCCCCACATCCTCACTGGCAAAGCGTATCAGCCTCCTGGCAATGTATAAGGGGTCCTCGCCTCCATACAGCATCCGATGCATCCAATAAAGGGCCGCGTCGGGATCACTGTTGCGCATGGACTTGTGGAGGGCGGAAATGAGATTGTAATGTTCTTCTCCATTTTTGTCATACAGAAGGGAGCGGCGGTTCATACACTGGGCTAAAAGCTCTCCGTCCACACAGAGTACGCCCTCCTGATTCATTTTTCCGTTGAGGACGGCCATTTCCAGAGTATTGAGGGCTGTGCGGGCATCACCGTTGGCAAACCGGGCAATGGCCCTAAGATGTGCCTCCTCTATGGATAGCTCCAGATTGCCAAAGCCCTTGGGACTTTTCAGCGCATGGTGAAGGAGGGCCATAAGATCCTCTTCCTCCAGGGCCTTTAAGATGAATACCTTGCACCGGGACAGAAGGGCAGAATTGATCTCAAAGGAAGGATTCTCCGTTGTGGCGCCTACCAGGACAATGCTTCCCTTTTCCACAAAGGGGAGAAAGGCGTCCTGCTGGGCCTTGTTGAAGCGGTGAATCTCGTCGGTAAACAAAAGAGTGCGGATTCCCATTCTCCGGTTCTGCTCCGCCTGGTTCATGACCTCCTTTACCTCCTTGATTCCGCTGGTCACCGCACTGAACTCTACGAATTCTGCCTGAGTCTGTCTGGCAATGATTCTCGCCAAGGTTGTTTTTCCCACACCGGGAGGGCCCCAGAAAATCATGGAGGATACCTGATCTGTCTCGATCAATCTGCGCAGGATTTTTCCATCCCCGATCAGGTGGCTCTGGCCTACATATTCATCCAGGCTCTCCGGCCTGAGACGGCTGGCCAGAGGCGCGCTCTGCTTGCGGTCATCAAATAGGCTTAGTTGTTCCATCATATCTATGATCCTGCCTTTTCCTGTATATTTTTGCAAACATATGTTTTCCACATCATACTACATTCCGGAAAAGGACACAAGACATTTCAGCAGAAACTTTCCATACCTTCCATTGCCAGGAGATTTGAATTGGGCGTACAAAAGCTTCTGAGAAGGAAGATGCAAGGAACTTATTATCTCAGAATAAATAATTATACATTTTTACTGTATATAATGTATAAAAATATCATTTTTTACAACTTGTACGCATTTTTAGCTTATAAATATGTATAAATTTTCACTTGCATCTTTCCAGGCTATGTTGTATATTATTTGTCAGTGAGAAATTCAAGGATTGGGAGCGGGAAACCGTTCCATAGATAAATACAGATTGAGGAGGATATAAAGTAATGAAAGAAAAAGTTGTACTGGCCTATTCCGGCGGATTGGATACCACAGCCATCATTCCCTGGCTGAAGGAGCATTTTGATTATGAGGTCATCTGCTGCTGCATCAACTGTGGACAGGGAAATGAGATTGACGGCCTGGAGGAGCGTGCTAAGCTCTCCGGTGCTTCCAAGCTGTACATAGAAAATATCATCGACGAATTCTGTGACGACTACATCATGCCCTGCGTACAGGCAGGCGCCGTATACGAGCACAAATATCTCCTGGGCACCTCCATGGCCCGCCCCGCCATTGCCAAGCGTCTCGTAGAAATCGCCCGCAAGGAGGGCGCTTCCGCCATCTGCCACGGAGCAACCGGCAAGGGTAACGACCAGATCCGCTTCGAGCTTGGCATCAAAGCCCTGGCCCCGGATCTGACCATCATCGCCCCCTGGCGGATGACCGACGTATGGACCATGCAGTCCCGTGAGGACGAGATCGAATACTGCCGTCAGCATGGCATCAACCTGCCCTTCGATCACAGCCAGAGCTACAGCCGTGACCGGAACCTGTGGCACATCAGCCACGAGGGACTGGAGCTTGAGGACCCGGCCAACGAGCCCAACTACGAGCATATGCTGGTTCTTGGCGTCACCCCGGAAAAAGCCCCGGACGAGGGTGAGTATGTCACTATGACCTTCGAAAAAGGCATCCCCACCTCTTTGAACGGCAAGTCCATGAAGGTATCCGAGATCATCACCGAGCTGAATGCCTTAGGCGGCAAGCACGGCATCGGCATCGTAGACATCGTAGAAAACCGTGTAGTAGGCATGAAGTCCCGCGGTGTATACGAGACCCCCGGAGGAACCATCCTCATGGAAGCCCATCAGCAATTGGAAGAGCTGGTACTGGATCGGGCTACCATGGAAGTAAAAAAAGACCTGGGCAACAAATTCGCCCAGATTGTATACGAGGGCAAGTGGTTCACCCCCTTACGTGAAGCCATACAGTCCTTCATCACCAGCACCCAGGAATACGTAACCGGAGAAGTAAAGTTCAAGCTCTACAAGGGCAACATCATCAAAGCCGGAACCACCTCTCCCTACAGCCTGTACAACGAATCCCTGGCCTCCTTCACCACCGGAGATCTCTACGACCACCACGACGCCAGCGGCTTCATCACCCTCTTCGGCCTGCCCCTAAAGGTACGGGCCATGAAGATGGCCGAGGTAGAAGCCTCCAAAAAATAAAAATATGAACTCCCTCAAAAGAGGTGGAAATCCCAAAACCGATTTCCACCTCTTATCCATCAAATCTACATTCCAATCCCAAATCCAAACCGCCCCCAAAGTCAGGATAGACTGCCGAAAAGTCAGCCGTCAGACTTCTCCAATATCCTAGTGTCCGGCTGTTCGCGAACATTCGTCTGAATTTGGCGAACGTTGTAGTAAGCATCCAAACAGGCGAAGCCTGTCAACACCTTAAAAGCAACGTCCGACAAAGGCAGACGAATGTACGTGAACCGTCCGAACACGGATATGGAAAAGTCTGACGGCTGACTTTTCGGCAGTCTATACGTCCGCTCCTACTCCGCAGTCTCCGTCCCCATAGAGGAAAGATAAGAATCCAGTGCAGAAGCATCCATTTCTATAGTAGAGGTATCTGGCCTCGTCGCCATGTCATACACAGAATACCCAATCCAGCAAACCAGCGCCAGCGCAATAACACCTGCGCAGATCTTCGTGATGGTCTGTTTCCGCTTCTCCTTGGCTAAAATCTCCTTACGCTTCGCTTTTTCCTCTTTATAACGGTTTACTTTTTCCTGACTCATTTTGCAAAATCCTCTCTTTACTTCTCGCTAACGCTCATTACATCATGAATCAGAGATTCATGATCGCCATTCGCCGCTCGCCGAATGTGCAAGCACACTCTTCTCGCTAACGCTCATTATATCACAAAATGAGAAAAAATCCATGAAAAATTTTATTTTAATCTAAACTACTATGATGATCCCCCCGTCACTGGCATAAAGGCTGCTGACGCCTGCCGTATCCAGAATCAACACATCCTTCACCGACATATGCTTTAAGATCTCATCCTTCACCATCTTCGCCCGCTCCGGACAATTACAATGAGAAATCGCCAAAAGCTTCTCCGCCGGATTCTTCAAATCCTTCCCAATGTATTCCACCATCTTCTTTAAAGCCCGATTGATTCCCCTTGCCTGATCAAGCTGGCAGATCGTACCGATGGGAGTAGCCCCCATAACCGGCTTAATATTCAAAGCATTGGCCACAAATGCCTTCAGATTGCTGAGGCGCCCGTTCTTACGAAGAGCTTCCAAGGATTCCAGCACAAAATACGTATTCTGCCCCGCTATATAACTGTCCACCGTCTCAATTACCTTCTCAAAGGCCATTCCAGCCTTCTCACACTCCTCAATCTTCATAGCAATCAAGGTCTGCCCAATGGAAGCGGAACAGGAATTGAACACATGAATATTCTTTTGCCCTCTCTCCTCCAGATAAAGCTTCCTTCCAAGCTCCGCGCTGTTATAGGAGCCGCTCAGCTCTGCGGAAAGGGTAACCGCATATACATTCTCAGCCTCACAGGTATATGCCTCCAGATAGCGCTCCGGTGAGGGGCAGGAGGACTTGGGGCAGTTGGGGCTCTCTGCCACCCGTCTCAGGAAATCCGCCTGATCAAAGGTCTCGTCGTCCACCACATGATGCCCGTCTATATCCAACACCAGCGGCACGCTCTCAAAATGCTCATCCTTCTTATAATTCTCCGGAAGTTCACCGCAGCTGTCAACAACAATCTTGTAACTCATAACATGCCTCCTACTTGCTCGTTCCACTGTCAAATGTGGTTTTTAATACTACATATGATGGTAACATACCCTCATATGTTTTTCAAGTAGTTTTTGAAACCATGAGACACTTTATACAAAAGACTGTAGATGATTTTATTGCTCCCAGGAATAGAACGCCTTCACCACCCGCACCAGGCTCTCCTGATCCGCTGTTCCCATCAGCTCCCGGCTGGAATGCATGGCCAGCAGCGGCACGCCAATATCCACAGTCCTCACAGGAAAGAGGGTGGATGCAATGGAGCCCAGGGTCCCCCCGCTGGTTCCGTCGGATCGATTCACAAACTTCTGATAGGGAATCTGCTCCGCCTCACAGAGCTGCTGCACAATGGCCACCGCCTCACTGTCCGTAGCGTAGGACTGTCCGCTGGCCTCCTTGATGCAGATTCCCTTTCCCAGCACATCCTTGTTGGTGGGATCGTTCTTATCCGCCTTATTGGGATGAAGACCATGACCCACATCCACAGAGAGCAGCATACTCTTGGAAAAGCTCTCCAGAAGCTTCTCCCTTCCTCTTCCATAGGACAAAAGAATTCGCTCCAAAACGGCAGAAAGCAACACAGAGCCTGCTCCCTGCTTGGTACGGCTCCCGATCTCCTCGTGGTCAAAGAAGGCCGCCACATTAATCCCCCTGTCCCTGGCACCAGACAGAAGCCCTGTGGTAATGGCCTGCACGGAGGTCAGATTATCCAGCCTGGGAGATGAAATAAATTCCTCCGAAAGCCCCAGAAAATCTCCCGTATCCGTATTGTATAGCCCCAGCTCATACTCCAGAATCTCCTCCGGCTCCACCTGAAGCTCCCTGGCCAGACACTTTCGGAAAAATTCTTCCTTTTCCTCCTCCTCGCCACACAGCCCCAGAACCGGAAGCATATCCGTCTGCTTATTGAGTTCCACTCCCTTATTCACATCCCGATTGATGTGAATGGCCAGATTGGGAATTGTAAGAAAGGGCTTCCGAAAATCCACCAGGCGTATTCTTGGCTCAAAGACCTTCTCACCTCGCAGCACCACTCGTCCTGCCGCAGACAGGGGACGGTCCAGCCAGGTATTTAAAATAGCGCCTCCATAGACCTCCACATTCAGCTGACGATAGCCATCCTTGGTGATCTCCGGCGCCGGCTTCACCCGAAGCCCCGGAAAATCCGTATGAGCCGCCGCAACCCGAAAAACATCCCCGAACTGAAAAGCCTTTCCCACCGTAAATGCCACCAGACTGGAGCCATGATGAATCACATAATAGCTTCCTCCATTATTAAGACTCCAATCCTGCTCCATGTACAACTGCTGAAAGCCTCCCGCCCTCAGCTGACGCTCCACACTGCTCACCACATGAAAGGGAGAGGTTCCCTCCTCCACAAGCTGCAGCAGATCCTCCGCATATCCATTTGTACTCATCCTTCTATCCTTTCTCCTTCCTTCATTGCATTTCCCTTCATTTCCATGTATACTAATACAGAACTCACTCTCAAGCTTTCACAAACCAGGAGGTTCCCAATGCTTGCACTGCAAATCCAAGATGTAAAAGACTTTATGAACCGTCTTTTACTGAACAATACCTTTGATCCCTTTCTTGTGGTGGAGGGTACCATCACCACCTACAATACCTTTCATGTGGACGGCCGCCTAAGGCCCGACTACTACTCCCAGGAAGAGCAGGAGCTTTTGAAGCTTTCAGAGCGCCAATTCTCCCTGTGGCAGAATCTTCGCCCCTTCTGTCTGGAGCTTATCAAGGGAAAGCGAACCCCTCTCAGCTTTCGTTTTACTCTTCAGCTTTCTCCTGAGAACACAAAAAAGCTGCTGGCACAGACAGAAAGCACCTTCTCCATGCAGGATATCGGCGGCCTGATCCTGAACATCCGCTATGACGCCGCAGGACTTTTCTGCACCACGGCCGTGTCACTGAACCTCTTTACTATGGATAAGTCTCTGGAGCATGCCTGGGATCAGATGGTCCAAAGGTTTTTCCTGAAGCAGGACATTCGCTTTACACTTCCGTAGGCTTCTCCTTGGAATCCTCTAAAACAAAATGCAGGACATCATCCTCCAGAAAGGTATTTAAATTGTATAAAAACAAAATATCCGTAAATTCCTGCTCACCCATGAGCGTATCCACATTTCCATAATAATAGCGGGGATCTACCAGCACAATTTCCCGAAAATGGGCCGTCAAAAATGGCACAAAGCAGTTGGCATAGGAATCCTTGAAAATCAAAAGGGTCCGCTCACTCTCCGCCATGGTGCGAATTCTTACCACCGGATGATTTCCATCCAGAAACACCCCATACTGATCCCGTCCCTCCAGCTTTTTGGAAGCATACAGAGAGGCTGATTTCTTCTGCTCCTCCACATAGGTCACCACCAGATGCTCCTCCTGCCGGGGCCAAAAAACAGAAATGGTATCGGAAGGAACCCGATAGCCGCTTCTGGACGCCAGGGTTCCCTGAAACCGGTTAGTCACCGGATAAGCCTCCATGTCCGGCCCTGCCTCAAGTCCCATCACCTGCTCTGCCTTAAGAAAGGCGTACCAGGCCCCCAGGGTCGTCCAGTGATGATCCGTCCGATAATAGAGATACTCCTCCCTGTGCTCCCGCAAGGTCCCGTATACGGGAATCTCCTGTACGGCTCCCTCCAAATACTCATGAATCTGCCGCAGCTGCCCTGCCTGATCCTCAATGGGTGCAAAGGGCGGTAATCCCTCCGGCTTCACCCCTGCGGCTCCCGGGGCCAGCAAAAGATAAATTCCCTTATCCCTGTGAAGGCCGGCAAACTCTTTTATGGCATCCAGATTGTTCCAAACCTGCTGCTCCAGCTTTTCCGGCTTCTCGTAAAGCTGTTCCCCCTTGCCCAAATAAACACCGCCGGATTCATTTTTTCCCAAAAACCGGTCCGCCGCAGATCGGAATTGAATCCAGGAATCCCGAGAAAAAAACTGATCCGTCTGGTACTTTTCATAGCTGCTCATAAACCTTCCGTCCATCAGCTCCGAAAGCCGCAGGACGGGCCTTTGCTCCAGATACCGATTCTCCGTCTCCGAAAAAACCCGATCCTTGGAAAAAAAATTCAGGGCTCCAAAGGAAAACAGGGCTATCAGAAACCAAAGCCCTAACCAGGCATTGGAGGAGGGTTCTCTTATTCTTATCCATCGTCTCATCAGCCTTCCCTCCTTACCATTAAAATCGGAAATACAGGAACGGGTTATAGGTGTCATGAATCAAATAGGCTACTGCTGTCATAAAAATCCCCACATGAATGAGAAGGAACAAAGGCGCCCACCCGTCTGACCGTTCCATATGCTCCTCCGATATGCGGGAGGCTGTTGGCACGGCAAAGATCCAGGAAAGCCAGAATAAAACCAGACTGGTAAGCAGATAATACATTCCCGCCTCGTCCGTAATTCCCACTGTTCCAACACCCGCCATGGCCTTCAGATAGCTTCCTGCCGCTCCCAGGGTAGGGCTGAAAAAGAAGACCCAGCCCACAATCACCAGCAGCATGGTATAGATTGTGCCAAGAATCGGAATCCGCTCCGTCACCCTGCGAAGAAGGTATTTTTCCAAAATCAAAAGCACGCCATAGTAAAGGCCCCATACAACAAAGTTCCAGCTGGCGCCGTGCCAGAGGCCCGTCAATGCCCACACAAGCAGCAGATTCAGGATGTGCCGCAGCACACTCACCCGGTTGCCGCCCAGAGGAATATAGACATATTCCCGAAACCAGGACCCCAGGGAAATATGCCATCTGCGCCAGAACTCCGTAATGCTGCGGGCACAGTAGGGATGTGAAAAATTCTCCTTTAGCTCAAAGCCGAACATCCGCCCAAGGCCGATAGCCATATCGGAATAACCGCTGAAATCATAGTAAATCTGAAAGGTATAAGCCAAGGCCCCCACCCATGCGGAAAGCACGGACAGAGCGGGCAGGGCCGCAACCGCCTCGTACACGGCTCCTAAATTATTGGCCAGCAGCACCTTTTTCCCCAGGCCCCAGATAAAGTACCGGACTCCCTGTCCAAACTTATCCATGGAGGTTTTTCGGCTCTTAAGCTGGGCGTCAATATCCGAATACTGCACAATCGGTCCTGCCACCAGCTGCGGAAACATAGAAATATACAATCCAAAGGACAGAATATTTTTTTGATACCGGGCCTTTCCCCGATACACATCCACAAGGTAGGAAAGGGATTGAAAGGTATAAAAGGACAGACCAATAGGCAGGGACAGCTCAAGCTCTGGAAGGACAGCCCCCGTGAGTGTCTCAATATTCTCTGCCAGGAATCCGTAGTATTTAAAAAATCCCAGAATCAGCAGATTGATCACCACACCAAAAAACAGGCTGACACCTCCGCCCTTACCGCGCCTCTGCTTTCTTGCTATGTCAATCCCCATAATATAATTAAACAAAATGCTATACAGCATCAAAAACAGATACACCGGCTCTCCCCAGGCATAGAAAAAAAGACTTGTCAGCAGCAAAATCCCATTTCGCATTCTATGGGGTACCAGATAATAAGCAACTATTGTCACCGGAAGAAATGAAAAAATAAAAAAAATACTGCTAAAAACCACGATGCATTCCCTTTCCTTCTGGGTCTATCGATACAATCCTTTCACAAATTCAGCCTTCACAGCCTCCGCATCCTCAGAGATAACAAACAGCACATAGGGCTCTGATTCCCGAAGCACATATTTCTCAATGAGCTTTAGCTGCTCCGGGCCGTAGCCCTCAAAATTATTCCTTTGGGTTTCCGCCCGCTTCTCGGCAGCCTGGCGGATCAGCTCCATCTGCCCCTCCTCTGCGGCCTCTACTAAAAGCAGCTCCTCCACATCCATATTGTCCTGGGCCGTATAAAGAATCCAGTGCTTAAGCTCCCCGGCATTGAGCCCGTAAAGCCGTCTGAGAAGCTGTTCATCTCCCTTTTGCATGTCGGACAGAGGAAGCTTTGACTCCACCCTCTTCCTAAGCTCCTTAAAATCCCCATGCCAGGTGCTTCCATGAATCAATGTGGTTAGAAGCACCACCAAAAGGCCCACCAGAAGGACCTTTGCCAGCTTTAGTAATATATCCCACCCGTTCATCTATAGTCCCGCCATTTCTTCCATACGATTCAGCCATAAAGGATAAAACTGTGATTTCAGATGTATGGCATCCTTTTGATACCAGTCTTCCTTTCCCTCCAAAAGATCGCTGCTGTCAATAAAGGTAAGGCCAAGCTCCTCACACATCTGCCTCAGAGCCTCATTGTAGGCGGATACCTGCCCAAGCTCTGCCTTCTTCTCTATGGCCTCCGGCAATATGGGGAGAATTCCATTAATATAAATAGGAAGCGTGGGATATTCCTCCCGTATCTCCAGAATCCGCTGCCTGTAGGAGCGGACAAACCGTTCACTGTCCCCTCTGCAATATTCCAAATCATTCAGCCCTATGGACAGAAAAAGCTGTGCCGGAGACAAATCAAGAGCCTTGCGGATCTCCTCCCCGGCCGAATCCGCCCGAAGCCCTTTCTCCGCAATCACACAGTCCGACTCCAAAAATTCATAATCCAGAAAACCCTCCGCCACGGAATCTCCCACTATCACGGCAGATCCAAGGCGCCTTCGAAGGCTCTGCTTGTCCATGGGCTTGTCTTCCTCAGGCTTTGCCTCCTCCGCGGCCGTCTCCTGAATGCGCTTTGCCTCCTCCGCCTGATCTCTCCTTAAAAGCTCCTGTTCAATCACTCCCACATCGGACTGTTCCTGGGCCCGAATCCAGTCTACGGCTGGGAATTCCTCCTTGCCCTGCTCTCTGCTCTTTTCCCGATTTAAGATATATCCTGCTAAAAGGGCTGCTGCCAAAAGCAGATACAGAGCACCCTTCCTACTCTGTGCCACCCCAGATTCCTCCTTTAAAATGAAAGCTTTGTCAAATATTCTATCTATATGCTCATTTTCATGAACCTTATTTACACGCCTGCGTTATTAGTATATCACCCGTTTTCCTGCAAATCCAGTATATTCCTATTAATTTTCTATTATTTTTTACATGTGTATTCTTTATTTTGTGCAGACCTTCCCCTTCCATATACGGACGCCTAATCCTCTGTTTTTAGAAAAATTTTAGAAAGTTTATAAAATTTTGTTAGCACTCACTTTCATGGAGTGCTAATTTTCTATTGACTTTTTATTTCTCCCATATTACAATATGTGTCAGAATACGAAAACACATACGAAGGAGTGAACATTTTATGGCTGACATGCATGGAAGTCTTTCCATTAACAGCGAAAATATTTTTCCAATTATTAAAAAGTGGCTCTATTCCGACCACGACATTTTCTTCCGGGAGCTTATTTCCAATGGCTGCGACGCCATCACCAAGCTGAAAAAACTGGATCTCATAGGAGAGTACACCTATCCCGAGGATTTCAAAAACATGGTGCGGGTAGTGGTGAACCCGGAGGAAAAGACCCTGAAATTCATTGATACGGGTCTTGGAATGACTGCGGACGAGGTGCAGGAGTACATCAACCAGATTGCCTTCTCCGGCGCAACGGATTTCCTGGAGAAATACAAGGACAAGGCCAATGAGGATCAGATTATCGGCCACTTTGGACTGGGCTTCTACTCTGCCTTTATGGTGGCGGACGAGGTGCATATTGACACCCTCTCCTATCAAAAGGATGCCAAGCCGGTGCACTGGGAGTGCGACGGCGGTACCGAGTATCAAATGTCTGAGGGCAGCCGCACAGAGGTGGGTACGGAGATTACTCTGTTCTTAAATGAGGACAGCCTGGAATTCGCCAACGAGTACCGGGCTCGCGAGGTGATAAGCAAGTACTGCTCCTTTATGCCCGTAGAGATTTTCCTGGAAAAAGCCAATGCGGAGCAGGAATATGAGACCATTGACGAGGCGGACCTTCGGGATGATGATGTGGTGGTTGAGCGCATCCACGAGGAGGCCAAGACCGAGGAGGTGGAAAATGAGGACGGCACCAAGGAGACCAAGGAGATCTCCCCGGCAAGGGATCGAGTAAAGATCCACAAGCGTCCCGTTTCCTTGAGCGACACGGCACCTCTGTGGACCAAGCATCCCAACGAGTGCACCAAGGAGGAATATCTGGAGTTCTACCGGAAGGTATTTATGGACTACAAGGAGCCCCTGTTCTGGATTCACCTGAACATGGATTATCCCTTTAACCTGAAAGGTATTCTGTACTTCCCCAAGATCAACACGGAGTACGATTCCATTGAGGGCACCATTAAGCTGTACAACAACCAGGTATTTATCGCGGATAACATTAAGGAAGTGATTCCGGAGTTTCTAATGCTCCTTAAGGGTGTCATTGACTGCCCGGATCTGCCTCTGAACGTTTCCAGAAGCGCCCTGCAGAATGACGGCTTTGTTAAGAAGATCTCCGATTACATTACCAAGAAGGTGGCCGACAAGCTTACGGGAATGTGCAAGACTGAGCGTGAGGACTATGAAAAGTATTGGGATGACATAAATCCCTTCATCAAGTTCGGCTGCTTGAAGGATGACAAGTTCTGTGAGAAGATGATGGATTACCTGCTGTTCAAGGATCTGGACGGCAAGTACCAGACTATCAAGGATCTGGTTCCAGAGGAGGAAGCCCCTGAGGTTGATGTGGTGGAGAATCCCGATGAGGCCGAGGCTGACAATGCCGAGGAAAAGGAGCCGGAGAAGACCACCATCTTCTATGTGACCGATGAGATTCAGCAGAGCCAGTATATTAATATGTTCAAGGAGGAGGGCAAGAATGCCGTTATACTGAAGCATAACATTGATTCTCCCTTTATCTCTCATCTGGAGATGAAGAATGAGCATGTGAAGTTCCAGAGAATCGACGCAGATCTGACGGAGGACTTTGTAGAGACGGTTTCTGAGGAGGAGCTCAAGGAAACCGCCGATTCCCTGACTGAGATTTTCCGCAAGGCTCTGGGCAATGAGAAGCTGGATGTGAAGGTGGAGAAGATGAAGAATGAGAGCATTTCTTCTATGATCACCCTTTCCGAGGAAAGCCGCCGGATGCAGGAAATGATGAAGATGTACAATATGTACGGCATGGACCCGAACATGTTCGGTGGCGGCGGAGAGACCCTGGTGCTCAATGCCAACAACCAACTGGTACAGTACATTCTCACACACAGCGATTCCGAGCATGTGAACATGTTCTGCGAGCAGCTCTACGACTTGGCCCTTATCAGCAACAAGCCGCTGGCGCCGGAGGCCATGACCAAGTTTATTGCCAGGAGCAATGAGATTATGATGCTTCTTGCGAAATAATAGTGATATGAATATAAGCCTTCGAACCCTTGTGTTATTGCATTACATGCATGAGGGATTCGAAGGCTTATTTATATTGTCTTACCGATTTTAACTGTAAATCCTCTTATTCTTTCCTGGTGTACGGACCGCTTAACTCCTTTACAGCTTCGCCATTTTCTTATACAAAGGCAGCATACATTCATAAGCCTCATCAAAAATGGGCAGCAGCTTCTCATAATCGTCCCGGTGCTCCACCACAGGCTTCACGGTCTTCTCAAATTTTAAGAAGCGCTTCACCTCCTCGAAGCTGTCAAAGACACCCACGCCCACGCCTGCAATGACGGCTGCGCCAATGGCCGTAGCCTCCTCCACACAGTCGGGCATCCGAAATTCTACGTTCAATACATCGGACAGAATCTGTGCTACCACATCCCCCTTGGCTCCGCCACCGGTGAGACACATATACTCAATCTTTGCCTGCTTCCGGTAGGCTTTTAGAATCAGCTCCATATTCATGGCAATTCCCTCTATGACAGCCCGCACATAATCTCTTTTCTCATGCTCCGGCTTGATTCCAAGAAAGGCTCCGCTGGTATCCGGGTTCCATCTGGGGCTGCGCTCTCCCAAAAGGTAGGGAAGAAAAATCAGATTTCTGGCTCCTGCGGGGGACTTTTCAATCATTTTATTCAGCTCCTCATAGGGTGCTTCGTCACAGAGAGCCCGGCGAATGTAGGAATAGGAGCTTCCTGCTGCCTGCATGGTGCCGCAAGGCATATATTTTCCGGGAATCACATGGGCAAAGCAGAACAGTATCTGGTCCTCATCAATAAAGGGATCGGTGGTGGTTCCGCCAATCCAGGCGGAGGTTCCAAAGGTGAGGTAGAATTCTCCGTCCTTGATACAAGCCGCACCCACTGCGGAGCAGGGACCGTCACCGCCGCCGCAGACTACGGGCGTTCCTGCAGGAAGCCCAATCTCCCCTGCCACCCGGTCTTCAATATACCCGGCAATGTCCGTGGATTTCTTAAGCTTTGGCAGCTTGTCTTCATCAATTCCTGCCGCCTTTAAAATCTCCTGGGACCACTGAAGCTTCCGCAGATCCAAAGCGTTGGTTCCCGAGGCATCAGAATAGTCGGTGACAAATTTTCCTGTGGCCCGGGAAATGATATAGTCCTTGGCCTGAAGCATTTTGTAGGTCTTCTCATACACCGCCGGCTCGTGCTTTTTTAGCCACATGAGCTTTTCGATGCTGTAGCTTGGGCTTACCCGGTGGCCGGTAATCTCGTACATGCGCTTGGCGCCGATCTTTTTCTCCAGATGCTCCGCCTCCTCTACGGCTCTCTGGTCCGCCCAGATGATAGCGTCGCGCAGAGGGACGCCGTTCTTGTCCACCACCAGACAGCCCTGCATCTGGGCGCTGAAGGACATGGCGGCTACCCTGGAGGGGTCCTCTCCCTCCAATACGGCTTTGGTGGCGTCGCATACGGCGTCCCACCAGTTTTCCGGGTCCTGCTCGGCATAGTTTCCGTTGAAGAAATGGACGTCGTAGGGTACGGTGAAGCTGCGGATCTGGCGGCCCTTTGTGGTAAACAGGGTTGCTTTGTCTCCGGAGGTTCCTAGATCGTGGGCGATAAGTAATTGTTCCATGGTGTTTTTCCCCTTTCCTGTCTTTGTGATAGTTTCTTTCCTACATAATATCGTAATTTTTTAGTCCGCAGTGCCATTCGGGAAACTGACGTTTCCCTCATTGCGGGCTTCGCCCTATGAAACCATGCATGTTCAAATCTGCCTGCCAGCAGGCGATTTTCTCCTGCATGGTTTCGCACTGCTCATTGCTTTTGCATAAATTATACTACCTGGGGTTGAAATGGGCAACTGGATATGAGATTAGGTAGTTGGCATATTAGTTGGCAAAGGGACGCCGTCAGAGAGAAAATATACTGCCCGCCATGCTCCGCCGTTCGGCTAACACGCCTGGCGGGCAGTATATTTTCTCTCTGACGGCTGGTTTTGGGTGTGGAAGTATTATAGTTGTGGACGATGGAGGGCTTTAAATAGGCCCGACTGGTTTGGCTGTCAAGGTGTTATTTTCGGTGGAAGCAGCGGTCGCAGACCTGGAAAGGTGTGCCTAAGGGGAGGAGCTTTCCGCAGTAGCGGCAACGGGCGATGTAGTTTGTCTTTCCTTTGGTCAGGTATTTCATTATCATCATTTCGGTACGGTTGCGCTCTTCGTTCAGCCAGTCCTCCTCGATGACCTTCTGCATCCGGTGGGAGAACTGGTAGTAAAGGTCCAGCTGCTTGTAGTAGGTCTCATACTGTTGGATGCTTTTTCGGCGTCCGTATTCCAGTCTGGGGCGCTCTAAGGATATGTCTGCCGTGTAGGTTTTGCAGTAGGTCAGCCAGAGGGATACCACTTTTTTGTCCTTGATGTCTATGGGACAGGTGATCATCCGGTAGAGGGTGCGCTTGTCGTCGAAGCCGTCTATCTGGTCTCTGCATTTGCGGGCTTGGTCGTAGAGGGTCAGGGCTTCGTCGATGTTTTCCTTTACGAAGGGTGCAGAAGGTGTGACGGAATGCCAGATTTTCAAAATCTCGTCTAAGGGGCCGTCAATGTCCAACAGAAGCTGTGGGAAGCCTAGGTTGACCTCCTCGATTGGCTGCTCCTGAGCCTCGAAACGCTCCCGAATAAATTCCAGCTCTTCCTCGCCCATGGCGTTTACATAGCCGGAATTGTAGATGCCGAACCGTCCTGCACGTCCTGCGATCTGGCGCACCTCGGATACGGTTAAGGGGCGTCTTCCCACACCGTCAAATTTTTCCGCTTGGAGAAATATGATTCTGCGGACGGGGAGATTTAAGCCCATGCCGATAGCGTCTGTGGCTACTACGACTCTTGTTTTTCCTTTGTTGAAAAGATGCATCTGACGGCGGCGGATTTCCGGGGGGAGGCTGCCATAGATGACGCTGGCATCTATACCCTGCTCCTCCAGGCGTCCGGCCACATCCAGTACGGATTTTTTGGAAAATACAATGAGGGCGTCTCCCTGCTTCACATCCTCCGGGAATGCAAAGGGCTGCTCCTCACAGATGAGGACTGTTTTCCGCTCATAGCGCTCTATTTCGTAATCGTCGCCGCAAAGCTCGATCAGGTGAATCATGGCCGGCTCTGCCGCCGGGCTCATGCAGATGTGGATTTCCTCTGCCCGAAGCCCCAGGATGGCCTTGGTCCAGGAATGGCCCCGATCTGTGTCTGCAACCATCTGTGCCTCGTCTATGACGGCTATGTCGTACTCCTCGTCAAAGTCTGCCATTTCTATGGTGGAGGCTGTGATCCGGCTGTTTTCCTTCTCAATGCACTCCTGGCCGGTGAGCATGGTACAGGGGACACCGCAGGAATTGAGCTGCTCGTAGACCTCCAGGGCAAGGAGGCGTAAGGGTCCCAGATATACGCCTTTTCCGGCTGTTTTCATCCGTTCCAGGGAACGAAAGGTCTTGCCGCTGTTGGTGGGACCGATATGGAGAACGAAGTGGCGGTGAAGCTTTCGCACCTCGGGAAATTCCATTTCCGGCCGGGAGGGCACCAGCTCCAGGATTTTATTTTTTACCTTGTATTGGCGGAATTTCGGGTACAGGGTGAACAGGGTTTCCTGGCAGAGGGCTCCCGGACACTTTCGTCTCAGGTAAGCCAGGAATTCTCCGTCAATCCCATCCTTTTGTTCCTTCAGCATAAGTCCCAGGTCCAGATCTACCAGCTTGGGGATCAGCTCTATGTTGATGGTGAGGGTCAGATCCTCCCGCTTTTTTCGATACGCGTAGATGCCCAGGTTTTTGATCTGACGGTGGCAGTCCTCCAGGTTCTGAAGGGGAATCCGGGAGGGTTTGGCTCTCCTTATGGTTTTTTGCAGATTCTTCATTCTGCCGGAGACGTCAGTGAATTTGGGAATCTTTTTTTCTTTCTTTTTGCTTTCTGCTGTGTATTGCTCGATGTAAAATTGTATAAGTTTTTTTCGGTTTATCATGGCTGTCCTTTTCTACCTGTTCTCCCGTTATCTCTGCCTGCTATGACTATGAGACTGTTCATGGACTGACCGCTGTGAAGCTATCTCCACCTGGCAGATTCCCTGAACCTGGTCAAGGGGAAGCTGTGTTTTTTCCGCAATCTCTTCCAGGGTCATTCCGGCCCTGCAAAAACGCCTTGCAACAAAATCCATAGCCTCTCCTACTTCTATCATATGGCCGTCAGGATCGTAGATACGCACCACCCGCTGGCCCCAGGCGTGTTCCATTGGTTTGTTAAGATAGCGCACCGGCTCCGGATACGCCTCCAATTTTTTCAGGAAATCATCCATCTGGTTTTCTTCAAAGTACAGCTCCATGTCGCCGTCTCCATGGATTGTTTCTTTTTCAATCAGTTGCTCCCAGGTACTCTTGTCCTGCAGTACAAGCCCTTCTGTTAAAATGACATTGCCACCAAAGTCTGTGATGGTCCTCAGACCAAACAGATCCTGATAGAATCTTTTGGATCGGTCTATATCTTTTACTACAATTAGTACATTTTTTAGTCTCATGTTTGTTCCTCTTTCTTTTCGCAGACCAGGTATTTTTATGTGCCTCCGGCCTGCTTTGCTCTTTTTATTCTATAGAAATTAACGTGGGAATGCAAGGGAATTCGCAGTTGATATTACAAACAACCATAATTAAATAAATACATTGATTGTTGTGTAATAAGTGTGTATAATGCTCTTATAAGGAGGGCATAAATGAAACAAAGGGATTTAATCAAAAAGCTTGAAGATGCTGGTTTCAATTTTGAGAGGCACGGAGGAAACCACGATATCTACAGAAGGGGAAAAGACCTAGAAAAAGTCCCAAGACACAAAGAGATTAATGAAAGCCTGGCCAAAATGATACTTAGAAAATGGAATTTATTATAAGGAGAATAATATGAAGCAGGTTTATCCAACTTTTATAGTAAATACAAATGATGGATCTGAACATCCCTTTTTAGTCTGTGTTCCGGATATGGAAATTTTCACAGAGGGGGAAACCTTGGCAGATGCCATTGAAATGGCACGGGACGCAATCGGTGCAGCCGGAATTTCAATGGAGGACCATAAGGAAAAGCTTCCTGTTCCGTCAGAACAAAATACTGCTATTGAAAAAGTAAAGCAATTCGCAGAAGATATTGACTTCTCCAACGGTATTTTAACCTATGTGGATGTTAATTTTTCTGAATATCGGAAAAAAATTGATACTAAAACAGTTCGGAGAAATGTTGCTCTGCCAAGCTGGCTGAACTATGAAGCTGAGCATGCCGGTATCAATGTTTCCAGAGTATTACAGGAGGCATTGATGAATGTTTTAAATGTCAAGAGAAGTATTTAGTATTTCTTAGAATCTTGTAATCAAGTGTAATCAAAATCTTTTAAGACAAAAAAGAAAAGAAACCCTTATTTTAAAGGATTTCTTTCTAAAAATCACATGCAGGAGATGGGACTTGAACCCACACAGCCTTGCGACTACAGGCACCTGAAGCCTGCGCGTCTGCCATTCCGCCACTCCTGCGAACAAATAGTATTCTACCGAATTTCAAATAAAATGTCAACACTTTTTTCTAAATTTTTGACATTTTTTTGTGAACTTAGCACTTGACTTTTTTCTCTGAAAATGGTAGTATAATTAAGCGCCTTGTGATAGAAGTACAAAAACAAGGGGATATGCGGAAGTGTCGGAACTGGCAGACGAGCAAGACTAAGGATCTTGTGGCATTCGTGCCGTGTGGGTTCAAGTCCCATCTTCCGCATTGATTGGGAATACGATAAATGTAGCGGGAATGCTGTATTTATCGTATTTTTTATGTTTGGGTGTGTAACAAAATGTAGTGTAAAAATGTTTACACTTTTTTACACGCATGATTGGGACTAAATATTCAAGGTCTTTTCCGGTTCCATTCTTTTTTCTCTACAGCCAAAACCCAATCTGGTGCGCCGCCTGATAAAACCATTGCGGGTTAAACTCTTCCACCTTCTCGTAGACATCCGTAAAAATAGTAAGCCCATTAAAAATCATACTCTGAGCAGTCAGGACCAGGAAAAAGATCCAGCCCATTTTCCAGAAATGTGTATTCTGATATCTTTCATTCCATCCAAGGAACAAAAGAGCAACCGAAAGAAACAAAAGCCATGTAAAGTCTACCAGATAACGGGGAACAATTCCTCCAATCTGAGTATCGGCCACAAGAATAACAAGTGTTGCTCCTGTCAGAATAAAAGAAGACGCGTAGGCAGCACGATTATACTTTATCCGGCGGAACAAATACGGCATAAAGGCAAAAATCAAAATTAGATTTGTAGCCATAACACCTCCAAAGCCTGATTCTCCAAGTAATGAACCAGCATACTGGTTGTCCATAGAAACCTGATGAAAAAAGGGAAAAACGGCCGTAACACAGGGTGGCTGGAACAGCAGGACAAACAGCTCCATGGGAACCATCGCCAAAATAAACGCTCTCTTCGGCATATTCTGAGTTGTCAGATTATACATGGCGCCAAAGTCCGTTACGCTTCCAAAACGAATATAATTATAGTACATCAAGCCAGCCGCTACCAGAAGAACCGGCATAAAAAAGCAGGTGAGATCCAGAATTTTATGTTCTCCCAAAAGCCGTTTTTCTTTCACCGGCTTCCAAAAAATAGGGATTGCCAGCAGGGTAACAAGAACCAGCGTTGGACGGCAGCCTGCAATCATAGCCAGCAGCAGAGACCCTGCTGACATACGCCAACTGCTGACCTTCTCCCCCAAAAGGGAACAAAACCACAGATACAACCCCCATGCTCCGCAAGCCAAAGCGGCCAGGATGGGAATTTCATAAAATCCGGGATTTCGAAAATAAGTCCATATGCCGCTGCCGTTCACGGTTAAAAGAGCCAGCAGCAAATAAACCGAAAAAGGCGTTTTGGGAAACCAATGTCGGATTATGGCTCCCAATTAAGCAAAAATACCAAGGGATAAAGAGGCCTCCTTCAAACACAATGACAGCCATCGTAGAAAGATCCTTTCCCGTAATCAGGTAATAGGGAAGGAAAAGCACTGCCTCCGGCACAACTCCAAAATAAACATAATATTTCTCCTTATAATAAGCCGCATCCCAAATATAAGTTCCATCCACAGAATTGATGATAAGCAGAGCCTCCTTGGCCTCACCGCATAAATGCGGCCTTATGTATTCGCTTTTTGGCACTCCGGATACAATATCTCTTTCCGGAATCCGAAAATAAATAGTCTGAAGTTGCATCCTTTAGCTTTAATTGAATATTCACTGCTTTATCTGCTGCTGTAGACGCATTTTCCACAGAGAGGCTGATATGAATGTTATGAAGCTCTTGATGAATATCTGTGAATTCAATAGTGGCTGTCTCCTGGCCCTCAAGCTCCGTAACCCGAAAAAGCGTGTTATCAGCCCGTTCCAGGACTTCCCCCACCAGCCAGTTGAATACCGGAATATGCTCCTTCTACCACAGCAGGGATTCCCAATGCTTGTAATTAAAAATAAAAAATTCCAGAAAAGTCGCAAGAAAACACAGTAATAGCGGAAGCTTTTGAGCCTTCAGTTTTTGTACAAGCACTTTCCCATTAAATGTTTTCATATTTTATCCCTGTCCCCTTTAAACCTTAATCACCCGATGCCCCGCCGCCTTCAAAAGCCGGTTCATGATCGCCTGCCCAATCACAGCACCCCCAAAGGATTCCGAATAAATGCAGTCCACATCCGTCTCATCAAAGCTTCTGAGCACCTCAAAAAGATGCATGGAAATCTCCCCCTCGCAGTTTCTGGCCCCCAGGCTCTTCACCAGACCCCTTTCATAGCACCGAGCCGTCTCGTCCGTGGCAATAATTCCAACCCTCTTTCCCTGCAGCTCCGCTTCCGCTGTCAAGCGATTCATCGTGGCAATTACATCCTTCGTCTCACCCTCCACAATCATCAGCTCCGCTTTTGGCGCATAGTGGCGGTACTTCATCCCCGGAGCCTTGGGCTTTACATCAGAATCCGGCGCAATCAGAACCTGATCCGTCTCCATCGGCCCGATCACGGCCTCCATCATAGCCTTGGTAATCACTCCCGGCCGCAGAATCACCGGCCGCTCCTCACTCACATCCACAATGGTGGATTCCAGGCCAATCACTGCCTGTCCCCCGTCCAGAATCATCTCAATCCGTCCACTTAAATCCTCCGCCACATGGGCCGCCGTGGTGGTGCTGGGACGCCCAGAGGCATTGGCGCTGGGCGCCGCCACAAAGCCGCCTGCCGCCCGGATAAAAGCCGCCGCAATCTTGTCACTGGGCATCCGCACCGCCACCGTGGGAAGCCCGCCTGTGGTCTTATCCGGCACCAAAGGCTTTTTAGGAAAAATCAGGGTGAGAGGTCCTGGCCAGAATGCTTCCATCAACCGCTCCGCCTGTTCCGGCACCTGCTCCGCAATCCGGTACACATCCGCCTTATCTGCAATATGTACAATCAGAGGATTATCCGAGGGCCGTCCCTTGGCAGCATAGATTTTCTCCGCAGAGGCAGGATTCAGAGCATCCCCTCCCAGTCCGTAGACCGTCTCCGTGGGAAATGCCACCAAACCACCACTTTTCAGGATACGGCCTGCCTCCTGTATGATCTTTAAATCTATATTTTTATAATTGACCTTTCTGATCCGCGTCTCCATATTCCTCGTCCTTCTTTTCTCCTGATAGGAAAACTCCACAATCTCGAAAACGTACCTACCGTAAGGGATTACCGCACAAAAATCCCCCTCCAAATACAGAACAGAATACCGTAATTCCTTCGATGTTCTATACAAAGTATCACAGGAGGGGGATAAATGCAAGTCATTTTACCGTTTACTTACACATTTACTTACACATTTCATAAATTTTCATCACATCTTCTTCCGTCAATGGCTTCAGCCCATTGAGCGTCTGGCCTGCACAAGCGTGCTGCGCCATCGTCCGGAACTCTTTTTCCTCTATTCCAAGTTCCCCAAGGGTGGAGGGCAACCCCAGAGTATCAAAAAAGAATTCCGATAATTTTTCAATGGCTTTTTTTGCAATTTCCATAGGTGCCAGGGAGGTGTCAATGCCAAAAACCTGAACTCCAAACTGCACATATTTGGGCAAAGTCGTCTCGTCCAGACAATATTCCAGCCAGCGAGGCGTGACAATGGCAATTCCAACTCCGTGGGTCATATTGAAAAGATCTGACATCCGCTCAATCCTGTGGCAGCACCAGTCATTCACCCTTCCGCCCGGGCCAAAATCATTCGACGCCCAGGAGGCAGCCCACAACAGATTGGCCCGCGCCTCATAATTATCCGGCTCGTTTAACGCAACTGGCGCATACTTCACTACCGTTTTCAACAGCCCTTCCATAAAGCAGTCCAGCATGTAAAGCCCGGGATTCATGTCAAAGTATCCCTCCATCACATGGCTCATAATATCTGCAGAGCCGCAGGCTGTCTGCCTCTTGCTGACGCTGTACGTCACAGTCGGATCCAAAAAAGAGGTCTTGGGAAGGAGGAGATTGCTGAAAAGCCCAATCTTATCCTGCGTTTCCGGATTGGTAAGCATCGCGCAGGCATTCATATCCGACCCGGTAGCCGCCGCGGTCATAACTGAGATCAGCGGCAATGTCTCCTCCACTTCCCTCCCCTCGCTGTAAAACTCCCATGGATCAAACTCTACCTTGGCCCCTGCCGCAATCCATTTTCCCGCGTCAATCGCGGAACCACCGCCAATAGCCAGGATGACTTCAATCTGCTTTTCCTTACAAATAGCAGCCCCTTTCCTCACGGTTTCAATCCGGGGATTGGGCTCTACCCCCGGAAGCTCTATTATTTCAAGCCCGCTCTCCCTGACGCTCGCAAGCGCCGAGACGTACGCCTTGGTGGTCTTCATCACCTCGTCGTCATAAGTCAGCACGCCAACACGGCTGCCAAATCTTTTAACCTCCGCTCCAACATAATCCAGTTGATTTTCTCCAAAATACACCCTGACAGGTATCTCATAAACAAACGACTGCATGGAATCCCTCCTCCTTTCAAACCTTTCCCGTCGAGCCACAAATATCCATTGTATGCATGGCAACCTTTTCTATTCCTTCTGCCATAAAGGCGTACATGCCATATTCGGCGCCAGGAATATTTTTAAACTCCTCGGAAGTGACGGCTCCCAGCGCTCCACGGTATACTTCATAAGCAATGTTCAGCTTGCAAATCCCCATCTGGCACGCCTTTCTCAGATTGTCATCTCCCGTTCCAGATCCTCCATGCAATACCAGCGGTACCGGCACGGCTTCCCGAAGCTCTTTTAAAAGTTCAAACTGAAGTTGGTGAACGCCCTGATACTGTCCGTGCGAGGTTCCAATAGCCACGGCAAGGGCGTCAACTCCCGTCTCCTGCACAAAAGAAACCGCTTCCTCCGGAACCGTGAACACATTCTGGCTCAGATCCCCGCCAAAGCCTACGTGTCCAAGCTCTGCCTCCACGCCTACATTCACGGCATGCGCAATTTTCACCAGCTCTTTCACCTGCGCCACATTCTCTTCATAGGAAAGAGAAGAGCGATCCACCATAATATCCGTAAATCCGGCACGAATCGCGGCGATCGCATGCTCGTATTCAGCTCCATGATCCAAAACCACAGATACGGGAACCGTAGCCCTTACCGCAAAATCCTGAACCATCCTCCCATAATACTGGAGATCCGGATTATCCTCGTACATCACCAGCAAAATCACCGGGGATCTCTTTTTCTCCGCCGCGCCGATCACGGCACGCAAGGAACATTCATCAACCGCGCTAATCGCCGGCACGCAATACCCCTTCTCCCTTGCAATCTTCATACTGTCAATCATAGAAACAAACATTCTTTTTCCTCCTCTTACCCGCCTGTCCCAGACGATTTATTGTTCCATCTATTCACTTAAACGAATCACACAACGGAAGGTATCCGGCCGGACTGCCGTCTCAAACGCCTCCTGCGCAGACTCTATGGGAAAAGCCCCACTCATCAACTTCTCCGGATGGATCAATCCCTTGGACAGCAGATTGACCGCGCGGTTAAAGGAGCGCACGCTTGGGCTCACCGCCCCAGTAATCACCGCCTCCGTATTATGTATCCAGTTCGGGCTTACCGAAATAGGCTTGTCCGGATGCTGGGAGCTGTACATAATCACCCTCCCCATAGGAGCCACCATCTCAATCGCCTGTTGCGCCACTGCGGAAATAGGGGTTGTGTTAAATACAACCTCAGCCCCCAGGCCGTCGGTCAGGTTGTGAATGTAGTCCACCGGGTTCTGCTCCATCGGATTAAAGACGATATCCGCGCCCAACTCTTCCGCCAGCTTTCTCCGTTCCGGATCCGGCTCGCTCATGATCACGCGGGCGCCACTGAGCTTTGCCGCCATCACATGCAGCATTCCCATGATTCCACCGCCAATGACAACCACATCGTCTCCCAGTTCTATTTTCCCGCGCTCAATGCTGTTCAGCACACAGGCCAGCGGCTCCGCAAAACACGCAGTGGTGTCTGGGATATCCTGCGGCATCTTAAAAATCTGCGCCGGCTCCACATTCAAATATTGGGATAAGCCGCCGGTTCCCATATAATGTATGGTCCCGTCCACAGAAAGAAAAGCATCTTCCTTTACATCGCTCTTGGTGCACAAATTTTGCTCCCCCTGCGACAATAGTAGCAGGTTCCGCAGGCTCCAATCAGGCGGACCACAACCTTTTGTCCTACCGGATATTTTTCAGATTCAATGCCTTCCCCTACGGCATAAATCTCCCCTACCAGCTCGTGCCCCCCTACAAACGGCAGGGGCATTTTTGATTCGCGGATAAAGATACGCTGTTCCCAAGTACACAGAGCACAGGCATTGATCTTTACTGTAATCTTGCCTGTTTCTATGCCAGGCATGGCAACCTGCTTCGCCTCCACCTTGTGATCATCCACAATCGCCACAACCTTCATTGTCTCTTTCACTTTTGTAACCTCCTCTAAAATACAAATTTATTGGTATATTAAGATCTACCAAGCAAGGATGCCCGTCAATCCACCAACCGCGCCAATTGCAATCAAAAACACAAGCACCCAGATGGAAGATTTTCCTTTTTGAAGCAGCTTGTAGCAGAGCATCGTCATGCCCAAAGGAAGAATCCCCGGCAGAATTGCGTCAAACAAGTTGCTCTGAAGGCTAAAGACTGTTCCGTCCGCCTGTGTCAACTCAATGCCACAGACAACCGATACATAGCTGCATACCAGAGCTCCAAGCGCCATACATCCTATAATGCCCGCAATCCGTATAATTTTCTTCAGCGTTCCACTTTCCAACATTCCCAGGACTGCCTCTCCGCCCTTTTTATATCCCAGCATAAACAAAAAATACGCAGGGACGCAAATAATCAAAAACATAACAATCGCATAAATTATGGGCGCCGCAATATTTCCGGATAATCCCATTTCCAAAAAGAAAGCCAAAACCAAGGGCGTAACCACTCCCTGCATCATAGAATCTCCAATGCCGGCCAAAGGCCCCATCAGCCCTGTTTTGATACTGCGAACTGCGTTCGGATCCATATCCGCTCCATTGGCAACTTCCTCTTCCATGGCCAGGGAAAGCCCCACAATCGCGGAACCAAATACTGTTTCTGTATTAAAGAAATCCATATGGCGTTCCATTGCCGCCTTGCGCCCTTCCAGATCTTTTGCGTATAATTTCCCCAGTGCCGGGCACATGGCATGCAGAAATCCCAATCCCTGCATTTTCTCATAGTTATAGCAGGCTTGGATATGCCACATCCAGCTGACCCAGGTTCGAAAACATCTTTTTTCGTCAGTTTCATAATGCAGTCCCCTCCTTATTCTCAATTACCTGCGTATAAATAATGGTAATGCACAGAGCAAACAGCCCAATCGCAATCATATTCAATCCTAGGAATGCTACCATAAGGAAGCCTAGGAAAAAGAATATCTTGGTCTCACCTTTATAAATGAATTTCAAAGTCAAAGCGATTCCAAGGGCAGGCATCATCCCTCCGATAATTCCAAGCGTATTCAATATGGTTCCGCCCAGAAATTCAATAACTCCTTCTATATACTGCGCCCCAAAATAGCATGCTAATGTACAGGGGATTGCTGCCATGCAAAACAGCATAAGCTGAGGCATAAGCAAATCGTAAATCCAAATTTTCCCAGTTTCCCCCTTTTCCACTTTCTTTTCAGCCAAGTGAAGCCAAATACAGTCCAGGGTCATTCGTCCATAGAACAGCAATGTCCCCAAAAGCCCCAGAGGCACCGCTACGGCAAGAGCAGCCTCTGTGCTTAAGCCACCTGTGATCCCCAGAGCGGTTCCCAGTACTCCGGCCAGGCACATATCGCTGGGAATTGCCCCTCCTGCGGAAATCTGCCCAATATACATCAGATTGATGGTAGCTCCCAGCACCGTTCCCATAACAGGATCCCCCAAAACCAATCCAACCAGAAATCCTGCGAAAATTGGCCGATACACAATGTAATATCCCGCATCGCCAAATGGAAATGGGCTGTTCCCCAAATAATAAATAAGTCCACATAAAACTGCCTGTAAAAGAGACATTCTTTCGTACCTCCCCATGTTATAATAATTTGTCCAGTGCCACTGCCCTCTCGTCTGGCACCAGCTGATATTTTACTTTTGCTCCTTTTTCCTGCAGCCGTTTCAAACATTCCACTTCTTCCCCGCTGGCAGAAACATTCTTATTGAATTTTTTTCTTCCTTCTTTCGCTCCCATGCCGCCCAAAATAATTTCTGGCAGCAAAATAGGAAGGTTGATGCCGGCAACATGCTCAAACAAATAGGATCGCGTCAAGGATGCTGCGACATTAAAGGGACTTCCTGACACCATATCCGACAAAACCAAAACTTCTTTCTGGTTTTGAGCACGCATTAAGGCAGATGCCATCTGTTCTTTTAAGCTGTCAATACTTTCTCCCGGGTGAAAGCCGACTGTCTGTACATCCTCCTGTGTTCCAATAATCATTTCTGCGCTCCCAAGCAATTCTTTGGAAAAAAAACCATGAGAAACAATAATAACGCTAACCACTTATTTCGTACCCCCATTCGTTATGATTTCACAATTTCTTTTTTTATGGTATAATTAGATAAGATATCGATATCTCTTCTTTTTATATATTTCACTATACAGGACTGATATTTTTTTGTAAATTAGTCACTTTTATGTTACTAGTTACTTGAAAGTTACCCGGAAAGGTGGTAAATTTGAACAATCACACTCTAATTCACGAACTAAAATGTGCTCAAAAATTATTTACCAAAAAATGGTTGCTCCCTATTATCGTTTACTTATTCAGCGGACCGAAATTTTGGGGAGAACTGCTTTACTACAATGAGGGGATTAGCAAGAAAGTTCTTTCAGAAAGTTTAAGGGAATTACAGGATATGGATATCGTGAAACGAACCGTCTATTCAAAAGAAAAGGTCAAACAAGTGGAATATTCCTTGACGCCAAAAGGCCATGACTTACAGGCAATTCTAGAAGCCATGGCGAAATGGGGCGCAAAATATATGGAGCACAATCAATTAAATTAATACTTCAATGTACGCTCTTTTCTATCTCACGTGAAAGCTTCCGAAGCCTGATAAAAAACAGCGTAGTCGTAGTGAGGGCCGCCATGGTATCCGCCACCGGCTCCGCCAGAAACACCGCAAACACCTTATCCCCAAAGAAATTGGGCAGCAGATAGATCAGCGGAATCAGCACAATAATCTTCCGAAACAGAGCCAGAAACAGGGAAATCTTCGCCTCCCCGATAGCCACAAAGGTCTGCTGGCAGGACATCTGAGCTCCCATCACAAAGGCCATCCCCAGGTAAATCCGAATTGCCCAGGAAGCATAGGCAATCAGCTCCTCATCCCCAGAAAACAGTGAGGGGAAGAAGCCGGGTACGAAAATGGCAATCAGCCAAATCACCGAGGAAGCACAGACAGCGCTGATAAACAGCAGCCGGAATGCCTCCTTAACCCTGGACAGATTCTTTGCTCCGAAATTATAGCTGATAATGGGCTGGGCTCCCTGAGCCAGACCTTGAAGCGGCAGGCTGCACACCTGCATACAGCTGGAAAGAATGGTCATAGTCCCCACAGCCAGATCCCCGCCGTACCTTTGCAGAGACGTGTTAAAGCAGATATTCAAAAGGCTTTCCGTGCTGGTCATAATAAAGGGGGACAGCCCCAGGGCCAGCACCGGAAGCATGACCGAGCCCCGTACCCTCATATTTTCTTTCTTAATTCTTAAAATAGTCTTATTTCCCAGAAGAAATTTCAAGACCCATACCGCCGAAACTGACTGGGCAATAATCGTTGCCAGAGCCGCACCCTGAACGCCCATGCTAAATACAAAAATAAAAACCGGGTCCAGGACAATATTCACCACCGCACCGATTACCACCGTCAGCATACTGATTTTCGTAAATCCCTGGGTAATAATAAACGCATTGAGCCCCAGGGAAAACATAACGGAAATAGTACCCAGAATATAAATATTCAGATAGTTAAGCGCATACCCAATGGTATCCTCACTGGCCCCGAACAAAAACAAAAGGGCTCGTCCATTGAGGCGAAATACCACCGTCAGAATCACTGCCAAAACCATGAGCATGGTGAAGCAGTTCCCTAAGATTTTCTCCGCTCCCTTTAAGTCCCGCTGCCCCATCTTAATGGATGCCTGGGGCGCGCCTCCCATTCCCACGAGACTTGAAAATGCCGTCACAAGCATCAGCACCGGAAAGCACAGGCCAAGCCCGGTAAGGGCCAGAGCCCCCTCACCCGGAATATGCCCGATATAAATGCGGTCCACAATATTGTAAAGCATGTTTACGATCTGGGCAGTAATCGTGGGAATGGCCAGCCGCACCAGCAGGCGGCTGACCTTCTCCGTTCCCAGATCCGTTCTTGTATCTTCCATTCTCTTCACTTCCTACTTAAAGCTTTCAAATGACCTCCATCCACAAACGAGATCTCCTTTTCCCCGCACTACCGTAATGACCACTTGTAAGTGAAATACCCCGCAGCAAGCTACGGGGCATCATAGCTTGAATACGCAGCAAGCTGCGGGGTATTTCACCCTCGCGGCAGTCGCCAAGGTCATGCAGGCATGACTTTGGCTCGTTGCTCGCGGAAATCAATCAGCACACTAACGCGCCATCTCATAGATCCTGGCAATATCTTCCTTCCCAAGCTTCTTGATGCCGCCAATGGTCCGCTGATCCATATAGCTGCACTTATAAGCCAGCTCCTTGATCTGCTCGTCGCTAAGCTCCACCCCAAGCTCACAGATGTTCACCGGCATGTGAATGGAGCGGAAGAAATCCTCCATAGCCTCGATCCCTAAGAGAACCGTTTTCTCCGGGTCCGCATAGTCATAGGGAACTCCCATTACATTTACCGCAAACTTTGCAAAGCGGGCCACATCCTCCTGATACACATACCGGGCCCAGCTTCCCCACACAGCCGCAAGACCTGCGCCGTGGGCCACGTCAAACATACCTCCTAGCTCATGCTCCAGCTGATGGCATGCCCAGTCACCTGTCCGGCCGCAGCCGGTAAGCCCATTGTGGGACAGGCTGCCTGCCCAGAGAACCTCCGCCCTGGCATTATAGTCCTTTGGATCTTTAAGCAGAACCTTAGCCGCGCGCATAACGGATTTCAGCAGGCTCTCTGCCATGCCGTCCACCAGATCCGTATCCATCTCATGGGAGAAATACCGCTCCATGGTATGCATCAGAATATCCGTACAGCCGCTCATGGTCTGATACTCCGGCAGAGTATAGGTCAGCTCCGGGTTCATAATTGCAAACCGGGGCCGGCTCAAATCATGATTGAGTCCCCGCTTCAGCCACCCCTCCTCGTTTGTGATAACGGAGGAGTTGCTCATCTCACTCCCCGTTGCCGCTATGGTCAAGATCACACCCAGAGGAAGCATATCCTTCGGGGTATCCTTTTTCAAATACAAATCCCACACATCGCCCTCATACTTCACGCCATATCCAATGGCCTTTGCCGAATCAATGGCACTTCCGCCGCCCACGGCCAGGATAAAGTCCACCCCTTCCCTTTTGCACAGCTCAATGCCCTCGTATACCAGAGACAGCCGGGGATTGGGAACCGCACCGCCCAGGCTCACATAGGAAACGCCTGCCGCGTCCAGAGACGCATAGACCCTGTCAAGAAGTCCGCTTTTCTTAACACTTCCCGTTCCATAGTGAACCAGAACCTTGCTGCATCTCTGCTCCTTCACCAGCTCTCCTGCCTGGCTCTCCGTATCCTTTCCGAACACTACCTTTGTAGGGGTATAATACTGAAAATTGTTCATCGCTTACTCCGCTCCTTTTTCTTAAAATTCTTTGCCGCACCTTTCAAATAGCAAAGGCACAAGCCCTGCCTGTTTCTTATTCTAACCTGAAATGCAAAACAAGTCGAGCACTATTTTTCCAACTTTAGCTCTCCTTAAAGCTGTCAGAGCTCAAACACCTCCAAATCCCCCGGCACATACAAATTCCCGGAAAAACAGGGGCTCCCCTCCGCCAGATAAAGCTCCTTACGTCTGGCAAGGTTCTTATCCTCCGTGTGATACAGGATCAGATTCTTCACCCCAAGCTCCTCCGCCATCTCACAGGCATCCTTCACCGTAGTGTGGCACTTCTCATAGGGCTTGAACCGCTCCCTCTCACTGTAGAGGCAGAAAGCCTCATGAAGCAGCCAATCCGTATTCTTCACATACTCATACTCGCACTCCCGGTAGGGCTCGTCGCCAGCAAAGGTGAAACGGTTTCCATTTTGAAGGGTCAGGGCAAAGCCATACTGCTTGGCCTTGATGGACTGAATATCAAAAAATTGCACCGAGTACCCTAAAATTTCCTTCACGTCCCCATCCTCCAAAGGGTGGAGGAAAATGCGCTCTCCAATCAGCTTCACAAACTTCCCCTGAACAGTCAGACGCACAATCGTAAGCAGTGTATCCACCAAATCCCTGTGACAGTAAATATCCAGATTTCCTTCGTATCTCCCCTGACGAATCCGGGCCGCAATCATCCGAATCATCCAGACCATGCCTAAAATGTGATCCGTATGCTCGTGGCTTAAGAAAATCTCGTGAATCTCATCCAGAGGGATTCCCGCCTTCTCCAGCTGTACCAGAATCCCGTTTCCGCCTCCCGCGTCCACCAGAAAATATCCCCGCTCATTTTGAAGGGCCAGGCAGGTATTGTAGCATTTGGTTGCATTGGCATTTCCTGTGCCAAGTATGATCAGTTTTTCCATGGCTTTCTCCTTTTGCAGCTTTTTTCACTTTTCATTTGATGCTCCTTGAGCCTGAGAGAGCTATTTCAGCAATTCATCAATCTCCCCCAGAATTTCCCTGTCCCCCTGCTCGAACAGCAATCGCTGGTTGTATCTGTCATAGCGCTCGCAGGAATAATCCTCCAAAAATGCCACCGCCGCCGGGTCGCTGTTCAGCTCTGTGACAAAAACAGCCATTTCCTGACTGTCCCCAAAGGCCAGCTCCAGAAAATCAAAGGCATTTTCCAGATAAGAGGCATTCCTGGCCTTCCTCTCCTCATAGGCCGACCGCTCCTTTGCAAACAGGCCCCTCAAAAGCTCCAGCGCCTCCTCTCCGCCTTTGGGCGACGCTTTCTGAAGCTCCATCTTGTAGGCATGGAGGGTCTCTGACAGGCGTACACGCTCCCGTTCCTGCTCCCTGGTCAGAAGCTCTGCCTCCCTCTGCCGCTCCCGAAGGGCTTCATTTTCCTGATATAGCTGCTCCAGAACCTCCCAGGATGACGGATTGCTTCGATATTCGCCGGTCAGAAGCCCTCTGGCCTCCTTCATTTTCCCAAACAGCCCTTCCACAAACCGCTTTTGAAGCTGTCCCTCACGAAAGCCCGCCTTGCAGCCGGACAGCAACAGGCTTACCACACTGAGACGCTCGTCAAAGGAAGCATGTGCCAGCTTCTTAAGCATGACCTCCCGAATGGTTCCCTGCAAAATGGCTTCTATCTCATAATCCTTCTGATATCTGTAATAAAGCTCCAGATAATTGGCAAAATCCCCGGCAATCCGCTCGTGCTGAAGATATTGGACGATGACCTCCCGATCCGCCGTCTTTTCAATCTTCTCACAGACCTTAAGCATCCGGGACAAATCCTCCCAGCCTCTGGGTGTGGCAAACTGCCAGCCGTCCACCGTATTTTCCATCTGGTAAAAATGAGATGGACGAATATTCAAATAGGAAAGAATGGCCGGATGAATCTCCACGGAAATTCCATATTCCTTCCACACCTCAAAGTCCGGCTCTACCTGAATCCTCCGCACCCGGTCCATGGTCACCACATCAAATTCCCGAACAGACTTATTGTATTCCGGGGGATTGCCTGCCGCCACAATGATCCACCCTTCCGGCACCCTGTGGGTCCCAAAGGTTTTACATTGGAGAAATTGGAGCATGGCCGGAGCCAGAGTCTCGGAGACACAGTTGATTTCGTCAATGAAAAGAAGCCCTTCCTTTAAGCCCGTTTTCTCCATTTTCTCATAGACAGAGGCAATGATCTCGCTCATGGTATACTCCGTGACCGTCTTCTTCTCCCCTGCAAACTCCTTTTCCAGAATAAAAGGCAGGCCGATGGCGCTCTGACGGGTGTGGTGGGTGATGGTGTAGGACACCAGGCCAATCCCGCATTCCCTGGCGATCTGTTCCATAATCTGAGTTTTACCGATGCCCGGCGCTCCCAAGAGCAAAATCGGCCTCTGGCGAATGGCCGGTATCTCATATGCGCCGTAGGAGTCCTTCAAAAGATAAGCCTTCACCGTATCCTTGATCTCCTGCTTTGCCCGTTTGATGTTCATATGCTTGATTTCTCCTTCCTTATCTGTAGAGCAGCTCTTCCTCCCCTAAAATCAATTTGATTGCCCAGGGCGGCACGTCCACATCCCGATAATGATCCTGTAAAAATACAAAGGCCGTCTCATAGGGAGGCATTTTCACCGGAAAGGTCCCGTATCCATCGGTAAAATAAATGAGCCCTCGCAAGCGGTAAAAGACCTTCCTTTGAAGCAACTCCTCCACATAGGCAAAGGCCGGGCGAAAGTCCGTCCCTCCCTGGCCCTTTATGGTCAGATGTTCCATATAATCCTTAAGCCCCTCCTGGCCTGTGATCTCCACATCCGACTGGACGCGATCATCACACTGAAGAATCCGTATGTGAATGCTCCGAAAAAAGCTCTCCGCCTCCTTAAGAACACTGTAGGTCTCCTCCAGAAAACGCCGCACCAGCGTATCCTTGCAGGACATGGAGGTGTCAATCACAATGACAAATTCCTCTATTTTTCGGACCTCCTTTGTCTCCTGGGGCTCAATGAGAGGCATATTTCCGTAAAGAGACATGCCGTAGTGATAAAAGATATAGTCAAAGGTGTCCAAATCCACCTGCATCTCTTCCCTTTGAACGGAAAACCGGCGCAGGAATTCCCGGTAGTCGTAGCGGCAGCGGTTTTCGATCCGAAGCTGATCCGCAAGCCCCCTGCTCCCCTGCGCGGCCTCCCTGGAAAATGACTCCATGTCCATCTCCATCCGCTCCCGCAGGCTCTCCCACTGCTTCCGGTTCTGCTCCATCCGGGCCGGAGGCTGCTCCCGGTCCCAAAGCCGGTGGTCATCCACATAAAATGCCTGCTTCCACCTGACAAGCTCCGTCTCCTTTAAGCTCATCCGGGACAGCTCCCGGTAAATTCCTCCAGCTGTCAACACGGAAAGTCCTTCTCTAAGCCTGGCATACACGGCCTGGCGAAAGGTGCCGGGAGTGTGGATGCATTTAAGCGAAAGGCTGTCCAGAATGGATTCCACCGCAATGTCGCAGGCCAGATTCCTGGTATCCAACTCCCGCTCCCCTCGGTAAAAGGGATGGCAAAACACACAGTGGAGCAGGCTGTGAAGATACAGGCGTGCCACATAAGCCCGGCCGGTCCGGTAAAGCCTTAACAGCTCCTCCGGTGCAAAAAAGAGGGTGCCGCCATCCGTACCTGCCGGGTGAAGGCCCTTTTCCGGCCGAAGGGAAAGGCAGCCCAGTGCCAGATCCAGAAAACGCATATGCAGGTAGAGCTCATTTCGGATCTGGCTTAGAATCCTGGCTCCCAGCATTTCCTGCTTCAGTTGTAATTCCTGCTCCTTATAGATTACCATGTGTCTGTTCCTTCCATATGGCTTCACACGCCCTTCGTCATTGGGCCGTTCCTGCGGCCTTCTATTGAAAATTAAAATTCAAAGCTTTCTTCTTCCACCGGAAAACGCCGGTGCAGCTCATCCAGAAGAAAGGCATTTCCCTCCGCAAAGCCCTGCTCTGCGGCCTGTCCCAAAATCCGCCGCAGAAGCTCTTTTTCTTCGAAGGCTCCTTCCCTGGCTTGTCCTTTCTCCCGGAAAGCTTCTTCTCCAAAAAGGAAATCCTGAATCAGCCACCGCAAAAGCTCCATATCTCTTTGATCCACGGCCCATCCTCCGGCCTGTGACAGATGCTCCCTCAGATAACCTTCATACACAGCCCTCTCCTCCGCTCCCAGGTCAAAGGGAAACCGCAGACGGCTCACGGCAAGCTCCAGTACCAGGTCCTCCCTCTCCTGGGCCCTTGCCCGCAGGAAGCAGCCGTCGTAGGCATGGAAGTCGAACCGTTTCTCATAAAAGCAGTTGCGATAATGCATACCGCTTCCGTGCATCTGTGTCATCAGAATCCGGGCCGGTGTGTTTTCCACGCCCTCCTCATAGAATTCCGGGAACACCAGTCTTGCCTCCCGTCCCTCCTGGCAGATGGTAAGACGCAGCTCTTCGCCCAGCTCCATGAGTATTTCCTGGAGGCAGGAGGTTTGGGTATGATCCAGAGTAAGTGTGAACTCCTTCACATGATGGCAGCCTGTGAATATTCCGGCTCCCAGGTCCTTGAGGCTGCTGTGAAGGGAAATGCTTTCCAGATTGCTGCAATTGTAGAAGGCGTAGGCTCCTATTTTCCTTAAGGATGACGGAAGGTGTACGCCTCGCAGACGTAAGCCGCACAGGGCTGGGGCCTCATCCTCCTGGGAGAGAAGGACCTCTCCGGCTATGAGCTTTTCCTCCAGCCTGCCTTCCTCCAAATGCTCCGAGAAGGCGTAGGGTGCCAGCTCCACCACCGGATACCCCTCCAGGCTGTCCGGGATCTCTATTTCCCTCCCATAGCTAAAGCAACGCCAGATTTTTACTGTTTTATTTTGAATCTCATATGCAAATTTCATTCTTGTGCTTCTCCTGCTTTCTTATGGTATATGATACCACAGCTTTTTTCAACTATAATCCGTTGCAAATTTTGCCATTCAAAAAGGCCGCTGTCCTGGAAAACCTGGTCAGACAGCGGCCTTTCCCTATACATGGCTTCCATATAAGCTTTTTATCGTATCAGGTGGTAATATACGTATTATACCCCTTTTCCCGAACCTCACGCTCCATGGCAATGGCATTGCTCAGGCGACTGAAGGCTCCCACCTGGACTTTGTAGAGACCGTCCTGGTAGACAATGAAAGCTGGGAATCCGTCATTTTCCAGAAGCTGCAGGAGGTTATCCGCATTCTGACGCTCCCGAAAGGCCCCTGCCTGAACCCGGTAAAGCTCCTCCTCCGGCTCGGCAGGCGGCATAGGCTCCATGGGAGGCATGGGGGGCCGCATCATAGGCGGGCGGTGAGGCGGTCTGTCCATGGGAGGACGGTGGCGCTCCTCCTGAAGCTTCTCTTCTCCTGATTCTTCCTCTGAAATATTGCTTGAGGTTACCTGTGCACCCTCTAAGGTCTCCATAATCCCATCCGCAATGGCCTGGGCCATAGCCTGGAAACGGCTGTCAAAAAGACGGTTATCCACATCGCTGTCGATAAAGCCGGCCTCCACCAAAAGAGCCGGCATCTGGGTGCTGTTAAGTACGACCAGATTGGGCCGGATGCTTACCCCTGCGTTCCGAAAGCCCAGTGCCTCCAGATTGGCGTCAATGTTCTCCGCCATCCGTTTTTTTATCCCGGATTCATCATAGATCAGGGTCTGGACACCCGAATACTGTCCCGGATATTCTCCTGCATTTCGATGGATGGATACAAAGAGATCCGCTCCCTCCTCATTGGCAATTGCCGCCTTCTGCCCTACGGACTGGGTCACGTCACTGGTTCTTGTGTAGGTCACATCGTATCCGTTTGCCTCCAAAATCTTGCCCACTGCCATTGCAAGCCGCAGAGCATCATCACTCTCCCTGCGCCCCTCATGGACCGCTCCCGGATTGCTTCCTCCATGTCCTGCATCTACTACAATCTTTGTTGCCATACGCTCTCCTTTTTGCATTTTTTCTTTACGATCTAAGATATGCGGCAGGAAAAGAAAGGTGTTATCTTGCATTATTTTCCGTTCCGCATTATAATAACCCTGGCATCAGTTCCGGGAGGAGTGCGGCCCGTCCGTATCACCGGTGTCTCGGTTCAAACACATTGATTATCCCGGAGGAACACGCGGTGGCTGGTGCCTTTTTATAGTAAAAGAAAAAGGAGAACGCTCCTATGAAAAATCATACCGCACTTATCACAGGCGCCTCCAGGGGCATCGGTGCCGCTGTTGCTGAAAAATTCGCCTCCGAGGGCTGGAGCCTGGCTCTCACCTGCATCCGCTCCGGGGAACGTCTGGAGGCATTGGCCCATAGGCTTCATAACACCTACGGGGTCACCTGCCTCACCTTTATGGGGGATATGGGGGAAGAAACAGCGGTCCGGGACTGCTTTCAGAAAATGGAGGAGCGCTTCGACGGTGTGGATGTTCTGGTGAACAATGCCGGCATTTCCAGGGTGGGGCTTTTTACGGAGCTTTCTCTTAAGGAATGGGAGCATGTAATGAGGACCAACTCCACCTCCGTTTTTCTCTGTACCCGGCAGGCCCTTCCCTATATGCTAAAACAGAAATCCGGCTCCATCATCAATATTTCCTCTGTCTGGGGCTGTGTGGGCGCCTCCTGTGAGACGGCTTATTCGGCCTCCAAGGGTGCGGTCAATGCTCTGACTATGGCTCTGGCCAAGGAACTGGCCCCAAGCGGCATTGCCGTAAATGCCATTGCCTGCGGCGCTATGGATACGGATATGAATGCCTGCTTCTCCCGGGAGGAGCGAGCTGCTATTGCGGAGGAAATTCCAGCCGGGCGCTTTGGCACGCCCAAGGAGGCGGCAGATCTCACCTTCTCTCTTGCGTGCCAAACGTCCTATTTAACCGGACAGATTATAAGGTTGGATGGCGGGTGGATTTAAACCCTGCTATTCTCATGATATATCTCGCTTTTATTAGTCCGGCTAAGAAATGTCAAGTTTTACCCTTTCGTGCTGCCGCGCAGCGGCTATTATAGGAGTAAGGATTATGAAAATCATCAAACAATTTGGAATTATTTTTGCCATCTGCTGGTTGGGAGCTGTGGTAGAGCACCTGCTTCCCTTTGCGTTTCCGGCCAGCGTCATTGCTATGCTTCTGCTGCTTATCTGCCTGCTCACAGGGCTTTTGAAGGTGGAGCATATTCGGGAGAAGTCGGATTTTCTCCTGGGAAATATGGCCTTTTTCTTTATCCCGGCCGGTGTCAATGTGATCAATTATCTGGATATTCTGAAAACGAGCTGGCTTCCCCTTTTGGTCATCTGTACCATCACTACGGTTATCACCTTTGCCGTTACCGCATTCAGCATTCGTCTTACCATGCGCCTGCTCAAGAGGAAGTAACGCTTATCCAATATCCAGAAAACTTTCCGGGTATTCCCTTCCACTGGCAAAAATCCTGCCGGGCAAAGGTACAAGATTCATCCATTATGAAATAATATGAAAGGAACAAAAAGTGAAAAATATGCGTGAATTATGGGCTTCTCCCTTTTTCGGAATTGCCGTGAGTATTGTGGCCTTTTGGCTGGGTACCAAGCTCCAGGCACGTCTGAAATCCGTTCTATGTAATCCCTTGTTAATTGCCATTTTGCTGATTGTAGGGCTTTTGTCCCTGTTAAACATTCCATATGAAAGCTACAATGCCGGTGGCGCTATTATCAACATGTTCCTGGCTCCGGCTACCGCCTGCCTGGCAGTTTCCATTTACAGCAAGATAGAAATTCTTAAGGAAAACTGGCTCCCGATTGTGGTGGGCTGTACGGTGGGATCTGTTACCTCCATGGGAAGTGTTTATCTGCTCTGTCGTCTGTTTCGCCTGGATGAAGCCATGACCGCCTCCCTGATCCCCAAGTCCATCACCACTCCCATTGCGGTGGAGGTGAGCGGCTCTCATGGGGGAATTGTTCCGGTGACCGTGATTGCCGTTATTTTTACCGGAATTTTGGGGAGTATCCTTGCCCCGTTTCTGATTCGCCTGTTTCGGGTAAAGGATCCTGTGGCGGCCGGACTTTCCATCGGAGCCTGCAGCCATGCTATCGGCACCTCCCGTGCCTTGCAGATCGGAGAAACGGAAGGGGCTATGAGCGGACTGGCTATTGGAGTCTGCGGGATTATAACTGTGATTGCCTCGATGATTTTTATGAAATAATTTTATTCGTGGTAAGAAATAGCTTCTCCATAGTTTCGAATAATCACTTCTTTTCCTACCCGCTTCTTAGGATCGGAGTTAATAGCCCGGCGCACATCCACCTCTTCCCGTAGGAAATCACGGTAGATCTCCCGAATCAACTCCGTATTGTGATTGGTCAGCATACAATAGCAGCCTCTGTCTGACAGCTCTCTGAATACCTTCGAGAGACGTCTGTGCTCCTCCTCCGTGAATCCCTCCTTGGTATAAGAATCAAAGGAAGCCGGATTCAGGGGTGCGTAGGGGCTGTCAAAATAGATAAAATCCCCTTTCTTTGCTGTCTCCAGAGACTTTTCAAAATCCTGACAGGTAATGGTTACGGATTTTAAATAGTAAGAAACATTTTTTATGTTCTCCACATCCACCGAGCGGACCTGCTCCTTCTGGTTCCAGGGCACATTGAACTGTCCCTTCTGGTTGACCCGGTAGAGGCCGTTAAAGCAATGCTTATTCAGGTAAATAAACAGAGCGGCCATCTCCGTGTCATAATCCTTGGATTTCAGCTTGTCATTGTAGCGCTCCCGCATTTCATAGTAGAATTCCTTGGTGCAGGTTACCTGATCCATGGAATTCAAAAGCACCGCCAGGGGGTCCATGTGATCCCGAATCTCCGTGTAGGTGTGAATCAGCTCCCGGTTAATATCATTGATAAAGGCCCAGGCAGGCTTCTGGTGAAACAAGAGTGCTCCGCCTCCCACAAAGGGCTCGTAGTAATCCTTATATTCCTCCGGCATCCGAAAACTTAAATGCTCCAAAAGCTGCCGTTTTCCGCCGGCCCATTTTACAAAGGGCACTGTGTTTGTACTGCTCATTCTTTTTCTCCTATTCCAGTTCTGTAACACCTCTAACAGTACCCCCGTATAAGAAGGATTTCCAGTCACAAAAGCCTGTGCCTGTAAATCCTTCTGGCACTGTACAAGGTGTTACTGATTCCAGTTCCGTAACACCTCGTACATTTTTAAAGTGTTACTGATTCCAGTCTCGCAATATCTCTATTCTACTATAAAATGAAGAAAAAGACGACTGAAATTTTTAATTACTGAAATTTTATCCCAGACGAACCATGTGATAATCCCTACGGAGCAAATCATTGCCCCTGCCTCTGTTTTGAGGCCGTGCTTGATGTTCACTGTCTCCATGATGGCATTCCGCGTCTCCGCAGATGCCATGATAGCCACCACACCGAAGGCATCCGTCAGAATATTTCCCCCCACAGTCTCACAGGCTCCCATTGCCAGGGGAAGAAGAAAGGTAGCCGTCATAGGCCCACTTGCCACGCCGCCGGAGTCAAAGGCAATACCTGTAAAAATCTGCTTAACAAAAAAGGTCATTACCAGGGAAATCGCATAGCCCGGCACCAGAAACCAGAGTATGGGAATCCCCGTGAGAATCCGCAGCATGGAAATGCCTGCGGAAATACAGATTCCAATGGACAGGCTTTTCTGAATAGAGCTCTGACGGATGGAGCCATTGGAAATCTCCTCCACCTGCTTGGTCAGTACCTGAACCGCCGGCTCTGCCTTGACGATGTAATAGCCAATTACCATGCCAATGGGAATCAGCAGCCAATTGTGGGCACCTCCGGCCAAGGTGGAGCCAATCAACTGTCCGGCAGGCATAAAGCCCACATTTACCCCTGTAAGGAAAAGCACCAGTCCTAAATAGGTATACAAAAGCCCCAGGGCGATCCGCAGAAGCTGATGTCGGTGAAATCGCCTGGTAATCATCTGAAACAGCAGAAACAATCCTGCAATGGGGACAATGGCTACAGCCACCTCCTGCACATAGACCGGAAGGCTTGCCGCAAATTCCCGTGCCGCATCCCTGGTGGTGACAATCTCCGCAATCGCCGCCGGCGTATAGGACACCTGCTCCGGCTGATAGACGATTCCCAGAAGGAGCACCATAAATACCGGTCCAATGCTGCACAGGGAAATGAGACCAAAGCTGTCACTGCTGGAATTCTTATCACTTCGGATGGAGGCCATACCAATACCAAGCGCCATAATAAAGGGAACCGTAATGGGTCCCGTAGTTACACCGCCGGAATCAAAGGACACAGGAATAAAGGTGTTCGGTCCAATTACTGCCAGCAGAAATACCAGGGTATAGAAAAATACCAGCGTGTAGGACAGGGGAATGCGAAAGAGCATACGAAGCTGTGCAATCACTAAAAAGACTCCCACCCCCGCAGCTACCGTTAAGATCAATGTCAGATTGGGAATGGAGGGCACCTGCTGGGCCAACACCTGAAGATCCGGCTCCGCAAGGGTAATGAGAATTCCCAAAATCAGACAGCAGCCCAGAGAAACCCACATTTTCCTGGAACGGCTCATGACCACGCCGATCCCCTCTCCCATGGGAATCATGGCCAGCTCCGCTCCCAATGTAAAAAAGCCCATGCCAAATACCAGCATCAAGGCTCCAAATAAAAACAGAACCAGGGTGCCGGGTGTCAAGGGGGCAATGGTAATACTCAAAATCAATACAATTGCCGTGATCGGCAGCACCGACGCCACTGATTCATATATTTTTTCCATCAAAAGCTTATTATGTCTCATACACTTCCTCCATCCAGATGCTTCTATTTTACTATAAAGGATGGAAAAAACGAATGAAATTTTTGTGAAATTACAATACTTTCTTATCCTGCTTTCGTTTTTCCTCGTAATCCTTCAGGGAATCCAGGGCATGGCGCGCCATGGGGAACAGTGCTATCATATTAAATACGGTCATCAGCCCCACGCCTACGTCTCCCAAATCCCACACAAAGGTGTAGGCAGCCAGCCCTCCAATGAAAAGCATGATCAGCGCCAGAACCTTGTACAGGGTCTGAGACAGCCAGTTGTCGCCGAACAGGTAGGCCACATTGGGCCTGGCATAGAACAGGATTCCGATAAAGGTGGAAAAGCTGAACAGCCACAGGATCACGGCAATAAAGATAACACCGAATTCTCCCAGGTGATATCCCATGGCTTTCTGCAGCAAATCCATCCCCGCAAGTCCCTCCGTCATCCCGGCGGGAGTTAAGAGCATGATCATGGCGGAGCAGGTACAGATCACAAGGGTGTCAATAAATACGCCCAATGCCTGCAATAGCCCCTCTTTTGCCGGATGGCTGATGTCTGCCGCTGCTGCCGCACAGGGAGCAGAACCGGAACCGGCCTCATTGGAGAAGAGACCTCTCTTTGCGCCGTTCATCAGCACCGCTCCAAAGCCGCCTGCCACCGCCTGACGGATTCCGAAGGCTTCCTCAAAGATTTGCCCAAACACGGAGGGAAGCAGGGCCGCATTTTTAATCATAATAAATATGGTAAACAGGAAATATAAAACCGCCATCACCGGCACTACCACATCCAGTACCTTCACAGTGGCATATTTACGCAGCACGATTACCGCAGAAACCGCCACAAGAACGATGGTTGTGTAAAGGGGCGGTATCTGAAAGGCATTGTAAAAGGCCGAGGACACGGAGTTGCCGATAACCTGGCTGATACCGCACCAGCAGATAAGGCCGGACAGGGCAAATAAAACGGCTATGACAGATTTGCGGCGGGCGCTGCCCGGCTTTACAAAGAGGTGATGGATATAGTAAGCCGGACCGCCCCGGTAACCGCCGTAAAGTGGATCTTTTTCCTTATAAAGCTGTGCCAAGGTCGCCTCGATAAAGGCTGTGGAGGCTCCCAAGAGGGCTGTCACCCACATCCAGAACACGGCGCCTGCTCCCCCTAGGGAGATGGCGGCTACGACGCCCACCAGATTGCCCATGCCTACTCGGGTGGCTGTGGATACAATCAGTGCCTGGACACCGGAAATGGCTCCCTCTCTGGATTTATTCCGCTTTTCCGCTGTGATTCGCAGCATTTCCGGAAACAGACGGAAAGGGAGGAAACGGGTCCTTACGGTGAAGTAGATCCCAGAGGGAATGAGAATCAGCACCAGCAGGGAAATTCCCAGGGTGCTTCCGCCGGGCAGGGGGATGGTAAACAGGTCACCCCACAGACAGTGATAAACGGCTTGGAACAGGGACATAAAGCCTTGATAAATTCCTTGAAATATAGACATGATTTTCTTCCTTTTGTAGAATATAACGTGATTGATAGTAGCTTGTAATTCTTTTACATTTAGTATATAGTATAAGGGAACATCTGTAAAATTGATAAATGCGATATTTGGTATCGAATTATTAGATTTATTGTTTTGAATTTTGCTTGATAACTTATTATATAAAAAAGGAGATATGACTTTGGATCTGAAGAATTTGACTACGTTTATTCATGTGGCGGAATTGAATAGCTTTACAAAAGCGGCTCTGGCCCTTGGTTACTCCCAGTCTACGGTTTCTTTTCAGATACGTCAGTTGGAGACGGAGCTGAATGCGCAGCTCTTTGAGCGGATTAATCATACGGTTGCTCTTACGGAAAAGGGACGGGAGGTTCTGAATTATGCTCATCAGATCCGCAGGATGACCTTGGAGCTTACGGAGACTATGGCGGAACACCAGGAACTTAAGGGGCATATACGCCTGGCTATGGCGGACTCTCTCTGTGATTCGCTCTTTGACAACAGCTTTCCTGATTTTTGCCGGCAGCATCCGGGGATTACGCTGAAGATTATTGCAGCCGGAACGGAGGAAATGTTCCGGCTGATGAATCACAATGAGGCAGATGCTATTTTAACCCTGGATAATCATATTTATGACAGGGAGTATGTGATTTTTCGGGAGGAGACGGTGAAAATGCACTTTATTGCTTCTGCCTCCTGTCCTCTGGCTAATCGTTCTTCCCTTGCCGTGGCGGAGCTGCTTTCCTGGCCCTTTCTCTTGACGGAGAAGGGAATGAGCTACCGGCGGCTTCTGGATGAAGGGCTGGCGGAGCGCTCCCTGGAGGTGACCCCGATCCTGGAGATGGGAAGCGCCAGGCTCATCTGTTCTCTCATTGGGGAGGGAGCTGGGATCTCTTTTCTGCCTGACTATGTGACACAGCAGGATGTGGAGGCCGGAACCATTGTCCGTCTGAATGTGACGGACTTTGAGGTGGAGATTTGGAAGCAGCTTCTTTATCATCGGGATAAGTGGGTTTCGCCGCAGCTGGAAGCGGTGCTTGAGTATTGTGCCAAGAGGGAGTTTAGCGAATAATACTAGTCATCTCTTATCACAATTTTTAGGTTGCTGTCCCAATCAAAACCTTTTTCCCACAGAAAGCAAAGCCATACTTGCGTATTTTGCCTTCTGGAACGCCTTTTGATATAAGTGCTGCCTCATAGTTCTTCTTCTCTATCTGATGCAATGCTGCCTTCACTGTATCCGTAAGGTCCTTTTCATCCTCCGCATCCTGTACCTTGAATTCCAATATGATTCCATCATCATTCTTTTTGGGCTCCAGAATTACATCATACCGGCCAAAACCGCTTTCCCGGTTCGAAGTTACGGTATAGCGATCAGAAAGCTCTACCAATAATCCTAATACAAAGCCGTGGTAAAACCGTTCCGGCTCTGCGGCCTCTGAAGGTTTATTTCCCACATCAAAGCTGCTAAAGGTAGTGAGGGCCACTTTATTCATATAATAATTCATAACTTTCAAATCGTCTGCCAAAAGTGCCTTGATAAATTCATTGTACTCCCTTCTGCTCTTGCGGAACCAATCCCGTACCATGATGTAGAACATCCGTCTTACTTCACGATTGGTAAGTGCCAGCTCATAATCCGGCGCATCCACGGATTCTGGGTCTTCTTCATAATGAAGCACCTTCAGATAGCCGCTGGCCAATAAGAGACTCCAGATTCCCTCTTCACTTCCATCCAACTCCCCATACACAATCTGTTCATCTATGGGCTTTGTAATCGACTGACCGGAAATCAGATCCTCGAATTCCCGCTTAACATCTGCGCTTCCCTCTCGAATCAGCTTTCCTACCAGGCTGTTGGAGCTGGAATTCGCCCAGTAGGCTCCAACCTTTCCTGTGTCCAAATAATTTATAATAGACCAGGGATTGTAAATGTCCGTATGGTTTCCAAAGGTAAAACCATCATACCAGCTTTTAACCTCTTGCTTCCTATCTGACATTCCCAGCTCAGCCAATGCGACAAATACCTCTTCCTCCGTAAAGCCAAAACAATCCGCATATTCATTCGAAGTAGTGGTTACTACCTTAAGATTATTTAAATCAGAAAAGATGGATTCCCTGCTCACTCGCGTGATTCCTGTCATAATAGCCCGCTCCAGGTAAGGATTCGTCTTAAAGGTTGAATTAAACAAGCTCCTGGTAAAGGAAACCAGCTCTTCCCAATACCCATTTACATATGCCTCCTGCATTGGAGTGTCATACTCGTCCAGAAGAATAATTACCTTTTTATTGTAATAACGGAATAAAAATGAAGACAAATAATGAAGACTCATGGTTGCATCTTCTTCATTCATGGTCTCCGATATCCTGTTAAAATAGTCCTTTTCACTCGAAGTCAGCAGCTCGCCATCTAAAAGGAAATGATTCTGTACATATAAATCACGAAGTATCTGACAGATTCGATAGCGAACCTTTTCATAGGCATTCTCCTTTACATTCGCAAAGGAAAGGCTAATCACCGGATACGTTCCCTGCAGCCTTCTGTACTTCTCATCCTCCCAGATAGAAAGCCCCTGAAACAAATCTTCCCGTCCGGCATAGTTTACGGAAAAGAACTGCTCTGTCATACTCATAGTTAATGTCTTTCCAAAACGCCTGGGACGAGTGATTAAGGTAACATCATCCTGGTTTTCCCACCACTCTTTTATAAACTTTGTTTTATCTACATAAAAGCATTGTCTCTCTCGTATTTTCTCAAAGCTCTGTATCCCGATTCCTACGGTTCTCGCCATAACCTACACCTCCTTGTCTATTTATTTATCTTACCACAGTTCCACTGCTCTATCCAGTATCTTTTCGCATCTGCCTGTCTATCAGCTGCATCGCCTGCCTCTTCCAACTCATCCTGGTGGGGATACCCATTGTGATTCTCTGTGTGATGGCTATGCTTCTATATCAGGGGATTAATCTTGTGAAAAGGCATTGTCTGAAACGGTTATGAAAGCTGAAAAAATCAGGAGATGCATATAGCACCTCCCGAAATACATATGGTTATAAGCCTTTTTATTTTAAAGGGTCCGAATAAAATGCGTCCTCTCCGGCGCCTCCTTCTCGGGCAGTCCGTATTTTTCCTTGCCAAGGGCAATACTCTTCATCAAAAATGTCATATTCCTCGCCAAAGTCCGCATGGTCTGCAGTCCCTCCGCATCCTGGACAGCCTCTCCCTGGGTCCGCCCGTGAATGCTGTTCCAGTACTGGCTGGAGGCTACCGGCATTCCGGAGATGGTAAAATATTTGTTCATCTCATCAAAGGTGGCGGAAAGGCCGCCCCGTCTTGCCGCTACCACACTGGCGCCTACCTTCATGGTCTTGTCAAAGCCTGTACTGTAAAACAGCCGATCCAGAAATGCAATCAAGGTAGCATTTGCGGATGCATAGTACACAGGGCTTCCCACCACCAGGCCATCACAGGTCTCAAACTTGGGCGCCGTCTCATTTACCAAATCCTCAAAAACACATTTCCCGTTCTTAGCACAGGAGCCGCAGGCAATGCATCCTCGGATATCCTTGTTTCCAATGTGAATCAGCTCCGTCTCCACGCCTTCTGCTGCAAATACCTGCTCCATCTCGTGAAGAGCAATATAGGTATTGCCTTTTGCATGGGGACTTCCGTTAATCATTAACACTTTCATTCTGCAATTCCTCCTATCATAAGTTCCGTAAAATTCTCTCCAGAACCCCTTGTTTAGAACAATTTCCAGCCACAAGTACATGTGTCTGTAAATCGTTCTGGCTTTGTCGGAATTTTACTGTTTTTTAGTTCCGTAATATCCTTTCCGTACTGCTTATATGAAATGATTTTAAAACCCCCGAATCCCGTCCGTATCATCCCCGGACTTATCGATGGCCTTAATCACTACCTCATATCCATACCCATCATTTACCTGTACATGGACCCGTTCACCCACCTTATGCCCCAGGATGGCCTTGCCCAGAGGAGATTCAATACTGATACGCCCATCCAAGGAATTGCCCCGGATAGAAGTGACAAGTTTCACCTGCTCTGTCTCATCATCCTCCTCAAAGTACAGCTCCACCAGGTTATTAAGCCCCACCTCGTCAGCCTTGGATTCGTCCGACACAATCTTCGCTGTCCGGAGCATCCGCTCCAGATAGCGAATCCGGCTCTCATTCTTGTTCTTATCACGCTTTGCGGCATAATACTCAAAATTCTCGCTTAGATCTCCGTGAGCCCGAGCCTCCTTCACTGCCTCAATGGCTTCCTTTCGGACCACCAGCTTCCGGTGCTCGATCTCTGCCTCGATTTTAGCCACATCACTTTTTGTCAACTGCTCCTGCATAATATCCTCTCTTCTCTTTAACACTTCATTTTCTTCACAATTAATCCAAAAGCCCATTCAAAATTGCCTTTGGCAGCGGAAGTACGACCTGTACAGCAAGTACGCAGTCCTGCTAAACAGTTCTCATTCCTCTACACTTGTTTTCACCGAGATCCCATTTACCTCCACGTGGTCATCCACAGCAATCACCAGGCATTGACGTCCATCGATCATACGGGTTTCCACCAGGTCCGCCCGCTCCGGATTCACCTGGATCACAATATCCGGCGTCTTGATCTCAAACTTTCGGGTACTCATCACATTGGAAGCCAGAAATTCCGTCCTCTCCCCAGCCGTAGTTTCATAGTGCTCTTCCAATTCCTCCAGCTTTTCTGGCTGCACACCGCTGGCTGCCAGGATATGCTTTACCTCCGTCTTGTCCAAAGTTACCGGCTCCGGTTCATCTTTGCGTTCCTCCACCAGCTCATGGAGCTTTTCATGGATGTTCCGAACTACCTCATAGGCACAATCCTCACCCAGGGTTTCCTCAATAATAGCATTAAAGGTTTCTTTCTGCCCTCCGGCAGATAAAGGCATGGGACAGCCGAACATACTCTCCGCAAAGAGCTCATTTAACTCCTCCGGGTTCTTGGAATAGTACAGCATACTGTGAAGATCCGTACTCCGATCCTGAAAAGCAGGGAACAAAAATCCGGCCATAGGAAGCTCCACCAGCCAATCCCTGGTCCGGGCCCCGAATCGGTTGCCGTCCGCATCATAGCTTAAGCCCGCCTTGGACAGCTTCACCGGGCAAATGGTACAGAGCAGATATTCGTAAACCTCATCGGAGGCGTCGAACATTTCCTCATTGTCCGAGGAGCGTCCCGGAATATCGTATGCCCCGTGAACCAGCAAAATGAGATAATTCTCCCCGTAGGGAAAGGTCTCAATGATCCGGTCATAGAACGCCTCCACCAGCGCTTCCTCTGTCAAACGGCTGTTTTTCAGCTTCATCAAAAACTCCTGGGTCCCTCCGGGCATCTCCGTATCCAGAGGAAATTCCAGATTCAGAAGATTCTTTCCCACCGTTCCGGACAAAGCCTTTCTGAAAATCTCAAAATACTTAAAGGCTTCCTCCTCCGGCAGCGACAAAAACGCCTCCTGCATTTCTGTTTTTTTATTCTTCTCTCCGTCCACGTAACAGCCGCACAGCCGGGTAAGGGCGCAATGCTCCGGAGTAAACTGCTTTTTGATCTCTGATATTTCCTTTTTGTTCATATTATGTAAACTCTCCTTGTTTTCATCCTCAATGCTTTCTCAATGCCCTGCAAATATCTCAAGGCAAATGCCTTTTCCCTGTAAAGACTTTTGGTCCATCAGGTTCAGTCCTCCCCAAAACTTTTCCTCCCAAGGCGTACCTCCTCCATAAATTTCGCAAGCTCCTCCGGAAGATTTTCTAGCAAATACTGTTTGCTTCCGGAATACCCGGAAAGAAAGCTGTCCCGAAGCTCGGCATTTACATTTTGTACCTCCTCCAAAAGCCCTTGGGCAGACATCCGCTTCGCTCCCTGGCCCAGAATAATCACCTGCTCCAGAGCGTCCGAGGTAGCCACCGTCACCGCATACTGCCGTCCAAGCTCATGAGCCGTCTTTTCAATATACTGATCCGCCGTCTCCGCCTCCTTGGTGTAGACCACATGAATATTGTGATACTTGGAAACAGATCCTTTGCTGCCCTCCACCCGGTAAGCGTCAAAGACCAGAATCACCGTATTTTTTCGATAGCCCTGCAGGTTACAGAGAATATCCATCAGCTTCCCTCTGGCCGCCTCCATGTTTTCCTCTGCCAGTTCACGCAAATCCTCCCAGGAAAATATAATATTGTACCCGTCCACCAGAAGATATTCCTTCTCCGGCTTCTTCGGCCCGGCTTTTCGCACCGGCGTCTGCTCCGGTTCTCTGTGAAAGCTTCTCTCCACCCGGCCCACGCCCTGGCGATCCCTGCGGATAGGCCCATAGGTACGCACAAAGATCTCCTCCAGCTCCTTGGGGTCCGCAAGTTCCCTTGCCGCCATACTCTGTCTGGCAAATGCCTGGCCGGAGGCAGAACGATTTGCCGCCTTTCGCACGCTTTCCAGGTGCATATAGTCCGGCACCTGGTTCCAGGGAACGTAGAAGCCCGCCCCGTGAGCACAGAAAACAGAGCCCGTAGGATTTTCCGCATCCTGGTCCGGATCGTAGCCTGCGGCTGCGATCACCTCCTGGGCATTGTGGCAGGGGCCATAGCCTGCGGGCGTACAGAAGAGGCGGCCCGTCCCTCTGGTGTAAGCGTAGACCTCGCTCTGATAATCCCCCATAGCTGAAACTGGCGCCCTGCCGGTGAGAACCGATATTTCTCCAATTTGCCCGTCTTTTCCAGGCACAGAGGTATAAGCCCCAGGACTCCCTCTTCTTGGCACAGAGTCAAATTCACCTTGTCCGCAGAACGTTTCCCCGTCTTGTCCCGGAGCACAGAAGGTTCCTGACATTTTCTGAATATCTGCCATAGCCCTCCCCACCTTGTCGGCTGGGACCTCCAGGCGGAATTCATAAAAGGGCTCAAGAAGCACACTCTGGGCCTGGCAAAGTCCCTGGCGAACTGCCCGGTAGGTCGCCTGGCGAAAATCACCGCCCTCCGTATGCTTCAAGTGGGCCTTTCCTGCTGCCAGCGTGATTTTCACATCCGTAAGCTCCGCCCCCAGAAGAACCCCCGGATGCTTCCGCTCCGCCAGATGAGTGAGAATGAGCCTCTGCCAGTTCCGGTCCAGAACATCCTCACTGCAGCTGGTATCAAGAACCACACCGCTTCCCGGCTCTCCCGGTTCCAGTATAAGATGCACCTCCGCATAGTGGCGCAAGGGCTCAAAGTGCCCCACTCCCTCCACCGTGGAGGCGATGGTTTCCTTATAGATAATACTGCCCGGGCCAAATTCCACGGTTTCCCCGAAGCGTTCCAGAATCAGGCTCTTTAAAATCTCAAGCTGAACCGCTCCCATGACCTGTATGTGAATCTCCCCAAGGGCATCCCTCCACACCACATGGAGCTCCGGAAGCTCCTCCTCCAGCCTGCGAAGCTTTGCCAGCATTCCGTGAACATCACAATCGGGAGACAGGAGAAGCTGATAGGTCAAAACCGGCTCCAAAAGCGGATTGGATGCCTGTGTCTCAAAGCCCAGCCCGTCCCCTGCCCTCGTCTGCGTGGGGCCGGTCAGCGCACAGATCATTCCGGCCGACACCTCCGGCACTGCCTGGAAGCTCTCACCGGAATAAAGACGGAGCTGATCCACCTTTTCCTCCCAATCCTCCCCGTCTCGATGTCCTTTCAGGAGAGATTTCACCTTCAAGCTTCCCCCTGTTATTTTTAAATGGGTCAGACGATTTCCCTGATCATCCCGACTGATTTTGTACACCCGTGCCCCGAATTCCGAAGAATATCTCCGCCTCGGTCCAAAGAGGGTCAGACCAGACAGCAGCTCCTCCACGCCATTAAGCCGAAGGGCCGATCCGAAATAGCAGGGGAAAACGCTTCTTCTCCTGATCTGTTCCGCTATCTGCTCTTCCTTAAGGCTTCCCTGTTTCAGATAAGCCTCCAAAAGCTCCTCATGGCAGACCGCCAGTTCCTCCCAAAGCTCCTCATCCGGCCTGTCCGAGCTAAAATCTGTGCAGCCCTCGTCCAGCTTTTCTTTCAATTCCTCCAAAAGCCTCCGGCGATCCGTTCCGGTCTGATCCATTTTATTGACAAATAGAAATACGGGAACCTGGTAGCGCTTAAGAAGCCGCCACAGGGTCCGGGCATGTCCCTGTACCCCGTCGGCCCCGCTGATCACCAGCACCGCACAGTCCAGCACCTGAAGGGTGCGCTCCATCTCCGCAGAAAAGTCCACATGCCCCGGCGTGTCAAGAAGTGTAATCTCCCGATCTCCAAGGGTCAGTCGGGCCTGCTTGGAAAAAATGGTGATTCCTCTTTGGCGTTCCAGCTCATAGGTATCGAGACAGGCCGTTCCGTGGTCCACCCGGCCAAACTTACGGATGCTGCCGCTCTGGTAGAGCATAGCCTCCGCAAGGGTTGTCTTGCCGGCGTCCACATGGGCCACAAGACCTACGGTCATATATTTTGACAGCCTGCCGGAGAAGCTGTTCTCTCTATTTTTAGACGTATCTTCCATAGAAAATACCCCTTTCTGCTGCCTATAATGAGCCATTATAACACATTTTTTCTTACTGTTTAAACTATTTCTCACATTTTTTTAATCCACCGTATCTCATTTGAAAATATTACAAAATCATTTGACTATCCAATTACTTTTGTGTAAAATAAATTCCGGCGTTCCCGGCTTTGTTACGCTAATCAAGCAAAGTCAGATAGCTCGTGTACTGAAATAGAAAGGATGAAATCTCATGAATAAGGCAAGAAAACTCTACTGCCGGGCCTTTCAGACTGTTTTTAAGATCGCCTTGCCCGTTCTTCCCTACCGGAAGCCCAAGCTGGCAGGCAGTGTCAAGGCCCTTCCCGAAATCATAGAAAAGAATAAATGCAGCCGGGTGCTCATCATCACCGACCCCGGCATCCGAAAGCTCCAGCTCACCGCCCGCTTAGAACGGGCGCTGAAAGCCGCCGGCATGTTCTACTGTGTCTACGACAAAACCTGTGCCAACCCCACCACAGACAATGTGTACGAGGCTTTAAAGCTGTACCAGGAAAATGCCTGTGACGCCATCATTGGCTTTGGCGGCGGCTCCAGCATGGACTGTGCCAAGGCCGTAGGCGCTCGTGCAGTGAAGCCTCACCAATCCCTGGCAAAAATGAAGGGCATTTTAAAGGTACATAAACGCCTTCCTCTGCTCATTGCCGTTCCCACCACAGCCGGAACCGGAAGCGAAACTACCCTGGCCGCCGTGATCACGGACGCCCAGACCCGGCACAAATACGCCATCAATGACTTTCCTCTCATCCCCCGGTACGCCGTTCTGGACCCGAAGGTAACCCTCAGCCTTCCACCCTTTATCACCGCCACCACGGGTCTTGACGCCCTCACCCATGCGGTGGAGGCTTATATTGGCCGCTCCACCATGTCGGATACCCGCCGGGATGCCAAAAAAGCCGTCCGGCTGATTTTTGAGAATCTGGACACAGCCTACACGGACGGACAAAATATCGAGGCCCGAAAAAACATGCTGAAGGCCTCCTTCTATGCAGGCTGTGCCTTTACAAAATCCTACGTGGGCTATGTCCATGCGGTGGCTCACTCCCTGGGCGGCGAGTACAATGTGCCCCACGGACTGGCCAATGCGGTGCTTCTGCCTGCGGTGCTGGAATATTACGGCCCTGCCGTGTACAAAAAGCTTCACCACCTTGCCATAGAAGCCCATCTTGCAGACAAAAGCACCCCTCACAAGGAGGCTGCAGAAGCTTTTATCCAGGCCATCCGGGATATGAAGAAGCGTTTTGACATCGGTGATACCATTCCTGAAATCCGGGATGAGGATATCCCTAAGCTCTCCCACTATGCGGACAAGGAGGCCAATCCCCTCTATCCGGTGCCCGTACTGATGGATGCGTCAGAGTTGGAGGTCTTTTATCGGAGCCTTATGGAGATCCCTGTAAGTCCTGCATTTTATGTGGATTATAGATAAAATAATACACCTTGCTCACAAGGATTGTCATATTTTTAAAGAAGAAATAGTGTAAATGAAAATTACAGGAGAATCCTCTTATGAATGAAACAGAAATCAGAAAGCTCGTAACCAACCAGCGTGAATACTTTTTGTCCGGCGCCACTCTGCCCCTGCCCGCCCGCCTGGAGGCCCTGAAAAAGCTGAAAAGCGCCATCAAAAGCCGGGAGGACCAGATCCACCAGGCCATTGAAGCAGACTTAGGCAAAAGCAGCTTCGAGAGCTACATGTGCGAAACCGGACTGACCTTAAGCGAAATCACCTACATGGAGCGCCATCTTCACTCCTTTGCCCGGGAAAAGCGGGTCCACACCCCGCTGGCACAGTTCCACTCCCGAAGCTTCAAAAAGCCCTCGCCCTACGGTGTGGTTCTGATTATGAGCCCCTGGAACTATCCGTTTCTGCTGACCATGGAGCCCTTAGCGGACGCCCTGGCTGCCGGAAATACAGTGATTCTAAAGCCCAGCGCCTACTCTCCCCACACCAGCCAGATCATTCGCTCCCTCATAGAAGAATGCTTTGATCCCTCCCTTGTGGCTGTGGTCACCGGAGGCCGGGTGGAAAACACCTGCCTGTTAAATGAGCATTTTGACTATATCTTCTTCACCGGAAGTCAGACAGTAGGCCGGCAGGTTATGAGGAAGGCGTCGGAGCACCTGACACCGGTCACTCTGGAGCTGGGAGGAAAAAGCCCCTGTATCGTAGAAAAAACCGCCAACCTTAAGCTGGCGGCAAAACGCATTGTCTTTGGAAAATTTTTAAACTGCGGGCAGACCTGTGTGGCCCCCGACTATATTTTATGCGATCCCTCTATTCGGGAGTCACTCATTGCGGAGCTGAAAAAACAGATTAAAAAGCAGTATGGCTCCGATCCCCTATCCAATCAACAGTACGGGAAAATCATCAATGAGAAGCATTTTCAGAGAGTGTGCGAGCTGATTGATCCCTCCAAGGTTGTCCACGGAGGAGGCTCTGATCCACAGTCTCTCAAAATCGAGCCTTCCATTCTGAACGGCGTCACCTGGGAGGATGCCTGTATGCAGGAGGAGATCTTCGGACCGGTTCTGCCCATTCTCACCTATACCTCTTTGGAGGAAGCCATACGGACCATCAACTCAAAGGCCCACCCGCTGGCCCTGTATCTCTTTACCTCCGACAAAGGTGTGGCCCGGCATGTCACCTCGCGCTGCGGCTTCGGAGGCGGCTGCATCAACGACACCATCATCCATCTGGCCACCAGCGAGATGGGCTTCGGAGGCTTCGGCGAGAGCGGCATGGGCTCCTACCACGGCAGGGACGGCTTTTACACTTTTTCCCACTATAAGAGCATTGTGGACAAGAAGACCTGGCTGGATCTGCCTATGCGGTATCAGCCTTATGGGGAGCTCTATGGGAAGCTGATTCGGATGTTTCTGAAATAAACTCATACCCGATGCCAAAAATATCGAAAGCTTGCCAGCCCTGCCAGCAAAAATCCGGCTGTCAAAAGCTCATAGGCACCTGGAAATGAGAACCAATCAGGGTATACAGGAAGCTGTCCGGCCAGAACCGACATTCCATTTGCCGTCATGTGTGCCGCCACCGGCGGAAACAGGGAATCATAAGCCTCATACACCAGAGCAAAAAAAACTCCCATCACAAAAGCATACACACCCTGAACCACATTGCCGTGAAACAGCCCGAAAATCATCCCGCTTAAAAGCATTGCGGTTTGGGGTCTTTTACTAAATTCCTTTAACCTTGTATAGAGGATACCCCGCATGAGCACCTCTTCCAAAAGAGGTGCGCTTATCATTCCCGCCGCTATCTGCGACATAAGGCTGCAACGGTAAATCTCCTCTGAGGCCGCCTCATATCCGGGAAACCAGTAAGGCAGCGGTGTAAGAGGCAGAAGATAATTCACGCCCCTGGAAATACATACGGCTCCCAGCATCACCAATAGCAGATCCCCTATTCCAAACCTGCAATCCCTGTCCTGCTTTCCAAAGTTATGGGGCTGCCCTTCCTTTTGGCAAAGGCCTCGTCCATACTGCTCTCTCCCCTTCTGATCCCAGCGATACAACAGCCAAAATATCGGAAGCATCAAAAAATTCTCTGCTGATAAAAACCACATTCCCGCATCCGGTTCCAGCAAACGCCCTCCCCACAGGATTCCAAAAAACCACGGACACAGCATCGCCAAAAGTCCATAGAGTAAAATCGGAACCGCAATTCTCCTCAAAAGCCTTATGGCCCTCTCTTCTCTCACCTTTTATTCTCCGCTTCTATCTGCTGCCTGACCCAGTCACCAGCATGGGCTCCCGCATCCGTACCTATCTGATTCAGCGCCTTCTGAGTAAAATGAATTTTACCCTGATCCTTCATATCTGCTCCATTTAATTCACCTGGCAGCTTTGACGCCAAAATAATCCGATCCGATTCCTCACATATCTCTAGCTGGGCCTGCATAATAGCCTGATGATATTGCGAATTCTCCGCATCCTCACCAATCTGAATCAAAAAGCACTGCTCCACACCCTGCTCTCCCATATAAGCAACCAAGGTATTCAGCCCCTCCTTATACTCCTCCCCGGTGAGCTTCAAGTTCACATCCGCCTCACCCTGAAACCAAACCATGTAAATATGGCGAATACGAACTCTCTCTCCCTTCAGACACTCCTTCGCTCCCTGAAGCCGCTGGGCCGCATCCTCCTTAAGCCCCTTGTTCAGCCAGCCATTGAGGGAGGAGCTCCCTCTGGACGCCGAGACCGCCACCACCGGCGTTCCTGTCTCCTCATAGTAAGCATTGACAAAGGCCGTCACAAGGCTTCCCTGCCGTTCCAAAATCCCCCGGTCATCCAAGCCGCCCTCCCTGTTCTCATTTTCCCCAAAGGGCTCCTCTAAAATATGCAGGCTCTCCGGGTCCGTAATAGCCCGATATTCATACCCGGCTCCCTCCAAAAGCTCCGGCGCTAAAGAAGCATCTCCATTTGCACCGCTCATATTGCTCTGTCCCATAAACAAGATCACATCCATGGTGCGCCAGGACTGCTGATATAAATTCAGCCCCACCATCAGAAGACAGCACAGAGCACTTAAAATCACAATTACCTTTTTATTTTTGGGAAGCCTTATCATAGAAATCATACACTCCGTTTCTGCTTAAGCGAAATCATACAATGTCTTTCCAATCCGTCTGCCACAGACGCATTGGCTAAGAACAGTAACAGTATAGCACACTTCTCCCTCAGTAAAAAGAAAAAAATCCAGCTTCAAAATAAAGCTGAACAATGAACCCTTGACATTTCCCTCTCTCAAGCGTATAGTCAAAGTAATCACATAGCAAATTTTATGCTAGGGGAGCCTAAGGCTGAGAAAGCGTCATTTCACGCTGACCCTCATTACTTGAACCGGTTAATGCCGGCGTAAGGAAGCTGCTTTTCGTATCCCCTCCTGTGAAAATCACATTACCAAGGAGGATTTTTTTATGTCACTTTTTGTAAACAAGGTTGTAGACGAGTGGGGAACCTCCTACTCCCTGACTGGCTTGGGCTATGGTGCCCTGGTAGCCGCCATTCTGCTCCTGTTAATTCTGGCCTGCTATCTCACCGGAGAAAACAAGCACATCGAGACCAAGCCCCTGGTATTCGCAGCCACAGCCATGGCCCTGGGAATGATCACATCCTTCCTGAAGCTCTTCGAGGCCCCCATGGGCGGCTCCGTCACCCTTTTCTCCATGCTGTTCATCTGCTGCATCGGATACTGGTACGGCCTCCGCACCGGCCTCATCACCGGCTTCGCCTACGGCCTTTTGCAGCTCATCTCCGACCCCTACATCATCAGCCTGCCCCAGATGATCACCGACTATCTCCTGGCCTTCGGAGCCCTAGGTCTCTCCGGCCTATTTTCCAACAAGAAAAACGGCCTCATCAAGGGCTACATAGCCGGCGTCCTAGGCCGCTACCTATTCGCCTTCCTATCCGGCCTCATCTTCTTCGCCTCCTACGCCGAAGGCAGCGGAATGAGCGCCCCCGTATACTCCCTAGCCTACAACGGCAGCTACCTGGGCTGCGAAGCCGCCATGACCCTAATCATCCTGTCCATCCCCGCCGTCAACAAAGCTTTTATAAGAGTAAAACAAATGGCCATAGCCTAGAATCATTTTAAAGCACCACCCCCAAAATCAGTCCCAGCCGCAAAAGAAGCCCGGAGGCTTTTCCAATATCCCTATGTACGCGAATCGTCCGAACACGGATATCGAAAAGCCTCCGGGCCTCTTTTGCGGCTGGGCCGTCCCCCTCACATTCTCTCCGGCGCCTCAAACCCCAATATCTCAATACAAGTCTCCAGCACCCGTTTCGTCAGCACCAAAACAGCCACCAGCCCGCTGCGTATCTCCTCGTCCTCCTCACTGAGAATCTTCGTCTCATGATAAAACTTATTAAAGGCATTGGCCAGCTCATAAATATAAGCGCAAAGCTTATGAGGCGCCAGCTCCTCAAAGGCATTCCAGACCGCCCCATTAAACCTGGCCAGCCGAAGCATCAGACTCTTCTGTGTCTCATTCTCCGGCGCTCTGATAATCCCGCTCTCCGGATCAAGCCCCAGCTCCCGATACTTATTCAAAATAGACTTAATCCGCACAATGGTGTAAAGAATATAGGGCCCCGTATTCCCCTCAAAGGAAGTAAACCGCTCCACATCAAACACATAATCCTTGGAAGCCTGGTTAGACAAATCCCCATACTTCACAGCCGAAAGGCCCACAGTCTGCGCCGTCTCCCTCGCTTCCTCCTCTGGAATCTCCGCCTCCGAATTATCCACAATCTTCCGGTACATCTCCTCATCAATATCCGCAATCAAATGCTCCAGACGCATGACGCCCCCCTCGCGGGTCTTAAAGGGCTTCCCATCCTTCCCGTTCATAGTCCCAAAGCCCAAAAACTTTAGCCCAGTCTCACTGTCCACAAGCCCCGTTTTCCGGGCACAGCGAAATACCTGGACAAAATGCATTTCCTGCCGCTTGTCCACCACATAGATAATGTCGTCAGGATGATAAAGCTTCATCCGTTCCACAATGGTAGCCAGATCCGTAGTCGTATAGAGAGATGCCCCGTCGGACTTCAAGATCATGCAGGGTGGAACCTCCTTGGTGTCCGTATCCTCCTTCACGTCCACCACAAGAGCGCCCTCGCTCTCATAGGCAAAGCCCTTCTCCTTCAGCATTTCCACCAGATCCGGAATATAGGGCTGGGCATCCGATTCCCCTTTCCACAGGTCAAATTCCACCTTCAGGCTGGCATAATTCTTCTTCAAATCCGCCACAGACACATTTAAAATATGCTGTAGCACCGCCTGATAGCCCCGATGTCCATGCTGAACCAGATAGGTGGCCTCCATAGCCTCATTTTTATAAGCCTCATCCTCCTTGGATCGGGCACTAGCCGTAGGATAGATCTCCTCCAGCTCCGAGATGGTAAATGGTGCCTCCTTGGGATATTCCCCTCCAAAGCTCTCATCAAAATAAGGCAGCTCCGGCTTCCTGTGCTTCAATTCCGTGATAATCAGCCCCATCTGCAGACCCCAGTCTCCAAGATGAATATCGCCGATCATCTGGTGACCCACAAAGCGTCCCAGGCGCTTTACGCTCTCCCCAATAATGGCGGAACGCAGATGGCCCACATGGAGGGGCTTCGCCACATTGGGTCCCCCATAATCAACAATCATTGTCTTAGGCTTCTCCGTTTTATCACAGCCCAGGCGCTCATCCTGAAGCATCGCCTGGAGGTATGACTGTACAAAGGAGGCGCTTACCTTCAGATTGATAAAGCCCGGATTGACTGCCAGAGCCTCCTCAAAAATAGCGCTTTTCTCAAGCTCCTCTACCACCTTCGATGCAATCTGAATGGGCGCGCAGTGGTATTTCTTGGCTGCGGCCATACTTCCGTTGCACTGGTATTCACAGAGATCCGGCCGGTTGGAGAGGGTCACCTTTCCATACTCCTCCTCATAGCCGGAGGCCGCGAATGCCTTCATGACCTCCTCTGTAATCTGATCCAACAATTTTTTCATAACATCCTTCTCCTCATATTCGAATTTGCACCCTGTCAGTCAATGAGAGCCTTTATCTCCTCAACTGTAGGCATCACCCGAAGAGCTCCCTTCCGTGTGGTGATAATAGAAGCCGCGGCATTTGCAAAGGTCAACATCTCCATCAAGCTCTGCTCGGTCAGATTTTCCAGACCGTGATCCAGAATATAATTCAGCATACTTGCGCAGAAGGTATCCCCTGCCCCTGTAGTCTCAATGGTATTCGGCTGTACAAAGCCTGCCTTCTCCACAGATATATGATCCCTGTAATAAGCCCGGCTTCCCTTCTTTCCCATGGTAATGCAGATCAGCGGAATATCAAAGCGGTTCCGCACTGCCTCCACACCCCGGTCAAGACTTCTCTCCCCGGTGATAAATTCCAGCTCCTCCTCCGACATCTTAACGGCAGAGCACTTGGACAGGCCAAACCAGATCTGCTCCTTGGCATCCTGGAGATTATTCCAGAGAGGCGGCCGAAGATTGGGGTCAAAGGTTACCATCACTTCATGCTTTTCGGCGTACTCCAAGACCCTCTTGGTGGCACTGCGCACCGGCTCATCCGTAAGAGACAGGGTTCCGAAATGCAAAATACGGCTCTGAGCGATTAATTCCTCCTGAACCTCCTCCGCTGTCAGCATCATGTCCGCCCCTGGCTTCCGGTAGAAGGAAAAATCACGGTCTCCATCTGCTGCCGTGTGCACAAAGGCCAGTGTGGTGTGTACCACTTTATCCAAAAGAAGATTGTCCGTTCCAATGCCAAGCTCCACTAAAGTGTCTTTTAAGGTCCTTCCAAACTGATCATCCCCCACTTTTCCAATAAAGCTTGTCTTCTTTCCCAGATTATTCAGCATGGCAAGCACATTGCAGGGAGCACCGCCGGGGTTCGCTTCGAGCAGGGGATTTCCCTGGAAGCTCACTCCATTTTCCGTGAAATCAATCAACAATTCTCCAATCGCCGTAACGTCATATACCTTTTCCATATCCCTCATCCTTTCCCCTTTACTTTCTGTCTAAAAGTCTCTATAATCAGATCAATTGCAACTATTATCATTATATGTAAAACAGAAGGAAAAAGCAATTCTTTTTCTTTCGGATGCGTGATGTTGCAGAGGATATTACGGAACTATTAATAGGAGGCCAATATGAAATTAATTTCCTGGAATGTAAATGGTTTGCGGGCCTGTGTGGGCAAAAACTTTATGGAGGATTTTAAGAAGCTGGATGCGGACATTTTCTGCCTGCAGGAGACAAAGCTGCAGGAGGGGCAGATTGAGCTTGATCTTCCTGGCTATTACCAATACTGGAACTATGCGGAGAAAAAAGGCTACAGCGGAACGGCTGTCTTTACCAGGACAAAGCCTTTGTCCGTCTCCTATGGAATCGGTGTGGAGGAGCACGACCACGAGGGCCGTGTGATCACCCTGGAATTTGAAGATTTTTACCTGGTGACCGTCTATACCCCCAATTCCCAGGACGGCCTTGCAAGGCTTGACTACCGGATGAAATGGGAGGACAATTTTCTCCATTATATTAAGGGCCTGGACGAAAAGAAGCCCGTGATCTACTGCGGCGATCTCAATGTAGCTCACAAAGAAATCGATCTGAAAAATCCAAAAACCAATCGGAAAAATGCCGGCTTCACTGATGAAGAACGCTCAAAAATGACCCATGTTCTGGAATCCGGCTTTGTGGACAGCTTCCGCTATTTTTATCCCGATATGGAGGGTATCTACTCCTGGTGGTCCTACCGGTTCCGCGCCAGGGAGAAAAATGCCGGGTGGCGGATTGACTATTTTATTGTGTCAGAACGGCTTACAAAGCGCTTGGAGGATGCTAAGATTCACACGGATATTTTCGGCTCGGATCACTGTCCGGTGGAGCTTTTATTGAAATAACTGACGTTATTTTTTCTTGATTCCTGCATCCATTCAGCGTATAATATTTACAGTATTTTAATGCTTCACAGTTGCATAGCCCATGACTAATCTTTTGGTATTGCATACTATGAAGCCTTTCATTGAGGAGGTTTACATATGAAACGAGCTTCAAAAATCAGTGTCGTTGTTCTCACACTGGCCGTTATTCTCCTGTTTGGCGTCACGGCCGGAGGAGGCATCAAGGCTCTCCTGTCCGGAGCATCCCAGCTTACGGACGACATGACCTTTGAAGAGGCTAAGGATGCCTATGTGTCCTATGAGGTCACTCATCCCGTGGTCTCTTATCCGGAGGAATACTATTCCGGGGATGCCAGCCGTGTAAAACGCACAGCCTACATTGTCTATGATGAGGGACGGAAGTGTTTCATAAAGGTTGTTGTCTCCGATCAGAACACCAGCCCCTTTGAACGACTTCTGCGGGCTGCAAACATGTCCCCTGAGGTAAAGGAATCCTGGGGAGATGATCTGGAATCCCAGTTAAAGCCTGTAACCGTAACAGGCTCCCTTACTTCTATTGAGGATTCCCAGGCCATGAGTGTACTTTTCGATTCTCTGGACAGCCCTGATTTTCAGGGAAGTGAGGATCTGCGTATGGCTACTCGGGCACAATCCAGTTGGTATGTACTGGAGGACGGTTATATACAAGGGATTCCTGCCTGGCATTTTTGGATCTGTGTGGTTGTTATCGGGATCAATCTTTTGTTCCTGCTGATTGCGATTATTTCCCTGCTTCGAAAGGGCGCCGAGAAGGACTTTCTGGCTAAAGACCCCGGAAGCTCTGTTACACTGTTTCTAAAAAGACAGCTCCCCTGGCTGGAAGCCTGGTGCCGGAAAGGAAGAGGGCGCAGAACATGGATGGCATTTCTGGCTATCCTGGGTGTGGCAGCGGCTCTTACGGCCCTGGGCTTCTATGTAGGCGGTTCGCCTATGGAGATTATTACCTGCCATCTGGCTCTGGGACTTGGCATGGGAGAGCTTTATGGTGTTCCTCTCCTCCTTGGCATGGGTCTGGCCTTTGACCCCTATAAGCTTCTGAAAAATTATGACAGAGCCTGGGAAAAGCTTTATCCCGTTGAATCAGAACGGGAGGCAGTTGCCCAAAATCTCCTGGAGGCAGATGATTCCTGGACTATCCGGGAGCAAGGTAAAGAGGATTGTACCTGTGCCACTTTGGGAGAACGCTACTGGATCGTCCTCAAAGGAACCGCACAGGTTGCCATAATAGACAGCAGCCGCATTGGAAGAATGTATTCCGAGACGGTTTCCGGCCAAGTACGCAGCGGAAAGGTCCGTTACAATTACACAAGCTATATGATTTATATTCACTATCAGGGGGATGAAGAGAAAAAGCATCCCAATATGCAGTTAAGCTGGAAATCGGAATCTGCATCCGGACACTTTTTAACTCTCGCCCGAAAGCGTTTGGGTGATCGTGCACAGACTATCATGGGCTAAATGGTACTGTTGAGATATTACGGGACTTGAATAGGAGAAACGATATGCTGAAAAAATTACGTATAGGACAAATTATGGACAGCCTCTGGCTGATTGTGATTTTAGGAGTTTTAAGCGGAGTGATGCTCTGGAACGTAGGATTGTCCAGCATCACAGCTCTCATGGGCCCCAAGCCCCTGGCCGTGGATGCCGAGCTTTCGGATATGGTAGGAAAGTATATATCCCTGGAGGTCAAATATCCGGTGGACGAATATATGGAAACCACAAAGACTACAAAAGTCAACGGCGTCTCCACCGGAACCAAAAAGGATCGCTCTTCCTGGCTTGTTTTAGATGAGGATCGTGGCATCTGTATCTCCATCGAGGTTCCCAACAAGCGTTATGATGAAATACTTGATCAGTCAGATGCGTTTTGGGATGCCTACGAAACAGGGGCTGACCTGCCCACATCCGGTGTGACAGTATCAGGTACACTGGAGATTTTGGAGGGTGAAGATCTCAGCTATTTTGAATCTGCGCTGGAGTACTATATGGGCACCTACTCAGAGCCTGTGGTTTATCACGTCAGCCATGGCAGAATTCACGGAGAAACCCTTGTAAATATCTATGGTCTCACTGCCATCGGTTCGGTTCTGCTGTTGTTTGCACTGTTTATTCTTGTAAAAACGCTGAAGAATTCCGCCAAAAAGCTGACCAACGAATATCTGGCTGCCAACCCCGGCGTCACCATGGAGGATCTGGAAAATGACTTTGCTTCCGCCCAGGAACAGGCCAAGGTCTTTATCGGTAGAAAATGGACCTTCTGTGCCAAGCTTGAGAAGCTGATTCTGGACAACAGCCAAATCATCTGGGTACATACCGGCTCCATGCGAAGCGGCCGAAGCGTCAACTTCTATGTGTGGTGGGAAATGCTTGACGGCAGTACCCAGCAGGTATCCTTATCCTCCGAGAAAAAATGTACGACAGTGATGAATGCCTACGGCCAGTTCCCCCATATTCTCACAGGCAACAGCGCAGAGTATTCTTATCTGCTTCAGAATGACAGGGAAGCACTTTTGAATATGAAATATCGGAGCCAGTCTATGGAGGGCTGATACAGATAAATAAGTACCAGTTATTCATTGTTTCACAGTCGCAAAGGGGAGTTGTGCCTTCTGTCAGATTCACAGCTCCCCTTTTTCTTCTACAAGATAGAGAGGCTGTCCCAAAATCTGACAGCCCCTGACCACCTTCATAGGATAAGATTAAATTATGATTTTGATTCCATCATCCAATATTTTCCCATAAATTCCTTCGTTGCCTCAGCGGACAAAGAAAACTGTTCCATAAGCTTATCCGAAACAGTTTCTTTTGCCAAAGAATTTTCCTTGCAGATCTCTATAAAAGCCTTTACTCCCTGCTCCATTCCTTCTTTTCGGCCTTCTTTTCTGCCTTCCTCTAACCCCTTCTTTAAATTATAATCCATAAGATAAGTATGATCTCAAATAGCCTTCTCTCTGGCTTCATATTCCAGACGCTTCAGGTCATCCGCACTAATCTCTGTCAGCCGCTCAAAGGCTTTTTCAATATAAGCGCTTCCTTCCATTGCCATCTCAAACTCCTCCTTCTTTTCCGCACTGAAAAAGCGGGCCCACTTTAGCAGCTCTAATTATAATACATTCCTGTTTTTATCAAATCCGCCCAGCCAGATAATTAATAAACTGCTGCGCCGTCCGCCCTGAGATTCCGCCATGGCTTAACTCCCACTGATTAGCCTTGGCACAAAGCTCCTGCTCTGACAGGGTAATCTCAGGATACCTTTTCGCCAGCTCGGTTACAATCTGGAAATATTCTTTCTGTGAGGGCTTCGAGTAACAGATGGTCACGCCAAAGCGGGCCACCAGGGACAGCTTCTCCTGCATGGTATCCGACCGGTGCATTCCATTGTCTGTCTCCATATCATCCCGATCCCCCCAGGTCTCCCGGATAATATGCCGCCGGTTGGAGGTAGCGTAGATAAGCACATTGTCCGGCTTCGTCTCCATGCCGCCCTCAATCACTGCTTTGAGAAACTTATACTCAATCTCAAATTCCTCAAAGGACAAATCATCCATATAAATAATAAACCGGTAATTCCGATTCTTAATCTGCGCAATAATGGCGGACAGGTCCTGGAACTGATGCTTGTAAATCTCAATCATCCGGAGCCCTCTGTCATAGTACTCATTTAAAATGGCCTTAATACTGGTGGATTTCCCCGTACCGCTGTCCCCGAAAAGCAGTACATTGTTAGCCGGCAGTCCTTTCACAAATGCCTCCGTATTGTCAATGAGCTTCTGCTTCTGAAGCTCATAACCTACCAAATCCTTAAGCAGCACCTGCTCCGTGTTATTGATAGGCAGAAACTCCACCCCCTCCGGCAGGCTCTTGATGCGAAATGCCTTATTAAGGCCAAACATTCCAACCCCGTAAGCCTTATAAAAATCCGTCACAATGGTAAAAATCTCTTCCTCATCCTTCGCTCTCTCAATCCGAAGGCTCACCGCCTGTACCTTCTCGCTGACATTCTTATTGTACATGCGCTCCTTCTTCCCAATAGCCTTGTAATTGCAAATGGTAGAAAAGCAGTCAATGCCGAGCTCCTCCTCAACGGGCCCGAAATCAAAGTCAAACAGCCTCTTAAATACACGAAAATCCCCTTTTGCAAAATGATTTACGCTTCCGTCATTGGCACCCACCTTCTCGCTGGTCATGCTAAAGGAATTTTCATTGGTCAGTAAGATAAAGGTCAGATAATTGTGCCACAGATTCGTGTCAAAGCCATACACGGTAGACAGATCCAGAAGCGCCTTAATCTGCTCATAAATCCGGGTGGTCAGCTCCGCTTTCGTGCCCTCCTTTTTCTCCCAGTCCTCAAAAATCCCTGCCAGCCTCCGCAGGATACTGTCCTCTCCCAAATCTCTATATAATACCAGCTTCGCTATTTCCCGATACATTGATAACACTCCTTTTTTCATTTTCCCTATCATACCACGTGAACAGAATCCGGGCAAGCATTCCTGCCCTTCCAGAAATACATAATTTGATTGCTTCTCCTGTTCTATTCCCCCTGTATTCTTAAGATATTCTGAATATTCCCTCTCCTCCCTTGACATATAAAGCGAAAAGAATTATTGTATTATTAAAGTAATACAGTGATACAAATGATGCATCCGTATTATATACTGCGCCCTCCTGACCGGAGGGGGCTGGGGAGCGGTAAAATTAAAAATCCATTTTACCCCCCCCCTAGAAAAAAATGGAAACCACCCAAAGAACACGGGCAAACTAAGGAAAGGAGTGACTATATGGCGTGGATTCTTGATGATTCCCGTCCCATCTATCTACAGATTGTGGACGTCATCAAAACCAACATTATCGCCGGCGCATACCAGCCAGGCGACAAGCTGCCCTCTGTACGGGACCTGGCGATGGAAGCATCCGTCAACCCCAACACCATGCAGAAGGCACTGACAGAACTGGAGCGCAGCGGTCTTGTCTACACACAACGAACCAGCGGCAGATTTATCACGGAGGATACGGCAAAAATGACAGAAATCAAAGAACAGCTTGCAAGGGAACAGATTCAGCTTTTCCTCAAAAACATGGAACAATTAGGATTTAAAAAGGAAGATATTAAGCGTCTTCTGGAGCAGGAGCTAAAGGGGGGACAGTAATGGAACAATTGCTAAGCTGCCAGAACTTAACAAAGCGCTATGGCTACAAGACAGCCCTGGACAACATCAATTTAACCATTGAGCGTGGACGTATCATTGGGCTTCTGGGGCCAAACGGAAGTGGAAAGACAACACTTATTAAACTTATCAACGGGCTTCTCTCTCCTACCGAGGGAATGCTTCTCATTAACGGCGCTCTTCCCGGACCGGAGACGAAAAAGGTGGTCTCCTATCTGCCGGAGCGGACCTATTTCAACAGTTGGATGAAGGTTACGGATATTCTGGATTTCTTCTGTGACTTTTACAGTGATTTCGACCGGAACCGGGCTATGGAAATGCTGCACCGCCTGAACATTAACGAGAAGGATCGCTTAAGCTCCATGTCCAAGGGCACCAAGGAAAAAGTTCAGCTCATTATGGTTATGAGCCGGGATGCGGATCTCTACTGCCTGGATGAACCCATCGGAGGCGTAGACCCGGCGGCCAGAGATTACATTCTTCAGACCATTATTACCAACTACAACGAGCGGGCATCCGTACTGATTTCCACCCATCTTATTTCCGATATTGAAAATGTACTGGATGACGTGATTTTTATTCAAAACGGACACATCCGCCTGACAACCTCAGTGGATGATATTCGGGAACAGGAGGGCAAGTCCGTAGACGCTCTCTTCCGGGAGGTGTTCAGATGTTAGGAAAATTATTAAAGCATGAATTTAAGGCCGTAAACCGGCTGATGATCCCCTTACACCTGGGACTGATTATCATAACCATTGTGGGACGCTTTTACGTACAGTTTGTAGTGAGCCGGGAGCATGTGAACTACAGCAACTATTCCCTGCGCATGTGGGAAGGGATTATGGATTTTATGCTGATTTCCGCCTACGTAATTGCGCTGATAGCTATTTTCGTTATTACCTGGCTGTATCTGGATATTCTCCGATTCCGCAAGAATCTCTTTACGGATGAAGGATATCTGATGCATACCCTTCCGGCTTCTGCCGGAGAGCATATTTTTGCTAAGCTTACGGTATCTGTGGTTTGGCAGATTGCAGACGGGATTCTCATTGCCCTTTCCGTCTTTGCTATGATACTGAATAAGAGTATTATTAAAGATTTCAGGTATTTCTGGGATGGTCTGTTCAGCTCTTTCCCGGATATTTTTGGAGTGCCCACCGGCATTGGAATTCCCGTTTTTCTCCTTATTGCACTGGTGGATACCATTGCCGGCACACTGATTATCTACATGTGCATTGCCATTGGACACAGCTTTAACGACCATAAGGTGCTTGCGTCCATTGGGATTTATATGGGATACAAAATGGTAGCCAACCTGCTTAGCTCCGTAGTTGTGGCTCTGTCAGGTGTTGGCACCTTTGGGAATATGAGTATAAACAGCTTTTTCTTTGGAGTGGGGAATTACAATTCCGGCTTGGATTATGCCACTTATTTTTGGCTCAATATGGCATTTTCCCTTGTATTGTCCCTGATATTGGGGGTCGGGGCCTTTATACTGACTAATCATTTTATGACAAAGCGGCTGAATCTGGAATAGAATAGCCCTGAAAAATATTTGGAGCTGAGCGATTCGTTTTTCATATGAATCGCACAGCTCCAAAAAATTTTCTTGGATATCATTCTCACTTATTTCCAAAAGCAATCCTACTCCTCTGCCCGCAAAAGCTCCAGAGTCGCCTCCGGCGCTTCCTCCGCTGTCACATAAGCATCACAGCTTTCCTCCCCTACCTCCTGTCCAAAGGCACAGATGCGGATTCCCACAGCTCTGGCGCCTGTGAGCACCGGCTCCAGAGCCTCGCTGTGATTGGGATGAATGGCTATCACATCCACATCCTCCGCCACCAGCTCATTGATAAGGAGCATCTGGTATTCAATAGGATCTACCTCGCAGAGCACAAAGCTTCCTGTAAGCTTCCCAGCCTCCAAAGCCTCCTCCTCTGACACATCAGGAATACGGACCAGAAGCTCGACTCCTTCCTCATCCGTCTTCTTCTGAAAGTCTTCTATAAGCTTTTCATTTTCGGCCCCGTCCCGGCTGGTCAGCACCAGGGCCAGTGTCTGTGGCTCTACGCTGACCGTTTGCGCATTTTCTGCCCGCATCATAAGAGCCTCTTCATTGCCCTCTTGTCTGCCGCAAGCGGACACCTCTAAAAAACACACCATCAGCAAGAGAAGCATAAAAATTCCCTCATACTTCTTCCCCCTCCGTTGTTCCCGCATAATCCGCATTTTGATCCTTTCTTTTCTTTTACCCGCCGTTAAGGGCAGCTATCTTCCCGCCTACTCTTGGCTCGTTACATAATAAATCATCCGCTCTACTTTCTTTGTCATATTTGTAGGAACCAGCTTCACATCCTGATGTTGATTCCGGAATACAACAAATACAGTCTATAAAATCCTGGCAAACAGATCATACACTAAGGCGCAAAGCGTATGGCAAACAGCCAGCTCTCTTCCTTCCCTCCCATGGGCCACTCCTTCAGAATCCTCATAGCCCCATGCTCCCGGATCTGCCTGCGGACAAATGTGGGATCATGGCTGTAGAGAAGCACCACCCCTCCGGGGCACAGCAGCTCCTCCGCCCGGTCAAAAAATTTCACATAGAGGAATTCCAGCTCATGTCCGTTCCTGGTCTTCCCCTTGGCCGGAAAATTCGTCACAATCTCGTCAAAGGGATATTCATGGGTAAAATCCCGAAAATCCCGCTGCACATAATGGGCCGTCATTCGGGCAATCTCCGTATTCTCCCTGGCCCCTACAATGGCCGGCCCGTAAATATCCACCCCATAGAGGGTATCCGCATGCACCCGGTAATTCCGCTCGATCAGCATGGTCCCTACACCGCAGAAAGGATCTAAAACCCTGGCATCCTCCTTAAGATATTCTCCTGCCAGCTCCATAAACAGAGCCGCCTGCTCCGGCCGGATGGAGGCGGCCACGCTGTTCTTCCGGTAGGCAAAGCGCCGATCCGGCAGGGTAAACAGCTTCACAAGGGGATAAAAGTCCCCTGTCCTGGTCTCCACCAGGCGCAGCTCCAGCTCATAATCCGAGGTGGAATTGATAAGCCGTCCCTTGGTCAGAACCTCCAGACGGGCGGCCAGCTTCTTGGTAAATGCGCTCCTTCGCTCCAGAGACATCCGGCTCTTACACTCGATCCGAAAGTAAAAGGGCCCCTCCCCCTGGTGAAGCTCCTCCATTAAGGGCAGTAAATCAGAGCCCGCAAGCTCCTCTGCCGTCTGCTCCTTAGAAAGCTCCTGACAGTTGAGACAGAACAAAAGCTCCCGGAAGGTCCGAAGCTTCATAAGCTCCTCCGGATTTCCTCCCAGCACCTTCACCCCTGCCTTTAAGAGCACGCACTGCCCCTCTTCAATCTGTTCAAGGGTGATCTCCCGGTAATCCCGGTGGGTAACTAAAATCACATCCGACGGCCTTAAAAATCCTGTAAACCTGTGTCCCTTGGGCTTCTCATACCGGGCCAGCAAAGCGTTCAGAGCCCGCAGCTCCTCCTGACGGTGCTTCCCCGTCTCCGGGGTTTCCTCCTCCCTGAGAAGCTCCTTCCTTCGCTCCTTTAGCCCGGCCAGCAGTTCTCCACAGTCGCAGCCCTTCAATGCCTCCGGGTAAACGCTCCTCACAAAGCGCTGTGTCTCCCTCCCGTAAGCCTCCCACAGAGCCTCCTGGCAAGCAGGCGTCCCCAGGCTTCCAAGGATCAGGGCCGCATTTTTGCGCACCTTGGCATCCTCATGACGCAGCTGGGAGAGAAGCACCTCCGGTTCCCGGTCAAAGAGGGCTCTCAGCTCTTCCAGGCCCTGGCCGCCTTTTAACTCCGCCTTGATGGAAATAAGATTCTGGCGGATATTTTCATTTTTTCTGATATATTCAAATTGTTCCCTCAAATTCCTTATTTCACTCCTCTTATGATGGAAGTCTGGCCCGATACGGCAATGCCAAAGCCGGCTCTCGGTATCCTAAGCGCCTTTAAACTCCAGCCGATACCGGCACAAATGACGTCTCTGGTAATCAAAACTCTGCCGCCTCTCAAAGCCCAGCTTTTGAATCAGCCCCATGGAACCACTGTTTTCCTGATCAATATAAGCGCTGACCCCGGGGAAATCCAGCACCTGCTGTCCATAGGCCAGGGCCGCCCGGCAGGCTTCCTCCCCGTAGCCCTGCCTGCGGTATTTCTTTCCAATGAGATAGCCCATATCAATCTCCGCAAAATCCAGGTAATCCGCAATACCAAAGCCGGCCCTGCCGATCATTTCCTGGCTCTTCTTTTCAATAACTACCCACATGCCAAACTGATAGAGACCATACATATAGGCTATGTAAGCCTTGATCTTTTCTTCCTCCTCCTGCCGGTCAAGGGCAAGCTCCGGGGACAGAGTCACGGAGGGCTCCTCCCGGTAGAGGGCATTGATCCCGTCCAGATCCGAGAGGGTCATTTCCCGAATCCAGAGGCGCTTTGTCTCCGCTATGAGAACCGGAAGCCCCAGGGCCCTGGTATGGACATTCTCAAGAAAGCTCCTGTCAATCTCCTGGAAGCCCTCCAGAAGAATCCGGCAGCCGGACAGACGCTCCTCCGGAAGCTCCGGATTCAGGTAGCCCACACAGAAAAATCCCAGATCCAGGGCCATTCTCTCCTCCCGGTCCCTTTCTACCAGGCACAGAACCTCCTCCTTCTTTGCCTCCAGATGCTTCAGGGCTTTTAAAAAGGTCGCAGGCTCCCATTCCTTGGCCTCCACCCAGGGCAGGGCATCTCTTGTGAGGGTCTGCTTTAACAGCTCCGCATCTGATACGGCTATCACGATCCCTTTCAGCATTTTATAAAAACTCCTTTACGAATTGTCCCTTTTCCGTTAAAATAGAATCCGGCACTGCTTCAATTGTATTTTCAAACAGACGACACTGTCCATTTGCTTATAAGCATGCCAGCACACTTGAACCAAAAAGGAGAATATAAAAATGGCACAAAATCCAATTATCACATTTGAAATGGAGGATGGAAGCATATTCAAGGCTGAGCTCTATCCTGACATTGCTCCCAACACCGTCAACAATTTTTTAAGTCTGGTAAACAAGGGCTTCTACAACGGTCTTACCTTCCACAGGGTCATTGAGGGCTTTATGATCCAGGGCGGCTGTCCCAATGGAAACGGCATGGGCGATCCCGGCTACTCCATTGCGGGAGAATTCGCCCAGAACGGCTTTTCCAACGATCTGAAGCACACGCCCGGAGTGCTCTCTATGGCGAGATCTATGCATCCCGATTCTGCAGGCTCCCAGTTCTTTGTAATGCACAAGACAAGCCCCCACTTAGACGGCGCCTACGCAGCCTTCGGAAAGGTCATTGAGGGCCTTGAGGTGGTGAATCAGATTGCCGAAACCCCTACGGACTACGGTGATCTCCCTATGACGCCCCAGGTGATGAAATCCGTTACCGCCGAAACCTTCGGCACAGAGTATCCGGAGCCGGAGACCCTGTAAGGTGGTTACGATTCTTCCAAACCTGTTTCGCCTCCCTTAATCCTCTTAAAATATTCCCGTATCTCCCGCTCATACCCATTCTTCGAGGGCTCATAGAACACCTCCCCCTCAAGCTCTGAGGGGAGATACTGCTGCTCCACATAGTGGTTGGGATAATCATGGGCATATTTGTATCCGATTCCGTGGCCCAGCTTCTTTGCTCCCGGATAATGAGAGTCCTGCAAATGAGGAGGAACACTGGTCCGGCGGCTTTTCACCGATTCCATGGCCTTTGTGATGGCATTTACCGCCGAATTGCTCTTGGGGGCGCAGGCCACATAAGCCGCAGCCTGGGCCAGAATAATCTGGGACTCCGGAAAGCCGATGCGCTCCACGGCCTGGGCTGCGGACACCGCCACCGTGAGAGCCATGGGGTCCGCATTTCCCACATCCTCTGAGGCGCAGATCATAATCCGCCTGGCGATAAACCGCTCATCCTCCCCGGCATAAATCATTTTCGCCAGGTAGTAGACAGCTGCGTCCGGGTCTGAACCCCGCATGCTCTTGATAAAGGCGGAAATGGTATCGTAATGGTTGTCCCCTGTCTTATCATACCGGACCACACGCTTCTGGATGCACTCGGAGATAACCTCTCTGGTGAGATGAATTATCCCATCCTCGCTCTTTTCCGTAGTCAGCACTCCCAGCTCCACCGCATTGAGGGCTGCCCTGGCATCTCCTCCTGCGATATCTGCCAAGAACTCCGCCACTTCCTCTGTGATCTCCGCCCCGTAAGCTCCCATTCCCCGTTCCACATCGTAGACGGCCCGGTGAATCAGCTCACGCACCGCCTCCGGCTCCAGCGCCTTCAGCTCAAATACAACGGACCTGGAAATCAAGGCCCCGTTTACTTCAAAATAGGGATTCTCCGTGGTGGCGCCTATGAGGATCACGGTCCCATCCTCCACAAAGGGAAGAAGATAATCCTGCTGGCCCTTGTTAAAGCGGTGAATCTCATCCACAAAAAGGATGGTTTTCCTCCCGTACATGCCAAGGTTGTCCTTTGCCTGGGAGACCACCGCCTCCATATCCTTCTTTCCCGCCACCGTAGCATTGAGCTGGGTGAAGCTGGCCTTGGTGGTGTTGGCAATCACCCTGGCAATGGTAGTCTTTCCCGTTCCCGGCGGGCCGTAAAAAATGAGAGAGCTCAGCTTGTCCGCCTTGATTGCCCGGTAAAGCAGCTTGTCCTTTCCCAAGATGTGCTGCTGTCCCACAATCTCCTCCAAGGTCCTTGGACGCAGCCGGGAGGCCAAGGGCGCCTCCTGCTCCAGTGTATTTTCCCGCATATAGTCAAACAAATTCATGTATGATATTGTCCTCCGCTTCCGCTTTACAAAAGACACCCTGTCACTCCAGGATCAATTCATCCGCCGTTACAAACTCATAGCCCTCCGCCTGCAGTAGATCGATAATCCGAAGAGCAGCCTTCACGGTGCTGTCGTAAGAATCATGCATTAAAATAATATCATTTTCTTCAATATCCGTCACTACCTTTTGGACAATTTGATCCGCATTCCGAGTAGTCCAGTCCAGGGTGTCCACAGACCAGAAAATGGGCAGCATCATAACCTCACATTCCAACTCTTTGTCCCAATTGCCAAAGGGAGGGCGGATATATTCCACCGGCTGTCCGGTGATGGCCGTGATCTTTTTGCTGGTTTCCAGGATTTCCTGACAGGCTTCTCTCTGAGTAAGCCTTGTGATGTCCACATGGTAGTAGGTGTGGTTCCCAATGAGATGACCCTCCTCTGCTATGCGCCTGATAATGTCCTCCCGGCCCTCTATATTTTGTCCCAAAAGGAAAAAGGTTGCCTTTACCTTCCGCTCCGCCAGGCCATCAAGAAGCTCCTCCGTATAACGGGGATGAGGGCCATCGTCAAAGGTCAGCGCAATTTTTTTCGTCTCTCTGCTCTCCTCCTGGCTGTCAGGGCTTGAAGATACAGTCTCCTCCCCGGAGGCATCCCCCATAACCATAGCTCTGTCCCGTTCCTCCTGTCTGTCCCGAATACCGGCCGCAGCTCCCACTGCCGCAAGGCCCACGAGCCCCACCAGAAGTCCTCGCTTCCATGCCGGAATACCGGCTGTCCTTCCCTTTCTCACTTCGGATGCTCCCAAATGCATTTTCTCATTACCCTAATATATGCAAATGGGAACCATTACAGAAGAAAAGGGCGCCGGAAAATCAGATAGCTGAGATGTTCACACCTGTGTCCGCATGCACAAAACATCGGAAAAGCCAGCCGTCCTATTCTCCGACACCCTTGATTATGATTCTTCCTTACGGTCTTCGTCCTGAGCTTCTATGGAAAGGGGCTCCTCCTCCAAAAGAGCTTCCTCCTCAGATTGAGACCCTTCCTCCTGGTCCGTCCCCTCGAATTCCGGGCGGAACCTGCGCTTCATCTGAGCCGTCAGGATGTAGATTAACAGCGGGAAAATGCTCTGATTAACATTCTCCGAATTCCCCATGCCAATAATCCAGTAAAGTACAGCGCCAATTCCTACTGCATCCAGCACAAGAATCTTCATAAACCCGCTTTTCTGTCCCACTGTCATGCCCTCAAAGATACCCAGGCGATAGGGCTCCAAAAAATCATTTAAGACCACATAGGCAACTACAAAGAGCATGAGAAGCCCTTCAAATATATAAATATTGAGATTTTTCGTTATCAGTGCATACACCACATAAATAACAATCACTGCCGTAATTATAAGGACTGCCCTGGTTGTGGTCTTTTGCACCTCTCTTCTCTTTTCCGGATCTATCTCTCGTTTTTCCATTTCCTTCTCCTTTATTTTAATAACACTACAGTTATTTCCAATATATCCAGTGTACCAGAAATAAGATATACTTGCAAGTTTTCCCGTTTTGTTGTTAAATAAAAAGGGCAGTACAGGCCCAATGATGAAGACAGGAGTTGATGCTATGATACCCAAGGACCCCTTCATGCTGTTAAGCTGGATCAACATGCAGCTTCGCGATTACTACCCCTCTCTAGATGAGCTGTGCAGAAGCCTGCATCTGGAGCGTAAGGCTCTGGAGATTACCCTGGGAGGAATTGATTTTCAATACGATCCAAAAAGCAACAGCTTTGTATAATTTAGATACAGAAGCAGCGGCCGGAATACTGTTCCGGCCGCTGCTTCTTCTTATCGCCACACACATATTTCTATCATTCAGATAAATTCCAAGTGTATCATCCAGCTTTTCGCCTTATTTCTTCGCAATATACTTCCGGATATCCAGAGAAATAGCGATAAAGATTACAATACCGATTGCGATCCACTGTGCATTGGCATCCATTCCAAGGTACTGCAATGCCAGCTTCAACAGCTCGAATACCGTAACACCCACGATAGCGGAGGTTACACGTCCACGTCCGCCGGTAACGGATACACCGCCGATGGTACAAGCCGCAATGGCCTCCATCTCGTAGCCAAGACCTAAGTTTACGGAAGCACCGCCGGCCTTTGCGCCCAGCATAAAGCCTGCCAGTCCGTACATAGCTGCCGCTTTCATATAGATAAGAATCAAGGTAGTCTTTACCGGGACACCGGCTACCTCTGCTGCTTGGGGATTGCCGCCTACGGCATACATGTACTTTCCATGACGGGTCATATTGAAAATGAACCAGGTAATGGCAGCTACAATAATCGCAATCCAGATCAGATAGCTGATTCCCAAAAATCTTCCGCTTGCCACATTGGTATAATTGCTCACATAACCGCCCAGAGGTGTGGCATTGGTAAAGATCATATTGATACCATACACAATCTCCATCATAGCCAGAGTGGCAATAAAGGGAGGTACGCTTAAGTATGCAATAAAGAATCCAGTAATTGAACCAAACGCTGCACAAATCAGCATAACAATCACTGCTACCAGAAATACATTCATCGGCTCCATATTGGGGAAGAACTTCTGAGAGTAATCCATACGCTGCAGAAGCACACCTGAGATACAGGCTCCAAAACCAATCATACGTCCAGCTGACAGATCACAGCCTGCAGTGATAACACAGCCTGCGATTCCCAGAGCGATCACCAGACGGGAGCTCATATTCACCAGCAAATTCAGAAGGTTATTGCTTGTAAAGAAATTATCGGTGGTAAGTCCTGTATAAATTACCAGGATAAACATAACGATAATAACACCGTTATTAATCAAAAAATCTGTTATTTGTTTTTTCTTTGTTTTTTCCATTCTATCCATCCTCCTTCGCCATCAGAACTGGGTTGCGTAGCCCATAACACTTTCCTGGTTCATCTCAGCTTCTTCCGTAATCTCACCGGTGATCTTTCCATTACACATGACATAGACTCTGTCAGACATACCCAAAAGCTCCGCCATCTCAGAGGAAATCATAATAATAGCCTTCCCCTGCTTGGCCAGATCGTTCATAATCTCATAGATCTCGTGCTTGGCTCCCACGTCGATACCTCTGGTGGGCTCATCCATAATGAGTACGTCCGGGTCATTTGCAAGCCATCTGGAAACGATAACCTTCTGCTGATTACCTCCGGAAAGATTTGCAATATGCTCCTTCATGCTCGGAGTCTTAATTCGCAGCTTCTGGATGTTCTCATCCACAATGCCGTCAATCTTCTTGTGGTCCAGAACAAAACCTGCCTTCAGATGCTTATTGTAAATAGATACACCAACATTATCCTTGATGGACAGACAGCCGAAGATACCGTTTCCACGGCGGTCCTCCGTGATCAGTCCGATTCCGGCCTTCATGGCATCCTTCGGATGCTTAATCTTCACCTGTTGACCATTTATGTAGATCTCTCCAGTCTCCACACCACGGATGCCAAAGATTCCCTCCATCAGCTCTGTTCTCTGAGCTCCTACCAAGCCGCCAAAGCCCAGGATTTCCCCTTTACGAAGAGTAAAATTGATATGCTGGAAGGATTTTTCATGGATGGAACAGAGATCCTTCACCTCCATAATCACATCTCCAGGCTTATTCTCCCTGGGAGGATATACATTCGTCAGCTCACGGCCTACCATCTTCGCAATAATATCGTCAGTGGTCATTTCGTCTGCCGGCCAGGTTCCTACATAGGTACCATCACGCATAATGGTGATATCGTCCGCAATCTGCTTAATCTCATCCATTTTATGCGAGATGTATACCATAGCTACACCCTTATCACGGAGGTCATTCATAATCCGAAACAAAGCCTCCACCTCATTATCTGACAGGGAGGATGTGGGCTCATCAAAAATTACCACCCTTGCCTGCTGGGATACGGCCTTTGCAATCTCCACGGACTGCATCTGCCCTACGGACAGTGTTCCAAGAAGGGCCTTTGGCTCAAAGTCCATCTTCACTTCCTTTAACCATTTTTCTGTCTCTGCGTACATGGCCTTATGATCAATCACCTGCAAGGGTCCATATTTCTTTACCGGAAATCTTCCCAAATACAGATTCTCCCCAACACTTCTGGCCGGTACGGGCTGCAACTCCTGATGCACCATGGCAATTCCGTATTTCATAGCCTCATCAGGGTTTCCAATCTCAATCTTTTGTCCATCGAGAAAGATCTCTCCTGCATCCATCTTATAGATACCGAACAGGCACTTCATCAGTGTAGACTTTCCCGCACCATTTTCCCCCATCAGTGCATGTACGGTACCGGGACGGAGCGACAACTGTACATTATCCAGCGCCTTAACACCCGGGAATGACTTGCAGACGCCTTTCAATTCCAGTTTATACTCTGCCATTTTGCTCCTCCTTCTCTTTTTTCTATTTATGTTTATTGGATTCCAAAAGTCTGACAGGATAGATCTGTCAAACAGTTAGGCTCCAATAAAATTTAACAGATTGTAATCTGTTTTTCTCCACATTCACTTTTGAACCTCAAATTAACATTGAAATTCATATCGAGTCTAAACTTTTCAATCCTTTATTCAATCCTACAACAAGAACTACTATGTATTTCACGCACTCTCTTCTCATATCAAAAAGTGCGGGTGCCGTATGACAACACCCGCACCGCTTCATACATTCTGTCTATCAGTCGTTATTATTTAACGCTGTCAAGAACTTCCTGTGCGTTCTCAGTTGTAACCTTTACATAATCACAACCAATGTAATGCTCATTCCCTGCACCTGTCAGATAGTTCACTGCTGCATCTGCTGCACTGTGGGACTGAGAAATATGGTCATTAAATACAGTACCTGTCATAGTTCCGCTGAGTACATTCTCAAGAGCCTCGGACAGAGCGTCAACGCCTACCAGGAAGATATCCTCACCTACCTTGCGGCCTGCGGTATCAATTGCCTGAAGAGCGCCAAGTGCCATAGCGTCGTTGTTGCAGAATACAACCTCGATCTTGTCGCCATGCTGGCCAAGTGCATTGGATACAAGCTCCTGTGCCTTTACCTGATCCCAGTTACCAACCTGGTCGTCAAGCTCTTCTACTTCCCAGCCTGCATCTGTCAAAGCCTTTACGGAGAACTCGGTACGATACTTAGCATCAACGTTCTCGGGGTCGCCCTCAATCATGATGTACTGTACCTTACCGTCGCCGTTCAAGTCAACCTTCTCCAGACCCAGGTCTACGATCATCTCGCCCTGCATGGTTCCGGACTGACGTGCATCACATCCAACGTAGGTTACATCCCAGTTGTTGTCTGCCCATCTCTGCTCCTCGGACTCATCCGGCTCACGGTTGATGTATACCAACGGGATTCCGGCACCTACTACCTTGTCGGTAATGGTTTCTGCGGAAGAGGAGTTAACGGGGTTGATAATCAGAACGTCAACCTTGTCATTGATGAAAGCATCAATCTGGTTGGACTGTGTTCCCTGGTCATTCTGGCCATCCTGGATGGTGATGTTGTCCTTGGAGAAGCCTAAGCTAATCAGATAATTCTCAAGCTCTGTACGGAACAGTGTCATAAAGTTATCAGAGAACTGATAAATACATACGCCTACCTTCTTGTCTGCGAAATCTCCGCCTGCCTCAGCAGGTGCCTCTGCGGGCTCCTCTGCGTCTGCCGGTGCCTCGGTCTCTGCCGGAGCTTCGGTCTCAGCGGGTGCCTCTGCAGGTGCTTCCTTAGAACCGCAGCCTGCCAGTAAGGTTGCTACCATTGCTACGCTTAACAATGCAGCTAAAACTTTCTTTTTCATGGTGAAAAATCCTCCCTGTATATTTTTTTACAAGCTCATTGGTTTGCTTGCGTTTATAAGTATACCACAAACAAGAAGGATTTCCATTAAAAATTTTATTCTTTTTGTACAAATTTTTACTAAGTTCCCGTTAATCAAAAGAAAATAATACCTTTTGGCCTTCCTCTTCGAACATATTTTCCCTGGTGATTACGGTAGTGGCCGTATCTACCTGGACACTTTCCAGAGGAAGATCGTTGATGAGATTGTAGGCGCATTCCACTCCCAGATATCCCATAGCGTAGGGGTTCTGCACAATGAGGGCGTCCACCTCGCCGGTCTCTAACATTCCCACGCAGACCACATTGCTGTCAAAGGCGATCACAAAGGTTTCCTCCGCCAGCTTAAGCTCCCGGATAGCATAGCTGACCCCAAGGCTGGTCCACTCGTTGAAGGTGGCGATCACATTGATCTCCGGATGCTCCTTTAACATTTCTATGGTGCCTGCCTTAGAGTCCTCCGTGGTGGAAAGCACATTGATGGCATCTACGATCCGCGCCCGTCCGTCTGCGGCAAGCTCCTCACGAAGTCCCTGCTCCCGCTGCTGACCGTTGGCGGAATTCTTGTCAAAATTCACGATTCCCACATTAAGCCCTTCCAGCTGCCCTGAAAGAATGGCCTTGCCAACCATGCGGCCTGCCTGGTAATTGTCCGTACTGATCCGGCAGCTCACCTCGTCACTATCCACATCACTGTCAATGACTACAATCTTCACGCCGCTCCGGGCCGCCTCATTGATGGCCTCAGCATTGGCATGGTAATCCACGGCGGAAAATACAATCACCTCCGCCCCATTCTCCACGGCCTTGCGGATCATCTCATTCTGGGTCTGATAGTCCTCCTCATTCTCCGGTCCCTCCACCGTCAGGGTCAAATTGTACTCCGTACTGGCAGCATTGGCTCCTGCAAATACAGACTTCCAAAAGGCGGAGGTGGTTGATTTGGCAATCACTGCCACATAATGACGGTTGGTCTCTCCACGCTCATGTTCAAATACATTCAGGTTGCCGATAATATAGCGGATTCCAATGATATAGCTCCCCGCCAGAAGCAGTGCCCCCAAAAGAATCAGCCACAAATTTAAATGCTTTCCCACAGCTCTATTTTTTTTCATATTCATCCCCCTTAAGCTTCGGGATGCGAATCTCCACACAGGTGCCCTCGTCCAGCTCGCTTGTGATGTGAAGCCCATACTCCTCCCCAAAGTAAATGCGGATGCGGTCATGAACGTTTTTGATGCCGATTCCCGTCCGGTCCTTTGCCTCCTGGTGAAGAATCTCCCGGCACTGCTCCTCTGTCATGCCCACGCCATTGTCCGTAACCGTCATAAGCACAGCCATTTCCTCCTCCCTGATTCGAATCTCAATCAGGCCCTCATCCACCATGCGGTCGATTCCATGGTAAATGGCATTTTCAATAATGGGCTGCAGGGTAATCTTATTGCACAGATAGGAAAGGCAATTCTCCTCCACATCAAAGGTATAAGTAAATTGATTCTTGTAACGGTAATTCTGGATTTTCAGATAGCTCTTGGCGTGCTCCACCTCCCGCTCCAGGGTAATGAGCTCATGTCCCTTGCTGATACTGATGCGGAAAAGCCGGGCCAGGGCATTGACCATCTCCACCGCCTCCCTGGTCCTGTCCTCCTCGCACATCCAGGCAATAGAATCCAGGGTATTGTAGAGAAAATGAGGGTTAATCTGAGCCTGAAGCGCATTGAGCTCCGTCTTTCTCAAAGTAATTTCCTCCTGGCGCACCTGCTCCATCAGCTCCTGGATGCGCACCACCATATGGCCGAAGGAATCGGACAGAGCGGAAATCTCACTGGTCCCCCGCACAGCCGCAAACTGAAAGTTCTCCGCCTCCTGCTCAAATGCCTCCATAGCCCCCGTAAGACGCTTGGCAGGCTTGGCAAAGAGCCGAGAAAAGAGTATTCCCACCAGAGCGGCCGTCAAAAGAACCAGAAAAAGCAGTACCACACAGACCCGCACCATTCCCTCCACACGGCTGGTAATCAACTCGTCCACAAAGCTTACGCCCACCACCCGCCAGTTGCAGCTTTCCAGGGTATGGATGGTGTAGATCACATTGGAACGGGTGTGGGAGCCGTCGGGGAGGCTCTTGGGCTCTCCCGTCATTTCCTCCTTAAGGCCGGAGTAAATGAGCTGTTGCTGGGGATGATATATGAGGTTCCCCTCCGTATCCTGAATATAGCAGTACCCATGCTGTCCGATTCCCACATCATCCACGTAGCTGGCAATATTGGAAAATCGGATGTCCATAAAAACCTGAATCTCCTGGCCGTCCGCATCCCTCATATTCTGACATATGGTAACCACCCAGGGATAATATTCTTCAAAGAGAGTCTCCACATGGGGCTTGGAGATGCGCAGTCCCTTGCCCTTTGGCTCTTCCATATAGGAAAGATTCCGCAAAATAGCGTCTTTTCGCTTCAGGCCATTAGACCAGCAGTCCAGAAGCTCCCCCTCCCGGCTGTAGGTGGTGACGGACACCACATCTGAGCGGATCTCCATAAAGCTTTGAAAAAACTCATCCCGCTCCTCTCTGGGCCTGCCCATGTGAACGGAAATGAGACGCATGGATTCCGCCATGCCCTCGGTGTAATCCTCCACCGTATTCATCACCTGCACCACTGCCTGCTCACTGGCAATGGACGCATTCTGCTCCATGGAGTTTTGATATAAATCAATAAAAAACAGGAGAACCGATCCCAGCACCGTCAGCACCAGCCCCACAACCACACAGGTCATGACGGCGGATAGAGAGATTCGTCCCTTATGCCTGTCCTTCTTCATGCTTCCTCCTGCATGCATTCGGTGAAATGCCTTCGTATTTTTTAAAGCAGTAACTGAAATAATGTTGATCGTTGTAGCCGCACTTTTCCGAAACCTCCCGGATCTTCATGGGCGTCTCCAGCAGCAGCTTTTTGGCCGTCTCCATGCGCTTTCTGGTCAGCAGGTCAATGAAGGTGCTGCCGGTGGAGCGCTTAATCAGAGTGCTCAGATAATTGGGGCTTACAGAAATCTCGCCGCTGATGGAATTTAAGGATAGCTCCGGGTCCATAAACCGGCTCTCCATAATGGACAGAGCCCGGTCGCAGATGACAGAGCTGCTCTTTTTCCGATGCTCTGCGGCCAGCTCCCTTGCCGCCAGGCAAAAGGCCAGGTAGCGCTCCTTCATTTCCCTGGGATTTTCAAAGAAGAGCTGTCCCAGAAGAGGGGAGGTTTTCTGGAGATTCTGTATGGCCTCACTGTCCGCCACCGCATTGACCACCCGGAATACGGCGGCAATAAGCTGTACCATCACAAGCTGAATGTTCATGGCCGGAGCATCCTCCTGCTCCAGCTCCTCAAAGAGCTGCTCCAGGTAGGAGCGAAGCTCCTCCTCGGTTCCGCTTCGCAGAAGTCTTTCGATCTCATTGACTGCCGCCTGGACTGCCTCCTGGTCAAAGGTAGCCGTCCGCTCAATATCGGAGATAAAGGAAACGCCGGTATCACTTCGCCTGGCATAGCCAAGGGCGTCCATAGCTTCCAGATATGCCTCATGGCAGTGCCCCAGCCCTGGCACCATGCGGCTGACGCCGATGGATGCCGTCAGATTCATAATTCTCTTTACACTCTGGGAAATGTCCTCCACAATGATGTGCAGGTATTTGGTGAGGCTTGTCCTTGTTCCCGTCAGCAGGGATACGATTCGGCCCTCGGTGTAGAAGCTTATATAGCGGATGTATTTGCGCAGAATCAGGTTCACCGCGTTTACATCCCCCTCAGAGGTGCGGTTTTTTCCCTGGCCGTCCCAAAAGCTGGTGACCAGCACCGTATAGTGCATGTACGTATGCTCAGGCCCTATAAAGCCCCGGCGCACCGCCTCCTTAATCAGCGCCTCCTCCCGCTCCTCTCCCTGGGCATCCAAAAAGGAATCCAGAAGCAGAGGCATAAAAAATACCATAAGGCTCTGCTGCTCCTGCTCTGCATTTTTTTTCGTGAATTCCTCAAACTTTACATCTATTTTCTGTTTGATTTTCTTCAGCTCCTCCGTAAGCTCCTTTGAGGATATGGGCTTTAAGAGGTAGCTGATGATGTTGTACTGGATGGCCTGCTGGGCGTAGGTAAAGTCGTCAAAGCCGCTTAGGAAGGCGATCTGGATGTTGGGGCGGATCTCCCTAACCGCCCTGGCAAGCTCGATGCCGGACATAAAGGGCATCCGAACGTCCGTAAGGAGCAGGTCCGGCTCAAGCTTCTCTACCAGCTCCAGGGCCTCCACGCCGTTCTCTGCCTCTCCCACTACCTCAAAGCCTACTTCCTTCCAGTCGATCCGCCGAATGAGCGCCTGACGCAGCTCAGCCTCGTCGTCTGCGATTACGATAGTATACATATGCTCTCCTATTCCAGTTCCGTAATATTCCCCATGGTACACCTGTATCCTTTTATCATCTGTGTAATCACTTTTATTATACATGATCTGCCTCCTCAGGGCAAAAGAAATATGCGCAAAAAGCCTGCGATCCTCTCTTGCGGATCGCAGGCTTTTTCCATATAAGAACATATTCCGGATATGAACGGGATAGGTTGTCGTAAATCGGATCACATTTCTTATTTATAATTTCGTAATATATCCTATGCCTTTTCCATGTCCCCTGTTACCAGGTGACCACCCTTCCTGAATATTCCGGATAGTGGGTAAAGATCCAGTCCATTCCTGCCATACTCATAGCAAAAAGTATCAAGAGGACCAGAAGAAATATGGCCGCCCCGTCATACACCACACGCTGGTCGGGCTTACGGCTGCTTAGAAGCACCTCGCATCCCAGGCAGATGAATACGCAGGGCCACAGGCGGAAGATCATCTCATAGTTTAGGATCGGAAAGATTAATCTCAGCAGACACAGGGCTCCCATAACCACCAGTACCAGTCCGAAGGTGACGGTTCCTACCCTATGAACGCGAATGGTCTGTTTCTCCTGCATACTCTTCCCCCCCATCTTCCTCAAGAAGCTCCTGCTTTTTGCCGCGAATCAGCAGAAGCCCTACCGCGATGATTCCAATTCCCAGTACAATCTGGGGAACAAACCTGCTGATGCTGCTTACGTATTTCCATATATAGTCCGGCAGGCTCCAGTAAAGCAGAGCCAGAATGGAGTTCCAGAGAACCGCAACGCCGAACACAATTAAGATTCCGGCCAGAAGTTTACGGTATTTTGCGATGGTTATTTTACTCCAAAACTCCTGATCCATGTCAACGGGAATCAGATAGTGATCCTCCAGCGCGTAGAAGTCCTCGTCGTCCATAGCACGGAGATTATGCGCATGAAAGAAGCTGTAAAACCATACGATCACGTCTATATATATAATAAATTCCGTATTAAAGAAAACAGCCAGGGCTATGATTCCCCAAAACAGTATCATCAGGCTGATGCCCATTCTCATGAACCCCATATACATTTCTCCTGCTCCCGGTATCCAGGAAAAAAGAAATGTCCAAAAGCCACTTTTTTTCTTTGTCATTATTTTGTCCTCCATGATAAGTTGCGTAATATCCTCTTCCAAACATTAGGTATTACTGTTTTTATTTTCTGATTTCATGTACTGATTCTGTTTTTGGGTGCTACCATTCCCAATCTATGATTTCGTTCAGCATCTGATTGATTTCCCGTATTCCGTTGTTCAGCCTGCGGTTCAAGGTTTCTTCCTGCCGCCTCGCCGCTTCTCTCGGAGCCATGGGCTCTGCCTGGGGAAGCTCCTTCGGCACCATAAGCAGAAGAAACAGGGCAGTTACTACGGCTGCGCCTACCTTTAAACTGTAGAAGAAAAGCTGCATCTGCCTGGATACTTTTTTAGTGGTTACCGCAAGCTGATAGTCCATGCGCCCGGAGCGATCCAGGATTTCCTGCTTCATGTGGGCGGGAGCTTTGATGAGACCCTCCGCCTCTACCTGACGGATGAGCTGTTCGGTATACGCATCCAAGTCTTTGATTTTCTCATATTCTGTTCTCATGCGCGCTTTCCCTCCTTTTTGTCATAGTGTTTTCGGAGCATGCCTCTGGCCCGGTAGATTTGTGTCTGCACTGTTTTTGTGTTGCGGCCCCGCTTTTCGGCGATTTCTCCTACGTCCATTTCGTAATAGTAGTAGTCCAAGGCTATCTCGTCGTAGGGAGGCTTTAGGGACTTGCAGGTGAGGTAGAGTTCCTGCCGTACCTCTTCCTCCAGGCAGGCTTCTTCGGGCGTCCGGGCCGGATCCTTCTGGCTGGTGAAGTATTGATCTTCCGCGGGGATCTGCTTTCTGCCGGAGTGTTTTAAGTAGTCTAAGGCTTTGTTGGTGGCGATTCTGCAGATCCAGGATTTTTCGTTTCTGCCGTCGAAGGCGGCGTATTTTTCATATGCGGACAGGAAGGTTTCCTGTGCCAGGTCCTCTGCTGCAAAGTAGTCGGCGGTTATTTTGTAGCAGATGGAAAATATCAGGTTTTGGTAGTGATCTATCAGAGCTGCCAGTTGTTCATCCCGATTGATTGCATCCGCCTCCCCTCCGTTCTTGCAGTTTTTTTGTTTTGACAGGTAATTATCTGTTCATTATTATAACGAATGTTGGGGGGATGTATCTTCAATTTTTTTAATTTTTTTAAGGCGGACGGAAGCGGCGCAGGACCGGCTCAGGCTTTTCCATATCTGTGTTCGGAAAAACCTGAGCCGGTCCTGCGCCGCTTTCTGGCTTCCTGGTAAGATGTCTCTATTAAAATAGGGCGGGATATCCGCCCTGTTTTTGCGCTTTATATGGCAAGGCTTTTGAAGTTTTGTGATGGGGTGTTATAGGTGTTTGACGAATTTGCCTTCGATTCCTACGTGCTCTTTGCTTACTACGAAGGCTTGGGGGTCCAGGATACGTAATTTTCGCTTTAGGACTGTGAGCTCGTGTTTGGAGATTACGGTGAAGATAATGTTGGTGGTTTCTTCGGTGTAGCCTCCCTTGGCTTCCCAGTAGGTGGCTCCGCGGATGAGATCTTTTAGGATGTAGTTCATGATCTGTTCGGGGGGCTCTTTGGTGAAGATGAATACTTCGGTGCTGATGTTCTGGCTGTGGGTGCGGTCCATGATGAGGGTGCTGACTGCTGTGTATATGACGCAGTAAATGACTACGGTGATGTCAAACAGGAGGGCACAGGCCAGGTAGATGAACAGGTTGACGGTCAGGGAGAGGCGGCCTACGCTGAAGTCCTGGCGGCGCTTGGTGTAGTAGACACCCAGGATGTCCATGCCGCCGCTGGAACCGCCGCTCTGGAGGGCGATGCCGATGCCGGCGCCTCCGATGATGCCTCCGATCAGGCTGGCTGTCAGGGTATCCTCCACCAAGGGGACGGCAGGGATGGGGATCACGGTCATGAATATGGTCTGGCTGATCACGCAGATCAGGGTGCGTACAAAGAATCCCTTGCTGATTGAACGGTAGGCCAGGATGAATAAGGGGATGTTCAGCAGGAGGTTGATGAGACCTGCTATATCCACGCTTCCCAGGTTCAGATGTGCATAGCGTATCAGCAGTGTTCGCAGGATCTGGCTGATTCCCAGTACGCCTCCGTTGTAGAGCTCTGCCGGAACTACGAAGATGTTTATGCCGATGGAGAAGACCAGCATTCCTGTGATGGCAGTTATGAGTCGGGGAAGATCTCTTTTTTCCAGTCCCCATGATGGTATTTTCATTTGATTTATTTTCCTTCTTTCTTACATATTATACAGGTATCTCTTAATGAATGTCCTTTTGGGGCGGACACGCCTCCTTGCGTATCTGCATATATACCCCTCATTTAGTGTTTTTATCTCAATGGATATGCTTTTTAAAATATGGCCTGTCCATTTTGAAATGATTGGATGGATGCCTGGGCGTACACGGTAATTCCCTGGCTCTCCAGCTTTGCCCGACCGGGCTGGAAGGCTTTTTCTATGAGAACGCCTACGCCTGCTATGGTTGCGTGGGCTTTCCGAATCAGTCTCACTGCTCCTGTAGCAGCCTCGCCGTTGGCCAAAAAATCGTCTACTATCAGGATATGGTCTGTGTCGGAAATGTAATTCTTTGCAAGGGTCAGCTCGTAGGAGATATCCTTGGTGTAGGAGGCCACTTCGGTCTGCCAAACCTCAGTCTGAAGATTTTGGGATATCTGTTTTTTGAGAATTACCATGGGCACGTTCAGGTATTTTGCCGTAAATAAGGCCGGAGCGATTCCGGAGGATTCTATGGTGAATACCTTTGTGATGCCCTGCCCTTCAAAATGCTCTGCCATATCTCTTCCAAGGGCCTCCATCAGCTCTATGTCTACCTGGTGATTGATAAATCCGTCTACCTTAAGGATATCCTCTCCAATCACCATTCCTTCCTGCAAAATCCGTTCTTCCAGTAATTTCATAAATGTGTTGTTCTCCTTTTTTGTTGTAGTGGAACTTATTGTTTTTCAATGGAATCCGGGCGCCAGCCAGCTTTGGCTTATGTACTCACCCAAAAATACCGTGTGCATAAAAAAGGACTGCCAGGGCAGTCCCTTTCCGTCTTTTTTATGCTTTTTTTCCTTCCGGCCAGACAATTTTGGGCAGTGCGGTTTTTACCTCCTCATGGAGAATCACATCTGCCTTCTCGTCCATAAAATGCTCTTGGCTGTTGATCAGGATCAGATTGCTTCCCTCAAAGTACTTCACATACTGATCGCAAAGTCCGGAGCTGAAGGTTGTTCCCAAAAGCAGCAGCACGTCTGCCTTGGAAATCTCATTGACTGCCTTGGTCATAAGCTGGTTATCCACCTGCTCCCCGAACAGCATCACCTTAGGCCGCACAGGTATCTGGCACTTCTCGCACAGGGGAATCTTTTTTGCATCCCGAATGTACTCCATGGGATATTTTTTCCCGCAGCGCGGACACTCGTTATCAAAAATGGTTCCGTGAAGGTTCAGGACATTCTTACATCCTGCCCTCTCAGGCAGATCGTAAACATTGTTGGTGATGGAACACTGGAGCTGTCCCCTTCGTTCCAGCTCCGCAAGAGCCAAAAACCCTTCGCTGGGCTCTAAGGTGGGCTCCAGCATCTCTTTTTTATAATACCGAAAGAAGGTCTCTGTGCGGTTGGTGTAAAATACGGAAGAAAATATCTCTTCCGGGGAATAGCCGTACTCCCGCTCTACCTTATATGAGATCTCAGGGGCGCGCATACTCTGCATTCCTGACTCCTTCATCATGTCTGTGCCGCACATGGCTACTGTGTAGGTGCTTTTCTCCAGAATTTCCCGAATCATTCCATATTGATCCATATCCATACCTCCTGCAGAATTTGATGTATCCTGAAGGTCTCTCTGCATTTATTTCAGATATACCTCCAATTTTTCTCTGTCTTTATTGTGCCATCAATTGTAAATTTTGTCAATATTGAGGGCCTTTCTTTTGCATGTTTATCTATTCTGCACAAGATGCACCGGTAAGCAGAGCAGCCGATTGGTTCCGGATGCTTCCTGCTCCATGGCCTCCATGCTTCAGGCTACAGCAAGACCTCCGTCCATTCTTTTTCACGGAAGCCTGTAAGAATCTTCTCGCCGATGATCAGTGGGCGTTTTACCAGCATGCCGTCTGTGGCCAGCAAACGAATCTGTTCCTCCTCGCTCATGGTCTCCAGCTTGTCCTTTAGTCCCAGCTCCCGGTATTTCATACCGCTGGTGTTGAAAAAGCGCTTAAGGGGCAGGCCGCTCTCCTTTATCCAGGTACGCAGCTCCTCCTCGGTGGGATTCTGTTCTACAATGTGGCGGTCCTCAAATTCAATGTGATTGGCCTCCAGCCATTTTTTTGCCTTCTGGCAGGTACTGCATTTTGGGTATTCAATGAATAACATTCTTTGTCCTCCATTCTATTTTTTCTGTTCCTGATACCATAAACCAAACACTTCTTTTTGCTCCTCCAGCTGTTCCTCTGCCTGATCTAAAGTCAAAATTTCCTTCTCCATTCCGTTGTAAAAAACAATGTAGTTGGGAAAAGGCAGTGGTATCTGTGTGTTCCCTGTCAGGCGGTAGCCCTGGCTGTTCACATACCGCTCATACAGCTCTAAAAAATACAAAAGACCCTGGAGAGACATGTTGGGATTCCAGGTGCTTTGATGCTCATAGAGATTCATGGAAGCGCCTACCAGGAAGGACTGATCGTTCTTCATTTTCAGGTAAATAACATTCTCCAGAGTATTGATCGCCAGCTCCTCCGGGTTTTGATAGTCTGTACCATTGACCGCATTGTACAAGGACAGCAAATCCCTCTTGTCTTGAAAAATAAAGCGGAACAGCACGTCCTTGTATTTTTGGTTGACACGCCTCCGAAAGCGGAATACTTTATTTAATTTGAATTTCAATTTGTTCTCCTTTCATTATACGGTTTTCCTTTTTATCCTGCAAGTCCAAAAACAGCAATCATAGGCATCACACTCACTTTCAATTCTTTTTAGTGCCACACGGAGAGATTTTGCCAAAGCTGCGGAAAATTTCTCTCCCCGATACTTACAAACCAGCAAAAGGCAAAATGGACGTTGATTTGCGAAAATTTCCCCTCATTCCTTACAACACCACACAAGCCCGGATAGGCGGGGATTTTCAGAAATTTCTTCATTTTCCTTTCATTCCCCACACCACCGAAAATTGGAAACTGCCAAATAAACAGGACAGATTTTCTCTTTGCCGCCCTCCACGGACAGCTTGCGGATTTGCCAAACGGGAGAGAAGATTTTTTCTTATCCCCCCTTGCGCGGCGCAATACTAGCGATTTTTGAAAATGCCAAAAATGAGCGCAAAAAACAGGAAATCTTTTTTGATTCCCTGTTTCAGTGTGCCGTTTCATGTGGCAGCGATTATTCAGTTTTCATGTGAGCCAGATTCTGTTTCCCCAGTGTTGTTTCTTGCCGCAATTACAGCAAGTAATTATTTTCCCGGTTTGCAATCTGTAAACCGACTAACTTGTAGGTTGCATATCCTCCCATAACCAACGGTTCCGATTTGCAAATATCTTCCGCTTCTTCACGGTTCTCTGTTTTTAGGATATACATACCTGCCATTCCCGGATAGCCTTTAAAGACACCGCAGATTTCCAGCTTTCCCTTATCGTCCAGCTTTCTTATGTTCTCAACGTGTTCCATAACTACCTGTTTTGTCATTTTATTATAGGTCTTGCTTTTCTCAATCATCATCATATACATCAATTTTTCCATACGATTTTCTCCTTTACATTCTATGTGGTTCACTGGGGTTATTATATTATATTTATCCGGCAATAGCAATCTGTCTGTCACTTCCCCGAAGCAAACTTATAGCCTACACCTAAAACGGTCTTTATGTAAATGGGCTTGCGGTTGTCCGGCTCTATCTTTTTCCACAAATTGCATATCACGCTGACAACGCTTGACTGGCAGCAAGGTAGCAGAGTGCGCCGTATTCCAAACGGGTGAGGTAGATGTCTGCCCCGTCTTTCAGCACCCGGCGTTGGTGTAATCTGATTTCCAATCCCGGAAAAACCAGTGCGGGGGAATGGGGCGGCTGTATGGCTTCCAGCGGTATCATATCGGCAAGGGCAGCTATGGCTTTCTCAACCGCTTTTTCTTCTGTGTCGTTGAATATAAGCATGACAATTTTCCCGACAAATCTCACCTCCCGTTATGTTGCCTGTTCGTCAAAACGGAACTGTAACAGGGCAGCGATAAGCCGCCGTTTGTCCCTGTCACGCCATGCGTTGATAGCCGCATAGTGTATGGCTACTCTGCAAAAGGCATTAAATGTATATTCGATATGTTCCTTGTATGATTCTGTGCAAGGCATGAATGATTCCCCCTTTCTCCCACATGAGGCGTGCATGGTTTCGTTTTAATGCCATATTGAATTTGAAACATAAATAGTTTATCATAGAATAGTGACAAGGGCTGTCACTATTCGGAAAGGAGTTCAAAAATGTCAAAGGCAGAACGGCTTATTGAAATTATGATAACAATAAATGCAAAAAAGGATTTTACAGTAGGCGAATTGGCAAATGAATTTTCTGTATCAAAAAGAACCATACTGCGTGACTTGCGGGAATTGGAGCAGGCGGGCTTCCCTCTTTACTCCGAAGTCGGGGCGGCGGGTGGCTATCACATCTTAAAAGAACGCATTTTGCCGCCTATTGCTTTTTCAGAAAGCGAAGCAAAAGCTATTTTCTTTGCCTGTCAAGCCTTGCAATATCACCGTGACCTGCCGTTTGAACAGGAAACCATATCCGTCTTGAAAAAATTTTTGAATTGTTTGCCATTAGATATGCAAAAGAGTATCACGCAGATTCAAAACAAGGTTGTATTTTGGATTCCAGACAGACATTGCGATTCGCCATTGCTTAAATCAATGTTTCTTGTTGCCATAAACCGCCATGCCACAACAATACGGTATTCGTCAACATATTCTGAAAGCACACGCACAATTATACCTATCGGCTTATATGCTATGAATGGACTTTGGTATTGCCCCGCCTATTGTACAACAGCAAATCAAACCAGAGTATTCCGGGTTGACCGTATCAAAGAAATCATAGAGGAAAAGCCCTATCCAAAAGGAAAATACCCTATTCCTGCGTCAATTCAAGAATATCTTGAAAAAACAGAGGTTAAAAACGATTACCACATGAAAATCCAACTGACAGATATAGGTGTCAAACGCTGTGAAAGTGAATGTTTGCTTGCAAGTGGATTGAAAATATTTTCAACAGGCGGCGGGATAATCGACATGGAAATAAACCATGCTGCCTTAGAATGGGTTGCTGATTATATATTGCCGTTTGGAAATAATGCCACTGTGTTAGAACCAGTGGAGTTAATTAAACTAATGCAGCAAAAAATATATGAATTACATCAGCATTATTGCAGTTTGGAAACAAGTATGAATGAATGAGAGGGATTCCATAATGCTTGTCTTTTGGTTTTTGGTTCTTTGGGTTCGGAATAGTGTGGTGCTGGCGGTCTATCTCTTGTTTTTGGTTGCTTGCTTCTTTACCGTACATGAGCATTATCGCAGGGCTTTCATCCTTAAAAATCTACAAAACAAAAAACACTCTCTTACCAATGACGCAGATAGGCGTATTCTGCAACAGTTTAAGAAAGTGCCTACACAAAATTATTATTTCTTTATAATCGGATGCCTTCTTTCAGGCGGCTCATGTTTTCCCTCTTCAGGTTCATATTGGGATGCACATATTGATTCAAGGTCACACTGACATTTGAATGCCCCAGGATTTCACTCAAAGTTTTTACGTCAAAGCCCACCTCAATGCACCGAGTGGCAAAGGTATGTCTGAGCGTATGAAAATGAACCTCTTTCAGCTTACATGCCTCTGTATATTTTTTCAGCCGCCTTTGAAGCTTCCTCGGCTCCATACACTGCTCCGTGCCTGTAAGGACAAAGGCATCTGGTATTCCCGGATAGAATCGTGTACAGAGCTTCGCTATATCCAGCATAAGGGGAATATCACGCCATCTCAAAGCACATACCTCCCCAATCCGCATTCCCGTACGCAAAGACAGGTAAATGCCAAACTTATCCAGATTCATTTCCCGGGCAAGGCATTTCATCAAAATCTCTTCCTCATTTTCATTCAGCACACGCACCGTTCTTTTGCACTCCTTTGGATAAACTATTTCCAGCATTTGCGGCTTTTGCCCTGTCCTTCGCTCTGTGTAAATAAATACAGAGCGGAACAAGGTTAAAACAGCCCGGACTGTCTTTGCCGACAATCCTTTTTCACATAACAGCATCTGGGTAAAAGCATTTATTTCCTCTGTTGTAATTTCACAGAGCTGTTTGTTTTTGAAATAAGGCTTAATATGATTATCCATTTCTGCCCTGTATTTTGCACAGCTTGACGCTTTCAGGCGGGAGCTTTTTGCAGACAGCCAATTTTCACAATAATCCGCAAAAGTACTTGATTCTCTCTCTTTTGTCATTAATTCATACCTCCGTTTTTTCTAATTTTACTCCAAAGCCGCCTGTTCAGTGCAAATAAAAAAGGCGCTATGCCCCGCAGATGGCTCTTTGCCCTGCTGGATAACGCCTTCCTCTAAATTTTTTGTTGCAAAATAGAGCGAAACTGGGTATAATGTTAAAAATACATTTTGTTAAAAAACTGTCGCAGAATACGCCCTTCTGCGACAGTTTTTTGATCCCTGATACCTACGGATTGCTCCGCATTTCATACATGACCTTTTGACCCTGGTATCATTACATATTCAGCGGATACTTATCTGTCAAGCTCTTCACCAGAGCCTTCGCCTTCTCCGTAGCCGCTTCGCCCTCCTTAATCATTACGGATACTGCTTCCGCTACCGTCTCCATATCTGCTTCCTTCAAGCCTCTTGCCGTCACTGCCGGCGTTCCGAGCCGCACGCCGCTGGTAACAAATGCCGACTTGGGATCATTGGGAATGGTGTTCTTATTGGCTGTAATGTTGGCCGCATCCAAAAGATGCTCCACGTCCTTGCCGGTCAGATCAAAGGGCGTCAGATCCACCAGCATCAAATGGTTGTCCGTTCCTCCGGATACAATCTTAATGCCACGATCCATCAGTCCCTTGCAGAGAGCCTGGGCGTTCTTCACGATCTGCTCCTGGTACGCTTTGTACTCCGGCGTCAGGGCCTCCGCAAAGCAGACAGCCTTTGCCGCAATCACATGCATCAGAGGACCGCCCTGGATCCCCGGAAATACGGCCTTGTTAAAGTTAAACTTCTTCGCCGTCTCCGCATCAGACATAATCATACCGCCCCTGGGTCCCCGGAGGGTTTTATGGGTGGTTGTGGTTGTCACATGGGCATAGGGAATGGGGCTTGGATGAAGCCCTGCGGCTACCAGGCCGGCAATGTGGGCAATGTCCACCATCAGATATGCGCCCGCCTCATCAGCAATCTCCCGAAACCGCTTAAAATCAATGGTTCTGGCATAAGCGCTGGCGCCTGCAATGATAAGCTTGGGCTTGCACTCAAGAGCCAGACGGCGGATCTCCTCATAGTCCAGTACGCCGTCATCATTTACGCCATAGGGTACTACCTTAAAATATTTTCCGGAAAAGTTGGCTGGGCTTCCGTGTGTCAGATGTCCCCCGTGAGCCAGGTCCTGTCCCATAATGGTATCTCCCGGCTCCAGCATGGCGAATTCCACCGCCATATTGGCCTGTGCGCCGGAATGGGGCTGTACATTCACATACTCGCAGCCAAAGATTTTCTTGGCACGCTCAATAGCCAGGTCCTCCACCACGTCCACACACTCGCAGCCGCCGTAGTAGCGCTTTCCGGAATATCCTTCCGCATATTTATTGGTTAAAGGGCTTCCCATAGCTGCCATCACAGCCTTGGATACCCAGTTTTCCGATGCGATCAATTCAATGTGGCTGTTCTGACGATCCATCTCTGCCTGAATGGCGACAGCCACTTCGCTGTCTACTGCTTTCACTTCCTCAAATGAATACATAAAGTTCCTCCTCATTTTAGTTCCGTAATGTTTTTCAGTTCCGTAATATTCTCCAATTTTCTGATGTTTTTCTGTGCTTTTCATATGTCTTTACACGACGCACATTTGTCTTTTCAGCACATGCTCCATTATATGCGAGAGCTTGGAAAAAAGCAAGCACTTTTTCTATTATTTTGTCAGGCTTTCATTCACACATTTATTATTTCGTGGTATACTGTTCCTATTCACAGACTCACGATTACATAGCTGAAAATGTCCCCGTCTGTGAATGCTGTCACATATAATTTTCTGTCAGTCAGTAACCCCGCAGCATTCGCCAAATGCTCGTGCCCTAAAGGACTAGCGTTGCGTCGCAAGCACAGCACTTGGCTCATTGCTCGCAGGAATAAAAATCGAGTATTACGGAGGTACCTATGAAATTTTCCACCCTTTTCTACTATTATTTAATATTTATGAATATCCTTGCCTTTCTCCTTATGGCAAATGACAAGCAGAGGGCCCGTCACAAAAAATGGCGCATTCCCGAAAAAACCCTGTTTCTCACTGCAATTCTGGGGGGCAGTATTGGCTCTATTCTGGGAATGCAGATTTTCCGGCATAAAACAAGGCATACCGCCTTTGTCATAGGTATGCCCTGTATTTTGGTTATTCAGATTATTTTAGCCGTTCTTTTTATACAATATCTTTCTACGGCAACCGGATTTTTCACCGTCTTTGTATTCTAAACAATCCAATACTCTATGCCTCTTTTTTCGCCTCCGGCAACTCAAGAGCAATGTGCACATCCTTAAGCTGCTGCGGCTCCACCTCTGCCGGAGCGCCCATCATCACATCCTGGGCCGTCTTGTTCATGGGGAAAGGAATAATCTCCCGGATACTCTCCTCCCCGGCAATCAGCATCACCATCCGGTCCACGCCGGGCGCTATACCTGCGTGGGGCGGCGCTCCGTAGCAGAAAGCATTGTACATAGCCGGGAACTTGGCTTTCACATCCTCCTCGCCCAGTCCTACCAGCTCAAAGGCTTTCACCATAATCTCCGGATCATGGTTCCGCACCGCACCGGAGGACAGCTCCACACCATTGCAAACCAGGTCATACTGATAAGCATAAATATCCAGGGGGTCTTTCTCCAGCAGATCCTTCATACCGCCCTGAGGCATGGAAAATGGATTATGGCAGAATTCCAGCTTTCCCGACTCCTCCCCAATCTCATACATGGGGAAATCCACGATCCAGCAGAATTCATAGCACTCCTTGTTCATATGACCCTCTACCGTATTTCCCAAAATCCTGCGGAACACACCGGCCGTCTTCTGGGCCGTCTCCTTCTTTCCTGCTGCGAGTCCCACAAAATCCCCCGGCTTCAGAGAAAGAGCCTCCACCACGGCCTCTTTCCGCTCCACAAGGAACTTGGAAATACCGCCTACCAGCTCGCCCTTGTCATCCAGACGGAACCAGTACGCCTTATTTCCTGTCTGAACCTCCACGTCAGCGCACATTTTGTCAATGACCTTTCTGGCAGCTCCAAAGCCACTGAATACCACCGCCTGCACATTCTGCTCCTCAAAGGGTCCAAAGCCGCAACCCTCCATGCAGTCTGTGGCATCCGTCAGGGTCAGGTCAATCCGCAGATCCGGCTTGTCCGATCCGTACTGCTCCATAGCATCATGGAAAGAAATCCGTTTAAAGGGCGCTTTGGAAGCCGTGTGATACGTGCCATACTTTGCAAAGATGGGAGGAAGCACATCCTCCAGCACCGCAAATACATCCTCCTGGGTGGCAAATGCCATCTCCATGTCAAGCTGATAGAACTCTCCCGGAGAGCGATCCGCTCTGGCATCCTCGTCCCGGAAGCAGGGGGCAATCTGGAAGTACCGATCAAAACCGGAGGTCATCAAAAGCTGCTTAAACTGCTGGGGCGCCTGGGGAAGCGCATAGAATTTCCCCGGATGATTTCGGGAGGGCACCAGGTAGTCTCTCGCCCCCTCCGGGGAGGAGCAGGTGAGAATGGGTGTGGTAATCTCCAGAAATCCATGGTCCGTCATGCTCTTTCTAAGCTCTGCCACTACATTGCAGCGGAGGATAATGCGATCCTTGACCGCCGGATTTCTCAGATCCAGATAGCGATAACGCAGACGTGTATTTTCGTCTGCCTCCTTGGAGCGGTTGATCTCAAAGGGCAGCTCATTGTAACGGCATTTGCCCAGAACCTCTATGGCCTCCGGCACCACCTCAATATCCCCTGTGGGCAGATTCGGGTTCTTACTGGATCGCTCCCGCACCACACCGGTGATTGACAGGGTGGATTCCGTGTTTACACCGGAAAGCTTCTCCATCATTTCCTCAGTCTCAATGACAAACTGGGTAGTTCCGTAGAAATCACGGAGAATCAGAAAGCCCAGGTTCTTGCTGACCTTTCGCAGATTCTCGTACCACCCCGTCAAGGTAACGGTCTCTCCCACATGCTCCATGCGGAGCTCATTGCAGGTATGTGTTCTTGATTGAAACATGATTCAAGTCCTCCTATCCTAGTTCCATTCTATCCAAACAATTCCGGCAGCCTGGCAAGCTCTATCTCCGTCTGCTCCCCGGTTGCCATATCCTTTACATTGGCTGTGCCCTTTTCCAGCTCGTTCTCACCAATGATCACAACCTTCTTGGCACCAATCTTATTGGCATACTTCATCTGGGCCTTCACACTGCGATCCATGTAATCAGTCTCCACTATAAGCCCGTGAGAGCGAATCTCATTTACCAGCTTAAAGGCTCTGGCTCTGGCCTCGGCTCCCAGGATTCCCACATAGAGGTCCGGCATCTCCATAGGCGGAAGCTCCACGCCCTCTTTTTCCAGGAAATACAGAATCCGCTCGATTCCCATTCCAAAGCCAACGGATGGGATGTCCTGCTTTTCATCAATCTCATGAATCAGGCCGTCATAGCGTCCGCCTCCGCAAAGGGTGAAGCCGTCCTGGTTCACAAACTCAAACACGGTCTTAGTATAATAATCCAGTCCCCGGACAATGCCCGTATCCACCTCAAAGGGGATCTCCATCTGAGTCAGCAGGCCCTTTAGCTCCTCAAAATGAGTCCGGCATTCCTCGTCCAGATATTCAATGGTTCTGGGTGCATCCTTCACAATCTCCTTGCACTCCGGCACCTTGCAGTCAATCACACGCATCGGATTCTTCTGCATACGTTCCCGACAGGTGGGACACAGCTTGTCCTCATGCTTTCTTAAATAAGAAAGGAGGGCTTCATTGTAAGTCTTTTTACAGTTGGCGCAGCCGATGCTGTTGATATGAAGCTTTGCATCCTGTAAACCCAGTTTTTTAATAAATGCCGTTATCAGAGAAATCAGCTCTACCTCTGCCAAAGGGCTTTTTGCGCCTACAAATTCCACACCAAACTGGTGATGCTGACGCAGACGGCCACTTCCCGGTTTTTCATAACGGAACGCCTGGGTTACATAATACAGCTTGGCTGGAGCCGGATTCGCATACATACTGTGCTCCAGATAAGCGCGCATCACGCCTGCCGTTCCCTCCGGCTTCAGGGTAATGCTTCGATCCCCCTTGTCCGTAAAAGTGTACATCTCCTTTTGCACCACATCCGTGGTCTCCCCCACACCCCGCTGAAAGAGCACCGTGTGCTCAAACATGGGGGTAATAATCTCTGTCATATGGTAGGTCCGGGCAAGCTCCCTTGCAATCCGTTCCACATAGGCGCGCTTGTGCATCCGCTCGCCATACCAGTCCTCTACGCCTCTTGGGGCCTGTGTAATCATAATAAATCCTCCTATTCCAGTTCCGCAATATCCCTCCTGGTACACCTGTATGAAATCAATTCCCAGTCACAAAAATTGTGCCTGTAAATTGATTTGTGCACCATGAGGGATATTACTGTTTTCAGTCGCTGCGCGACGGCACTAAAGGGTAAAGTCACTTATTTATAGCTCCACTTCCGCAATCCCAACCCGAAAGCTTCTGGGTGCCCACCTCTCCTGCAGCTCCTCGTCGTGAATCACCGTCTGAAAAGCCAGGAACACCTTCATATCAAAGTTTTTTACTTCCTCTATCATCAGCTCTATGGCCGTCTCCTTGTCAAAGGCGCTCCGGTAGGGCCGGTCTGAGGTAAGGGCCGCATAGGTATCGCAGACCCTAAGAATCCTCGCCCCAATGGGAATCTGATCCCCGGCAAGATTCTCCGGATAGCCGGAGCCGTCGTAATTCTCATGATGATATAAAATATTTTCCAGAACATCATCGGAAAAATCATAGCGGATCAAGGTCTCATATCCCAGCCTTGGATGCATCCGCACATACTTCATTTCCTCAATATTCAGTGTATCCTCATCTCTGCCATAGAGATAGCCGGATACCCTGAGCTTCCCGATGTCATGGAGCATTCCAGCCACAGCCAGCTCATGGCACTGGTCCTCATAGAGACCATACTGCTTTCCAACACAGTAGGCCAGATTACTGACACAGATCCCATGCCTCAATTCCTCCGTGGCATCCTCCTCAAACATCGCCCAATCGTCTGTTGCCGCTTCTTTCAGTGCTGCCTCTCTCATTGTCTCACCTAACTCCACAAGTCGTTATAACAGTCCGGACAACGGAACCGTCACAAATGATTCGCTGCCAAAAAGCTTCTCTTACGTTCAATCATTTCCTCGATCCGGCCAATGTACTGAGCCACATCCTTCACATTCTCCACGCGCTCAATATGGTCCGCCCCAAATACAAACTTGGAAGCTCCCCCTGCTCCTGCGGCCAGGATCGTCTGCTTTTCCTCCATAATCAGTATATTGTAAATTCCTGCTTTGTCAACCTTTGCATAGCCTACATTTTCAAAATTTCCCGCCATATTCTTCTGCCGGTAGAGATAATAGGGATAAAGTCCCTGCTCCACACAGCTTCGGTAGGCCAGATCCATGATCTCCTGACTGTTCCTAAGCCCCATCTCCCGGTACTCCTCCTGAAAGAGCTTCAGACGCGCCGCCCGCTTTACCGCCAGAGAGTGAACGGTAATGCTGTCCGGTCCCAGGGGCACAAGCTCCTCAAAGGTATGACGCACCTGCGGTAATTCCTCCCCCGGCAGGCCCACAATCAAGTCCATGTTGATGTTGTCAAAGCCCGCCTCCCTTGCCATGAAAAATGCTTCCTTCGTCTGGGCAACCGTATGCTTCCGCCCAATGATATCCAGGGTCTTCTGGTTCATGGTCTGAGGATTCACCGAAACGCGGGTCACTCCATGCCTTTTCAGTACCCGGAACTTTTCAGGGGTCACACTGTCAGGCCTGCCCGCCTCCACCGTCAGCTCCTGCAAGCTCCCGTAATCAAAGCACTCCTCCAAAACCGTCATCAGCCGGTGAAGCTGTTCTGCTGTGAGTGTGGTAGGCGTACCGCCGCCTACATAAATGGTATTCAGCTTCCGGCCTTTATAAGCCTTTCCTAGAAAACGAAGCTCCGAAAAAAGCGCCTCCAGATAATGATCCACCTCATTTTCCCAGCGCTTCAGGGGCGAGGAGGAAAAGGAACAGTACAGGCAGATGCTTGGACAGAAGGGAATTCCCACGTAGAGGCTGTAGCCCTCCTGGTAATCAATGCCCCGCAGTACCTCCCGCTCCCGGTTGGCAATGGAAACGGCCAGCGCCGTCTTTTCCTTACTGCAAAGGTAGGTTCTGCGCATATAGTCCGCAATTTCCACATTGGTGCGTCCCTGCTCCAGCATGGACATGGGAATCTTCACCGGCCTGATTCCCGTCAGCGTTCCCCAGGGCAGCTTCCTTCCCGTAAATGCGGAAAGTACCCCGTAAATCAGCTGCTTCAACTGATTTTTCACAATCTTCCGCTCCGGATTCTCCACACAAACACGGCTCTTCTTCTGAAGAGCCCCATTCTCATATACCGCAAATTCGATTTCTTCTTCCCCTATGAACGCCTCCATCTGAAGAGGCACATCCTCCGTAAATTCCGCCTTCTCCCGGACATTTACTTCCTCCTCCGGATAAAAGGCCTTGATCAGAGAATGGATGTCATAGGCAAAGCTCTCCTGGTTGATCCTGACTTCTATCATCATCTGTCCTCAATATCCTGGCAGGCATCCCCCGCAGACTTCTTCGCCCAACGGAGCCGCCATCCTTTTCGTGACCGGCTGCAGATCACAGCCTCTTTTACATATAAGGGTTATACCTCTTCTCGTGACTGATGGTGGTCATCTCCTCATGGCCGGGATAGACCTTCACATCCTCCGGCAGTACCAAAAGCTTTTCCTTCACGGACCGCACAAGCTCCGAGAGGCTTCCTCCCGGAAAATCTGTCCGTCCGATGGAACCACAGAACAATGTATCCCCGCTAAAGAGCGCCTTCTCTTCCGGCTGATAATAACAGCAGCCTCCCGGCGTATGCCCCGGTGTAAGCAGCATCCGAAAGCCCATGCCCGCCTCCGTAAACTCCTGCCCATCCTTCAGAAGCACATCCGGCTTCACCGTAACCGATACGCCAAAGAGCAGCTTTGACAGATTCTGCGCCGGATCAAGGAGCAGCTCCTGTTCCGCCTCCGCCGCATACACCTGCAAGCTAAAATCCCGCTTCAGATCCGAAACCGCCAGAATGTGATCCCCGTGTCCATGGGTGAGAAAAATTGCTTTCAGGGTCAGTCCCTCGTCCACAGCCTTCCTGACAATCACATCCGCCCGATCCGCCGGGTCCACTACAATGGTCTCTAAGGTTTTCTCGTTGATCAGAAGATAGCAGTTGGTCCGCACATCTCCCAAAACAAGTGTCTCTATTTTCATGCTTCCCTGTGATCCTTTCCCTGCTTCACACCCTGTTTCCATATCCTATCTTCCAGCCCCCGCATCCTGCCGCTTACGTATGGAAATTCTGTTTTATAAGCAGTCTCCGGCGCTTATCCCATAGCCCGCTCGATATCCAGAACGCTCTCCACCTGATGAAGCTTCTCCGCAATGCGCTGAAGCTCCTCCTTGCCCCCGATTTCAAAGGCAATGGAAATGGTAGCCGTCCCCTGCTTGCTGGTCCGCACATTGATGCTGCTCATGTCAATCCCCCGCTCCGTAAAAATCCGGGAAATATCCACCAGAAGCCCTGTCCGGTTGTTGGCATAAATCTTAATCTCCGTGGCATACTTCTCTCCGGAGGCAACCGTCCCCATATCCTGCCACTCCGCGTCAATGAGGCGCCTGCGCTCCAGCTCCTGGAGATTCAGCACATTGATGCAGTCTGTCCGGTGAATGGACACGCCCCGCCCCCTGGTGACAAAGCCAATAATCTCATCTCCCGGCACCGGACTGCAGCACTTGGAAAAACGCACGGACACATCCGTAAGGCCCTTGACCACAATGCCGCTCTTGGATTTTGCAATGCGGATCTTGCTGTCTTTGTTGTCCGTAACTGCCTCCAGTACTTTCTCGTCCGTGACTTCCTTCTTATGAAGCTTCTCGTATTCCTCCGTCATCTTGTTGATGACCTGGCCTTCCTTTAAGCCTCCATGGCCGATGGCCGCCAGAACGGAATCCCAATCCCGGAAGCCGTATTTGCGCATAACCACATTTTGAAACTCCGGCTTCATAATGTCGGACATGACAATGGACTTTACCTTACAGTACTGGGCAAGCAGCTCCTTGCCCTTTAAAATATTCTCATCCTTAAACTGATGCTTAAACCACTGGTTAATCTTATTCTTCGCCTGGGTACTCTTGACCACATTCAGCCAGTCCCGGCTGGGTCCCCTGGAATTCTGTGAGGTCAGCACCTCTATGCGGTCCCCGTTCTGAATGGTATAGTCAATGGTCACCAGCTTGCCGTTGACCCTGGCCCCGATCATCTTATTTCCCACAGCACTGTGGACACTGTAGGCAAAATCAATGGGCGTGGAGCCGCTGGGCAGAGTTTTTACATCTCCCGTAGGCGTAAAGCAGTACACGCTCTCGGAAAAAAGGTCCAAATCACTCTTAAGGAGATTCATAAACTCCTTGTTGTCGGACATGTCACGCTGCCACTCCAAAATCTGCCGAAGCCAGCTCATTTTCTCCGCTTCCTGCTGATCCACCGTCTTCTTGCCGTCACTGCTCTCCTTATACTTCCAGTGGGCCGCAATTCCGTACTCGGCAGTCTTGTGCATGTCAAAGGTGCGGATCTGAATCTCAAAGGGCTGCCCGTTGGGCCCAATGAGGGTAGTGTGAAGAGACTGATACATATTGGGCTTGGGCATAGCCACATAGTCCTTGAACCGCCCCGGAATTGGCGTGTACATCTCGTGAATTACACCCAGAGCCGCATAGCAGTCCTTCACCGTGTCCACAATAATCCGCACAGCAAATAAATCGTAAATTTGATCCAGAGTCTTATTCTGGTTCACCATTTTCTTATATATACTGAAAAAATGCTTCACCCGGCCGTCCACATGGGCCTCAATGCCGCCATTTTCCATATGGCGCTTGACTTCCTCCACAATGCCCTGGACAAAGGCTTCTCTGGCACTCTTCTTGTCGGAAATCTGCTCCTTCAGCTCATAGTAGACCTCCGGCTCCAGGTATTTTAAGGACAGATCGTCCAGCTCATTCTTCACCTTGGAAATACCAAGCCTCTGAGCAATAGGCGCATAAATATCCATGGTCTCACGGGCCTTTTCCTTCTGCTTCTCCGGCTTCATATACTGAAGGGTCCGCATATTGTGAAGACGGTCCGCCAGCTTAATGAGGATCACGCGGATATCCTTGGCCATAGCCAGGAACATCTTCCGCAGATTCTCCGCCTGGATCTCAATCTTATCCTTGGAATAGGAGAGCTGGCCCAGCTTGGTAACGCCGTCCACCAGAAGGGCTACCTCCTCGCTGAACTCCTTTGCAATCTCCTCGGTGGTCATGACCGTATCCTCCACGGCATCGTGGAGAAGTCCGGAGACGATGGTCTCCTTATCCAGCTCCAAATCCGCCAGAATAATGGCAACACAAAGAGGGTGAATGATATAAGGCTCACCCGATTTGCGGAGCTGCCCCTCATGGGCTTTGGAGGCAATCCGATATGCTTTTTCAATCATGGAAATATCTGTGGACGGATGATATTTGCGCACGCTCCTTATGAGCTCCTGATAAAGCTCCGCCGGGTCCGTAAAGTCCTGCATGGTTTTTACATTTTCATCTGCCCTAGCCAAAGCCCCGTCCCGGTCCTTTACACCAATCTTCATCTCTGCCATCTGTCAACCACCTGCTTCTATCTCTTTGGAGTACTCCTCACACTGCTGTCAAAGGCCCCTTTGCCGCGTTACGGTTCACTTCCGTGACCAGCGACTCTGCCGCTTCTTAATTTCCCTCGTAGCGAATCACGGAAGCCACATCATACTTGGAAAGCTTCTCCCGTCCCTTGAGCCCTGCAAGCTCCATGAGGAAAATAATCTTTACAACCTGGCCCCCAAGCTCCTCCACAAGCTCGGCTGCCGCCTGTATGGTGCCTCCTGTGGCAATCAGATCGTCCACCAGAACCACCTTCTGCCCCGGCTTAATGGAGTCCCTATGCATTTCAATCACCGCACTGCCATATTCCAGATCGTATTCCTTGGAAATCGTCTCACAAGGCAGCTTTCCCTTCTTGCGCACCAGCACAAAGGGCTTTTTCAGATTGTAGGCAATGGGAGTTCCGAACACAAAGCCTCTGGATTCGGCGCCTACCACCACATCAAAATCAACGTCCTTTAAAAGCTCCTGCATGGAATCAATGGCCAGCCTCAAGCCGTCCGCATCCTGCAGTACGGAAGTTACATCACGAAAAATAATTCCCTCCTCCGGAAAATCCGGAATACTTCTTACATATTCTTCCAGCTTTTTCATCCTTTTATGCTCCTTTTCACCAATAATACTGCTCACCAATGGAACACATTATAGCATGAATTCCCCCATTTGACAACACTTTACGGTATGCCGGCAATGGCTAGCCGTAAGCCTCCACCACCAATTGCACCGTCCGTTTTCCCATATACTCATTGATCTCCGGGTAATAGAGAATGGAAATTCGCTCCTTCTCCTCTATGTACTCTAGATCCCCCTGGACATCCCCAAAGCTTACAGCCTCAATCCTGGTCTCATGATCATCCTCCAGGATCAATTTCAGCACATTGGCATTTTTCCCTATGATCCGGGCACTTCGAACCAGCAAATTCCCGGCGGCAAAAAGAGGCTTCTCATTTCCCTTGCCAAAAGGCTCCAAAAGCTCCAGCTCCCCAATCAGCTGCTCCCCGGCATACCGGACCGGCAGCACCGCATCATAAAGCTTTCTGGGAGTCAGGTCCTCCTCCGTCAAGATGCAGTTCTCATTTAACCTCCGCCGAAGCTCCTCAATGCTTTCACGCTCCATGGAAAGGCCGGCTGCCATGGGATGCCCCCCAAACCGGGTAAAAAGCTTCTCCACCTTTGTCATTTCCTCAAACATATGATATCCCTCAATGGAGCGCCCGGAGCCCTTGACCCCATCCTCCCCGTCCGTGAGAACAAAGCAGGGCCGATAATACTGCTCCCGAATCCGCCCGGCAATAATCCCGGCCAGACTCTCATGACACTCCGGCAGGTATACCACCAAAACCCGATCCAATTTCAGATCCGTCTCCTCAATCTGTCTCCTGGCTTCCTCCGTTCCCTTCACCGTAAGGGCCTTCCTGCTGTCATTGAGGGCCTTCAGATCCCCGGCCAAGGTCTCAGCCTCCTCCTGATCCCTGGCTCCCAAGAGATTCAGCGCACGCCTGGCCGTATCCAGTCTCCCGCTGGCATTGATGCAGGGCCCAATCACAAACCCAATGTGATAAGCCGTAAGCCGCTTTCCCGTGAGGCCGTTCACCCGAATCAGCGCCCGATATCCAAGATTTTCGGTCTGCTCCAGCCTTTTTAAGCCATACCGCACCAGAGCCCGGTTCTCCCCCCGAAGCTCCATAATATCCCCCACCGTAGCCACCGCAGCAAACTCCGCCAGATCTAAGACCTCCTCCTTTGGAATTCCCTCCGCCCTGTAAAGAGCCTCCACCAGTCTCCAGGCCACCGCCGCCCCACAGAGCATCTTAAAGGGATATCCACAGTCCGCCTGCTTCGGATTCACAATCACATCCGCCGGAGGCAGAACAAAAACCCGTTCCCCATTCTCCTCACGGAAGGGAACCTCATGGTGATCCGTCACCACCACTGTCATTCCAAGCTCCTTGGCAAGCCCAATCTCCCCAGCCGCCGCAATCCCATTGTCACAGGTAACAATCGTATCAATCCCATCCTCCACCGCCTGCCGGACGAGATTCTCATTTACCCCATACCCATCCCGCATCCGATCCGGAATCACCGTATCCACCTGAGCCCCAATCCGCCGAAGCCCCGTAAGCAGAATAAACGAAGCATTCACCCCATCAATATCGTAATCCCCAATAATCCGCACAGAAGCCCCCGCATCCCGTTTCTCCCGAAGGAGATCCACAGCCTCCCGCATCCCCTTCATTAAAAACGGGTCCGCCAAGCTCTCAATCCCCCCATAAAGATAATCCCGAACCGCCTCCTCACTCAACCCCGCCCGATTCCGAATCATCCGCACCGTCAAGGGACTTACCCGAAGCCTACCAGCCATCTCCCGATTCCCCTCCACCCGGGGCGCCTCCACCCATCTCTCCCTCATAACCGCTCTCCTTCCTATCCTGTCAGCAAAAAATCTGCCATCCCTCAACCAAATGCCCCAAAATAAGCCCTACACCAAGCATCCCCCAAAAACCAGGAGGGGACTGTCTCATTTTGCGACAGTCCCCTCCGTCCGTCCTAACTATCCTTCCTCTGCACCTTAGTTTTCAACACAAACCACAGCCCCCCGGTAATACAAACCGAGGAATAAGCCCCGCAGACAATCCCCACCATAAGCGGCAAAGCAAACTCCTTAATAGAGGCAACCCCCAGCACAAAGAGCGCCGCCACCATAATAAAGGTAGTCAAAGACGTATAAATACTCCGGGTCAAGGTCTGTGTAATGCTCCGGTTCACAATCGCCTTCAGCTCATCCTTCTTCCCTGCAGAAGCCAGATTCTCCCGAATCCGATCAAAAATAACAATGGTCGCATTAATGGAGTACCCCACAATGGTCAGCATACATGCAATAAACGTATTTCCCACAGAAATCCGCGCCACCGCGTAAAAGGCCAGCACCACCAGCACATCATGCACCAGCGCCGTCACCGCGCTGGCCGCGAACCTCAGATCCTTAAACCGGAACCAGATATAAAGCAGCATCAAAACCGAAGCCAGAATCACAGCCACCAGAGCATCCGAGCGCACCTCGCTGCTGATGGAGGAGCTGATATTCTCCGCCGTAATCGCCGTCTCATCCACACCGAACTTCTCCGCCAAAGCCTGATTCAAAGCCTGCCGGGTCTCCAGATCAAGCTCCCTGGTCTTAATCACCACATCATTGCTTCCCTGCACCTGCTGGGCCTGGATCTCATTGCTTCCAATCACCTCACTCACCACAGGTTTCACATTTGCATCAATCTCCCCAATGGTCATGGCCTCCCCAAAGGGAATGGTGGTAGAGGTACCGCCCTGGAATTCCAGACTGTAATTCAGCGCCCCAGCACCGCGCCCGGCCTGAACACCCATAACCACGGCGCCGCCCAAAATCAAAACTGCGGAAATCACAAAACAAAGATTCTTCTTTCCCAGGAAATCAATGGTTCTGCGCTCCTTCTGAACTCCGTAGAGCTTCTCACTCTTAAGCCCTAATGCAAACAACGCATTTAAAACCAGCCGTGTTACCACAAGAGCCGTAAACATGGAAATCACAATACCAAGAGCCAGGGTCTGGGCAAAGCCCTTCACGCTTCCCGATCCCCGAAGCCCCAAAACAACTGCCGCAATCAAGGTGGTAATATTGCCGTCCACAATGGCAGACAGGGCCTTCTTAAATCCAATTTTCATGGCAGAGCGCACCGTCTTTCCGGTGGCCAGCTCCTCCCGAATCCGGGAAAAAATAATCACATTGGCATCCACAGCCATACCAATACTCAGAATAATACCGGCAATACCCGGAAGCGTCAGCGTCATCTCAAAGGCATTGAGAAGCACCAGCATCAGAGCCACATAGATAGTCAATGCAATGCCGGAGGCAAGGCCCGGAAGTAGATAAACTACAACCATAAAAATCAAAACCAGAGCAAAGCCCACGGCTCCGGCCTTCAGGCTGGTAGAAATAGCTTCCTCTCCAAGCTGTGCTCCCACAACCTTGGAGCGCAGCTCCGTAAGCTCCAGCTGAAGAGAACCAATACGGATGGTAGAGGCCAGGCGCTCCGCCGCCTCAAAGGATTCCATATTGGTGATGGAGGCATTCCCTCCCGTAATCTCCGCCTGGACCGTAGGCGCGCTGATCACCTCTCCGTCATAGACAATGGGAATCTGCCTGCCAAGATTCTCCCTTGTGGCCTCGGCAAACTTCTCCGCCCCCTCGTCGGTAAGGGTCAGAGCCACCTCATAGGAGTTCTTGCCCAGGTTATCCGTATAGCCCTTTGCCTCGGCACTCTTAATATCCGTTCCCTCAACGAGAACCTTTCCCGTAATATCCTGGAACTCCAGAGATCCTGGCCGGCCCAGCTCCTCCAAAATCGCATTGGCATCGGACACGCCGGGGATCTCAATGTTGATCCGGTTATTTCCCTCCTGGTAAACCACAGCCTCAGTGCTGTAAACCTCTACACGCTTCTGGAGCTTATAAACCGTATCGTCCATCTGCTCCTGGGTGGGATTGTCAATCACCGTCTGGTAGGTGATGCTGACACCGCCAGCCAGGTCAAGACCTAACTTAATATTCTTTGCAGCACCCGTCTGGGCCTCACCAAAGCCCACGGCCGCGCCGTAGATCAGTCCTGCTGTCAACAACACGGTGAGCAGTAAGGTTAGAATTCCCGTATTCTTCTTCATAATTGTAGCCTTGCCTTCTTTCTTTCATTATTCGTGTACATTTGCACCTTTTTATTTTGTTTCTGTTCACTCTATGACCGGCAGCTCGCTTCGCAATGCACAGAAATCTTTTATTCTTGTGGATTACTTGTTAGCTCCTACTCTTTTTCCGTATTTCCTGCCGTAGCGACCTTGATCATAATGGCACATTCCACACGCTTCCTCTGAAGCTCGCATCCAATGTCATAGGCATCGTTGATAGAGCCGTGGAAATTATAAGAATTTGCCGCACAGCCTCCGCTGCAATAGAATTTTGCAAAGCACTCCCTGCATTTTTCCTTGGCATACACATTGCAGCCCTTGAATTCGTCCCGCAGCTCCGTATTCTGAACCCCGTCGAACACATTTCCCATAAGGAACTTCTCTTCTCCCACAAACTGATGACAGGGGTAGAGATCGCCCCAGGGCGTCACGGCCAGATACTCTGTACCCGATCCGCAGCCTGACAAGCGCTTGTAGACACAGGGGCCTCCGGTCAAATCTATCATAAAATGGAAAAAATTAAAATCTACTTCCCTTCCATGGCGCCTCACCATCTCAGCCGCCAGGCGGTCATACTGCTCACAGAGAGCCGGAATATCCTCCTCCCGAATCGCATAGGGCTCCTCGGGGGGCGCCACCACCGGCTCCACGGAAATCTGCTTAAAGCCCAAATCCGCCAGATGAAGCACATCCTCGCTGAAATCCAGGTTATTGCGGGTAAAGGTGCCCCGCACATAGTAGTTGTTCTGATTCCGGCTTTCTGCCAGCCTCTGGAACTTCGGCACCACCAGCTCATAGCTTCCCTTTCCGTTTCGGAAGGGGCGCATTTTATCATGAATCTCCTGCCGGCCGTCAATGCTTAAGACCACATTGCTCATTTCCCGGTTGGCAAATTCCATCACCTCGTCATTTAAGAGCACGCCGTTGGTAGTCAGTGTAAAGCGGAATTTCTTATCGTGAAGCTTCTCCTGCTCTCGGCCGTAAGCTACCAGGTCCTTGACCACCTGCCAGTTCATCAGAGGCTCTCCGCCGAAGAAATCCACCTCCAGATTCCGCCGGCTCCCGGAATTGGCAACGAGAAAGTCCAGGGCCTGCTTTCCCACCTCATAGCTCATCAGAGCCCGGCGTCCGTGATATTCCCCTTCCTCCGCAAAGCAGTACTGACAGGCCAGGTTGCAGTCATGGGCAATGTGCAGGCACAAAGCCTTGACCACAGTGGATCGCTTTTTATAATCGATGATTTTATCCTTATAGGTGTCCTCCGTAAAGAGGGTTCCTTGATTTTTCAATTCTTCAATGTCCTCCAGGACCTCCCGAATCTCCTCACTGGAATACCGGTCCTGAAGCCGGTTCATAATCTCCTCACCGCTCTCCTTTTCATAGAGCCCAATTGCTTCATAGGCCAGCTCATCTACCACATGAACGGCCCCGCTGTTCACATCCAGCACAATATTATAGCCGTTATTTCTATATAAATGGACCATCTTTGTCCCCTTTCTCATCCCGCATTCAGTGAAATCACAACAGCTTTGACAGCATCTTCCCGCACAATAAGGATGCCTCAAAAGCCAGTTTTGCCGGGCCTTTGAGACACCCTCATCTTTGTTCCTTGTGCTCTCTCTTATTTGTGATTCTCACAAGTCTGATTGCCTACCGTACAGGAAGTCTTGCATGCAGACTGGCAGGATGTCTGGCACTCGCCGCAGCCGCCCTTCTTCACGGTATTCTGTAAAATCTGTGTGTTTAAGGTCTGAATGTGTTTCATCCTCTTCATCCTCCTATTTTAGTTCCAATTTTGCATAATACATGGTAGCAGTATAGCACACTCTTTTGTAATTTGAAAGAGTTTTTTCTATATCTGCCCATATGATTTTCTGCTTCCTATTCTATCCAAGCAGCCTTCCACATATATTTGTTTTAAATGAGGGACTGCCCGTAAGTGGGAAGCTCCCTATGATCTGATCCGGGGAGGAACACGATGGAGAAAGGAAAATCTTATCAGAACATGGCAATACGGATGCTGAAATCCCTTTTGAGCGCTTACATTATCACAGGAATCCTGCTTTTATTCCTGGCTCTTCTGCTGTACAAATTTCAACTCTCGGAGCCCAAGGTGAATATTGGAATCATCATTGTGTATGTGATTTCCAGCTTTCTTGGAGGCTTTCTGGAGGGCAAAATGATGAAAGCCCGCAAGTTCTTGTGGGGCGCTGCCGCAGGACTGCTCTATTTCGCCATACTTGCTCTGATTTCCCTTGCCGTAAACCAGGGCTTCGGAGGCGGGTCCTCCCACTTTGTCACCACACTCATTCTGTGCACAGCCGGAGGCACCCTTGGAGGTATGGTGTCTTAATACTTGCATTTCTAATGAAAATATTGTATAGTAAAAAAGATACTTTATCCCTGCCGCAGCCCGGAACCGCCCAAAACAAGGCGGCTCCGCCTGCAGGCACATCATACAAAGGAGTGAACTTTTCTTGGATTCGAGTGACGCCATACAATTGGCCGTATTACTGCTGTTGTTAGGTCTTTCTGCATTTTTTTCATCTGCGGAAACGGCGCTTACTACTGTAAACAAAATCAGGGTCCGCACCCTGGCGGAGGAGGGGGACAAGCGTGCCCTACGTCTGGAGAAGGTGTTAGCACAGCCCTCCAAGATGCTCAGCGCTATTTTGATTGGAAATAACATCGTCAACATGAGCCTTTCCTCTCTGGGTACTGTGATTGCCACCAAAGCCTTCGGAAGTGCCGGAGCCGGCATTGCAACAGGTATTTTGACCTTTATGGTTCTGGTTTTTGGTGAGATTACTCCCAAGACCTGCGCCACCCTCTCGGCGGAAAAACTGTCTCTGCGCTTTGCAGGTATTGTTTTTAGCTGGATGCAGATTGCCACACCACTGATTTTCATTATCAATGCTTTTTCCATGGGTGTGCTGAAGCTTCTTCGGGTGGACCCCAATAAGCGGAATGATATTTATACGGAGGATGAGATTCGGACTATCGTTGAAGTCAGCCACCAGGATGGCGCTATCGAGAGCGAGGAGCGCAAGATGATCAACAATGTGTTTGACCTGGATGATCATCTTGCAAAGGATATCATGGTTCCCAAGTTGGACATGACTTTCTTAAATGTGAATGCTACTTATGCGGAAACCATTGAGGTATACCGTCAGGACTTGTTTACCAGACTTCCCGTTTACGAAGAACATAGGGATAATATTCTTGGGATCCTGAATGTAAAGGATCTGCTTCTTTATGAGGATAAAGAACATTTTAATGTGCGGCATATTCTCAGAGAGGCTTATTTTACTCATGAGTTTAAAAAGACCTCAGAGCTAATGATGGAGATGCGCGAAAATTCCATTAGCTTGGCTATTGTCCTAGATGAATACGGTGCAACTGTGGGCCTTGTAACCTTAGAGGATCTTCTAGAGGAGATTGTGGGAGAGATCCGGGATGAATATGATGAGTCGGAAAAAGAACTGATTCAGAAAATCAGTGATTATGAATACATTGTGGAGGGGTCCTCGAAGCTTGAGGATCTGCAGGATCAGATTGGCCTGGAGCTGGAATCCGAGGATTATGATTCCATCGGCGGTATCGTCATTGAGCTCCTGGACCGGCTTCCCCAGTCCGGAGAATCCGTGACCACGGAGAATGGAATTCGATTGGTGGTGGATGAGGTGGAGAAGAATCGGATTGATAAGGTGCATATTTATCTGCCCCAGGATGGGGAAGCGGAAGCTGGAACGATGGAGGAAGCGTAAATAAATTACATGTTGAATATAAAAAGGGGCAGTCAGGAAATATGGCATTTTCCGACCGTCCCTTTTACATTCATATTTTCATAGTTTTTTCAATAAATCATCCGGAGCTTTTTCAATCTTTTTGTTGAATCTGAATAGTATATTGTGTTTTCTACCTTACTCGCACTTACACCGGAAGGTCGCGCACTCCGTCTCCCGGCACTCGCAGGCGGAACCGCCGGCAATTCCGATGTGCTTAGCATGACAGACACAATTCTCATTAAAGGTGCACTCCTCCGCCTTGCAGGATACCTTTGTCTCCTTGGTAGGATAGTCTACAGAGCTCTGATAATTGCCCTCGCCTCTCTCCCGAAAGCTGCTGCAACAGGTATCTCTGGAATGCTTGGCGTTGTTGCCCTCCACCTGAATGTTGTCCTTACAGCAGCTCTTTTCCTTGTTATACATGCAGCTTGTTACGGTACAGTCCAATCTCGTCATATTTATCTACCTCCATAAAAATATAGAAGTAGTATGTGCAGATTTCATTCTCTTATACCATCAAAGCCAGAATCCAAATCCTTTTTCAGCTGTATAAGACACTCAGCTTACGTGATTCTCTGCTTCCTCTTTTTTCCAAAAATCCAGATCAGTAAAATTGAAACTGAAATTATAGAAATAATTCTTCCTGCCTGATAAAACCAGGGCTCTTGATACCTCACCCTTACAAGCCCTTCCGATTCCCCGGAAAGCCAAACACGCACCGTTCCCTGATCTCCAATCCCCACACTGAGGCGAGAGCCGTCCTTTCCATAGGCCGCATAATTGGGATAGTAAGTAAAGGGTACATCTACCCACTGCTTTTCTTCTGTAATTTCTGCCTTTGACATCTGATACTGAAACTCTGCTGTCAGATTTTCCGCTCTCTTACAGCCCCTTAAGGTAAGCCCCTCAGAAGCAGCAAAGGTATTGGTTCGATTCCAGATACGGTAGCTGTTGGAATGAGCCACATTGATAAAATACAGAACATCCACCTGGCTTTGCTCTCTCTGATATTGATTTTCTTTGGAATATTTGGGCATTGCCTCCTCGCAGTATCGATTTACATAAATTCCGGCGCACAGAAAAGCCAGTACACAGGCTCCTCCGCATACCAATTTGCGAACCTCCCTTTCGGAGGAAAAACGGTAGAATCCAACTGCACACACCAGGCAGAGGAGCACGGTAGAGAGTGCCAAAAAACGCCAAGGAAGCTGAATAGATGTCACCAATCGATGAATAACAGGCAAGTTTTGGACCTTATCCCATGGGAAAAGATCCGTAGACAGATATATTCCAAGGAAGCTTAAGCCCAAGGCTCCCAGACTCCCCTTTAAAAGCCCATCCCTTTTTTCATTCCGAAGATACACATATAAAAACACCAGCAGTCCTACCAGCATTACAAAACCCAGGGAACAAGGCATTTCCCCGCTGTTTTGAATTCCTGCATAGGTTCTCTCTGTGGGATTTGCCAAAATAAAATCAAAAAGCTTTGGCAAGGTTACAGTCCACCAGCTTAAAGTACTGTCCACGGAAAATACCCGATATGGATAAGCTGCATGATGAAGCAGGGGAAGTATGAGTCCCAGGTTCAAAAGCAATGTACCGCCTGCCGCACAAAACAATGCCTTTATACGTCTTCTGTCCCTTAAACGCCCCAGACAGCACAGACCAAAAATAGTCCCAAAGCACAGGGTCAGCTCCACAGAAAGCACATGAGACTGAAAAATTCCGGTAAAGCCCAGAGCTGCCAGATACCATTTCCTGGGATTGCCCAGAAACAGCTCATACATTCCCCACATAACCAAAGGGAAGAAAATCATGGCCATTGCCTCCCCTACAGCCGCTCTGGTATATAAATCAATGAGCCGGTAAACGGAAAGTGTATAAAAAAGCGCCGCCAAAAGCCCCATTTTTCGTGAACGTGTCATACCGGAAAAAGAGCGATAGGCAACAAAAGCCGTAGCTCCATTCATACACAGCAACAGCACCTTATAGCAATTAACAAGGGACACTCCTAGGCATCCCAGTAAAGCAGGAAAATACAAAAACAGCTCCGGGTAGAAAATGGAAGACCCATATCCATAGCCATGAAGCATTGTGCTGTGAATTTTCACCGGAAATTGGCCGCTTTTCAAGCCCTCCTGAATACCAAGGATCCGGTTAAACTGATAATACAGATCATTTCCATCCAATACAAAGTCATAGCTCAAGGGCAATGACACCAAAATAACCGCACTGCTCAAAAGAAGCAGAGTTATCTGCTGTTCCTTATTAAGCCTTCCACCGCGCAGCCTCCATATGAAAATTCCCATAGAGATCAAAAATATTGCTCCCATCAGGCAAAAGAGATCCGTATACATCCTTTCCGTGGATGCCAGATAAAGACTGCTCACATTCAGGCTGCCATCACCTTCATATCCTATCTGAATGGAAATATCCTCCATAGAATCCGACACAGAGAAATAAAGCTCCGTCAAATCTCCCCCCGGCTTTAAAGCTTCCCTTGCTAAAAGCACTCCCTCCGTATTGTCCTCATTTAGCTTCCTTGGACTGTAGATCTCCACATAATTTTCATCATTCTCCGACAGAGACACTACCTGAAGCCGATAGCTTCCCTTTTGCAGCGTTACCTGCTCCGTCTCTGCCACAATTCCATGGTAGTCGCTTCCCGCCTCCACCGCTAATACCGGTTCTTCCTCCTCCATAAGCTCTACCGCCCCCTCGGCTGTCGAGCAAAGCTCCAGCTCCGATGCCAGAATCGATCTGTCATAATAAGAATCAAAGGGAATCCCCGCTGCCATCACAAGAAGGAGTATGGTCACAAATAAATGTACTTTATAGGTTAATAATAATTTTTTCATACCTTTATCCTCTTATCGCGCAAGATCAACCATGCATTGACTCGCGCAGTCAGCTCCGCCAGCCCCGCTGCCGCCATGGGAAGCATCATCACAAAATAAGGTAAAATGTAGCGCCCCTTTGCCTCCCAAAGCATATGAAAGAGAAAGCCTCCAAAAATGGTAACCAAAAGCACCTGATTCTCCAAGGGCTTCTCCCTCCAATAATTAAAAATAAGCCACAGAAAGACGCCTATGAAAACCAGGCTTTGATATTGATTCATAAACCAGGTCATTAAGGTATGCAGCTTTCCCACATACATGCTGTTCACAATGCCACACCTCTCCCAGCCATTGATATGGGTCATGGCAAAGCATTCATAGGTCGGATCATTCCATTGACTGGTAAACTTTTCCCGATAGAATTCCAATGCATACAAAGGGGCGGAACGAAATCCGGCCACCGAGGAGCGGATATCCTCCAGGGCCATAGCCGTTGCCAGCTCCCCGTCAAATTCCGATGCTCCCCAATAGGCATGAAGGATATATCCATTGGACCAGCCCGGAGCCCCTTCCCCCTTTTGCATTCCCATAGCCACATAAAGAATCATAGGAGCTCCTTCATTCAGACAAACGCCGGAGCGCTCCTCATATAGACTGCGCAAACCCAGGCGCGAGAGTAAAAAGACTGCGATCAACAATCCCGCCGCCCCAAAGGCCTTCCATTGACGCTTTCCAAGTCCCTTGACAGTCAAAAGCCCCACAAAGGCAATCAGTAAAATCAGACTGTTATTGCGAATCAAACAGGCCAGGATACAGGCAATGCAGCATCCGGCCAGATATCTCTTTTTTCCCTTTTGGAGATACTCCAAATACATCCAAATTGCCACAAGGGAATAGGTAAGAGACGGAATTTCCCCATATACAAAGGTTACGTAGAAAAACAAGGGGAAGCAGCAGGCCGCCAAAAGCAGATAATACACCCTGCCTCTCTTATCTCTTTCCAAAAGCCGGGTAATGCAATAGCCACTGTACACACACAGAACGGCTCCCAGGCAGTTCAGGTATTCAAAGGCCTGAAAATTTCCGTTTCCGAAGCAGGCAAAAATCAGTTCAATCAGGGCCGTCAGCCCCAGCTGGTGAGGATGAATAAACAAATACTTTTCATAGGAATCCTGGGTCAGCATAGAATAATCCCCAGCTCGAAAGCCCTCCGCCGCCGTACATACGGAAGCCTGATCTCCCACAGGGATACAGCCGGCCCCTTTTACCCACAGCCCACAAAAGCACAGGGTATAAAGGAGCACCAGTCCCAGCAAAATACGAATTCGTTTCTCCTGGTCGTCCCCCTTTAAAATCCATCTGCTAATCCATTCCATACAAAAGAGCCCCAAAGCGCACACGGCCAGCACCATGGGAACAATATCTCCTGTCTCATAAGGAATTTCCTCATAGCTTGTTGAAAAATAAACGGTAAAAAATAAGCTAAAGCCTGTAAGTGCTCCGAAAAGAAGCAGGCTCAATATAGAAATTGTCCTATCTGCCAGCCTTAACAGCTTCATCCTTTGTCCCCCGCCCTCGAATTATTTCATGTACCTGGTACAAGCCTCCCGCAGCCATGGGAAGCATCATTACAAAATAGGGAAGCACGTATCGGGATTTGGCCTCCCACAACATATGAAAAAGAACACCTCCTAAAATACCAATCAGAAGTATGTAGTTCTCCAATGACTCCATATTCCTTCGTTTCCTTATAAGAAAAAATAAAATTGTCCCATAGATCAAGAGCTGATAAGCATCCATAACGATCTTCAAGCATGTATTGAAGCCGCCTGCATAGAGCTTATCTCCCACAGCGCCTCGTTCCTTTCCTTCCAATACGCCTTCCTCATTCGGCTCTGCAGATGCATGAGTCATAATAAAGCAGCCATAAGTAGGATCATTCCACTGACTTGTAAACTTTCTCCAATAGAAATCCACCCCATAGGCCGGATTTTTCAAAAAATTCTTTACACGGCTGCGTATCTCGGCCTTTCCAAGAATAGCTGCCGTAGGCCCATGATAATGGCATACATCCTGATACATATATATAGAGTATCCGTTATACCAGCCTGCCTCCTTATCTCCCTCCTGCATTCCCATAGCTATCCAGAGAATATATGGCATCCCATCATTCAAGGCAATACCTGATTTCTGCTCATAGTATTGGTTTACAAGCTGCTTACTCCCCACTATCCCTGCCAGCAAAACGAGTATACAAATGCCATATTGCCAACGCTTTCTTCCAATTGCCTGAACTATCAAAATTGAACACATAGCTATCAATATAATCAGACTATTGTTACGCAAAAGGGCTGCCCCTGAAATTCCTACGGTCAGAAGCAGGACACCACTCTTTTTTCCCTCTTTCACATAGCGTAAAAATTGCCAAACACCAAACATAGAGAGTAAAATAGACATCACATCTCCATACACATAGGTACTATAGATAAAAAAAGGAAAGCACAGCCCTGATAACAGCAGATAATAAGCAGCTGTCTCTTGTTCCTTAAAAATTTGTCGGACAATACCATATCCAATTCCTATTGTCCCCGTAATACCCAAAGCATTTAAAATCTGAAAGGACGTAAAATTATCTCTGCCAAATAAGTAAAACACCAATTCCTCCCAGGCAGCAAGTCCCAGCTGAAAAGGGTAGTAAAAAAGATATTTTCCATATCCAAGTCTTCCATAATCTCCTTCCAAGAACCTCTGTGCACTGGAAACAACCATCATTTGATCAGACACCGGCACACTCCTTGCCAACAACACCCAAACAATTCCAAAGACCAAGCTCCAAATTAGAACAACTCCAAGTAGAATCCTCAGGTTCCGCTCCCTGTACTCCTCCTTCTTAAGAATCTGCTTTACCAAAACTAATAGAAGCAAGCCGATCAGCAAAGCCCCCGGAAGAGACAAAAAGTCCCAGCGGTTATGAGGAATTTCCCCTTGATAAATCTTTGAAAAATACCTAGTAAATAACAACGCCGACAGGGTTAGAAGAATAAACACTGCCAAACACAGCCAGTGAACCACCCTGCGGGACAACTGCTCTAAATTAAATGGATTCCTTTTTTTGTTCATACCTCTTCTCTTTTCTCTTTCGAATATATTGCGTCAAATCACAAAGTCCGGCTGCGGCTACAGGCAGCACCAGAACAAAATAAAACAGACCATAACGTCCCTTAACCTCCCAAAAAATATGAAAGAGATAGCCACCAAGAAGAATCAGCAAAGGCAACACTGCCTCTATCTTCTGCTTCCTTCGAAGTCGCAAAATAGCAAAACAGGATACTCCTAAAAAAATCAGGGAATGATACCCGTTCATCCAAAATTCCAATCCTGGTGTTTTTGGACTCCCTGCTGTCACCTGACATCCATAGTCCGCATTGTTCCACTGGCTAACGAACTTCTGTTGGAAAAATCGAACTGCTGCTATGGGATTTTCCCCAAAGCTTTGGAGTGAAAGAGCGATTGCTGCATCTCCTATTTCACGGGCAGTCACCGGATTATAGCTGGCATCTTCCTTATAAACCTTTACCGGAAACTCATTCCACCAGCCCGCATTCTCTCCTGTTCCCTGAAGTCCCATAGCAATCCAAAGGTTCTTAGGCATAGCCTGATCAAGAGGCCAGCCCCCGCGAGACTCATACAGATTTGTCATGGCAGACTGGGAAATAAAAAGCACTAAAATCATGGGAAATACCCAAAGTGCAAACTTTTTTCTTTTTTCCGAAAGGGCCTTAACCAGCATAACAGCCCCAATCGCAACGGCCGCAATCAAAGCATTATTTTTCATATATACGGCAAAGCTCAAACTTAAAATCATAAGCAGGACCTGCCAGATACGTTCTTCCTTGAGCCAAAGCAGCAACATCCAAAGGGCAAAGGCTATTCCAGCCACCGCCAAAACCTCACCATATATTACATTGGTATAAATAAGGAACGGAACGCAACCGGCAGACAGTATTAAAAAATTCACCTGTATTTCATCCCTGTGAAAGAGCTCTCCTGTAACCTGAAAGCCACAAAACACAAATGCCAGAACACCAACTGTATTTAACATCCGAAAAGCCAACAAATTTTCATATCCGAAAATACGATATACCAGTTCCAGTAAAAACGCCTGTCCTGCTTGATGAGGATAAGTATATAGATAGTCCATAGCACTGGGTGGTACATCTCCATTTGCAAAACCTCCTGCCAAAGCATGAATATATAAGGGGTCTCCCCGCAAAGCACTTCCGGCAAATAAATTCCAGCACAAACAGAAAATAAAGCAGTGTGCCAGCACAACTCCCAGCAAATAATTAATATTACGTTTCCTATGCTCTTCCTTTTGTAAAATCCATTTTCCCGCAAAATGCAAAACAGCCAAACTTAACAAAACAAATATAAGGATCAACAAGAAAGGATCATTTATTTCCCTTGGAATTTCCAAATCATTACTCACATAGCCAGTTGTAAAGAACAAGCTATATATAAAAAGAAACACACTCGGAAGCCCAGCCGCCACCAAAATCACCTTTTCGGCCAAAGGCTCCAAATACTCTACGGGCAAAGTCTTTACAGCTCTTTGAATGATAGCTATTTTCTCCTGATGTTGCCCGCAAAAAACCTGCACCCTTTTAAAAAGAAGTTCAAAGCCTATGGCTGCCATAGGAATCATCAGAACAAAATAAGGAAAAACATAGCGAGATTTGGCCTCCCAAAAGGTAAAAAAAAGGAATCCACCAATGATTACAATCAATAAAACCAAATGTTCTACCAGAACATGCTTTTTCTTCCATAGGAAAAGGAAGAGAAAAGCTCCTATATAAATCAGAGACTGATAAATCCCCATTACATGCACGAAAGGTTTCCAAAGATCTCCCTTATATAAGCGGTCCACCAGCTTTGGCCTCTCCACATCCCGATGGTTTGTTTCCACCTGAGAGGCAAAGGTAGGCTCATTCCATTGACTAAAAATCTTTCTACCAAAAAAATCAACCTCATAGGACGGATTATTCCGAAATATATTTACAGATTCCTCAATAGAAGCCCTTGCTATCTCTTTTGATTTCACTTGATCCTTTCCTGTTTCCTCCACATACACATCCCAAGAATACCCATTATACCACCCTGCCGGCCGTACTCCCTCCTGCAGTCCCATAGCCACCCACAGGATAGAGGGCATACTTTGGTCCAGCGGTACTCCCAGCCGGGGCTCGTATGCCTTAATCAATGCGGTATGAGAGACGAGAAATGCTGCTATACAAGCACCTAAAGCCAGTATATGAAGAAGCCTTTTGCCTGAAACTGCCTTCACTACAAACACACATCCCATGGCTGCCAGCACAATGTAGCAATTGCTTCGGATCAGGCAGGCAATGCTAATTGACGCCGCCATAAATGCCATCTCCTTCCAGCCTTGCTTTTCCAGATACCGCAACAAGCCATATACTGATAAAAGGGTAAATAAAATGGAAAGAAGCTCTCCATAAAAAAAGGATACATATATATAAAGAGGATGGCAGCCTAGCATCAAAAATAAAAAGGATACCTCCCCTAGTTCGCTATTTTTGCTTAGTTTTCTTACAATCTGATAGCCTGTAAAAACGCTTCCCCCTGCAGCAAACCCATTGATAACCTGGAGAATGTGCCAATTCTCCCAGCCGGCAATGCGATATATCAGTTCCATCAAAGCAATCAGGCCCATCTGATGAGGATAAGAGACTATGTAGCTCAGTTCATGGGGACCTAAGGCATCAATCCCATGAGCCAGCTGATCTGCAAACAAAGAAACCATCTCAGAGTCCACAAAAGGATTGCACCTGCATGCCCAAGCCCACAGTAATCCATAAACCACAGCATAGCAACAAGTGAAAACCAACAGTATTCGAATATTTCGCTCTTTCTTCGCGGCATCACTAAGCAACCATCTTCCGGCATAAAAAAGCAACAGTAAAAGAAGGAACAGCCAAAGCAGATTCCACACCACCGGGTCCTTCACCCGTTCCAATCGTTCCACATTATTGGCTTCAAATTCTTCTGTATACAATAGACTGGAAACAGACAGGAAAAGAAACAGCAGAAGTCCGATAGCCATTACGACCCGACTACAAAAATATTCAAATTTTTCCGTGTGAAAGGTCTTAACAGCCATCAGTCTTCTCCTTAGTCTTATTTAAAATACGCCACCCCAGACTCAAAAATCTTCATATCCTGCTCCCCATAAATATTCATGGCCACAGCCTCATCCCGCCGCTCCGAGTGAGCCATCTTCCCCAGAACCCGGCCGTCGGGGCTTGTGATTCCCTCAATAGCCGCATAGGAGCCGTTCACATTCCAGTACTCGTCCATGGTGGGCTCTCCTTCCAGGTTCACATACTGGGTCGCCACCTGTCCATTGGCAAAAAGTCTGTCAATCCACTCTTTGTTTGCCACAAAGCGTCCCTCGCCATGGGAAGCCGGATTGACATAAGTCTTACCAACCTCCGCAAGCTGGAGCCAGGGAGACTTATTGGCTGCCACACGAATGGAAACCATCTTCGACACATGCCGGTTGATGGTGTTGAAGGTCAGAGTAGGTGAATCCACCGTCTGCCCCACAATCTCTCCATGGGGCACCAGCCCCAGCTTAATCAAGGCCTGGAAACCATTGCAGATTCCCAGAGCCAGCCCGTCGCGTTCCTTCAGAAGCTTTGTCACAGCCTCCTTAATCCTCTCATTCTGAAAGGCCGTAGCAAAGAACTTGGCCGAGCCGTCCGGCTCATCACCGGCGGAAAAGCCGCCGGGGAACATGATGATCTGAGCCTGGTTAATGGCTTTTTCAAAAATCTCCACGGATTCCCGAATATCCTCCGGGGTCAGGTTACGGAATACCCTGGTAATCACATCCGCGCCGGCCCGTTCAAAAGCCCGGCCGCTGTCATACTCGCAGTTTGTCCCCGGAAATACGGGTATAAATACCGTGGGCCTTGCCACCTTATGCCTGCATACATATACCTGATCTGTCCGGTACAGGGAATCCTCCGCCTTTTCCTTACCGGGAACCGCAATCGTTGGGAACACCTTTTCCAGCGGAGCCGTCCAGGTTTCCAGGGCTTCCTCCATCTCAATATGCATATCGCCGTAGGCAAAGCCGCTCTCTGTCACCTCGCCCACCAGCGTATAAGTAACCGCCAGCTCACCCACCCGGCCGTCGGGAACCTCCGCAACAATATTTCCAAAGCCCGGGGTAAACAAATCTCTCTTATCCACATTGTGCTCAAGCTTCACGCCAAGCTGATTGCCAAATGCCATCTTGCTGACAGCCGCCGCCAGACCCTTGCCGTCCAACGCATAGGCGGAAACAATCCGGCCCGCCTTCACATCCTGGAAGAACCTCCCATACAGGTCCCTAATCTGCTCATAATCCGGCAGATCATAAGCATCCCTGTCTATGGAAATGAGCACCAGCTTATTTCCAGCCTTCTTAAGCTCCGGCGTAATCATATGCTTGTGGCTGGCAATATCCACCGCAAAGGAAACCAGGGTAGGCGGAACATCAATCTCATTAAAGGTGCCCGACATACTGTCCTTTCCGCCGATGGAAGGCAGGCCAAAGCCAAGCTGGGCGCTGTAGGCCCCCAACAGAGCCGCAAATGGCTGACTCCAGCGATGGGGATCTTTCGTCATCCGCCGGAAATACTCCTGGAAGGTAAAACGAATCCTCTGATAATCCCCGCCGGAGGCCACAATCCTTGCCACAGACTCGATCACCGCATACACTGCTCCGTGATAGGGACTCCAGCTGGACAGATAGGGATCAAAGCCATAACTCATCATGGTCACCGTATCCGTCCTGCCCTTCAAAACAGGAAGCTTGGCAACCATAGTCTGCGTCTCCGTCAACTGATATTTTCCGCCATAGGGCATAAATACACTGCCTGCGCCGATGGAGCTGTCAAACATCTCCACCAGTCCCTTCTGTGAGCAGACATTCAAATCCTTCAAGGTATCCAGCCACTTGGTCCTTACATCCTCTACCTCATCTCTTACAAAATACTTCTTCTCTTCCTCCGGCAGATCCACAGCTACCGTAGTTTCCTGATGTGCGCCGTTGGTGTCCAGAAAGGCCCTGGAAATATTTACAATTTCTTTTCCTCTCCAAAGCAGAACCAGACGGGGCTCCTCCGTCACGTGGGCAACCGTCACAGCCTCCAGATTTTCCTCCTTTGCAAAAGCAAGAAATGCCTCCTCGTCCTTTTTATCCACCACGACCGCCATACGCTCCTGGGATTCGGATATGGCAATCTCCGTTCCATCCAGGCCGGCATATTTCTTTGGCACCAGGTCTAAATTTACTCGAAGTCCGGCTGCCAGCTCTCCAATAGCCACAGAGACGCCCCCTGCGCCGAAGTCATTGCATTTTTTAATCAGACGTGTCACCTCCGGACGCCGGAACAGTCTTTGTATCTTCCGCTCCGTAGGGGCATTTCCCTTCTGCACCTCCGCTCCGCAGGTTTCAATGGAAGCCTCCGTATGGACCTTGGATGATCCGGTGGCTCCGCCGCAGCCGTCACGGCCTGTCCGGCCGCCCAGCAACACAATCAAGTCTCCCGGATCGGAGGTCTCGCGAATGACATCCTTCCTGGGCGCCGCACCCATTACCGCACCAATCTCCATACGCTTTGCCACATAATCCGGATGATAAATTTCCTTCACATAGCCCGTAGCCAGACCTATCTGATTGCCGTAGGAGCTATAGCCGCTGGCCGCGCCGCGCACCAGCTTCTTCTGGGGCAGCTTGCCCTTCAGGGTATTCTTCACCGACACCGTAGGATCTGCCGCTCCCGTCACGCGCATAGCCTGGTACACATAGGTTCGTCCCGACAGGGGATCCCGGATGGCTCCGCCCAGACAGGTGGCCGCACCGCCGAAGGGTTCAATCTCTGTGGGATGATTGTGGGTCTCATTTTTAAAGTTTACCAACCATTCCTCGGTCTCTCCGTCTATCTCCACAGGCACCACTATGGAGCAGGCATTGATCTCCTCCGACTCCTCCTGATCCTCAAGCTTTCCTTCCGCCTTCAGCTTCCGCATAGCCATAAGAGCCAGATCCATCAGACACACAAACTTGTCCTTGCGGCCCTTGAAAATCTCCTCCCGATCCGCAAGATACTGCCGGTACGTATCCTCCAGAGGCTTCCGGTAATAGCCCTCCCCAAAGGTCACATCCTTAAGCTCCGTAGAAAAGGTGGTATGACGGCAGTGATCCGACCAGTAGGTATCCAGTACGCGAATCTCCGTCATAGAGGGATCGCGCTTCTCCTCCTCCCGGAAATACCTTTGTATATGAAGAAAATCCTTGAAGGTCATGGCAAGGCTAAATGACTCATACAGCTCCTGAAAGGCTTCCTCCTCCATCTCACAGAAGCCCTCCAGGATCTTTACATCCTCCGGCTCCTTAAATTCCGTAATCAGGGTCTCGGGCTTCACCATATCCGTCTCTCTGGAATCCACCGGGTTGATGCAGAAGCTTTTGATGGAAGCAAATTCTTCATCGGAAATGGAGCCTGTAATCACATAAGTGACCGCCGTCCGAATCTCCGGCTCCTCATCCTCCTTTAAAAACTTTACACACTGTACGGCGGAATCCGCTCTCTGATCAAACTGTCCCGGAAGAAATTCCACGCTGAAAATGCGGGAATTCTCTGCTGTCTTAAACTGCTCCTCATAGAGCATGTCCACCGGAGGCTCGGAAAATACGGTCCGGCAGGCCATCTGATATACCTCCTCCGAGATATTCTCCACATCGTAGCGGATCAGCACCCGTACCTCTGATACGCCTTCAATCCCCAGATAGCTCCTGATCTCCTCCAGCAGCTCCTTCGCCTTAACCGCAAAGGGCTCCTTCTTTTCCACAAAAATTCTTCTTACAATGCCCATATATGACCTCCTGTATTTTCCTGCACTACCTTAGTATTCCTAGTATACCACATATTTCTTATCCCAACAATCATAGCATAAAACTTCTGATATGTATATTCTTGATATTTATATTTTTATCTAATAGCATTTGCCGTATACCTATGATATAATTGAAAGAAATTATTTTCGTTTATCCAGCTTTTTAAAATCCCGATACAGGAGATAACGCATATGAATCTGCTTCGACAATACAAGGGTCAATTACTGATTACGCTGATACTCTTTCTCGTCATCCTGCTCATGCCCTTTCAGGATTATACGGAACGCACCTTTACACTGGAAGAAATGAATTATCCGGAGGATGTCATCGGCCTTGTGAAAACGGAGAACGGCCTTTTGTGTATTCCGGATCATGCCGGCTCCGTCACCCTTACCAGCAACCGCTATTATTTTAAAAAAGGAACCTACAACATTACCTTTGACGTCCGTTCCCATGGGGAGGGCAACCGGATAGAGGTCGTAGATCCTCTTTTTATTCAGCCGGACAATACCTCCGGCAAGGTCCTGACCTCCGCTCCCATTCCCACAACAGGAGAGCTGGTTCACCTGACCTTTTCCATTGACGAATATGTCCAGTGTGTTCAATTCCTTGTACACACGGAAAGCGCCACGGAATATGCCAGCGCTTATCTCATGTCCCAGTACGGCCTGTATCGGGACCCCTATATTTACGCAGGCCTGCTGCTTCTGGCCTCCGCCGCGCTTTTTGTTTATCGAACCCGCAGGAGGGTACGTCCGGAGGTTCTGGTGCTTCTGGCCTTTGCCGCACTTTGGTCCTGTCTTCCTCTCTGCTTTACCTGGCTTTTAAACGGGCATGATCTCTTTTTTCACTACGGAAGGCTTTTCAACCTCTCCCATGAGCTGGCTCAAGGACAATTTCCTGTACGGATTCATACGGGAATGTATCGGGGATTTTCCTATATGTCTCCTGTATTTTATCCCGAATTTTTCCTTTACCCCTTTGCGTTTTTGGGAATCATTGGAATGTCCCCCATCGGCTGCTATAAGCTTTTGCTGATTAGTATTAATTTTGCAACAGCAGGAATTTCCTATTATTCCTTTTCCCGGCTGTTCCGTTCCAGGAGGCCGGGCCTTGTTGCCGCTTTTCTCTATACCCTTTCTATGTATCGCTTTATCAACCTGTATACCAGAGCTGCCACAGGGGAGATCCTGGCCACGATCTTTCTCCCCCTGCTTCTCCTTGCCATGTACCAGCTGTTTCTGGGGGATTCCCGCAGATGGTTTACGGCCGTGCTGGCTTTTACGGCCCTGTTCCAGTCCCATCTGATTACCACAGAGCTGGCCATCGGCTTTTCGCTTCTGTTCGGGCTGTGTAATATCAGGAGGTTAAAGGATAAAAAGCGGCTGCTTCATTTGATCCTGGGAGCGGTTTCCACCCTGCTTCTTAACCTGTGGTTTATCCTGCCATTCCTGGATCATATGAGATATTCCGTATGCGCCTTAAATGATGTTCGAAATCTTGCGGGATACTCCGTTTATGCCGCCCAGGTCCTCTCTCCCACTGCCATCAATCCTGCGGGAGAAGCCTTGGGAAGAGGCGAGCTCACCGGAGAGATGCCTTATTCCATCGGCCTCGTCCTGCTTCTTGGGTGTATTCTCTTTTTGTTTGTCTATATACGGAAAGAACACAAGGACTTTCACTTGAAGCTGGGTGCTTACAGCCTGGTGATGGGTATTCTGTGCCTGTACGCTGCCTCCAGCTATTTTCCATGGGAAACAGTACAGCGCATCGGACTCATCAACCGGCTGGCAGGAAATATTCAGTTTGCCTACCGCTTCCTGCCCTTTGCCACATTATTCCTCTGTCTTACCGCTGCCATTGGAATCTGTGATTTCTTTCGGGCAAAGGACTCCAGGCAGATGCTGTTTATTGTCTGCGGACTTTTAACGGTATACACCAGCGGAAGCTTTTTTACCTCCTTTTCCAATGATGCACCTGCCTTTGTCTCCTGGGAAAATCAAATGGATCACGTGATGGATACGGATACCCTTTATCTCATCAGCAACAATCGGGAATATTTCAGCGTCCGAAAAATGTGGCTTCAGGATGTAACCTTTACGCCCTCTGAGAATGTTACGCTTACGGACTGCTCCCGCACAGGCACAAATGCGGCATTTACCTATTCCAAAGGGGATGCCTCCGCAGATGCTTACGTAGACACCCCCTACAACTATTATCCCCATTTCCAGGCCTATGACAGTGCAGGCAATTCCCTTAAAACCAGCCATGGAGAACTGATTCGTCTGCGGGTGCATCTGCCGGATACCGCGACGGATACGATCACCATACGCTTTGAGCTTCCAGGCTATTACCGGGCGGGCGATTTGATTTCTCTTCTTACCGGGGTCCTTTTCCTGGTCCTTTGGATACTCTCCCGCCGCTCTCAAAGGAAGGATAGGAAGACGGTAAGCCAGACCTAATCCTCGCCCTGCCAAAATCGTTCCATCGTTTTCCCGGCGTCAGTGAGGGTACACACCTGACTGCCCTCCCACTCCAGTGGAAAGAGCCGCTTATATTCACTGTTTAAAAAGCGATCGTCAAGAAGCAGAACAATCCCCCGGTCCTCCGGCGTGCGGATCACACGACCCGCCGCCTGCAGGACCTTATTCATGCCAGGATACCGATAGGCATAGGCAAAGCCGTCCATTCCCCGCTTTTCGTAAAATGTCTTTAAAATTTCACGCTCATTGCACACCAAAGGCAGGCCAGTTCCTATGACTGCCGCTCCAATCAGGGCATCCCCCTTCAGATCGATTCCCTCGGAAAAAATTCCTCCCATTACGCAGAAGCCCAGCCGGCTCTTTTTCCCTTCCTCATCCTCCCTGCGAAACTCTTTTAGGAATTCCTCCCGTTTTTCCTCGTTCATACCCGGACTTTGCAGCAGACATTCCGCCGCTTCCTCCCCGTAAAGCTCTATAAAGATCTCATAAACCTCCAGAAGCATCTTATAGGAAGGGAAAAACAGCAGATAGTTTCCTCTTCGTTCCTCTGCCAGAGCCCTTAAATAACCGGCAATCCGCTCATACTCACTGCGGGAACGCCTGGTATAGCGGCTGCTCACGTCGCGGCCAATCAGAATAAGACGCTGCTTACGTGAAAACGTAGAGCGGGCATAGACCGCATAGTCCTCCTCCTCTCCCAGCAAATGCTTATAATAGGGCATCGGAAGCAGGGTGGCGGAAAAGAAAATGCCACTGTTTCCCTTGTCCAGACATTCCCGCAGGTTCTTGGCTGTCTCAACGCAAAAAAGCTTCAAGCGAAAGCGCCCATCCCCGGAAAGCTCACTGTAGACCACATAATTTTCATCCAGACGATCATAAATATTCAAAAAATCCCGAAGGCCGAACCAGAATTCCTGCACCTCCTTTTGAAGCTCAGGCTCCAACCCTTCCTCCAAAATTGCTTCCAGCTCTCCCATCAGGGACATGACCATCAAAGAAAATGCTCCTATATCTTCATGGAGCTGATAGGTAACACACTCCCGTTTGAGCTCCAGCAGATAGCGGTTACATCGTTCCAGCCCCCGCTCCACCTTTCGGTAACGTCCTTTAACCTTCCGCTTCAGCTCCAAAAAGTCCTCCTTACAGAGAGCGGCGCTGAACATTTCCCTGCCCCGCTCCACCAGATTGTGAGCCTCGTCAATTAAAAAAAGATACTCTCCCTTCACGCCCTCGGAAAAGAAGCGCTTTAAGCGTACATTGGGATCAAAGACGTAATTGTAGTCACAGATCACCCCATCGGTCCAAGTGGATACATCCAAACTCATTTCAAAGGGACAAACCTGATATTGATGTGCCCAGGAAAGCAAGGTTTCCCGGTTCAGATCGTCCGGCCCCTGGGTCAGAAGCTGATAAACTGCCTCATTGACCCGATCGTAATGCCCCTTGGCATAGGGACAATGGTCCGGGTTACAGTCCGTTTCCTGGCAGATACACAGCTTTTCCTTTGCTGTCAGGGTGACACTTTTCAGGCGAAGCCCCTTTCTGCGAAGAATGGTAAAGGCATCCTCCGCCACTGTCCTGGTGATGGTTTTTGCGGTCAGATAAAAAAGCTTGTCCCCCAGTCCCTCCCCCATAGCCTTTACGGCGGGAAATACGGCTGACATTGTCTTTCCCACACCCGTAGGGGCCTGAATAAAAAGACGCTTTTTCCGGGCTATGGTGCGGTACACTCCATACGCCAGCTCTCTCTGGCCCTCCCGATAAGGAAAGGGAAATTCCAGTGACCGGATACTTGTTCTTAAGGTATCTCGCCAGCCGGCCTGAAAGCTTGCCCACTTCTCATACTCCCTCATAAGCTGTCCAAACCATTTTTCCAGCTCCTGAAGCTCATAGGGACAGGAAAAATATCTCAGCTCCTCTGTCTCAAGATTGCAGTAGGTCATGCGCACCTGAATCCTCGTAAGCTCCTGCTGCACCCCATAAATATAAGCGTAGCACATAGCCTGAGCCTTGTGGACCTCCATCGGTTCCTCTAACAAGGACACATCCCGGTAAACTCCCTTGATCTCATCTATCGTAACCAGATCATCCTCTGTGAATATTCCATCTGCGCGGCCTTCCACGATACAGTCAAAGTCCTCCATCCGCACCCGGTATTTCAAGGGCACCTCCGCCTGGTAGCCTGCGCCCATGCGCCTCTGAAGCTTCCTGTGGAGACGGCTGCCTGCCTGCATTGCTTCCCGTTCCGCCCGTTTTCCTCTGCGATTGTCCAAATCTCCCCCGCGCAGGATGAATTCTACCAAATTGCGCACGGATATTTTGATTTCTGTTCTAATATTTTCCATACGAATATTCTAACAGACGGGGAAATACTCCGCAAGTCTTCGTGCAGGCTATTCTAAGTCGCTGCGCGACAGCGCTAAAGGGCAAAGACACAAAAAAGGATCTGCCATGAACAGATCCCTTTTTCCTATCTCATATTCTGCTTTCACCCTTATGCTGCTGCGAACTTTGCCAAAACCTGATTAAAGTCATAGCTGTCACCATGGCAGCGAACAGTCAGCACACGGCTCAAATCCAAGCTTAAAACTCCCAGTATCGATTTGGCATCAATCAGAACCCGATTGTAGGAGACATCCACATCAAAGTCACATTGGCTTGCTCCGTACACAAATTCCTTTACATCCTCAGTGGCATTTAGTCTAATTTTCTTTTCCTGCATTTTCATCACTCCTTAAAGCCAAATAGGTCAATGGTTTCAATGGAGGTATTATGACAGCAAGCCCTTCATTTGTCAATCCTGCCTGTCTTTTCCTCTCATCCTCCTAGTTTTCCCCTTTTTATGAAAATTATACAACTTATTTTGGGCTTTTTCCGCGACTTTTTACAATTTAGAAAATGCATAATTTTCCATTTTCCTTTCCAATCAATTATTTTGAAAAAATTGAAAATTCTGCCTTGGGAATTTCTACTTAATCCAGAGCTTCAATGAGAATCAAAACACCTGATTTCATGTGAATCTGCGCTTCCTCCTCCACAATTTCATTGCTGACGCCAAGGCCTGCGCTTCCGGTACTGGTAAAGGTGTGGTTGTGCAAGGGATACTTAAAGCCCAATAAGTCCACTCCCTCTACCCTTGTGGTTAGAGGAAGCAGGGACACAAAGCGGCCGTACTGACTGTCCTTTTTCAAAACCGTATTCTCCTCTATCAGACGAATCCGGTTGTGGGCATCTATCATTCGGCAGTCTACACCGGCAGCCTTTGCCAGCATCATACTCTGAATATTTCCCAGCACATGATCCAAGCGGCTTCCTGTTCCTCCTAAAATCACAATGGAGGTGCTCTTTAACTCCAAAGCCAGCTCAATGGCAATCTGGGTATCCGTGGAATCCTTTACCGGGCAAAAACGGCGAAGCTCTATTCCCTCCTGCTCCTTATAGTATTCCACCAGCTCCGGTCCTGCCGAGTCAAAATCTCCTACTATGTGGGTGGGTGTTATTCCGCAGTCATAGAGAAACTGCAAGCCCCTGTCCACACCTATGACTGCATCGAAGGAATTCTTTTTACAAAAAGAAAGGGCAAAATCCCTATCGATCCTGCCCCCGCTTACAATTAACGTCTTCATGGATTCATAACCTTCAAAAAGTCTTTTACATTCTGCTCCACATTTCCGCCAAACACGGCAGAGCCTGCCACGATCACATTGGCTCCCGCCTCCAAAACCTTGCCCACATTGTCCAGCTTAATCCCGCCGTCTACCTCAATATCGATATCCAGGCCCCGATCGGTGATCAGCTTGCGCAGTTCCTGAATTTTCCGGGTGCAGCTTTCTATATACTTCTGTCCTCCAAATCCTGGATTCACCGTCATCAGAAGCACCATATCAAGATCCTCTAAAATATACTCAAGAGCGGTTAAGGGCGTAGCCGGATTCAGCACCACGCCGGCCTTTGCTCCCTGCTCCTTGATGGAGGCAATGGTACGGTTCAGGTGTGGGCAGGCCTCCGCGTGAACGGTGACGATATCCGCTCCCGCCGCTACAAACTCACTGATATAACGATCCGGATCGCAGATCATCAGATGGACATCAAACACCATATCCGTCAGCTTTCGTATGGACTGAATGATGGGAAATCCCAGGGACAGACTGGGCACAAAGGCGCCGTCCATCACGTCAATATGCAGATACTGCGCTCCTGCCCTCTCTACCTTTTTTACATCCTCTCCAAGAGCCGCAAAATCTGCGGAGAGAATGGATGGTGCAAGCTTGTTCATAGATCAATACCTCCTTTTATCCTTTATTTCCTCGTACAAGCATTTATAGTTCTCATATCGTATTTGACTGATTTTCTTTTGTGCCAGGGCTTCCTTTACCTTACAATCAGGCTCATGTATATGTACACAGCCCTGAAACCTGCAGCCCTCTTCATATTCCTGAAATTCCGGAAAGTAATCCTTGAGCTCCTCCTTTTCAAGCTCCGGCAGATACACGGAGCTAAAGCCGGGCGTATCACAGATATAGCTCTCCCCGTCCAGGGCAAACAGCTCCGAATGGCGGGTGGTATGCTTCCCCCTCTCGATCTTTGCACTGATGGCGCCTGTCTCCATCTCCGCCTCCGGATGCAGAAGATTGATGAGAGAGGACTTGCCCACACCGGAGGGTCCTGCCACCGCCGTAGTCTTTCCCTGCAAAAGCGCACGAAGCCGGAGGATACCTGTCTCCTCCAGGGCGCTGGTAAAATGGATCTCATAGCCGCCCTTTTGATAGACCTCCTTTAAAAGCCGCAGTTCCTCCTCCGACACCATATCCTGCTTGTTAAAGCAGATGATCACAGGTACTCTCTGGTATTTCATCAGGATTAGAAATCGATCCAGAAGATTGAAATTCGGCTTTGGCTTTGCCGCTGCGAATATGACCAGAGCCTGATCCATATTGGCCACGGCCGGCCGGATTAAGGCGTTCTTTCTGGGGAGAAGCTCCTCAATGTTACCCTGCTTTTTTGCTTCATCAATGACGGTCAAACGGACGTTATCGCCTACCAGGGGTTTGATTTTCTGATTGCGGAAGATTCCCTTTGCTTTACATTCATAGATGCCGGATTCTGCTGTGTGGACGTAGTAGAATCCGGCTATTCCTTTTATTATTTTTCCTTGCATGGGCGCTCGCTTATCAGGCACTTGTTTGTCCTTCTGATGGTTTATCCTCGCCCCCCTGTGATGTTGGTGGTTTTATTACCTCTCCACATAAAGAACAAGTTACACTTCCATCGGCATTCGTTACCTCTGCATGACTATGATCAGAATAAATAGTTACATTTACGCTGGTGACACTCCCCTTATTCACCTGACCTTCAGCACTTTGAGCATATATTTTTCCATTATCAGACGGCTTTGATGCCATATTCCCTTTTGTAACTGTGCCTAATGAAAATCCAGACGCAGATAATGTATTTGCTGCTGCTGCCGTATCCATTCCTTTTACGCTTGGAACAGTAACTTTCTCCACTGGCTTCGGTCCAAGACTCACAACAATATTCACCGTACTTCCAACCTTCACCGTACTTCCATTTCCCGGTGAATAGGAAATAACTTCTCCTTTTGGAACGGAGTCATGATACTGCTCTGACCGCGATACCTTAAGCCCCTTACCTGTAAGGTAGCTTGTTACAGCACTTTCACTGTTTCCGTTTTTCTGGGCATCTCCTATATAGACTTCTTTGATCTCTTTCCCCTTGCTCACCTCATAGCTCACAGCCGTATCCTTCGGAACCTTTTTCCCTTTCTCAATGCTCTGGGAGATAATACGGCCCTCCTCCACAGTATCACTGAAGGCCGAACGCGCCGTGCCTGACTTCAGTCCGGCGTTTGTGAGGGCATTCTTGGCTTCCGCCTCCGTAAGCCCCACAATGCCCGGAACCGTCATCTGCTCATCCTCTTCCTTGGGCCCCTTGCTCACAATCATCCGGATCACGCTGCCCTTGCTGGTCTTTCCTCCGGCCTTCGGCGTGATGGAAATAACATTTCCTGCCGGAATGCTCTCATCAAAGGCCTCTGTTACATCCACGGTGAAGCCCTGTTCCTCCAGAGCCTTTACCGCACGCTCGCGGGTGTAGCCCTCCACATCCGGAATCGTAACCTCTTCGCCGTCTCCACAGATATCTACCACAATGGTGCTGTTGGCCTCTATCTTGGTGCCTGCCTCTATACTCTGCCCGATAATCTGTCCTGGTTCATACTCCGTGGAAGCTCTTGTTTCGCCCAATTGAATTCCCAGATTCAAACCGTTCAGCATTTCCTTTGCCTCTGAGTAGCTTTTGCCAAGAAGGCTGGGAACCTCTACCTCCTCGTCATCCTCCTTATCACCGTCCAGCACATCCTCTATCTGGGGCTCATTGTTGTCCTTTGGCTTTTTCCCTTTTCCAAAGCCAAAGATCTTCGCTATAATAAAGATGATAATAATGACAATAATCACTGCGGCCACAATGCCGCCGATGGTCATGATCTTTTCCAGCTTCGGGTCCAGGATGCCGCCGTCATCGTCCTCATCCTCGTCATCTTCTTCCTCATCCTCATAGTCATCATAATCTTCATCGTACTCATCATCGTCGTATTCATCATCATAGTCATCGTCGTCAAAAAAGCCTTCGTCATCCTCCCCGAAATCCTCCGGATAGGCCTTCTTAAGCTCCTGCTCCCTCTCCAAAGAAATTCTTCCGGTCTCCTTCTTGATTCTGGACACCTCATCACGGGAGATGGCTACTGTCTTGGCTCCGTCCGGCAGAATCTCCTTCACAAAATTCACATCCGGCGTAACCAGAGACTGCTTTAGATCCGCCGTCAAATCCGACACATTGGCATAACGGCGATCCGGACTCTTCTCCGTACATTTCAGGATAATATGCTCCAGGCTCACCGGAATATCGGAGGCATAAACCTTTGGGGATACGATATCCTCCTGGAGATGCTTCACCGCTACTACCACGGTAGTCTCCCCATCAAAGGGTACACGCCCCGTCACCATCTCATACATCACAATACCCAGAGAGTAGATATCACTCTTGGCGTCGCTGTAGCCGCCGCGGGCCTGCTCCGGAGAGGTGTAGTGAACCGAACCCATGGCATCCGAGGTATTGGTATTGGAGGACACGGACTTGGCAATTCCAAAATCTGTCACCTTCACCTTGCCCTCACGGGAAATCATAATATTCTGGGGCTTAATGTCCCGATGTACAATCTGGTTATTATGTGCAACCTCCAGTCCTGCCCCTACCTGAATGGCGATACTGGTGGCCTCCTTTACCGTCAGCCTGCCCTTTTTCTCAATATAGGTCTTCAGTGTGATTCCTTCTACCAGCTCCATGACAATGTAGTTGATGTTCTGCTCATCCCCTACATCATAGACATTCACGATATTGGGATGAGCCAGTCCTGCCGCAGCCTGGGCCTCCTCCTTGAACTTGCGGACGAAATTCTTGTCCTCCACAAACTCATCCTTCAAAACCTTCACAGCCACAAAGCGGTTCAGCTTGTGATCCTTGCCCTTAAACATATCCGCCATGCCACCGGAGCCGATCTTCTCCAGAATCTCATAGCGATCTCCCAAAAACATACCTAATCTAATCATCTTATCACCTCATCCTGTTCTACTAACACCACTGCAATATTATCTCTTCCGCCGTTCCTGTTAGCCGTATCCACCAGTTCCTGGGCACATAGGCGAAGATTTTCCCTTCGCCTTACAATCTCCAGAAGCTGGGAATCCTCTATCATATTACTCAAACCATCCGAGCACAGAAGCAGGCATTCGCCGGGCTCCAGGCTCGTGCTGAAATAATCCGGGTCTACCTGGCCGGACACTCCAATAGCTCTGGTTATAATATTCTTTTCAGGATGATTTCTTGCTTCCTCTTTTGAAATCTCCCCCATACGAACCATTTCCTCCACTAGGGAATGATCCTTTGTTATCTGCTCAATGCCATGACCTATCTTGTAAAGCCGGCTGTCACCTACATTGGCAATATACACCGTATCCTCCACCACCGTAGCCGCCACCAGTGTAGTCCCCATACCGGTGTAGGCCTCCGACTCCTGTGCCTTCTCAATCAGCTTCTGATTGGCGTAGTGGAACGCACTTTTTAAAATCTGTAGAGGAATATTCCGCATACTTTTTTCGACTGCCTCCCGAATACGGGAGACCGTATACTCGGAGGCCAGATCGCCTGCCTTATGACCGCCCATTCCATCCGCTACAAGGAAGAGATTGGGTAAATTACCGATTGGTTTTTCTGAAATGTAAATGTAATCCTGATTGATGCTCCGACATCGGCCAACATCCTTTAATCCATATGCCTTTAGCATTGGTCTCCTCCTTTCTATTTTATAGTTCCGCAGGATACAAGCTGTACATCCTACTGAGAAGAAATTCCGACCGCATAATACTGCGTTCGTAATTCCTTCTATGCACTGCTTATATCCTGCTGTTTATAGTTCCGCAGGATTTAAGCCGTACGTCCTACTCTAACTCTCTATATATTTTCTGCGCAGCTGCCCGCAGGCGCCGTCTATATCCCGGCCCATCTCTCTCCTAAGTGTAGCATTAATCCCGTTTTTTTCAAGATTTTTTTTGAAATTGTCTATAATTTTTTCTCTGGGCTGAACAAAATTCCGTTCCGTTACGGGGTTCACAGGGATTAAGTTTACATGGGCATGCAGAGGGGCCGCAAGCTCTGCCAAAGCCTTTGCGTCCTCAGGACTGTCATTGACACCAGCCACCAGACTGTATTCCAGAGTTAATCTTCTGCCTGTTTTTTGGAAATAGTATCCGCAGGCATCCAGCACCTCCGAAAGCTCATAACGGTTGGCTATGGGCATCAGCTCCCGCCGCTTTTCCTGTGTAACCGCATGAAGCGAAAGAGCCAGGGTAATGGTCAGCTCCTCCTCTGCCAGCCTTCGAATCCCCGGCGCAATGCCGCAGGTGGAAACAGTCAGGTTCCTCTGACTGATGTGAAGGCCCTTTTCATGGGTCAGCAGACGAATAAAGCGCACCAGATGATCATAATTGTCCAGAGGCTCTCCCGTCCCCATAACCACCACATTGGAAACCCGCTCCCCGGAATCCTTTTGAATCCGGTAAATCTGCTCCAGCATCTCCGAAGGTCGAAGATTTCGTTCCAACCCGCCAATGGTGGAGGCACAAAAGCGACAGCCCATACGACAGCCTGCCTGAGAGGAAATACATACGGAGTTGCCATGATGATACCGCATCAGCACACTCTCGATCACGTGACCATCCGGCAGGCGAAAGAGATACTTGCAGGTTCCATCCAATTTTGATCTCTGTACTTCTACAATCTCCAAAGTAACGTATTCGTATTCCGTTTCCAGCCATTCCCGAAATGCCTTTGGCAGATTGGTCATTGCGGTAAAATTTTCCGCCAGCTTTTCATGCATCCATTGATATAGCTGGTCCGCCCGAAAAGGCTTCTCTCCATGCCCCGCAAGCTCCCTGCGAAGCTCCTCCAGGGTCAGGGATTTGATGTCAATTTGTTCCATTTGATGATGTATTCCTTCTGAATTTTGCAATAAAAAATCCATCGCCTGCATGTACCCCCGGCAGAAGCTGAATATAGCCCTTACCGGCTGTGTCTATCTTCAATCCGGCCGGAAGACTGGGCTCCAAGGAAACTGCGTCAAATGGAAAATGATGTAAAAACCAGTCTACATTCTCCTCATTTTCTCCCGGATGAATGGTGCAGGTGCTGTAAATCAAGATCCCGCCGGGCTTTACATAGGCCTGTACCACCTCTAAAATCTGTCTCTGCAGAGCAGCCAGCTCCTTTTGCTGCTCCCGATTCATTCGGTACTTTAAGTCTGTCTTCTTTCCCAGAACGCCAAGCCCGGAGCAGGGAAGATCCGCAAGCACCAGATCCGCCGCTTCCTTTGATTCCTCATGGCAGATACAGGCATCCCATCTCATAGCCTTGAGATTCTCTGCGCCTGCCCGCTTACTGTTTTCCCGAATCAGATCAACCTTGTAATCCGTCAGGTCCCGGGCCTCCACACAGCCCGTGCCGTGAAGCTTTTCCGCCAGGTGAAGGCTCTTTCCTCCCGGGGCTGCGCATACGTCGATGCACAGGCTCCCCTCCTCCGGCTCCGCCAGCTCCACCGCAAGCATGGAGCTTACATCCTGCACCTGAAAAAGTCCCTGACAGAATTCCGGGATTGCTCCCAGATAATTATAGTTTTCTATCCGAAGCGCATAATCCGGCCAGGCTGCCTGTGTCACCCGGATTCCCTGATGCTCCAGACGCTCCTTAAGCTCTCCCGGGGTAATTCGCTCCAGATTGGGGCGAATGGATAAGGGCTGCTTTTCCAAAAATGCCTGAAGCATCCCCTCCACAAGCTCTCTATCATAAATGGCCAGCCAATCCTCCACAATCCATTCCGGCATGGAATACATGACAGACAGATAGGGAACCACATCCACCTTGCCTGGATAAACAACCTCCGAGAGATTTCTGGCAATATTGCGTAGCACACCGTTGACAAAGCCCTTCAGTCCCCGAAATCCCTTTTTCACCGCCAGCTTGACAGCCTCATTGCAAACTGCCGATGGCGGCACACTATCCATAAACTTCAATTGATAAACCGACATCCGCAGAATATTGCGGATCACTGGCTTCATTTTATTTACCTTTACATTGGAAAACTGGTTGATGATATAATCCAGGTGGATCATCCACTCCAGCGTCCCTTCCGTAAGCCGGGTCAGAAAGGCCCGCTCCTGCTTTTCCAGGTATTGATACTTCTCCAGCACGTTGCGAAGGGCAATATGGCTGTATTCTTCCTGCCTGGTTACCTCCATCAAAATGCCAAGAGCCAGCTCCCGGCTGTCCGGTCCCTCAGTCACGATTTCTTCCTCCGAATAAAATCAAAAGCCGAAGAAGAGAAAGGATGGAGGCCGCCGCCGCTGCCACGTAGGTCATTGCCGCCGCTCCTAAAACCTTCCGCGTCTGCTTTACCTCATCCTCATACAAAATGCCGGAATCTCCCAGGATGCGAAGCGCCCGACCGGAGGCGTCAAACTCCACCGGAAGGGTAATGAGCTGGAACAGTACTCCCAGGGAAAACAGCAGGATTCCCAAATTTACCAAAAAAGAAGATCCCGCAAATACAAGTCCTATCAGAATGATAGGCCAGGCTGCCTGTGTGCCAAAATTAACCACAGGAACCAGGGAATTGCGAATACGCAAAGGGGCATAGGAACGATCGTCCTGAATGGCATGGCCACATTCATGAGCCGCCACGCCAATGGCTGCCACCGAGGCGGAGCCATATACGGAATCCGATAGGCGCAGCACCTTTGATCTGGGATCATAGTGGTCGGTCAGATTCCCTGCTATATGCTCGATTCGTACCTCGTAGAGACCTGCGGACCTCAGAATCCGCTCTGCCGCCTCGGCTCCCGTTAAGCCGGAACGGCTGCGCACCTTGTTGTATTTTCCATAGGTTCCCTTTACCTTTGCGGAGGCAATGAGGGAAATCACCATCCCGATGATGACTAGCAGGTAGGTTGGGTCAAAATAGTATCCATATCCATAATAAGGCATTTTTTATCTCCTCCTTTAGATCTGTGCTCTACGGCTGGTATTTGCATAGCACTGCACGACCGGCAATGGGTTTTACACTAGCCGAGAACGGTTCCGCTCTCCAGGTGATATCCCCGAAGAAAGGCTGCCGTATCCATACGCTTCTTTCCCTGCAGCTGAAGCTCGTTGATTCTTAAAAGCCCCTTTTTGCAGGCCACATAGACAGCATCCTTTGAAACTCTCACAATCTCCCCGCAGACATTTCCTGTCTGCTCCTCCTCACATACATCCGCGTCCCAGATCTTTAAGGTCTTTCCCAAAAGCTCCGTATAAGCGCTGGGCCAGGGATTGAAGCCTCGAATCTGCCGTTCCAGCTCTTTGGCCGGGCGGGACCAGTCCAGCCTGCCCATGTCCTTCGTCAGCATTTTCGCATAGGCGGTAGGCGATTCTCCCTGTTTTTCTGGCGTCAATGTCCCCTCCTCAAGCTTTGCCAGGGCTTCCACACAGAGAGAAGCTCCCAGCGCGCTCAGCTTTTCAAAGAGAGTCCCTCCTGTCTCCTTGGGCTCCAATGGAATAGCGGCCTTCAGCAGCATATCACCCGTATCCAGACCCTCATCCATCTGCATAATGGTGACGCCGCTTTCCTCCTCACCGTCAATCACCGCCCACTGAATCGGCGCCGCTCCCCGGTATTTGGGAAGAAGAGAGCCATGAACATTAATGCAGCCATAGGGCTTCATAGTCAGGATTGACTTGGGAAGCAGCTGGCCGAAGGCTGCCACTACGATCACATCTGCATCTGTGTTTTCAAGTGTTTCCACTGCCGCCTCATCCCGAACTCTGACCGGCTGGCAGATACGCAGGCCATGTGCCAGGGCCACCTCTTTAACCGGTGTGGGAATCAGCTCGTGTCCCCTGCCCTTTGGCTTGTCAGGCTGAGAGACCACCAGGGTAATCTCATGCCCCGCCTCAATGAGCGCCTCCAGGGTTCCCACCGCAAAATCAGGAGTTCCCATAAAAATAATTTTCATATGCTTTACTCCTCATAGTCTTCCTCTTCCACATCGAAGATCTCACCCTCTACCTTATCCACATAGACGATGCCCTCCAAATGATCCAGCTCATGACAGATAGCCCTTGCCAGGTATCCGTCCGCCTCCACCACATAGTGCTCCATATTCTCATCCCAGGCCTCCGCCCGTACAAAAGCAGGACGTGTCACAACTCCCGCTTTACCGGGAACACTTAAGCAGCCCTCGCTTGCGGTTTGGGTATCGGTGCTTTTCTCAAGGAGCTGGGGATTGACCATGGTGTAGGGCGTGCCGTCCACATCGATCACTACGATCCGCTTGAGAATCCCCACCTGAGGCGCTGCCAGTCCCACTCCCTCCGCTTCATACATGGTATCATACATGTCCTGTATAAGCTCCTGGAGCTTGGGGGTCATTTCCGGAACCTCCCTGCACCTCTTTCTCAGAATATCGTCCCCTAACTGCCTGATTTTTCTGATTGCCATTTTGTTATTATCCCTCCGTTTTTGTTCCGTAATACCTAATATCCGTTCATCGGATTCATGTCAAACTGTATATTCAGCTGCCACAGCTCCTCATCCCTCTGATAAAGCAGCTCCAGTTCCTCCTTTATACGAAGCAGCCGCTCTGCCTCCTGGCTCTTTAGATAAAGCACCTTCCGATAAATATCATTGACCCTGGCCACATATGCATCCGCAGGACCAATAACCTGAAGCTTAGAGGCTTCCTCCTGGCTCTTTATCACATCCCGAAGCATCCCTGCGCCTGTCTCCAGGCTTTCCCGATTCTTATGAGAAAGATAGATTGCCAGCAAATGCGCTGTCGGCGGATATTCCATCAGCCGGCGGTAAGACAGCTCTTTTTCAAAAAACATCTCATAATCCTGGGCGGCTGCGGCCACAATACTATAGTGCTCCCCGCTGTAGGTTTGAATCACTGCGATTCCCTCTTCCCTGCCCCGGCCGGCACGGCCTGCTGCCTGGGTTAACAGCTGAAAGGTCCGCTCCGAAGCCCGGTAATCACCTGTATAGAGGGATAAATCCGCTGCCAGCACCCCCACCAGCGTCACCTCCGGAAAATCATGGCCCTTTACGATCATCTGGGTTCCCACCAGAATATCTGCCCTTCCTTCCGAAAATGCCTCCAGGATTTTCTCATGGCCATCCTTATTTTTTGTGGTGTCCAGATCCATGCGCAAAATTCTTGCTGCCGGAAATTCCCTTCCCACCACCTCAACCACCTGCTGTGTACCCGCCCGGAAGGCCCCGATATAGGGAGAGCCGCAGGAGGGACATTCCCTTCTGGCCTGCTCCTCATAGCCACAGTAATGGCAAAGCATACGTCCGCCTGTGTGAAGGGACAATGCCACATCACAATGTGGACATTTTATCACATGTCCGCAGGCTCTGCAAGAAACAAAACCTGCATAGCCTCTCCGATTGAGAAATAATATCACCTGCTGTCTCTTTTTCAGGCGATCCTCTATGAGCTCCTTGAGCCTGCGGCTTAAAATGGAACGATTTCCCTCCTTTAATTCCTCCCGCAGATCCACCACCTCTACCTTTGGCAGTGCCCGTCCCAAGATTCGCTGCTCCAGCTTATAGAGGCTGTATATCCCCTGACGGGCTTTTTCATAGGACTCCACGGAGGGGGTTGCCGATCCCAGAACCACCAATGCCCCTGCCATCCTTGCCCTCTCCAAGGCTGTCTCTCTGGCATGATACCGAGGCACCGTCTCGCTCTTATAGCTGGCCTCATGCTCCTCGTCTATCACTATAATTCCCAAATTCCGAAAGGGGGTAAACAATGCGGATCTGGGGCCGATCATCACCCGCACCTTTCCCTGCCTTGCCCGCTCAAACTGATCGTACCGCTCTCCCTGTGACAGCCGGGAATTCATAATGGAAACCCGATCTCCAAAACGCTTATAAAATCGAAGGGCTGTCTGAAAGGTCAAGGCAATCTCCGGAATTAAGACGATTGCCTCCTTCCCCTCCTCCAGCACCTGCGCTATCAGTTCTAAATAAACGGCTGTCTTTCCACTGCCTGTCACACCATAAAGCAGTGAGGGCCGCCTGTCTCCCTGTGCCTCCCGTCCTCGAATATCCTCCACAATAGCCTGCTGGGAAGCTGTCAAAGCAAACGGATGGGGCTCTAACTCCCACGGACGAACAGGATTTCGAAACACCGTATCGGTCTCTATGCTTATAATACCCATTTCTTCCAGCTTTTTTACCGTGGCTCCTGTCAAATGAAGCTGCTCGGCCGCCAAACGATAATCAAGCTTTGGCGTATCCATCAGGGCTGCCAGCAGGCGAAAACGGGCGGTCTGATGCCTTTGCTCAAAAAGCTCCAGATAGCCCCTGGATTCCTCCAGGGATATTCTTCGCACCAGATGTCTTCTGGTCTGTTCCCGAACCTTTTTGCGAACCGGCAGCACGGTCTTCAATGCCTGATTGGTGGTTCCGCCATAGGTCCGCCTGATCCACCTGGCAAGGGCAATGAGCTGTCCCTCCAGGGGAATTTTGTCCTGGGCAATTCCTATGAGCTCCTTCATGCGGGAGGGCTCAAATTCACAGTTGTCCGTGAGCTCTACCACAAAGCCTGTCAGGGTACGCATCCCATTTCCAAAGGGAACCACCACCTGCATACCCTCGCGAAGATTCTCCCTAAGCTTTTCCGGAATCCGGTATTGAAAGGTTTTATCCAGTTTTTCCATGGAAATATCTACAATCACATTGGCATACCGGGCCACGCTTCCACCTCTTCCTGCCGGGGGCAGGCTTTCTCCCTCTAAACTCGGCCCAGCTCCTGAAGGACCTCCTGAATTAAAACTCTCTCATCCATGGGATACTTAACACCCCGGATTTCCTGATAATCCTCATGGCCCTTTCCGGCTAATACAATCACATCTCCCGGACGCCCATGCTCAATGACATAACGAATGGCTTCCTTGCGATCGATGATCTCCACATAGGCTCCGTCTGTCTTTTCCATACCGGTTTTGATATCATCAATAATAGCCTTGGGCTCCTCGTATCTTGGATTATCTGAGGTTATCACGGTCAGATCCGCCAGGCGTCCTGACACCTCCCCCATCTCAAACCTTCGCAGACGGGAACGGTTGCCTCCGCAGCCAAACACGCACACCAGACGCTTTGGCTCATACTCCCGCAGGGTAGTCAAAAGGCTTTCCAGGCTCATTGCATTGTGAGCATAGTCGATCATCAGGGTAAACTCATCGGACACCTTGATTTTCTCAATTCTACCCTTTGTTTTTGCTGCTTTTAGGGCCTCCAGCATATCCTCCCTGGGAATGTCAAAATGGCGGCAGACCCCAATTGCCACCAGTGAATTGTACACACTGAATTTGCCGGGCAGATCGATTTCCACCGGAAAATTCACCACCCCCGATGCCTGGTACGCAACTCCCAGATATCCTGGACGGCTTATCAAGCGCATCTGGGAGGCCCGCAGATCCGCCTTCTCGGAAAATCCATAGGTCTCCACCTCACAGGTATGGCCCTCCAGAACCTGGCTGCAATATGCATCATCTATATTTACAATTCCTACCTTACATTGCCGGAACAGGCGGCTTTTGCACTCCAGATATTCCTCAAAGCTTTCATGCTCTCCCGGCCCTATATGATCCGGCGCGAGATTGGTAAATATTCCTAAATCAAAAGAAATTCCCGCTGTCCGATGCAGCTTTAACCCTTGAGAGGAAACCTCCATCACCACAACCTTGCAGCCCGCCGCCACCATTTGGGCAAAATCCTCCTGTATGGCATAGGATTCCGGTGTGGTGTTGTCAGCGGGAATATGGCGGTCTCCAATAATGGTTTCTATGGTGCCAATCAATCCGGTGGAAATACCTGCATGCTCCAGGATGGAGCGGATCATAAAGGCCGTAGTAGTCTTCCCCTTGGTTCCCGTAATTCCAATGACCTTCAGCTTCCTTGCCGGGTAATCAAAATAAGACTCCGAGATGAGAGCCAGCGCATAGCGGGTATCCTTTACCAAAACCACCGTGGTCCCTTTCGGAACCTCCACCGGGCGCTCCGCCACAATCACAACGGCACCGGCCTCTGCAGCCTTTGACGCTGCCTCATGACTGTCAAAGGACATTCCCTTAATGCACACAAAGAGACTTTCCTTTGTGACCTTTGCCGTATTATAAACCAGCTCATTTACATTGATGTCTACACTTCCGCTTAGAACCTCATATTCCAAATCCTTCAGCAATTCCCTTGCTGCCCGCATTTTGCTCCTCCTATTCCAATCCCCCGGCTCTCAAACAGTACACCTGCCCGTACATGTCTATTCCCCGATTAGCAGGTCATAGGCCGTACAAAAACATTCTCCTGCCTCCAGGCTCTGTACATCAAATTTGTCCTTGAGCTCTCCGGTAAATCCGCTGTTGTCACATCTCCCAATCCAGGGCTCCAGACAGATAAATGGAGCCTGCTTCCCTACCGGTGACCAGATACCCACACTCAAGGCATCTGGGCAGCGCAGAGTCACGAGCCTGGTTCCATCCGCATTTTCCAGGCTTACCTGCTTCACCTGACCATGGTCAAAAATCAGCGCGTCCCTGTCAAAGGTGTGTTCCTCCACCTGAAAGGCGCCTTTCTTAAGCCGAATTGTCTCGGGATGCTCCACATCCACGCCCTCTGTCTTTAGATCAATGGCTACCCTGCTTAGAGTTTCCTTCCCCTCAAAAACCAGACGGCTGCCCACATGTTTCTCTACACAAAATCCAGGATGGCCTCCAATAGAAAAATAGAGCCTGTTGTCCCCCGGATTGCTTACCTTCCATTCTACTGTTACACAATTCCTTTTCAATTTATGCACGATTTCCAATTGAAAATCAAAGGGATAGATTCTGCGGCTCTCCTCATCCGAAACCAGCCGATGGCAGATGGATGCGGAATCCTTCTCTACCAAAAGAAATTCCCGATCTCTGGCAAAGCCATGCTGTCCCATGGGATATTTCTCACCCTCACAGGTATAGTGACCTCCCGTTACCTTTCCCACAAAGGGAAAGAGCACCGGCGCATGGCGGTTCCAAAACTCCGGCTGAGCCGTCCAGATTACCTCCCGGTCCGCTTTTTTATCATAAATACTGCAAAGCTCCGCGCCCCAATCGCTGACACTCACCCTTAACTGTTCGTTTTCTATTGTATGCAGCTCTGACATTCCCTTTTCCTCCCTCTGCTTTTTCGCTATTTTTTAGTATACCACAACCTGCTTCTTTTTTCCAATCCTTCCATGGGATTTTCGTTTCTCTTAAGCACTTTTTAATTTTTGTGCAATTTTTTTACCATTCTTTTAGAAAATGGACATACTTTAAACACATTTGGATATTATAATAATCACAGATAGTTGATTTGAATATCACTATCTCCCCCCCTCATAAGAAAGGAAAAGGCGCCCGGTCCCCTGGGCGTCTTTTTCCGTACTGCCGGAAACGGCCTCCTGCTGCTTGAGACAGTAAGCTTCCGTCAATTCCGTCAATAAAATAAATTTTGATCTTGATTTCCGGGTTCCATGTGCTATAATAGGAATACACGCAGATATAGTTCATTGGTAGAACACCAGCTTCCCAAGCTGGGGAGGCGGGTTCGATTCCCGTTATCTGCTTAAGGAAAGCCAGAAATACTGAATTTATCAGCATTTCCGGCTTTTTCTTTTTGCATCCGGGACACAAACGGGACATTTTCCTATTGACTTCTTATATTGTACCTATTCAAATACAAAGGGATCTCTTCCCGTTGACATCTGCTGGATCTTCCCCTGCTTGATGGTTTCTTCAAAAAGAGTCCGTCCATCAAGCTGTGCCACAAACTTATAGGTTGCACCGCCGCCAGGATTTCCATCTATACCCAGCCTTGACAACACCTTTAAAAGCAGTCTCTCGTTAGCCTGTTCAATCGTATCAAGCGGAGCCTCAATGTTCGTTCCACGTTTCTGGTCACCCAGCACCGCTAAAAACTCCCTGTTTGCCGGAATCACCGCTCCCGTGGCAAGCTTTGGTATTGGCGTGGTTCTAAAGGCTTCAAATTCCGGTGAGGCGTATAACGTGGAGGGAGCGGAACGGAATTTACTAGCAGAAAAACTACTGGACAGGAAGCGGTTTCCAGCCCCTGATTTCAAACTGGACTTTTTGCCTGCGAGGTCATTTATTGCGGAAATTGCATCTTTGACCCCGTCAACGATTCCCATTATAACCCCAATAATTCCGTCAACAATCCCTTTTATTACTCCAGCTATTCCGTCAAAAACTCTAGTAATTCCATTCCAGGCACGTTCCCAATCACCGCTAAATACTCCTGTTAAAAATTGTATAATTCCCCTGATTGCATCAATAATTCCATTTATGATATCTGCTATTGCACCAAAAGCGGCAAAAAGTGCTTTTACAATTCCACTTATTATAGGGAGAATCACGGGTAGGACGTTTTGAATTATCCATGAAACAAGCGGCTTTAACACATTTTCCCACACAACCATCAAGAGATCTGCACAGTCTCCCAATAACTCAATAAAATTATTAATAGCCGGCTGTATATGCGTTTTCCAAAGTTCATCAAAATCAGCTGCCATTTGGTCAAGTATCGGTTGTACATTTCCATTCCAAAAAGTAAGAAATTCCCCAACCAGATCTGAAAGCCCCTGTGCAACAGAATCAAAGAAAGGTTTAAAATGCTCATCGTAAACCTCATTCAATTTATCAAATGTATCATCTACGGCATATTTAATTGTTCCGGCCACAGTTGCAAGCACACCCAGAAATCCCTCTAATGCTGTACGAAATGACTCTTTATTATCTACAAAAGGCTGTATGAAAACGTTGAGTATATCTCTTGCCAACTTTGATAATATTTCAATGGTCCCTATAGCCGCATCTGCATATATGCCTATTATGTTAGCGGTCAACTGCTGTCCGTTTTCACTTGCGAACGCTTCAAATACATAAGCAAAGCTCTGGAAAAAACTTGACAGCAAATTATTAATATCCGTCCAAATATCAAATATAGATATCAAAAATCCTTTTATCCGGTCTTTGTTCTGCTCCAGATATTTTGCAATACCCCCAAGAAGATTTGCACCGATTGTAAGGCCGATGTTTGCAAGAGAACCCACAAGACTTCCTAGCATATAGGCCACGGATTGAACGTATTTATCAGCCGAAGCAAGGACTTCCGGATCTGTCCATATATCAATCAAACTATCCTTAATAGAGGCAATACTATTCTTTATAGAATCCCAACGGTATTCCCAATCGCCCAGGCCGTCCCAGAATCCTTGATTAAATATATCTTTTAACTTTTTAGCATAAGCGGAAATTTTATCAAAATAATCAATTAACTTCTGATTAATCGGGACTTCTTCAAACATAGTCCCTCCGGCTCCTGCATCATCACCAGAATTATCCTGGGTAGAATATTGGTTGATTTCATCCAGAGGACTAAGATACCCTTTCGCTTCTTTGGCTGCTTCTTTGGTCGCTGCAGCTGTCTGCTTTATGGCTTTGGTATATGTTTTTTGTCCGGTAATCAAAGCCGTGAATTGGCCAAACAATCCCAAAAGTTTTGTGATGTAGTCCATTAGTCTCTGTATGTATGGTATTGCGACCTCCACCAATGGGCGAAAAGCAGAAGCAAAAGCATTTTTTAAGGTTTCGGAACTGGCTTTCAAGCTGTTAACGGAACTTCTAAATTTCTCGTTGTCTTTGTATAAATTTTCAAATCCCTGGCCTATCGCCTTAGTCATAGCATTAAAGGCTTTGCTTATCTGGTTAAAGATCAAGAGGGAAAGGGCAAGCCCTTTAAACCTGCTAGCCATTGTCCCCAGGAGTCCACCGGATTTCTTTGTGGATTTATTTATTTTTTCAAAAGATTTTTTAGCAGTATCTCCCAGCTTTTTATAATTTTCCTTTACTTTTCCTATATCGTTGCCATAGTCTTTTATTTCCTGGTTAAGCTGTGCAAGCTCCTGTTGTGCGGAATCATATTGCTGATACCCTATACCTACCCCAGCTTTTTCCAGATCCGCAATTTCTTGTAACAATTGTTTTCTTCGCTCGATTACCTCTAAAATCCTCTGATTGCCAACAACAGCATTTTCCCTTATTTGTAAAAGGCGTTCTTCTTCGGCAGCTTCTGCTTTGAGTTTAGCTTCTATTTCCGCTTCTTTTTGGATTCTGGCAGTTTCTTTTTGGAGATTCTTTTCTGCTTCCGCTTCAATCTTTCGCTGTGCAACCGCCTGGCGTTCGAGTGCTTCGAGCGTCTTTTCTGATAATTCTTTGTATTTTTTTCCGACCTTTGCAATCGCTTCTTCTTCATATTGAAGCTGTCTTGCATAGCTGGCATATTCGGCGGTATTTTCCCCTAATGTAAAATCCTTGCCCTCTGATACGAGTTTGTTTAGTTTACTATACAGAGAATCAAATTCAGAAGATGCTCTTTTTATTGCATCATCAATGGTAACTATTTCTCCACCTATATTTAAACCGTAACCGGAGCCAACTTCTTTTTTTAGATTCACAAGACGCTCAAGCTCTTCATCTGCCTTTGCTACCTGCTTTTCAAGCTCTTTAAATTCTTCTGTATATATCTTTTTGCCTTTCAGAGCATCCATTTTTGAGCGCAGTTCGTCCATGTATTTAGCCGATTTCTTAATCTGCCACTCAAGACTTGCAAGGGAACCCTCCGCATCTTTTGTTGTAATTTTTGTAACTATCCTGATTGTTCCATCGTACTGTGCCATAAAAAAGACACCTCCATACAGCAGAGATGCCTTTTCTCTGCCCGTAACTGTTAAAGGTTAGCGATACACTCTGACTGTGTACCGGTAATATATTGTTTTATCCCGTTCTTTCTTCCGTATACAGAAGTTATCCCCTACTTGACTATCCCCCATATACTTTTTCTGCAGTAATCCTCATCCGCAGCCTCCATAAGCCCAAACTCTGTCATCATATCGATAACAATCCCAACAGACAGCCTGGTAGATATTCGAACCGCATTAAATATCATCTTGGAATAGATTTTCTCCGCACTGTCCGTATACTCACACCCTTCCATAATTTCTTCTAAAAACACATCCTTTTTCTCAGCGAACTGCTCGTCAATTGCATTTTTTAACGCTTTCGCCCTTAAATCATCCATACTCTTATTACCTCCGGCCAAATTCTTTTTATACCTGCTTCAACGCAACATCCAGATAATGAAAAAACAGTCTCCGGATGGAATAGAAATCAGAACGCCCGGCACAGATTCTGCCTAGCCTGGAATCAAACTCCAGCTTGTCATAGCTTTTGTTTTCTTTCACGGACTTAAGAAGATACTCCGCTATTTTCTTATCAGCGGCAGAAGCGGCAGAACGGACTTTCTCTTCATGCTCTCCGGATCTGATAACCTCCTGTAGCTCCGTATATCTTTTCTTGCCAATCCCATAGTCATCCCAAGACATAAACCGTGGATTCTTCCCTATGTATTCTCCCATCGTCAGCCCTCCGATGCTTTAGCCGCTTTCTCCCAGTATCTACGTTGATATTCCCTTAACCTGTCCTGGTTCCTGGCGTTCCAGTCCCTGCGTTTGCTGTTGATTCGGTCACGGTTCCTGTCCCTGTATGCTCGCTGGTACTCCCGCCTTGCCTCTAACGCTTCTGCTGTCATCTTCCTACCCCTCCATCCCTGAAAATGTGTCTCATGAATACCGCTTCATCTTACCGGAGTAAAACCAAAATTAAAATCAGCCGAATTTGCGTAAAAATCACTGCTCTTTCCTCCGGCATTTTCCACCTTTCCATTGACCGTTTCAACTGGAAAATCTTTGTCAAGATTGCTGAAATCCTCTCCCTCAAATGGCATCATCTCCGCAAGCGAAGCCTGCGCCAGATAATTGTGATAATCTGTCGGCGACTTAAGTCTTCCACTTCCGGATAACGCCGGGCAAGCGCCGGATTCAACAGCATGGTAGACCGTTTTCACAAATTGGCTGAATACTTTCGACCGGCTTTCCGGCGTCTGGCCGAACTGTACTACAGTGATGCTATTGCCCTTTTCTGCCGGACGGTTTGCTTCATACCGTTCTTTCAAAATCCGGGTCATAACAGCATTGTCTTTGTGGCGGTTCGCAAGCTCCTGATAGTCTGCATGGCTAAGATTGATGCCGCTGTTCAATAATGCCATTGTGCCGCTGTCAACCAAATTTCCGTCCAGCTTTCCGAGTTCTGCCATCTCTACATCATATTCATCTACCACCGTAAGAATCTGTGACAGAGCTCCGCTCACCTGCGCATCACGTTCTGCTTCCAGTTCCTTTAACCTGTCCTGATAGCCTTTCTCCCCCAAAAGGTCAGCTTCATAAGCTCCTTTTGCCACCTCACAGCCATGCGAATAATCTGACCTTGCTTGGCTAATGGCTCTGCTTGCGTTCTCTGCCAGCCTAACCGCTTTCTTGTAATACTCAATTGTCGTTTTTTTCATGATAAAATTCTCCTTTTCATTTTATTGGTTATTCAAAATCTGTAACATCACGATTTGGTACTGGATGCGTTACAACATCTGCTAAAGTTCCCATATTTTTTAACACTTCATCCAACTTATTTAATGAATCTACAGAAGAGGTATTCTTTGCAAATTTGTCCACTAAAATCCCTAAAGAAGTGGCAATTTCCGATAATTTGGCTTTTTCAATTTCCCCCGGATCTGCTAGTGCTTTCAGATAATCGTCTATAATTCCCTGCGCCTGCTCTCGGCGATTATCCATATATTGAAGCATGTCTAAGGTGTTCTGTTCTTTTTTTTGCTCGGAAATTCTCGAAGTTTGCGGATCTGATTCTATGATAGACTTTACAGTCTTATCTGATATTCCATTCATTCTACCAGTAGCAGCATAATTCCCAAGCTCTGCATAATCAGCAATTACTTTCTTTCTTTGCGCATCCGTCAATCTCGCTGCCATCATCACCACCTCCCCATACCTCTATTGCTGACGCATTCAGGGCCTTCAACATGGCATCATCTATATCGGATTCTACCATCTCTTCTTTTTGTCTGCTCTCTAACTTGAGCAACTCTATTTCCAGTTTTCGGCCGTCAATATCCCGTTTTAGTATTTCTCTCCCAGCCCATATCCGGTCTGTTATTTTTGCACCTGTTTCTTTTCCGTCCATTACATCTGTGAAAAACTGGAGAACCTGGTCAGCTGATGCTATTCGTCTTTGTTCAGTTGGGGTTGTGCGATTTTTGATATATTCCAATATTTCAGGTTTTTTCAGGTTTTCATTACCTATTGAATATGCTGTCTTTTTAGAATATCCGGCTTTCTTTGCCGCCTCAGTCGCATTTCCACATCCTATGTAATATTCCGCAAATGCTTTCTGTCTGTCATTCATCCTGCCTTTGTCTCCCACGCAAACATCCCAACTCTCTTTTTATATCCAAGCTGGTTCTGGCAACAAAATCAATATTATCCCTGCCGCAGAATGCTATCAATTCATCCGTTTTCTTTTCGTCCTGATAGTCAAATGATGCTCCCGGGATTTCTAAATATTCCGGAGTAGCCCTAAAGAATACCGTTACACTACCATTTCCGGGAATCCTTTCCAACAGGCTAAGCAGTCCTTTCTCACGTGCAGCATAATCGTCAAAATTTTTAAACCATAAATGTGCTTCAATCCTCCATCTCGGCTCCTCCATGTCATTCCTCCATAAATCTTTCTTTTTCTACTTTAATTTTACTGTATTTCAAAAAATAAGTTGTACCAATTTTAAATGCTTTCAAGCCTTAGTACCGACAACAGGCAGGAGCCCATCACGGTCACTGCCTGCATTACCTTACTTCTTCTTTGAGCGAACCGCATATACTATCAAAGCAGTCATCTCCAATATGGCAACAATCAAAATTCCATCAACAAGGCCATGTAAATACATTCCGCACACCTCCCCTCGTCAGCTCCCTGATGTTATTTTCACGCCTAAATCTCTGAATATTCCATTATGCCGCCGGGTTCAGGTGTTGGCGCACCGTTCCCCGGCTCATAAAGAACTTTCTTAAAACAACCACTGGATGATATTAAGAGCAATACTCACGATTGCTACTGCCATCCAGAAATTACGTTCCCTTTTGATTCTGCTGAGTATTTCTGTCACAAAATTTTCTTTGTGCTTTCCCATTATGTAATGCCTCCTTGTTATTTGTCCTACTTTGTAATATTCTTACAGAATCTTAAAATCTGATTTAAGATCCACAAGTTGTCGATTGAAGATAAAATTTCATTAATTTTCTTCACATAATCGTCTTTCATACCGCCGCACCGCCTTTCTCTCTGAATAATTCTAAAAGCGTCTTTGCTACGGTATAAACTTTTTTGATACTTTCCGTATCAAGCTGCTGCATTATCTTTGTGGTTCTCTCTATGTATTCCTCTTTGCTCATGCTTTGCCCTCGCTTTCTCTCAAATACTCTCGGAGTGAAACATAGATCCGATGAAGAAACTTCTCATTGTCGATTTTCCATAAGAGCTTAATAATTTTCATCTTACAACTCATAACTTCCTCTTTCCTTTCTCCGGAAAACTGTGGTAAAATGATTATGTATTGATGTACGGCTTTTCGGCTGTGCTTGCCCTGTTGGTACTGGTAATACCAATGGGGCGTTTTAATATGTCGTGATATCTCCTGTGACACCAATACGCATACCTTCCCGGCTAACTGTTGCAAAACCGTCAATATACCTTTGCATGATGTCAAGCGTCACTTTCATCTCACCCAGATTGTTGTTGATTCCTTCCAGTGCTTCCACCAGACGGGTTAATAATTCTTCGTTCATTTGTTCTCCTTTCTTGTGGTAATACATTCCACTCATTCCACCATTCCATAAATCACCTTCAATCTCTTATAAAATAAGGCTTTTTAAAGTGGAATGAAAATTATTAGTCATTCCACTTTTTATATACCTAATTCCACTTGTGTGGAATAAATGGAATCTGTTGAATAAGTGGAGTTAGTGGAATTAGTGGAATTAAAAAAATATAAATTCTTTTTGTTAGTAGGCTTCATATTATAATTAATCTTGTCTACGGCCCATAAAAGCCCCTCATGCTTGTTGATAAAACTTCCTACCTTACGCACATCATCATATATCTGATTCCCGCAATATTTGCTGGCATCCACAATATCACTAGCCGAGCCTTCCCAATGACCGCCGTTCTGTTTTACCAGCTTTCTGATAGTTTCTATAACTGGACTTTGCTCATATTCTTCCAGCAAGCGTTGGCTCTCAATTTCTTCCTCCGTTCCAACGTATTCCCACCGGAATGTATTTTTATTAAAACGGATCTTTAACTTCTGTGATTCCATGTCACGGCCTGTTATATGTAATGTAGCTTCCTCAGAATAACGCTCCTCCTTGGTAATTACCCAGGCACAGTCCAAGGCTCCCATAACTCCAACAGAGCCGGACAACTCATTAAATACATCAGTGGGATCTTTCATCTTCCGAGTATGATGTATTAGCATCAAACCAATATTATACTTGTCCGCTATTTGCTTTAAAGTCTTGAAATCGTCATAGTCCCTGTCGTATCCGGTCTGATTTCGCTTTGCTGCTTGACGAACCATTTGGAATACGTCAACGATTATCAGCTTTATTTCTGGATGCTCCTTAAGTTGATATTCAATCTGGGTTTCAAACCCCTCCCCGATTCTCCCAATGTCATCCGTCCCTGTTATGACGTATAGGTTATCTGGATAAGGATTTCCTTTAAGAATCTGCTCTAACCGATTTTTAGGCCTGCGCTTTGTACTCTCAAGGTCAAGATATAAACATGCATGCCTTGTACAATTAAAATTTAGAAATTTCCACCCGTTACATATAGCGATACATAACCATAGAGCCATATAGCTTTTGAAATATTTACTCGGAGCGCCCAGCATGGACAATCCGATAGGAAGAATTTTCTCCACCAGCCATTCAATAGGGGGAATATCCATCTTTTCAAGCTCTGCTGCTGTTACTGCCCTTATAGGCTTAAATTCCTTCAACAGTCTTGATGAGCCACCGTCACAAACCGCTTTTCCAGAAGTGCACCCAGACTGCTTTTTCAATTCAGCGTCTGCAATAAGCTCAACAGCTCTTTGTCGCTCCTCTGGTGTAAGTCCTGTATTATTTCCTGTCTCCGTCTTCCATCACCTTCTTTCTGTCTTTTCTCCCATTGTTTTTCACATTCTCGCCGGTACCAGTCTGCCACAGGTTTCATCGCAGCATCATAAGCCGCCTCATATTCCCCAACCCAGGAATCATAATATTCCCTGGCTCTCGTACAGCCTACGGCCTCTAAAGCAGTGATTGCCTGCTCCGCAAACTCTGGTTCCGTGATGGAGTAACCATAGATCTTTCGAAGAAAGCCCTTGGTCAGATGCATGTCTGGGTTAATGCTGGCAAGGAGCTCATTCTTACTCAGTAACACGGATGCCATAGAAGCGTTCCTCGAAATACGCCCGGGAAATTTTCCCCCTCACAACGTAAAAACCTTTCTCCTGGAGTTCTTGATTCAACTGCCGAATCATAGTATATGCAAGGCTTAAAGAAGAGCCTGTAATATCCGCAACCTCTTGGGCCGTCAAAAACTGCTTCGTCACTTATTACCCCTCCCGACATATTTCCCATACTTTTCCATAACGGAATTCGAAGTACCGCTTTTGTACAGCTTCCTGATATCCGCTATGGTCTCTTCTTCAAGCAACCTTAGCCATTCAATTAAATCCGCCCGGCCATTGGCAAAGTTACAACACTGACCTCCGGCATACTCAATTCGATACCTCATAGGCTCCCCCCTTAACTAATATGTTTTACATATTCTTGGGATACTACTAGCGGAGCCGTCTCTGTCAGGTCATAGATAATATCCACACCAAGCGTTACGTTATCTACCTGCCGTTCCAGCTCAATGCTCATTCCGCTTCCCTCTGCATTGATTCCTATGAGAACCTTAGTCACCTCACGGCCCTCCAGTAATCTTTCACTTATTTCTTCATAATCCCGAAACACCTTTGACATTATTCTTTTCCTCCTTAATTTTCAGTGTTTTTATTAAAATTCTGATATTATGCCTCTTAACATATCGCTCCTTTATGATATAATCTCCTTATCAAATGCAAAGGAGAACTTATGAGCAACCTAACATATAAAGATTTATTACTTTCTTTCCATGAACATTTAATACTCATTAAAGTTAGATTTTTTGGAATAAGTGATAAGTATATTTTTGATGATAAATATAAATTTCTCAAAAAATATAGCTTAATCAAACCATCCCTAAAAAAATCTCATAAATATTGCATCACTGATAATGGAAAAATGTACATAAGGTATCGCCGTCACTCATTCTGGAAGTTCGCAATTCCTGTCATTATCTCCATAATTGCATTATTTGGTGGATATGATGTATACACCAATCCATTATTGAAGGAACTGTTAGAAGCAATAGCGTTAATAGTGAAAAATGTAATGGAAACTCTGGGTATCGGTCTATAAACGGTACTCCCATAAACCATCCATACTTTTTCATTTCATTGTGAAGCTGACGCAACTCTTTTGGACTCATGCTTTCTCCATTTTCATTCAATATCCTTTCAAGTTCATAGTAATGGCTATCAAGCTCTCTTTTCGTTTTTCTCACCTCATTTTGAATTCTTATCACTTCTTTTAATCTTCTAAAATTTCAGTTACATCACACTCAAGAACGTCTGCCAGCCTCCCGGCTGAAACAACAGATACTTCCCTCTGGTTGAGAATGACATTCATCCTTGCCCGACTCACGCCGTAGGCTGCTGCCAAATCTGCCACGCTCATTTTCTTTCTTGCCCGGCAGATATCAACCTTGCCTCTACTGATTCTCATTTGTTCATCTCCTTTCCAACACCAAACCGGTGTTTTTAATATTGTAATTTTAACACCTTTATGCTATAATGTCAATATGCTATTGAAAAGAATACACCGTTCTGCTATTATCATTTGCAAAGGAGGGATTTACTATGTCTCACTTCGCAAACGGTTTAAAGCAACTAAGAACCGAACGCGGGCTAACTCAATCCGCACTTGCAAAAGAACTTCATGTAACGCAAAATGCTATTTTTAACTGGGAGAATGGAAAAAGAGAACCAAATTTAGATATGATTCGAAAAATAGCTGAATTCTTTAATACATCATTAGTTTATCTTTTAGATGGAAAAGAAGAATTTAAGGATACACCTAAATTTATTGCTTATGATGAAAATGGCAATGAGGTAAAAGACAAACCTATCAAATTTACAGATGCCAGCACATCCATTCGAGAAGGGCAGGAACGAGAAAAAGCTTATAATTTATTTAATTCTATATTTGATGAAGAGACGCTTAGCCAAAAACGAGAGGAAATCGCCATACAGCTTGGAGAAATTTTGACTTCATATAGTAGTTTAAATGAAATTGGAAGAAAAGCAGCCGTTGAGAGCATCAAAGGATTATGCTATTCCAATGCTATGACTGAATCACGTCTTGACACTATCTATTTTAACCGAATAAGAAACAAAATTGAAAACGGAGAAAGTTTAACACCAGATGAACTTGAATGGAAATATGCTTATTTAGAAAAATCGTTGAAAACAATAGGTGATGACTTTGGTATCTTTTATTCTATGCTGAATAGAGAAGGACAAGAACAGGCTTATATGCAAATAGACCAGGCACTGGAGAAAATAATAGCGCTCACCAAGATACCCGAATATCAAAAGATGCCAGACGCCCCACCTCAAGCTACCACCCCAACGAATAGCAAATAACCCTTCTATCTGCCCTATACAGGCATTTAATGCATCCCATTGACAAATACCATAAGTAACCATTCTACCCGTATATCAGCGACTGTACAATCCGCAGGGGCCTGTACCATGAAAATATAATATGTTTACCAAGGGAGCCAATGGGGTGATTATGTCAGCTACCGAACATTTACGGAAGGGAGCTGGTGCCAATGATTACATATCCTGAACTAATTCAGTTTGTGATTATGCTTTGCGCAGTAATAACTCTTGTTATTTATGCCACACGCAAAAAATAGCGCCCTCGTCCTGGTAAGATAAGGCGCTACTTTTAGTAAATTACTCTTGCCGGCGGCTAGGTGTACGCTAGTCATTGGCTCTCTTGTTAAGCATATTATATGCCATATGCACAGATTTTTCAACCATAATTTAAAAACCTACAATATATCAAGACAGGCAAGCTGTCCCATACAGGCGTTTTAAATTTGAATATTGTAAGAAAATATGAACTATAAGGAGAAGCATCATGAAAATTAATGCTAATGGAACTGAAATATCAGTCATGGGAAATATAATAGATGAAAACGCCTATATATCACTGACAGACATAGCAAAAAAGAAAAATTCAGAAGATCCGAGAATCGTAGTATCTAACTGGATGAGCTCCTATTCCACAATTGACTTTCTTGCAACATGGGAGCGCCTATATAACCCCGATTTTAACCGTATGGAATTCCAGACGGTTAGAAGCGAGCCCGGTCGGTTAATTATGACACCAAAACAGTGGATAGAACGAATGTCCGCAATTGGAATTGTCTCACAGGCAGGACGTTACGGTGGAACATATGCTCACCCGGACATAGCTTTTGAGTTTGCTTCTTGGATATCACCGGAGTTCAAACTGTATATCATAAAAGATTATCAACGTCTCAAACAGGAGGAAGCTCGGCGTCTTGAAATTGGATGGGATACTAAACGGGAATTATCAAAGATTAACTACCGCATACATACCGATGCAATTAAAGAGTTCCTTATTACTCCGGAGCTTACTACCCAAGAAATCAATTACCAGTATGCCTCAGAAGCAGATATCCTCAATATGGCTCTCTTCGGAAAAACAGCTAAGCAGTTTCGGGACGAATCCGGAAACAAACGGAAAAATATGCGTGACTTTGCAAGTGTTGAGCAATTAATCGTTCTCGTGAATCTTGAAAGTATGAATGCTGATATGATCCGGCAGAACATTCCTGCATCAGAACGCTTACAGAAATTAAGAAGCGTGGCCTATTATCAGCTTCGCTCCCTGGAAAACAGCAATTCGGCAGCACGACTAAAACAAAGCATTCAACAGCGGATTGAAAAACACTAAAACCTTATTTTCTGCGAAAAACCGCCCCGGCACGCCAATATCGGGACGGTTCCAGATACTATACATTGGACTGTATAATATCCACCTCACAGCGGTATTATACCATAGTCCTTTGTAAAATGCACGAATTTTATAAGAAAGGACTGATTTTTATGCCGGTTTATAAGGATGAAAGCAACAATGGGACCTGGTACGTGAAATGTGTTTACGAAGATTACACCGGAACCAAGCACCAGAAAAAGAAGCGTGGCTTTAAGCTTCAGAGAGAAGCCAAGGAATGGGAAATGAACTTCCTCCTTAAGCAAGGAGCCCAACCCTCTATGCCATTCTCTGCTCTGGCGGAGCTTTACCTGGAGGATAAAAGGGAACACAGCAAGCAGATTACTTATGAGACAAAAAAGAACCGCATAGAAAAATGGATATTGCCATACTTCGGGAAAAAGCCCTCCGATTCCATTTCAGCTACGGATGTCCGAAAATGGCAGGCAGATCTAAAAAACTCCCTAAACGCAAACGGTGCTCCCCTATCACCAGGATACATGCAAAACCTGGTCACGGAGCTTTCCAGTGTATTTAACTTTGCTGTAAAGTTCTACGGACTATCCGTGAACCCCTGCCGAATTGCCGGAAACACCGTAGGGAAGAAACAGAAAAGCCTTTCGTTCTGGACAAAGAGCGAATTTGACCGGTTTATAGAGACCTTTGACCATGCCGATCCTTATTATACGGCCTTTCTGGTTCTATATTATTGCGGCATCCGTATAGGAGAACTGGAAGCCCTCACAGCAGGTGATATTGACGCAGGTAGTGCAACACTCACCATAAACAAAACATACCATTTAATCAATGGGGAGGGTGTTATCACTCCGCCTAAGACAGCCAAGGCCAATAGAACTATTATAATGCCGCCTTTTCTAGTCAGCCGGATAAACACACACCTGACCCATTTATACCGCCCTGATAGCTCTACAAGGCTGTTTACGGCCTCTCATTCCTCTTATGCCAGACAGCTAGAGGAGCACACAAAAGCGGCCGGAATCAAGCGTATACGGCTCCATGACCTCAGACATTCTCATGCCTCACTGCTCATAGAACTTGGTTTTTCTGCGCTTCTGGTTTCTGAGCGTCTCGGCCATGAAAACGTATCAACCACTCTGGATATCTATTCCCACCTCTTCCCCTCTAAGCAGTCAGAGGTGGCCGAACGCCTGGAGCTAATCTGTGCTGAAAACGACTATTAATTGGGACACAAACGGGACACAAAAAACAGGTAGAATAAAAACGCACTGCAAAAACAGCCTGTATTTCCCGTAAAATACATAGAAAACAGCCAAAATTTCCAGTAAAAATTGCGAATGTGATTCCCGTTATCTGCTATAACAAAACCACCGTAAAAGGGGCGGTGACGTAAGAAAACATTTTAAGCGAGGGTCGGCGTAGCGTCAAGCTGCGCCGACTTTCGCATTATTTTTGTCT
>QZDX01000076.1 GCA_009917555.1 bacterium 1XD21-13 | reverse complement strand
TGGACGGTAGCCTGTTTCCAGTCTGCCAGTTCAAAGCGGGTAGCAGGCAGCGGTGTCAGAAATGGCTTTTCTTCCTCAAGAAACAAGCTGATCCGGCTGCCCTCTTTCTTCTGAAAGAGTTTGTGGTTGAACAGTTCCAGCTTCTCTCTGATTGCCCGGTTCAATCCGGCAAGGGAAAAGAACTGTTCATCCCTGAGGGCTGCAGTGATCCATGTGGATATCATCCCTACAGTTCCTTCCGCATTGGGCTTGTCCTTTGGAGTCCTGACACGTGCCGGGATAATGGCTGTCCCATAATGCTCCGCCATTTCCTGGTAGGTCTCATTGATCTGCTGGTCTTTCCAGCCGCCATTGTGGACAACGGCAGTCTTGCAGTTATCCGGCACTAAGATCCTGGCAACGCCGCCGAAGTATTCATACATATGTACATGGGCAGAGATCCAGGATTTCTGCTTCATGTCCAGAAACGCTTCGACGTATGCATACTGGCTATAGGTCATGACGCCGACAAAAACATAGGCTTTCAGGGTCTCGCCTGTATCCGGGTCGATGACCGTGGCAGGGTCACCTGCCCAGTCAACCTCAACCTGTTCGCCGGGTTTCCGGCTGATATGCATGGTTGCACGGTGTTTCTGCTCATCCTGCTGGATGTGGTAGCAGAACTGGGAATACATGAGAGGGTCTTCGCCATTTGCGCGGCAGTCCTCCATGTACTCAGTCCATAACAGCTTTTTGCTTACGCCATTACGCAGAAGTTCCTTACGGATGTAAGCAAAGTCGGGCATCCGTTTATTGGATGCAGTGGGTTTGTCAGCAGATGGGAACAGCTTTTCTGCAAGCACAGCATCGGTGTCGTTGGCATCAAGCGGCCAGGAAATGTTTATTTCTTTGGCTTTCTTGAGGACACGGTTAACTGTTTTCTTGGAGACACCGCAGCTGTCAGCGATGCTTTGCTGGCTGAGACCGAGATTTGATAATCTCAGAATCTCTCGATATTTGGTCATGATATTGACCCTCCCTTAGAATGTATTTACACCTTACGGTGCATGCTTACATTCTAAAGGATATATGCTAATGGTTTCCAGCTCCGGAATGCCGGTTTCCTTAAAAACGGATTTGCGGTTTCCTATCACCGGACAGCAGGGGCACGGAAGCCGGAATATTCA
>QZDX01000075.1 GCA_009917555.1 bacterium 1XD21-13 | reverse complement strand
CTAGTTTTTTAGATTTATTAAAGTTTGGCAGAAATCACTCTAAAAAACAAGGCGGAGGATTTGACGCTTACCTAGGCAGTACATAGGGCTTGCTATAGTGCGGTACGATTGTTGAATAATCGACTTCTGTCATTCCCGAATCCGCCAGATATCTTAGAAAAACTCTTATTTCACCCCAAAGATTATGATCTGTAATCTTTGGACATACCACTGCAATTTTACTCGATGACAGCTGGGCAAGAGAAGGACATTTAAGTTTGCAAAGTTCATCCAGAAACCAAGAAATGGCGTATCTCTTTAACTTAATTGTTCCATATGCAAGTCCAATATCTTTTCCCCAATCGCAATATTTACTAACAACGGCATTGTATTCATCGGAAAGTGAAAACTTTTTCCCTTTATTTGAATGCACATCGTTCCATGTATTCTCAATAATGTCGTCTAACCTATAAATAACAGTACGAAGGCTTAAATAGTATTGGTTTCTCTCATGTGTCGCCAGATAGTTTTGTAAAAATTTTTCGCCTCCTTCTTTACTGTAGCTCGTGAAACCATTATTTTTTAACCATGAGATAACACTGTTACATAGATATCTGTACCCTGTAACTGTTATAGGTGTACATCCACGAGCTTTCATTCTGTCCAGAAGTTCTACTTCGAGATCTTCAAATGACTTAATGTGTTCCTGCATAATTGCATACCTCCCTATCATGAAATAATTTCATAATAAGGATAAAATATGTATCATTATTCGAGAAGATTTGAATAATCAGCCCTATAACAGTGTATCATCGTGAAACTTCTCGAATAATAATACTTCTCGGATAATCGGTGTATCCACAGGCGATAAAGATGCGGTTGAAACCTGCTGCGTCGTTAAACATGAGAAGCTGCCTCTAATGCCAAAATCAGAAGTTCCTTTGGCGTGTGGGAATTAAGGCTGTAACAAAGCCATTCTTTTCTATGGTAAGCTGTGGCATAAAAGAATGAACCATGGATGGCGCCTGAGGAACAACTTCATCTGTCGGAACATTTAACTCCACGAAAGTGGTCTGGGTATGCTCCAATGCAGCGTTTCTGGCCCGCCGGAGCCAATAGTAATAAGCATTCTGAATATTCCGGCTTCCGTGCCCCTGCTGTCCGGTGATAGGAAACCGCAAATCCGTTTTTAAGGAAACCGG
>QZDX01000074.1 GCA_009917555.1 bacterium 1XD21-13 | reverse complement strand
TGCTTCATGTTCCACCAGATATCGTTCCGGTCCACCAGCATCATCTGGTTTTCATTCTTCGGCATGATGTGGCCTTCCATGTTGGTGATGTAATTCCCAAGAAGCGTCTCAAGCTGGCCCAGGATATCCTGAAAGTACCGGATCTCCTCCTCCATTTCCCGGTGGCGCTCCACCAGGACCTCTGCGGCATCGCTTTCCTGACTTTCCAGTACACCGTCAAAATATGCCGCCGCTTCATCGATATCCGCCAGGGCTTCCTGGAACTCCGTCACCCTCTTTTGTACCAGACGCAGCTCCCCGAAGTTCAGTTTCAATTCTCTTTTCATTTCGTTTTCTCTTCCGTATCATCACAAAAGCTAAGCACAACACATTCGGCCGAGTGACCTTTATTTTCCAAAAAACGCTGTAATCCAAAACAAATAAAAGATCACAGCGATTTTTGAAAAAGTTTAACCTAAATAGATTTTTTATGAATGGCTTTCTCTGTTTATCGATATCTGCCTGTCAAAGCTTTCTTAAGTACTCGTCCAATACTCTTCTTGAATATGTCCCCGCTTCGGGTTTAAGGCCAAATGTTTTGTATGCCCAGATAACTTCTCTGGCAAGCTGCCCGCCATCATTTTCATTCATAACATCATAGAAAAATTCTATTTCAAATTTTCCCTGAGTATTGAAATATAAGCTAAGCTGTTCCCACTGTTTTTGACCATTTTCCCCAAAGCAATCATATATCTCTAATAAAATATCGCCTAACTCCATCCACAATTCCATATAAATATCTTTAGAGACATTATAAGTTTCAGGTATATTGTTAGATTTTATTTTTTCATTTTTGTTTATATCAGTATAAAAAAAGACTGTTGAATAGCTACTCCTTCCTTTTTCTACTTCACCCAGAAAGTAAACATCTTCCCATTCCACCAGAATCATATTGATCACTTGGTTTGCTAACTTGTTATATAATTGTGCTAATTGTTTTTCCATCTTCTGTCACTTCCAATCTTATTTTTTCATCCTTTTACTCAATATCAAAAAACTATATAGTCGAATATCGTTTCATATTTAAAAATATTCGCATGTCCTTCTCTTTATTTTGATGTGATTTTATATAACTAACACCACTTTACAACTTTTTAAAAGAAATGCCGTATGAGGCACTTTAAGTGTATAATAAGTTTGCACACCA
>QZDX01000073.1 GCA_009917555.1 bacterium 1XD21-13 | reverse complement strand
TACCTCCGGGATGCACAGACCTTTCTGGGCTGTGAGATCCTCACTCTCATAGATTTTCTGAAAGAGAGAGAGCTGCTGTATGCGTACCTGCGTTATAAATATCCTGAACCACTGACTGAGAAAGAGGAACTTCCATTCTGATCTTTTCAGGAAGACATACCCCTGCGCAATTAATTTGCATAGGGGTATTTTCAGTTCCGAATAATGTGCGAAACCGTGTTCCCACAATGTGATGGGAAATCTATCATGGATTACTTTACTGCTAATATAATCTGAAAATCAAATGCTCTTTTAATCTGAAGAACAACACCGATTGTGTCTATCCCGTCGTCAAGGTCTTTCTGTATCTCTTTTTCCTTTTCTCTAAGGGATATGTCGTCACGCTTCCCGGCTGGGGTCTTGTCCGTAGGCACTAACTTCCACGCATAGACAAATTGCACTTTACCAAAAGTATCGGTATATTTGTAAGCATATCTCCCGTCTTTTCTCTGGCTCTCTCCCGAACGCAAAATGCGGTTTCTGTTATCACGTCTTTTCTCCGACATTGTTTTTGCTCCTTTCCGTGTCGGAAAGAGCCTTGATATGCCTACATCTATTATAGCACATTCAAGGCTCCTTTTCACTATCTTTTTCGCTAAATTGCGTCCAGCGTGTCAATGATTTTTTCAAACTGTTTCCTCTTGATCTGAATACGGTTGCCGTTCAAGATCACCCAGCCCGCCGTGGGGTTTTCCTCTGCAAGTTTCCGCAGCTTGTTTTCCCCAATGCGGAAATATTTTGACGCTTCTTCAATGGTAAGCGTGTACTTTTCCCAAATAGGCACATCAGCATTGTTCATTCTATAAATCCCCCTTTCAAAAATGGGTAAATGGTTAATGGTGAAAAAAGGGGCTGTGATCGGACGGTTAATAGCGTAACCTCACGGGAGTTTCACCCCTGCATGGTTCTCATGCAGCCCTACCCATTGCCTGCGACGCTTTGAACGCTCGGACTGTGGCGGTAAGGGAGTATCATTATATATTCTGCGCTGTCGTCGCCCGCAAGCTGCTAAACTTGCTCCCCGGCGCGGTGTTGGTCGCTCGGCTACCCCGGCGGGGAAAAGAAAACCCCGCCGGGATAGCGTCATGGCGCACCCGCCGTATAGCTCGGCGCAAAAGGGACGTATCCGATCTACCCTATGCTGCGCCGCCGTTATCTTGCGCCGCTTTCTTTGTCAAGGTGCTGGAAAGGTTCTGCCGGGGGACGGGCAGCGGAAAGGGGGACGCTGCCTGTCCTAAATCAGCTTAAACCTCGAATGAAAGGACAGCCCGCATA
>QZDX01000072.1 GCA_009917555.1 bacterium 1XD21-13 | reverse complement strand
GAAGAAGCACTGGACGCTTTTTACGGAAAGGGGAACTGGAAGCGCATGCCGGATGAAACTTATAAACGCCTGCGCCATGAGCCGGAATCCTGGACGGTTGAAATCCATACGGTGGAGGTGTATGTGGGAACGGACGGATATCATCAGGATGAGTTTCTGCGTGGCGACAGGCCAAAGGATATTTTTCCAAACAGTATAGTGACCCCGTCTCTGCTGGCTTCCATTTTGAATGCAAAGTATGTGAACTCCTCACCGCTCTACCGGATTGAGCAGGAATTCATACGAAATGGCGTGAACATTTCGAGACAGACAATGGCGAACTGGATTACGGGCAGTTCGGACAAATATTTCGCTGCGCTTGTAGAACGCATGAAACAGGAGCTGCTCACGCTGCCCGTTACCCAGTCGGACGAGACTCCGACACAAGTGATAAATGACGACCGCCGTCCTGGCAGCAAAAGCTATATGTGGGTCCACCGGTCAGGGGAGTTCTTCAAGGACCGTCCAATCGTCATATATGAATACCAAAAAGGGCGGGACCATGAGCTGCCGCTTGCATTCTATCGGAATTACAAGGGAATTCTTGTTACCGACGGGCTGAAACAGTACCACCTGGTTGAAGACAAGCTTGAAGGGCTTGTGAATGCGAACTGCTGGGCCCATGCGAGACGTGATTATGCGGATTCCATAAAGGCCGCAGACAAAGCAGACCCAAATGCGGTAAGGCGTTCCATAGCATACCAGGCGTTGAGCCGGATATCACTGATATATAAGCTGGAGGGAACCTTAAAGGACCTCAGTGCACAAGAACGGCTTCAAGAGCGGCAAAGAACCATAAAACCGCTGGTTGAGGAATATTTTGCATGGGTCAAAAGGCAGCTGGAGGACATGGTGGTCCCGCCAAAAGGAAAAACCGCAGAAGGCCTCCGGTACAGCGTTAACCAGGAGAAGTACCTGAAAGTATTTCTGACGGATGGCAATGTACCAATCGACAATTCAGCAAGCGAACGAGCCATCCGAACCTTCTGTATCGGAAAAAAGAACTGGATGTTTCATGACTCAGTAAAGGGGGCCAGGGCAAGCGCCATAATCTACAGCATATCGGAAACGGCAAAGCTGAACAATCTGAGACCGTATTATTATTTTAACTATTTGCTGACGGAGCTGCCAAGGCTGTGTGATGAAAAAGGAACCATAGATACTGCAAAGCTGGAGCATCTGCTGCCTTGGGCACCGGAACTGCCAGGGGAATGCAGGAAACCTTGCCGCTAAAATTTAGCGGCATTATTTAATTGGGAGCGTATGATTTGACGCTTAC
>QZDX01000071.1 GCA_009917555.1 bacterium 1XD21-13 | reverse complement strand
CTTCTTCGGAGACCGTATGTGCCGGAATGACTTCCTCGGGGAACGCTTTCAAGTCCATCTCACGCTGTCCCTTCGTTTTCTTTTTGCGGGGTTCGGGTGGGATTACCTGGTCTTCCTCCGGTTCGCCTGCGGATTCGTCACAAAGCGTATCCGCCTCATCAAAGAAAGACAGCTGACCGTCAATGGACTTCACGGTTTCCGTGCTGCGCCCGAAACGGTGTTGGTTGGCAATCCGTACCTGCTCTATGAGCTTTTCGACATTTTCGTTTAATGCATCAAGCTGGCCTTGCATCGTCAGAATGATTGTTATTAGTTCATCACGGCTTAGTGTGTTCAGTTCATTCAGGGTATGTTTTTGACTCATCCGGAGGCTCCTTTGCTATAGTTTATTATACTATAAAATCCGGAAAATGGCGAATTGGGGCGAACCCGTACTTCGTCAAAATGCCCATGGATGAGAACGTTTCACGGTCTCCTGTACAATGGGAAAACATAAGCTTTTCAAGGTTCGACATTTCTTCCGTAAAAGGCATACGGCCATGCAGGCGGCGTCTGCCAGCGGTTAAAGGGGCCGCACGGGCATTCCCCTTTCGGACAAAACAGGCACGAAAAAATCTCTGTTTTGCACAAACGTCAAAAGGCCTTTTGGGGATGCACTTCCCGGATCTTGGGCTTTAATGGGTTCAATCCCACCATAAGCATATGGTATTGCTCCATCGTAAGTTCCGCCGCCTCGGCAGGGGTACGGGGCCATGAAAAAGAACCGGATTCAAGCCTTTTATATAAAAGCAGAAAGCCGTCCCCTTCCCAAAGAAGGCCTTTGATTCTGTCGCACCGGTTCCCGCAGAAAAGAAACAGGATGTCTTTTTCAAAAGGATTCAGATCATATTTTGTACCGACAAGCTGGGCAAGGCCATCAATCCCCTTACGCAGATCCGTTCTTCCGCAGGCAATGATAATCCTTTTCACTCTGGCAGCTTCAGCGAGCATGGTCCGTTACCTTTAGTAGCTTTGCCAACAGGCTGTCAGAGATCGAGTTCGAAATGCCGATCACGAAAGCCCCCGTGCTTATCATGGCATCAGCCTTAAACAGAGCGTTAGTACACTCAGGAACCGGAATCTCGGCAAATGTCACTGCAGGATGCCCGGTTGGTGTTGTGACGGCCGGCAATTCAACATCCATCTTGGAATAAGCGTTGTGCCGTACACGGCGGAGCCAATAGTAATAGCTTTTGTCGTTGATGCCATTCTCCATGAGCCATTGTTTTACGGTTGTTCCTTGTGGGCGGTTGCTGCACTGTTCAATTATTCTGGTCCAGTTTGCAAGCCGAACCTGATGAGTGATTTGATCCATTTTTGTACCTCCTGCTTTAAAAAACCAGCTAGTTTTTTAGATTTATTAAAGTTTGGCAGAAATCACTCTAAAAAACAAGGCGGAGGATTTGACGCTTAC
>QZDX01000070.1 GCA_009917555.1 bacterium 1XD21-13 | reverse complement strand
ACACCACTTTACAACTTTTTAAAAGAAATGCCGTATGAGGCACTTTAAGTGTATAATAAGTTTGCACACCAAAATACACGAAAGAAGTGACCTCATACGACAACCTTATTATACAACGACAAATACATAATTGGCAGGCTTTTTCGATATTTTTCCATTTATTTTTCTGCTTTTGCCTCCCCTACCGCTGAAAGCCTGTTTTTACTTGTATTAGCCATGCTGGCTATGGAGTCCGCAGATTCCATCCGCTCCCTGTACAGACACTTTTTGTCCGCCATAACCGCAAAATCTCTGAATGCTTTTTATTATGCTTGCTCTTATGCAAAAATAGACTGCTCTGTTTTCATCAATGTTACCGCAAGGCTCGCATTGCACCTGGTTCCGACAGACCTGGCAGCCCAGCCGATCTTCCTGTGCATAGATGACACCATGGTCTCAAAATTCGGAAAGAAATTCGAGGATGTATCAAAGCTGTTTGACCATGCCGCTCATAATGGTTCCAATTACCTCAACGGGCATTGCTTTGTCAGTCTTATGTTGTGTGTGCCGGTATGGAACCGGGATAGGATCTCTTATCTTGCCATTCCGCCGGGGTACCGTATGTGGCAGAAGAAAGAATCTAAGCTGGAGCTGGCCTCAACCATGGTACGCCAGGTGATGCCGGAGCTTTCTGCACAGAAAAATGTCATCATCCTGTGTGACAGCTGGTATGTAAAGCAGAACCTTGTGTCCGTCGTGGATGAATATAAAAACCTTGACCTGATCGGCAATGCAAGGGCCGATTCTGTTATGTATGACCTGCCGCCAGCACCGACCGGTAAAAAGGGCAGGCCTGCAAAGCGTGGCCGCCGTCTGTCGATAGACAGTGACTTTATCCTCTCTGCTGAAAAGGTGGGGGATTATTATACCGGTTGCCGCCGTGTACTGACAAATATCTTCGGGTCACGTGAAGTCATGGCTTATGTAACTTCCACAGGGAAGCAGAACAGCACAAGGAGGCTATTTTTCAGTACTGTTTTTCCTACACAGCTCCAGGTATTTTGTGCCTGGCAGGAAAAAGCGCCACTGAACCAGACGGGAAGCGGATGGATGTCATATATCCCTTTGTTTCTGTATTCGTTCCGGTGGAACATCGAGGTGAGCTATTATGAACAGAAATCTTTCTGGTCATTATGTGCATACATGGTCCGCAGCCGGAGGGGGATTGAAATGCTGGTGAACCTTATCAATATCAGTTACTGTGCCATGAAACTGCTTCCTTATATGGAAGAGACATTGTCACAGTACAGGAGCGTCAGTGTGCAGGAATTCCGGTTTGTCCTCAGCGAGCAGATAAGGCGGCAGGTATTTTATGTCAGCTTGCTGCAGTACATCGAAACCCACATAAAATCAATGGCTGTTATTAAAGCCTTACGAAAGCTATGTTTGGGAGAAACAGCTTAACTCAAAAGTTGTAAAGTGGTGT
>QZDX01000069.1 GCA_009917555.1 bacterium 1XD21-13 | reverse complement strand
CACCACTTTACAACTTTTTAAAAGAAATGCCGTATGAGACACTTTAAGTGTATAATAAGTTTGCACACCAAAATACACGAAAGAAGTGACCTCATACGACAACCTTATTATACAACGACAAACACATAATTGGCAGGCTTTTTCGATATTTTTCTGTTTATTTTTCCGCTTTTGCCGCCCCTACGGCAGAAAGCCTGTTTTTACTTGTATTAGCTATGCTGGCGATGGAGTCCGCAGATTCCATCCGTTCCCTGTACAGACATTTTTTGTCTGGCATAACTACAAAATTGCTTAATGCTTTTTACTACGCTTGCTCTTATGCAAAAGTGGACTGCTCTGTTTTTATGAATGTTACCGCAAGGCTGTCCCTGCGGCTGGTTCCGGCAGACCTGAGGTCACAGCCCCTCTTTCTGTGCATAGATGACACCATGGTCTCAAAGTTCGGAAAGAAATTTGAGGATGTGTCAAAACTGTTTGACCATGCGGCGCATAATGGTTCCAATTACCTCAACGGGCACTGCTTTGTGAGCCTCATGCTGTGTATACCGGTATGGAACCGGGACAGGATCTCTTACCTTGCCGTCCCGCTTGGGTACCGTATGCGGCAGAAGAAAGAATCAAAACTGGAGCTGGCTTCAGCCATGGTACGCCAGGTGATGCCGGAGTTTCATGCGCAGAAGAATATCATCATCCTGTGTGACAGCTGGTATGTAAAGCAGAATCTTGTGTCTGTCGTAGAGGAATATGAAAACCTTGATCTGATCGGCAATGCAAGGGCAGATTCCGTTATATATGATCTGGCACCTTTGCCCACAGGCAAAAAGGGCAGGCCGGCAAAACATGGCCGCCGTCTGTCAATAGACAGCGACTTTATCCTTTCCGCCGAAAAGGTGGGCGATTATTATACGGGATACCGCCGTGTGCTGACAAATATCTTCGGAACACGGGAAGTTATGGCCTATGTAACCTGCACCGGGAAGGAAAATGGCTCAAGAAGGCTGTTTTTCAGCACTATTTTCCCAACGCAGCTGCAGATCTTTTGTGCATGGCAGGAGAAAGCGCCACTTAACCGGACGGGAAGCGGGTGGATGCCGTACATCCCCCTGTTCCTGTATTCGTTCCGGTGGAACATCGAGGTGAGCTATTATGAACAGAAATCTTTCTGGTCGTTATGCGCATACATGGTCCGCAGCCGGAAAGGGGTGGAAATGCTGGTGAATCTCATCAATATCAGCTACTGTGCCATGAAACTACTGCCTTATATGGAAGAAACATTGTCACAGTACAGGGGTGACAGTGTACAGGAGTTCAGGTTTGCCCTTAGCGAGCAGATAAAGCGGCAGATATTTTATGTAAACTTGGTGCAGAACATCGAAAGCCACATAAAATCAACAGCTCTTATCAAAGCTTTGCAAAGGCTATGTCTAAGAGAAACAGCTTAGCTTAAAAGTTGTAAAGTAGTGTTAA
>QZDX01000068.1 GCA_009917555.1 bacterium 1XD21-13 | reverse complement strand
GTTGATGACGTAGTGGACGTGGCGGATGATCTTGGAGACACCATGAAGGTGGTGGATAAGATTGATGATGTTGCGGATGCGGTGGATGATGTTGCGGATATTACGAAGGCTGCGGATAAGGGGGATGATGTTGTTAGAGGATTAACAAGTGATAAACCCTCTACTCAAATTAGCCCCGAAATGGAGAAAAAAATATTAGAAGGACAAAGAAAAAGTCCTTTTAAGAACGAGATAATAGGAGGACATTCTCCACAAATTAATAATAGTAATGATTTATTTGCAGTAGAAGAGTTGTCAGTAAATGCAGATGGAACTAAAAATATAAAATTTATTAAAGATTTACAAGATGGAAATATTTCTAAAATAAAGAAAAGTACTATTTTTCCAGATTCATGGAGTGACTCAAAAATTATTGATAGCATAAAGGAGGTTGGAGATTCTCCTATTGTTTCAATTAGAGGAAGAGATGGGGCTACATGGCATAGAAAAGTTATTGATGGTGTGGAAATAGATGTAATAAAGCTTGGCGATGATGTTGTATCTGGCTATCCAACTGGAAAAATTAATGCGCCAAAACCGTCAGGATTTTAACGTAATGAGGTGACTATATGTATAAAGAATTAGATGATTTATTATCAGAGGAATCAACAATTGATTCATGGTATGATGATGGTTTTCTTATTGCACAAACGATTATGAATGATTTTACAATGGATGATTGGAAAAAACTTTCTAATAATGTATTGAATAAAGGCTTAGAATGGCAAAAAAAATTAGTATATTGCCTTGATAATCAAATAATTTGGGAGGAACTTGAAATACTGGATAAATTATTTTGTACGAAAGATGATGAATTGCTAGAAATGTGCATTGATGCATTGCGTTCCTTTGATAACGAAATAGGACATGCTTATGTAGAAACGCATCCCCAGATTATAAAAGAAGCTAAAAAAAGAATGGATGTTGCAGGAAATGCCACAAAAAAAATGTTACAATGCTTTTTGGATATTTTTAATATTTCTTAGAGTGTAAATAAAAAGCATGTCAGAAATTTAAAAATAGATTCTCGGTCTTGGTTTTGTAAGAAGTAGAATGTTAATGGAGTTAGACGATATATTACTGGAAATATATGATTGTTTTTGGAAAAATGGTAAAAATAGTGGGAACAGCTTACCAGAGAAGTTATCAGGGCATATAAAACATTTGGCTTTAAATCTGAAGCAGGAACATATTTAAGAAGAGTATTGGACAAGTACTTAAGAAAGCTTTGACAGGCGGATATCGATTGATAAACAGAGAAAGCCATTCATAAAAAATTTATTTAGGTTAAATTTTTTCAAAAATCGCTGTGACCTTTTATTTGTTTTGGATTACAGCGTTTTTTGGAAGATAAAGGTGACTTGGTCGAATGTGTTGGGCTTAGCTTCTTGTGATGATACGGAAGAGGAAACGAAATGAAAAGAGAATTGAAACTGAACTTCGGGGAGCTGCGTCTGGT
>QZDX01000006.1 GCA_009917555.1 bacterium 1XD21-13 | reverse complement strand
TAAGAGCGGCTGGAGGAAGAAGCGAAGCTTATTCCGAATGACTGGCTCTTAAGCGTACGTCATAGGAAAGAACAAAAACCAAGATGTAAGAGATAAATCAGTATATAGTTTTGAAGGTATATGAAAGCGTGAAAGCGCATAGAATATATCTGAATGAAAGAAAGTAATCCTCGATAGCTCAATGGTAGAGCACGCGGCTGTTAACCGCGGGGTTGTTGGTTCGAGCCCAACTCGGGGAGTTTCCATTTTATACAAAAGGCCCAAGGGCCAAAAAGAACAGGGCTCCTTGGTCAAGCGGTTAAGACATCGCCCTTTCACGGCGGTAACACGGGTTCGATTCCCGTAGGAGTCATTTTTGATATTGACGTATCAAAAAGTTTTTGCTAGAATATAATAAGTGTATGGCGACATAGCCAAGTGGTAAGGCGTGGGTCTGCAACACCCTGATCACCAGTTCAAATCTGGTTGTCGCCTCTTCGGAGACCTCGAAAAACATTGATTTTTCGAGGTTTTTCCTTTGCTTCAATTTTCGCCACGACATTTTTACATCTTTGTCTTCGGTAAGTTCTTTTTTGCTTTCACCTAAATTCTTAAAATTTTGATGGTATGTTTAAAATCAAATAAAATTGGTTCATAAGGTGGCTATAAAGTAGTTATAAGGTGGTTGCATACATGATGGTGTATGCCCTTCAGGTTTCAAGGAGCGGAAAACCTCATCAATATGTCAGGAGAAGATTTTATACAGAGGGGGTTCAAGAAAAATATAAAATGAAATAGGGCACATTATTTTATGACAGGAAAAGCGGAAGGTAAAATCTCCACTATCCAGACAGGGATGGTGATAAACAGGATTATGGAAGTAGCCAAAAAATATTTAATCCACAAAATTATATTATCAGTATAATGACAAATCCGGGAATTGGTGCTATAGTAGTTACAGCTAAGAAAAAGCGGACCGGATGAGTCCAGAAAGGAAAGTATCATGGCAACAGTTAATTTTGCTGCGAATGACTTCGCATATTATCTGCATAGCGAACATTATGAGGCACTGTTCAGTAAAGAAAAAGAACAGAGTCTGGTTAAGATGCGCTCATGTAAGATAAGGAAAAAGCGAAAAGCTGTGTGATACTCATGGCAGTTTTTGGAAGACTGCCGGAAAAGACCATAGATTTCAAGTACCGCTTATCTTGTATGAGAAAATCTTTACAGGATGGCGGTATTTTTATGCTCCATTAGCTCAGCTGGGAGAGCACTCGACTTTTAATCGAGTGGCCATGGGTCCGAGTCCCATATGGAGCATTACCGCCTGGTTATAGAATTTGGATAACAGGAGGTGAGGATCATGGTGAATATGCCAGTTATAGATATGATAAGAACCGGACAGAACATAGGCAGACTGCGCAAGCAGGCAGGCTTGTCTGTAAGGGACCTGCAGGATATTTTTGGTTTTGCCACGCCGCAGGCTATATACAAGTGGCAACAGGGTGCGGCTTTGCCGACTATAGACAATCTGGTGGTGCTTGCGGCAGTCCTGCAGGTGCGTGTGGATGATATTCTGGTTACGGATACAGCTGTGCAGGTACAGATCAGCGCATGAATGGAACTAAGAAAGAAAAATAACAGTGACAACGTGCAGGCAGAGAAGTGCCTGCAGTAAGGTCCCCTGGTCTAAAGGTCAGGACACCGGCCTTTCAAGCCGGAGGTATTGGGTTCAAGTCCCATGGGGATCATTAAGGCTCCTTAGTCTAAAGGTCAGGACGCCGGCCTCTCAAGCCGGAAATGATGGGTTCGAGTCCCGCAGGAGCTACGGTGGCTATAGGATAATGGTAGTCCGGCAGATTGTGGCTCTGCTTATGGGGGTTCGATTCCCTCTGGTCGCCTTTTGGATGGGTTGCCTAGAGGCGAGGTTGCTATGGTTTACTGGACGTTTTGCGTCCTGCCCCATCCACTTTCCGTTTGCGTGTCCGAGCGGTCTATGGTGCCATCCTGCTAAGATGGTGTGCGGTGACGCACCGAAGGTTCAAATCCTTCCGCAAACGTGTCTTAACTGAAGATATACTATATAAAAACAGGGGAAGTAATCTTCCCCTAAAAAATAGTATACAAGTAATTAAAACAGATTATATAATAGAATTTAATGATGGATTTGCTGTACTGGTACGGGAAGTGCGGGAACATCGTTCAAAGATGCGGTATCTTATGATGATGTGATAGGGCAGATGCGGACGCTTGCGGCCAGCAACTTGTTTGTAAAATAATGTAAATAAAAAAGGAGGTGTCGGTTAAGACCAAGTTTTAACTGACACCCTTTTTGCTTTATCCAATTTTTGACTTGACACTTTCAAAGCCTTGTTTCAAGTCGGTTTTTCCCTTTTCATAAGTCAAAAAATTGCGAGAGAAACAAACTTCTGCTATAATTGCAATAGTATATTTTGCGTTTTTTTAGAAAGAGTGCCTTTTTGTTTTAAATATTGGAGGTGTTTCATCCACTTATTTGGAAAGAGAACACTTATATTTTAATCAGTCGGGAGGTAACAAAAGTATTCGCAGATGGGTAAGAAAATATTTGCTGCTGGTATGGCCTGCCTGCTGGCTTTGTTGCTTGTGGGCTGCTATGAATACCGGGGTCCCTATACCAAGGCGGATGTAGAGGAACGCCTGACAGGAAAATATCCAGATGAAACGATCCATGTCCGGCAAAAAGGGCTTCAGACCTGGGAGTGTTGGTTTGACGAACTGCCGGATGCGGTTTTCCAGGTTTGGGTAGGCCAGGGCGGAGGTGATCCGGTGCCAATGCTCTACTCTCGTCTGGTTTCTGATGAAGCAGAGGTAATCCCGGCATATTATTTAAAGCAATATCAGAAAGAGGGTGGCAGTTTAGACTCCTGGGAATTGTATGATAAAATTCTGGATACCAAGTATACTTCTATCGCTGATGTCACTCCAGCTTTAGAACAGCTGTCCGCCTTTTACGCCTGGATAGAGGGCAAGCCTCTGGCTCAGCTTATACCAAAGGGACAGTACAAGTTCCAGCCGGAACTGCCCTGGCGGACCTACTCCCCACAGTTCCACAACTTTGAGGAGATGGTTGTCCATGGACCGCAGGACGAACCGGAGGCGGTTCAGGAAGCCCTGGAGGATTCCGTAAAGAAATATTACGCCTTTTACCAGTTGCCCTGTGATGAATTTTCCCAGACGGAGTTGGAAGAATACGCAGTGAACGCCTGGTCTTGGACCCCGAAGCCCAGAGTCCGGCAAGAGGAGGAAATTTTGCCACCGGAGTTGCTGGCAGGCATCGGCCTGGAAAGCGGCGTTATCAGTTATGGCGGCCTTTATACGCTGTTGGTCCGTCTGGATTTTGATGTGAAAGGTACGGCGGAGCATTTTACCGTCACCGGCGCGGATGGACATTCCTACGAATTTTCCTACAGCTTTTGGGAGGAAAAGGAGATGGACTGGGCGAATAACGAGACTATCACCCTGCCGGTATGGTATCATCTGCGGGACGGCTATCCTGTTGGAGTGGAGGACGAAACCGGCTGGATGTATCGTGGGCCGGTGATTGCTCTCAAAGGAGGCTGGAACATTGACACCCATAATGGACACTTCCATTTCTATATGCCGTTTTTTGAAATTACCGGATTCAGTGCGTCCTGGGATACTGACTGACCTGTATCTTAAGATTCTGACCGAAGATATGGTTTGCGTCTGCGATGAAGTAAAATATTTCACTGAACACTAATCAGAGGAGGAACAGAACATGATTAACAGACTTTCCACCAAACCAGAAATCAGTGAAAAACTGAAAGCAAGACAGTATGGGGCGGCAGGTTTCATCTGCCTTTTCATCGCTGTAATTATGACCGTCATCCGCTTTATATGGGGAGATATTATGTTGGGGAGCGGAGGAGATCCGGTATCCTTGAGCATGGTCATTTTTCTGGTGCGTAACCTTGTGCTGATTTTTGGAGCCATAGACCTTATTTCCGCGGCTTACCATTTTATGCTTTGGAACCGAAACGGACGGAAGTGCATGGATGATGATGAGAGCAGCTTGTTTTCTGACTGGAAAAGTGGGGAGCGTTCTCCGGTTAAAGTTTCACTGGCTTTAATAGCCGGTATCATAGCGCTGGCACTGGTGATTGTTATGCAAGGATAAGGGATATGAAAAAATGGAAAAAACCATAACTGGGAAAAGCGTTCACAGGAAATGGATAGTTCCTGTTTTGGCAGTATTTCTGCTGATGGCTGTACTTATAATATGGCAATGTAAAAAGCAGGAAACAGAGTATTCCATTATACAGGCAATTATTGAAGAACTTCCGCATTATCAGAGTGAAATTGAAAGCTGGGGATACGAAGTATCTGTATTGCCGAAAATGACCGGGGAGCCGGATAACGCAGGACTTATGCGTTACTATTGGAAGTCTGCCGGCCCGGTTTTGATACTGGAAGATCAAGATGGTGGAATGTACTGCTTTTATGTGGGTTTCGATCAATACATCAGCGAAAGCACTTACATAGAAAACATGATGCTGGCTCCGGTTATCCAATATGCGGAGAAAGAGTACGAGGATGTTTTGAAAACAGTCCGCCTGCAGATCTGCAAAGGAGATATAAAGCAGGAACCTCTTTTTGAAAATACGGCGGATGCGGACGCAAAAGACCGCTATGATGTGTCTGTCTGTATTGAGATAACAGCGGAGTCTTTGGCAGACGGGAACGAGGTATCTGTTTTTGGTGGCGGTTTCTTTGAAACGAATTATTGCAGCAATAATTTTGAAGAGTGTCGTTTGTGGAATGGAATAGATCCTGCAAGCGCGAACAGATATTCCGACCAGAATATTAAGCAGGAATATAGCGCAGCGCAGCTATTGGGATATTACAGACAAGGGTTGGAATTGCAGAGCCGATTGGCAGCATTGTACCATGAAAGGCAGGGCGAAAATGGCAGGTAAAATAAAAGCAGGAATATGTTTTGCCAGTCTTATATGTGCGCTGGCGTTACTGCTTACTTCATGTGATTTCCGTCTCAAATCCGAGCGGGAAGTGGAAAAATATTTAGAAAAGCAGTATGGCCAGGAATTTACGGTGCTTTCGTCTGAGTCTGTCACTGATGATTATTATAATGACGATGTATGGAGGGTAATGGCATATACCGTATCACCCAAAGACGACCCGGAAACACAATTTTTTGTATTCAACACTGTTGAGGGAGAGAGTTTTGGTGTACCAGGCTTTCGTAATGGATTACAGGACACCTATCCACTTGATATTTTCGGCAGAGCATTTGAAACGTGGGCAGCTGAGACGGATGTGGAATATTCTTTCAACTACTTCTATCCCGTGAAGTCATCATCCGTGTACTATTCTTGTTTGTATGTGGACATTGAGCCTGTTTCTTTGGGAAATTTGGAAATGGTGTGTACGGTGTTATCACAAGCTTATGCAGATACATTTGGGATCGTCAAAGATATACCCTATGGCGTGACTGTTAATCTCACATATAGGGAACCTGCATGGTCAGAAGATCAATCTTGCCTTATAAAGATTGACAGCTTATATTTTAGTAGATTTGATACAAACACCGAAACTATTGAAAAATATATTTTGGATGAGGTGGGTAAATATCAAGAGAGGCTAGAACAAACTGGCCCATAAGGGTGTTTTGCTATTTGGGACAAAATAAACTGAAGTGGGCGACTGATAAAATTTATTTACGAGGTGGTGCAACATGAAAAAATGCACAATCGGATGGTTTTCAAAAATTATTACATTTCTGGTCTTTGCGGTTTTCTTCATTCCGCTGACAGGTATCTGCTTTTACATAGCATTCTTCTATCCTCAAGTAACACAGGAGGAAAGGTTGCTCTTTCTGGCAGGGATTCCTATGTTTGGCGGCTTGGTTGCTTTTGCTATTTACCGTACTTTTTATTTGGGTCTGATATGGATGGAATATGATATGGAAAAGGTGATCTTTCACTATTCCCGTAAGGAAGAATATCGGTTCCGGTGGGAGGAAATACCGGGGAGCCAGATACAGGTGGAACGGGCAGGCGGAGGATACATTTTCTATATCCAGGAGAATGGGCGGCAGAGAAAAATCCCTTTGAATCGTCTTTCAAAAGGCTATAGAGATTTTGAAAAAACAATGGAGCTGACAGGAGTGCTGCACCGGATCGGCGTAAAGACGCAGGAAGAATTTAAGCGGGATGCGGAAAGGGTATTTGAGCAGTATCAGAAATACAGGGAGACTTACCCTAATTCCGTACAGCCGAAGCCCGAAGGTGACTGTATTGTGTGTCCGGACTGCCAGGGAAAGGGGCTGCTCCTTAAAAAACTTCCGTTGCTGAAGGTAGATGTGGGAAAGGTTTGTAAGACCTGCGGTGGCTCCGGCTATGTGCCTCAATAATTATCATATTAAAAACCATGGAGGTTCAATGATGGGAATTTTTGATAAGTTTAAAAAGAAAAAGGAAGTAAATAGGCCAAACTTGATTGTCTTTGAAAAAGAAAATGTTGATAATGACTATGCGAATTTTGAATTGAAGATAAAGCCCCGAATTTCTATTGATGATGGTTTCCCACAAGAGGCATATCAGCACCTTGCAGGGAGACGAAAGGAAATGCTGGAGCAGATTGAAGAGATCATATTCAGGAACTATCTTGATGAAACCAGTGAAGACCTTTCCTCGGAGATTGACAGTTTTCCCGATATCCGTTATTTTACGGGGAATTATTATGTTGTGTACGAGAGTTACGGTTTCACTTACCGGGATCATAATCATCGTCCTTACCATATCAAAAACGGACAATATAGAAATGTAAGCTATAAAGGAAATGAACGACAGGAAAGCTATCTCCCTCTGGACAGCGATGAAATCACAAAGTATTATAACATTTTTATCCAGGTTGGGCTGACCGGAATGGAAAGCGGCCAGGAAGAAGACTACATGAGCCTTGACCTAGTTACGGAAATTGCTTCTCTGGAGGATGAGTTTGAGTTTGAAGTTTTGTCTCATGGTGTAATGTAAACGAGAATAATCAGAATATAAATCTTGATTAGAAGGAATGTATGAAGAATGAAAAATCAATATACTCGCTGGCAAACAAGAAGGAGAAGTCTTCCAGATCAAAAGAAAAGTGGGAATGGCTGGATACTTGGAAAGTCATGTTTAACACTGCACTTAACATATCAAATATATAATCTTGCTGAGGAGGCAGAACAGCAAAAAGCGATTCTTCGGCTGATTGTTCCTCGGAAATGCAAATTAAGTCCGGAGTTAAAAGATTTTTTGAATGAACATAAATATGTAAAGGTAATTAGGAGGGATTAACTAGAATGGGGCTATATTTATGTATATTTGATGAAGATGGAGAAGATATTTGTGGAGTAGAAGTTGGGCTATATAGATATTTTGAAGAATTTAGGAATTTAATTTCCAAATATACAAATAAAGGTTTAAGCTCCAAAATTCTTAAGCGCAAGAGCAAATTTACAATACCAATGACAACTTTACTAAATCATTCAGATTGCGATGGCAGTTGGAATGTTGATGAGTGCGTTCAGTTAAAAATGGAATTACAGGAAATTAAACAAGTATTTATGAATGAACCACCCGATTTATCAATAATCGAATTAAAGCAGGATATTTTTAAATTTTATGGAATAAAGCCTGAAAATTTGTTTGAATGCTTTATTGATTCTGATTGTGAGTTTCTAATCGACAGGTTAATTGGATTATGCGATTTGGCAATTCAAGAAAACAGGTCGATTATGTTTCAATAACACGAAAGGGCCAGAAACAAGCATAACCATCAAGAGCGCCACAAGGAGTATTTGACGATGAAAAAATGTATACCTCGTACATCTGACCGTATCATTACGGTTTTGGCAGCCATTGTCTGTGCAATAGCAGCATTTTTGGCTTTCCGGGAATTGCTCCATGGCGGACAGTCTCCGGTAGTATTTTTTGCAATGGGCATTTTATTAGGCGGTATTGCCATACATATAATCTGGCGCATGATTTATGTGGGCAACTGGGGATTCTTCTACGATGATGAAAAAATCATTTTTGCCCTGTCCCGTAAAGACCGGCGGGAATTTCGATGGGAAGAACTTCAAAACACAAAGACGAACATATTTTATCCCTCATCTCCTGCCGCATGGTATTTTTACTTTCAGGATGAAAAGAAAACAAGGAAGATTGCCGTTACGCCCCGCATGGCAGGCTACAATGAATTTGTAGACATGCTTAAGAAAAAAGGATTTCCCGCCCAAAGTCCTGGTGCTTTCAATTTTGATAAAATTGCCGCTAAGGATATTTTCCATGAGGTATTTGGAGAGGATTTTGGCAAAGACAGCAAGAATGAGAGCAAATAAATATAGTTAAATGTAAATCGGAAGCCGAGGTGCATATAATGATTTTTAAAATGGCAAGTACATCAGCTTATGATGAGAATGAAGTTCAAGTATGTATTCTCGCTGAAAAAGGAGAAACAATTAGAATTGGAGACATTATTGCAATCCCAATGAATGACCATACTTTTGAACAACGCAAGATTACGGCTATGTATAGGGATAGAAAGAAGTGGGAAAAAGGTAAAGACTTATTCTCTGAAATAAAGGAAGGTGAATGGGCGGAATGTATCATTCATAATATCCATTCAGGAAGGATTCATACAATCAGCTCGCCCTATGATGATGATTTGTTAAAAGATGGTTGGGTATGCGCTTAAAAGGAAGTGGGAGCAAGAGTAAGTAATTTTTCACACAACACAAGGCAGAATACATCTATATAGTAATATGCAGTTTGATAGAAAATACAGGATATAAAATCCTTAGCATTGTTTTTGGAGGAAAAAAGTATGGAAAAAATTTTTGTGTTGTTAATTTCTGTGCCGCTAATGATAGCAGCTATCGTGTGTACGTTATTTGCTGATAGAATAGATACGGTTGTTAAAGGAGATAAAAAGGTTAAAAAAGTGATAGTCGTATTTGGGGTGGGGGTATTTTTAATTTGTGCGTTTGCTATTGTTGTAAGTATCTTAATATAAACATTCAAATCAGAATTTGGCGAGGAATAGTATGAAAGAAAAATTACCAACATTCACATTAAATCAATCAGTGGGTAACAGAGCTGCTTCGGAGCTTCAAGCAGTAATGCAGAAGTTTAGTGTGTTTCAAGAAATTGATACAAGTCAAGATTTGGGAATTGATTTTATAGGAACAATTATAGAGAACTGCCATCCAACAAAATATAATTTTAATGCCCAATGTAAAGGAATTGAAGATAGCGAAATAAAGATGAACGCAGGTAAAACAGAATTTACCTATTCAATAAAGACGCAAACCATAAACTATTGGAGACAAAAGAAAGATGTTACTTTTTTGTTTTTGGTAGATATAAAAAAAGAAATTATATTTTGGACTGCACCTCTCAGAGAAGTTGAAAATCGTGATTTATCGAAACAAGATTCTGTGATAATACATATTCCGGTAGATAATTGTATTAGTTCTAAAACAGATTGTTTAAGTTCAAATTTTAAATTTGAAATAATAAGATATTATGCATGCTTTGGTCAAGATATTGTTTCGCAATTAGAGCAAATACAGAATATAAATAATAATAATGATATAGCAAATATGTTAGAACTAATGGTTGTATTAGAAAAAAACATGATGCTTGTAAAAAATAAGTATGATGAAATAATCAGTGAGTTAAATAATAAAATTGAAGAAGACTTAAAATGTACACTTAACTATTGCGTAAGGCTTGATCAGATGGATGGTGTTGTTCGACGATACTGTCCGAATGGGATTTTTAATACTAAATTTTCTACCGGAGCTAACCAAAAAACAATAAAAGAATGCAAACTTGAGTTAGAACAATATGCGGAAAGCGGCACCATTTCCTATGAAAAACTGTATGAACTTTCCAAAGAAATATATGAGATTAGACGTAATGTGTTAGGCTTTTTAAGAGAAATGGTATATGAAGATATGCCATTTACAAATCATTCAGATATCGATAAGGAGTGTATGAGTGTTTTAGGTTTTTAGTTATAGTTCTGAACTAAATGATACAAACCTACAAACAATCCTACTAATTGTTAAATTCCAGTTTGTAGAACTGAAAAATCGGAATTTGTAAGGAGATAAAGCAATGAGCAAAAAAATTATGCTATTAGGAATTGCTGTAATTTTAGCTGCGATTGCACTATCTATAAATAATATTATAGCTTTTGGGGGTGGCATTGTCGGTCTTTTGATTGCAATTATAGGTTTATTCATACAGGACAAAGATACGAGAAATTGAGTCGAGAGTAATGTGTCAACTTCCAGTTTACAAGGAGGGTGATTGTATGAAAAAGAAGGCATTATTTGTTTTTGCAATAATAATGGTTGCTGTACTATGTGCATCTGCTTGGTTCTATGGATATTACAATCGAAAGAGCAATGATAACATTCCGTCAAAGGAATTGATAGTTTCTTATTACCAAAACAAAGGTGTAGTTTATACAACAGAACAATTACAAGGTTACAAGAATACGCAGTTAATGGAAGTGTGGGGAGAACCAGATAATTTCCTGTCAGGAATGTGGGGCGACATTTGGAAAACTAATAATACATATTGCATCATTGTTTATTATGACAGAAACGGTGTTGTTGAGCATGTTACGGTTATGAATGAAGATTAACAAATTCTACTTGTAGAAATGGAAAAATCGGGAGTTGGAGATGAAAATTATTGATAATATTAACTCAAAAGACTATGGTCGTTTTAAAGATATTTGGGAATCCCCAGAACGATATGCTTTGGTAAAGAATGAGTTTCGAGAAGAATTTGTAATAATAGACATAGTAGATAAATCGTATGTGCTTATAGAAGATGAACATTTAGAAAAAATCGTTCAAGAAAAGCTCCGTGAGAATGGGTGTAAAATCTTTAATAACATCCGAGATGCAATAAATTAGCTGAAATATAAAAGCAATTCCAGTTTGCTCTTTTCCGAAAAAGGAGATACGAAAAGCTGAAACACATTCATTTGTATAAATAGGGAGATTTTGTTATGGCATTTACTTTGCAGATCAGACAGAAGAAACTATTTGGAAAGACGGTACTTGATATCCCATCGCTGGCTCATTCCTGCGGCTTTTGCTATGGTTCCAATAATGATTTTTATATACTTCAGGAAAATGAAGAGAGCCAGGGAACCGCTGTTTTTTATAATCCTGAGCGTATAGGGCGGGGGATCTTTTTTGATGGCAGCAAAGCCAGGGAAGGATATTATGAGATAAGCTATAATATCCCTACCACCAAAGCAGAGATTACGGATTTTACCAGGCTTGCAGGTGAGATGGAAAGGCGCCTGGGCAGAGTGGAAATGTACTGTGTGGAGGAAGAGAGGGCTTTCAGCATCAGGGAACTGGAGCAGGGGATTGAGAGTTTTGCCATGTTCAATCGGAAGTCACTGAACCAGTTTTGTGGGAATAAAGAATTTGGGAGTTATATCCTTACACTGGCGAGGTGGCCTTATACACTGACGGAGGACAAGGCAGCCGCATGGGAGGCATGTACAGATCTTTCAGACTTCGAGCAGACGCTGCATGATATTCAGGCATTGGATGTCTATTACGCAAAGCCGAGGCTTCTGCAGAAAAACGATACAAAGGAGATAGGAGCCTTTTATGCCTTGACAGAAGAATGTGAGAGTGTTTTTCCTGTCCGTGCTGACGGGTTCCTGAATCTGAGTAAACTGAAAATAACAGAAGGGTTCGTCCAGTTTGTACTTTACAGTGAGAATCGCGTACTGGAGGGGATGTTCCCTTATGGGAGTTTTATTGAGGAAATGAGAAGGTGGGATGGTGTCCGGCAGTTCGATGCAGACCATATCCTGATCCCGCCTATAACAAAAGCGGAGTTGGAAGAGCTGACCGGGAAACTGCACTGAAAGGGAAGAATCATATGCACGGAGCATGGAAAGAAAAGCGGGAATCAGAAAAAGGAATTAAAGAATATATACAGGCCAGCGGCATGGGCCTGAGCAAAAAAGAAGAACAGGATTTTAAAGCCCTTGTTCTCCAGAACGAAGAGGCTGCCAGGAAAGCATTCCGGGATTCAAACCATGTGGGAAAAGGGTATATCCTGATCTTCTTGAATTCGGAAGGAAAAGGCACCGATATTGCAAAAGAGGAGGCAGCAGCCTGGGCTTACCAGATGGAATTTATCAACAGCAATGCTGTAGAAGAGCAGGCGTTCCGGTCCTGGCTTTCAGGAGAAACAGACGTAATGCCGGAAACAATGCCGGCGAATAAATACATCATGGGATTTCCGTACAGAAAAAATGTGGAACTCTGCTATTTATCAAAGGTATGCACATTTACAGAAAGGCTCGTGGCTTATGGAATAAAAAAGGGATATGTGGATATGGTACGGGGACCAGTGAGGGAGATGCTGCGCGAGCTGGGAGCCGCTTACACACACTCTTTTCTTGAGCATACAGTCCAGACATATCAATTATCAGAAGAAGATATTATGCAGATGTATTCTGCAGTCTATGCAGGGCCTGGAAAAACGAAAGTGGAAAAGGAGTTTTACCGGAGCTTTATCTGTACATGGCTGGAGCAGGATAAAGACGGGTATGTAGCAGCCATTGAAAAGATAAGTAAAGATATGCGGAAAAAGATATTTGTGGTGTTAAAAAGAGAGAACCTGTATACAGCATAGGTGGTTTTTAAGGATATCGTGCGTGGAAAGGAAACGGCATGAAAAAAGTTGTGTTAGGGGGCTTTGCATTTGTGGGCGGAGCCATTATGTATTCGGTTGGCACATTAGGGGTTGCCCATGTGGAGGTACAGGCAGGTTATATGCAAGTACCACAGTATCTTGGAATCATTGTGATGATTGTAGGTGCTGCTCTGGGGATATACGGGCTGATAAAGGATGAGTAGCCTATGGCTTGCAGACAGGAATATAAAGATTCCAGATAAGGGAGACGTGAGACTTATAATTCAAGTACAGAAATTGGAAGTTGAGATGGAGGTATTTTATGAAAAGATATATTGCAATACCTCTTCTGGTAATGATTGCTTTAGGGCTGTCAGGGTGTGGTGAGGAAGTATCCACACCTGATACCTATGCACCATCTGTGATGTATGATGGCGATATTTATTGTACTACAGGAAAACAAGTACCCGGTGAAGTGGCTGAGGATGCAATTATTGGGAGGATTACATCAACAGTTTCTCTTACACAATGGCCGGAGGAAGATGGACAGTCAAATTTTGATGGACTGGATTCTCCATATGCAATGACTTCTGACGGATTTGTTGTCTTGCTTAATAATGAGTGGACTCTTTTTGAACTGAGAGAGGAAATGGAATAACATATACTGCCAAATGAAGGAGCATTGGACATGATAAAGACAAAAGTATTTGTTTATATGGCAATACTTACGCTGGCATTATCCGGATGCGGAAAAGAAGAACCGGATCAGCTGACAGTTTATTCTTTTAGTGGCGAGAATGAACAGCTTACAGTCTCAAATGGCGTTATTGTTTTGAATGGCACAGAGGAAATATTTGCTGGTGGTGACTTGAAAGTAACAGGTGACCTTCCAGCTGATATTACCTCATATTCTACCACATTTTACACCATGTCTGGCAGTGAAAGGGACGTTATTCTTTCCAATAGTACAGTAGATATGACGGGGGGCATGGTCAATGTTTCCGGCGATTTGGGACAGATATCAGGAGACAGTATAATCAGAAGAATAAAAATAGATGATGTAAATGATTTGGAGAATGTTCTCTATTTTGAGCTTACAACAAAAAATAAGAGTGGTGAAGAAAATGTGTATCAGTTACAAATGTCTCTGACAAAAATAACGAAAAATGCTGGCGATTAAATCCAGAAATTTTCCTGTTGAAATAAGTGGAGGTTTTAAGTATGCGGACAATTATTTCTGTTGTGATAATTATAATTGCTGCTGTTATTGGCTTTTTTATGGGATCAGGAATGAATCAGGCTATGGGTGGCGCAACGCTGTTTGCGGTGATTGCGGGTTTTGCGTGTACGATTCAAGCGATTGATGGCAGGAAAAAGCCGTAATATACAGTTTGCCGAAAAAACAATCAGAATTTGAGAGGACAAATACAATGAAGAAAATTATGTTTGGCAATAGCCTGATGCTCTTGGGTATCGCTTTACTTATTCTTATGGGATTAAATATTATGCCAATATATGCTTTCTGGCCTGCAGCCATCCTTGTGCTGGTTGGCTTTATCATGGCTGTAATTGGATTTTTCAGCAAAGATAACAAATAAAAGTCAGGGATCTGGAATTTACTCGGTTTTTAGGAGGTCATATGCTATGAAAAAACATTTGCTGCTAATTTTAACACTGGGTCTTATATTAACAATCGCTGCCTGTGGAACGTCCAGTGGCGATGGAGAATCGGAAGTGGGCGGAGACGAAACAGTTACATTCCAGGCAACTATATTAGAAATACAGGATGGTTATTACCTTGTCGAGCCGATGGAAGGAAGCACAGAATTGAACAGTGCAGACCAAATAACTATTCCCATGATAAATATGAATCCCTCACCAGAGCCGGAAGTTGGGGATGTTCTGGAAATTGAATATGACGGTTCTATTGCGGAATCATATCCTGCACAAATTATCAATGTATATAGTATTCGTGTTGTTGAATCGTAGAAAAGCAGAAATATTGATATAGATTGAGAAATAAAATAAGGATTTGCGGAGGCAAAGATGTCACATAGCAAGCATAGAAAGCGGGGTTATTCTTTATATATTGAAAATTGGAACCGCTCCGCTAAAAAGTACATAAATATCTGTTGTATCTGTGGACATAAAGGGTATAGCCCCGTGATAGAACAGGATGATTTTTGCATTACTCTTGAAAATAAAGCAGTTTACAGCGAACTATCAAGAACGCTTTGCAAACTGGAGTTAGATAAGTTAGGGCGTTGTAAAGATTGTGCAAGGATACAAGACAGGCATATAAGCTGACTATCTTTTAATATGAGCAAGTAAGACAAGGAGGAATATATGAAATACACTCTTGATACAGATTTTTCATCACTAAACGGTCCAAAGGCGGCCAACTGGATGATGGATTTTCAGGATATAGCCCACGATGCCTTTGCGGACAGCAGCAACCATACACGGCTTTTGGGGAATCTTTTAATTCTGGAACCATATATGCACACACTTCGCCAGGGCCTGGCGGATCAGGGCAGGACGGTTCCGGCTATTCTTCAGAAGGCGATTGATCCTCTTTGGGATTATCTGGAGGGAAAGAAAGAAGTCTCCGATTTTCAGGACTTTGCCAATAACCTTTATGCCGCTGCCCTTGATTATAATGTGGGGGAAGAAATAACCGAGGAACAGGCAGAATTTTCCAGGAACTTCGTAGATATACCCTGGGGAAAAACCTGTGAATGGCAGATACTCACATGGCTTTCTACTCTTTTGATGGAAGTGGTCGCCACCTGTGGCGGGCGGCTGGATTTTGAAGAATTTGAGGAATACGAACAGGAAATCGATTTTTCTGAGATGGATGAAATGCTGAATATGCTGGCGGATGCCAGTATTGAGCTTACCGGTACGCCGCTCCCATCCAATAAAGCAGCAGATGTGATGAACGCATGGGAACAGGTTTCCCAGACACCGCTATTCCGGCAGGTTGTAGAGCGTATTCAAAACGGGCTGAAAGCCGCATTGTCTGCTGTGCCGGAGCAGTATCTGGCTCTGCGGGAAGAATATCGCCAGTATACGATTCTTCCGGAGGAATATGCTGCAAAGCTGTTAGAAATTTGATTCGTGATCTCAAAAGCAGATGAAGGAGAACTGGTTTATGTTTTTAAAAAAAGAAAAACCCAAATTTGAAGTACGCCCGCTGTACTCCATCCGTGAGGAACTGGAACTGATCAGGGAGTTTTGCTGGCAGCCCAAACTGGAGGCAGGCAAGATCTACACAGAGGAAGAAATAGACGTAGTAGAAAAGCGGTTGAACTTTAAGCTGCCGCAGCCTCTCCGGGAACTTTACCTGGTGCTGGGCGACTATATGTGCGATAAGAAAGATACCTGGTTCTGCCGCCCGGAGGAACTCCATTGGAACGGTAAGTATCTGTTGGTGACAGCTATGGAGAGAACCAATCGGGGCTGGGGAATCTACGGAAAAGACCCCTATCTCTCGGTGTATAACTGGCAGCGAAGCGGAGTCAACAGTTATGGCGAAGAGAAGGATGAAAAGCCGAAATCAGAGGTGGTAAGAAAAAGCGCATACAATCAGTATTTCTCGAAAGCCTGCTTTTATTGGGATATTTTTATTATCCAACATGTGCTAGATAAGGTCTTGCAGGATTGGTGGGATTTGCACCAATCCCGGATGACAGAGGAAATGTCTCCTTTTTACATCGGCTGTTCCCTGCCAAAGAAATTGGACGAAATGCGGAAAGTCCGCCAGAGGATGGAGAAATGGCTGCTTCCCATCTCAACAAAGGCAGAGCTTATACGGGTGAAATTATCCAGAAAAAGTACAGATCCGGAGGATTATGTGGTCTATGCTTATACGGACCCGGAGAAAACCCTGCTGGTTCTATCCTTTAGCGCCCAGCAAAAGTATGGGATGATCACCAGGGAGCCGGTTCCCTATTCCTTTGCCGAACAGGTGGAAGAAAAAACCGGGATGCTGTTCTGGTCATGGAACGGGCAGGGCAGGAAAAGGATGGAAGAAAAAGAAAAGGAGATGCAGGCGGCGGGCCTGTTTCAAAGGTGAGACTATGTACGCAATCGAAAAGGAACTAAAGATATTAAGACAGTTCATCAGCCCGAAGCTTATGGACGACCTGAAAAAATGGAAATGCTATTCGGAGGATGAAATCCTGGCGGCAGAGAAGCGGCTCCATGTAAAACTCCCCGTTCCTATCCGGGACATTTATCGGCACATGGCAGACCTGTTGGTCACCAGCGGTTATCTGCGTCCATTGGAGCTTCTTCACTGGGAGGGAAACTATCTGGGATTTTTTCTTTCCCCCGGAGAAGACAGCGTGGTCGGGATACAAAAGGGCACAACTTCGGGCGAGCTGTATATGTGGGAGGAAAATGATCCGAAAGGAATATCCTGGGAATATTTGGATAATCTGGAAACCGCCTGTGAGGAGGGGGATGAGGAGGGAAAACGAAAGGCTGTGGCAGCTTATCAGAAATACTGGAAAAGGCGGAATATCCCTTTTATCCACACTCCTTTAAACGTCCATAAGCAGGATCAAGGCCCTTGGTTTAACCAACACTTGGAAGGATATGGGTTATTTCTGTCAATCCACTCCATCCAGGAATGGGAGGGAATGGCCTGGCATGAACATACAGGGGAAACAACCTGCCTGTTCAGCGATTTCTTCCCTGCAAGGTTTTCAAAGGAATATTTTCAAAACATTGCAGAGCGGATTCAGGATGATTTTAAACCTCTCTCAGACCATCCGGAACTGATGGATTTGGACGATTTTCCGTTGCGGATGGCATATGTCCACAAAGATCTGGAGGCTTTGCTGATTCTGGGGCTGGAACCGGTCTGCTTTATGCTACTGACAAAGACGGCCGCAGGGAGTGACTTGCTTGAGAGGGTTCAGGAACAGACCGGTCTGGCTTTTCATGTGGGATTTTAAGAACAAGCCGGCAGGACAGGAAAATGAGAAAGCTAGCAGGGAGTAGATGATGAGAAAAAAGAACGGAACAGGAAAACGGCTGCGGCTGACACCTCTTATATTGGGAGGCTATGCTGCATTTCTGGGTTTTGGTCTGATCGTGATCGGACTTACTGAAATGAAGGAAGGGATTGGCATTGTCCGGCTCCTGATCGGGATTGGCATGGCGGGCTTTGGCTTGCTGGGAATATGGGACGGGGTGCGTGATCTGGTCAGGTCGGATAAGAAGCCGGAACAGATACCTGCCAGCCAGTTTATCCTTACGGACACATCTGGAAACAGGACTTCCAATGTTACGGTGGAGGCTTTACAAAAACAGATGGAAAGCCTGATGGGAAGTGACAAAGGGGGCGTTTTCAAACTCCAGATTCTGCCGCCTTTTGCGGTGCCGGAGACAGGGAACATAAGTCAGATTTTCTGCATATATTACGAACTCTTTCGATTAACGGTATTTTTGGACGAATCGAAAGGCGGATATGAATCATACCATAAAAGCGTAGAGCTTGACGAAGCGAAAGACTGGTTTGAAAAACTCTTAACTGGCAGTGCTGATCTTTCGGGGTGGAAAAAAATAGAGAATGGATATGACGATGAAGAGGAAAGCGGCGAGGAAGAGGACGCCGAATGGGAGGAAAGCGGCGCTTGCCTGGGCGAAGCAGAGGATGCCGGAGACGAGGACAGTAGTAGCTGTCCAGGCATAGCACCGGCCAGCCCGGAAGATACAGATGGGGAATCAGAGCCGGTTGCTGATTTTGACAAACCAGATTCTTTGAGAAATACAGAAGAGACTGGGGCAGGGAAAAGCGAAGCCGATACCCGGCAGATTGAGGAACACATAAAATCTTTCTGGCAGCAGCTTCAAAGAGAACAGAAAGGCCAAATGCGGAACTGGTGCCAGCTTCTGGTGATTTTTGGAGAGAGCTGGCATGATGAACACACATTTTTCTCCGCCAGGGATGTGGAACTGGTTATTGACGGCATCCATGAGGGAAAATACACAAAGGCAGTCCTGGAATGGGGAACGCAGGCGCTTAATTTCTTCCCCGGCGTTCAAAATGACCTGATGGTGATCTGGTGTACCAATAATACGGGAAAAGGGAACACCAGGTTTCTGGCGAAAGGAGGAACTGCGACACAGGTGAAATTCTGGCTGGTCAACTATTTGAATTCCGGTGTTTTTGAAGAAAGGAACGGCTGGACTGATATTACCGACCAGATAGAAAAGCTCACTGCCAGGATGGAAAAGGAAAAGAGAAAGGACAAAAAGAAACATGGGTAAGTATTTTAGCAATGTGGTGGATAAAGCCATTGAGGATCTCTATTATTGCTGTGATAACGACAAGGCAACAGCGGCGGCGGACGCATTATTGCTTGCGGCAAAGGAAGACGATGGGGACGCCTGCTATATCCTCTCCCGCTGCTTTTCCGGCTCCTGTTACAGTTGGGAATACCATCCCTTTGAGGAAAACGAGGCAGCGGCCTATGCCATGCTCCATCAGGCGATCTCCCTGGGCAGCGCCGCTGCGGTTCTGGGGGCGCTGCGTATGGATATGCTGACACCGGAGCTACGGGAGATCATGCCTTTTAAGAGCATAAAAGAAGCATGGGATGTGATCTATGAAAAAGCCGAAAACGGCTGCGCTTTCTGCCAGTACATGATTGGGAACACCTATTATTTTCTCGACATCATAGAGATCGAAGATCGTAAGGAAAGTGAATTTGCAAATAAGGGAGCCTGGAACGAATGGAAACGCCTGCAGATAAAACAGTGTCTCCCCTGGTTTGAAAAAGCATTTTCCGGCGGCATGATACTGGCGGGGCGGAATTATGGCCATTACTACGAGCATGGACGGGGAGAATACATTCCGGCAGAGCCGGGAAAAGAAGTTCCCATTATGCGCCAGGGTGCAGAACGGGGCTACCCGGAGTGGATGTATGCCTATGCCCATTATCTGGCCTATACAGAGGATAACGATAAAGAAGCCCTCCCCTGGGCGCTGAAAGCGGCAGAGGCAGGACATCTCTGGAGCTGGCATATCATAGGCGATATTTATTGGAACGGCAGGGCGGTGGAGCGCAATCTGCCTTATGCCTTAGAGTGCTACAAAAAGACTGCCAGCTATGGTAACGACAGCTATGCCTGCCGACAGTTGGGACGTTTGTATTTCAACGGCTGGGGTACGGCTGTGGACTATGCGCAGGCGGTTCAATGGCTGGAGAGAGATAAGGAGCCGGAAGGTATCAAATATGATCTGCTGGGAATCTGCTATCTGCTGGGGCGTGGCTGCCAGCAGAATCCGGCACGGGGAAAAGCATTTTTGGAGAAAAGCCAGGATTCTCCCTATAAAAGCTATGGCTTGGGGATGATGTATGCCGAGGGGATCGGTGTGCGGGAGAACATTGAAAAGGGCGTGGAGTATCTGAAAGCGGCGGGAAATTACGGGCCGGCAATCGAGGCATTGAGACATTACAAGAAAAGTCTGTTTGGGGTATGGCGGAGAAAATAAGAACATTTGGAAAAGGAGTGTGACGGTTTATGGGATATTCCCTGATGATTGCGCCTTTCGATTTTGCTAACCATAATAAAATTGCAGCGCAACAGTTTTTTGATAATTACGCATTTTTTGAACTGACACCCAAACGGGCTAAGGAATATTTTTTGTGGTTTAAGAATGAAATCCCTAACCGTATCACTATGCTCTGGGAATATATGAAAGAGGAACGTCCGGAAAGCCAGCCCTTTGATTATTCGCCGGAATCGTTGATTCCGTTATGGGATTGGTATGAAACAAAGATTAAACAGGTTCCCAAAAGCAAGAAAGAAATGGAGTACGAGGTTTCCAGATATCCGAAGTGGATGGAGGAAAATGTCCGGAAAATAACCATGAAATTCACAGACGAAACGCTGTCCCTTGCGTTGGATATTTCTATATATTTGGGCGAAACAATTACAAAAAATTATCCCAATCTGTACTGGGGGCATTATACAAGGCCAAAGAATGAGTTTTCTGCCAATAGACCAGTTATACTGGGATTGAAAAGCAAACCGAAGAGATTTGATTCTAGCCGGGTCGTTTTCGTATGCATGATAAAATCCAGTGAAAAATCTGACAAGAATCGAATCTATGACCTGTACCGCTTTCGGGAGGATGAATTTGATCCAATAAAGCCCAGCTATTGGGATAGCTGGTAACTATGATTTGTCAAAGGAGGCGTTTATGACAACAGCAAAAAAGTATTTGGGGATATTGAGAGAACGTGAACCGCAATTATGGAAAGAGCCATTAAAAGAATCCGGCTTTACAGAAAAAGATTTATCAGATATTGAAAAAGGACTTGGATATAAGCTGCCAGCGCCTTACCATGAATTTTTGTTAAGCTATAAAATGCCAGGTGACATTACCGTACTTGTTTCCTTTTGCGGCGATTCCTTTGCGTGTTCATGGAGCAAAACCTTTTCACGGGAGAAAAATGGCTATATTCCCCGGCCCGAATTTGACATTGGCCCAACGGTTGAGTTTGAGTGGCATAATATCCAGGGAAACAGTGGGGCAGAATTTTTGAAAAATCTCCAGCGAGAACAGAAAACACAGGATGATTGCCCCTGCTTTTTGGAGGCAGGATTTATCAGGCTTGGAAAGGTTTACGGGCATCTGGTGTATCTGGATGTGGTAAACGGCGGCGTTGTCACGATACATGAAGAGGGCGTATATGACATGATGGGCGCTGGGGTAGAATGGAACAGCAGATCAGAAGTAAGGAAGTATATGGAATCACGGGAACTTTATATCTGTAAGGACTTTCATGATTTTCTCCGTTTTGCCTGTACTGGTGACTTTCTTGACGAGGATGAAGCAAGATTCCCCACACAGGAGGAATTAGAGCAGGATTATTCCTGTTAACAGATTGGAGAATTTCGGCATGCAGTTGATCATTCAAAACTGGTTCCAGAATTTCCGATCAGAGAATTGTTCGGAAAGAATCTTCCAGAGGAGTTAGGACATGGATTATGAGCAGTTTATCACAGAGATACAAAAATACTGGGATTTGCGTAAAAAGGGACTGAAAAAGCAGGCAAACAGCTTTCTGTTCTCATTTACAAAATCTTTTAAAGAAAATGTGCCAGATGCGGATGCAGATGCTATTTTGTTTCAGTTTTGCAGGGAATATCTGGACGAGATGAAATTTCCGGGGGATGACCTGCCCAGGCGCCATCTGCCATTTCAATTAACAAAGTTGCTTGACGATTATTTAAGCCGTGAATGTGAGAAGGATAAGATGCCGCAGATGCGGTGGGCGTACCAGATTTTTGGAAACATTTACAACCCCCATGATCCAAAGTTGGAACATGATTTTTATCCCATTTTGGAACGTGCATACATGCATGAAAAATGTGATCCGCAGACGGTTCAGCTCTATTTCAGGGAGCAGCTTGATTCCTTATGGTGGGGGCAGCATCATTTTCCGGAAAGCATCCGCATTACAAAAGAGGAATTTGAAAATATTGTAGGTGTAGCGAAGAAAATCCTTTCAGAAAAAACAGTAGATCCGCAGCTTGTGGAAGAGTTTGAGTATTACATGAAATTGTATCAAATTTATTTTGAATGGCAGAACAATAACAGGAACGGCGATTTTTACGAGTTGTGCAGGAACGAAGGACTGGCGTTTGAAGGAGTCCCGGTGATTTATTATAAAGAATAGGAAGGCGGCACCATGATATCAGAAGAACTGAAAAAAATCAAATCTTTTGGCAGCAGTATGGAAAGCTCTGTGACACCGGAGGATATTGCGGACAAGGAAAAGGAACTGGGAGTTATGCTGCCCCAGGCTCTGCGGGATTTTTATTTTACCTTTCACGAAAATGATCCGGTTTTTTCGGCAAAGAACCAATTTATTCCTTTGCATGAGCTGAAAAGAACGAAGCGTCACCTTATCGGTTCTCAAGATGTTGAAGTAATTACATTCTATACTTACGGGATCTGGGGAGTTGGATTCAGGAAGGAAACCAATGTCCAGGACATACATGATCCTTATACCTATACATATTACAACAATCCGAAAAACCAGAAACAGAAACAGGCATCTATATGCAGATCGGGTTATCGGCTATCTTCCTCTCTAATGGGGTGGGTTAGCGCACAACAACTTTTCAGCCAAAACAGTATTGGCAGGATCGATCCCAAAGGACTTGCATACGATGACCGGAACACTGTTTTAAAAATTTTTCATATGTTACCCATCGGACAGGCAGAAAACAATATAGGGAGGGCCTGCTCAACAAAGGATTCTGCTCTCTATGGGTTTATTGATTTTGGAATGCGATGTGTATTTGTATCTGCGGGCAGTTCCGGCCTAGTTAAAGACTTTATGGAGAATATCCATGTCGGGTTTGAATGGTATAAACTGGATGGGGAATTTATTGAGAAAACACCGGCCCCACATAAATCAATCAGGAAGAGGCCGCTTTTGAGTATAGAACCAGCCATGGAAACACTGAATCATTTCATAGATATGATAGATTTGCAATCGCAGGAGCAGGAAATTGTGGAGGCAGAACAGCGGATCAGAGCTGCCATACCTGAGCCGCTGAAAGAATTGTACCGCTGCATTCCGGGAAATTATCTGAATGCCCCGAATTGCTTTATTTTACCGGGGCGCCTTAAAAATGAAAAGGGAAAAATACCGTTTTTATCAGGCGGCCAGGGCGTATTTGATTATGCCTTTGAACATTTATCGCCGATTGTTTATCGCTCGGAAATGGATGGTTCGTGGAGCGAATATGGTATGATAGATGGATTTGTTGTAACGCAATTAGCCTGGAACATTATGAACAGAGAAGATCTGGGCATTGTTTTGGCAGAAGTCCCGGAATGTTCAAAACAATCTTTAAGTACAAGGGGAGCATTAGGGAAAGTTTTAGTACCCTGCTTTCAGAATCTGACAAGGGAGAATATGCAGCAGCTGTATTGCTCTCCTGAAAATGATATCATTGCTCTCTATGATAAGCAGTTGAAAACGCTGTATGCAGCAGCTGTTGGTGGAGAACCGCTGCGGAATCTGGAGAAAGTTACTAAAATAAAATTGAGTTGGCTAACATAGAAATGTTTTTAAAATATTTTTCAGGAGCAGATGGAGGTACATTGCGGTGATACAGGCGGAATTGTATAGGATAAAGTCTTTTGGCAGCGATATGAAAAGTACTGTTACATTGGAGGATATTGCAGACAAAGAAAAAGAACTGGGATTTACGCTGCCCCAGGCTCTTCAGGAAGTATATCTGACTTTTCATCCGGATGATCCTGCTTTTACGGAAAAGGGAAATCTGATTCCACTTGAGGAATTAAAAATTTACAAACGTGTCTATTGGACAGATACCATCATTACTATCCTGCCTTTTTGCCAGCATGAACGATACGGCTATGGCTTTGAAGTAAGCCGGTATCACAAAAGCAAGGATATTATGAGCAGCAATGATCCGGAAGATCCGCAGATGTGGGGGCTTTATGTGCTGCCGGAAACACGCAAGGAAGAAAAGCATCTGGAGGGCCGTGAAGTGCCATGCAATCAGTCAAAACTCTCTCAGTGGATCATGGAATGGCTAGGATACCAGCAGACCTTGGCGCAGCCCAGCGTGGCGGCCGTCAACAAGGATAAGGTGGAAAGCTATTGGAAAAAAATGCGGGAGCATCTTCCGAATACGTTTTATCATGTTCCGCCGGAGCAGCTTTCCGGTCACAGAACAAATTTTAGCGTAAACTTTGTGGAGGAATCCTCCAGGATTTTATGCGGAAGTATTCTCTATTCAGAGATGGCTTATTTTGGCGGCAGGACTGATGAGGAACTGGAACAGCTTATGAAACGGATGGGATTCAAATATGTCTGGATGAAAAGCCAGGATGGGCATCCTGTTTTTAATTCAGCTCCACCCCAGCTGCCACAGGAACGGGAACTGAAATCCATTGCCCCGGTATTACAGTTTCTCTGTAAATTTGCCGGGATTGAGGGAAAAGGAGCGAAGGAGGAAAGTATTGAACGGGTAGGAGCTCGTCTGGGAGCTTCCCTTCCGCTTCCATTGGAAGAGTTTTACCGCTATCTGCCAGGCAGATTTTGTCACAGTTATAATGTGGTTCGTCCTCTTTCGGGATTGAAGCAAGCAAAGGATGGCAAACTGAACTTTCTCACAGAAAATCAGGCGGTGTATCACTGGGCAGCGGAATTGAACAGCCCGTTTCTATATCGCCGTGCCAATGACAGCGTAGGCCAATGGAACGCATATGGTATTTTAGACGGTTTTCTTGCGGCGGAATTTTTGTGGGCGCTGGCTTGTGGTGAAAAATTGAATCTGATCCTTTGGGAGTTTCCGGATTTTGAACCATCGATGTTGTCTGAAGGCGGGAAGTTGAGTTCATGTCTGTCTTCCATCGCAGGCATTACGGATCAGATTGCTGTAGGCAATACCCGGAGGCTTTACCAGGCCATGGACGGGCAGGCCGTTGGGCTGTATGACAACGAGGAAGGTACGTTTTGGTTTGTGACAAAGGATGAAGCAACACAGGAACGGTTGGAAGCACTTGTTGATATTTTTGGGTAGGGAGTCTTTTGTGACAACAGTAAAAAGAGCATGAGTTTCGGTGAGTTATTATAAAAAACGGAGGGAGGAACAAATATGAAATATGATGTATCTGCTGTCGAAATGTTAAAGATGCTGGGTTATGATCAGCTAACAGGCAGGGAATGGCTTGAAAAATTAAAGCTGGAGAAACAGATAAGACTGCCCAAAGCTTACATAGAATTTATGGAGCTGATGGTGGACTGTCCTCTTTTGGGGACATCCAATCTTTGGATTGGGAAAATGGAGCATAAAACGTCTGCGAATATTCCCTGCACATTTTATGACCAGCTACAGGAAATGATAGACGACCGCAAAGACCATTGGTCAAAGCGTCCTGGCAAATATGAACGTTCACTCTACGAGCTTTTTCAGCTTCCAGCAGAAGAATGGCCCCAGACGGTCGATAATTATCTTGTGATCGGCAGTGATTACGCAGGTGGGATGGGCGAGTTTGGCATCCGCATAGAAGATCTGCAGAAAGACGATCCTCCTGTGTACTGGCACAAAGATGCAGACAGTTTTTCAATGTGGAAAATGGAACATGAAAAATTATCCGATTTTCTGCTGAACGTATTGATAGAAGCGCTTGCCTGCGTGGACTATCAGAGTGCGGAATACGAATTGGAAACAAAGGGGTGGCGGTATGAAGAATACTTTGATCTCAAAAAGGATGACTGGGTTGCAAGCAAATCTGTACTGAAAAGGTATGGCATTGATTATTCTGCCATCAAAAAGTACAAAGCCAGCAGCGGAAAGGTGTTTTGCTGCTATGATGAGAACAGAAACGCCCTTTTTGTTGGTTCCACAGCCGAAGGGGAAATGTCCCTGTCTGCGATCAACCGCAGTGAGGCAGAGCATATCTTTTTAGACCTTGACAGTTTGGAATATCTGCTTGAAGAAGCCAGGCTGTGCATAAAGGACAAGGAAAGGGATGATGAAATAAGTCAATATTATCTTTATACAAAAACTCCTAAAACAAAGGTTAGCCTGTCCGATTACTGCCAGGCGGATAAGCCTCCCCAGAAAGGAGAAGATGGGAAAAGTATTTGCCCTGTTACTGCAAAGAAAGAACCGTTATACATTCTATGTAGCGGAGCTGATTTTATGAAAGTGATAACTGGGGGATTGCAGAAAAAGCCGAAAGCTACGAATGAAGAATTGTTGGCGGCTCTAAACCATTATCTGCAAACCGGGAATTTATGATAGACGGATTTTTCAAGTTGAAAGAAAAGGATTTTAACTATGAAAAAAGAATCATTCCCCTTACTCATAATCCTGCGGAATATCGTATGTGTCATACTTGCTCTCCTGGTGATGTTATCTGCTCCTACCGGCTGGCTGTACGATCTTTGGGCTGGGGAGGGAATGGGGCAAGGCCAGCGGCCCGGCGCGGATGTCCAGCGGCTTCAGAGACAGGAGGATATAGAAACCTGCTTTTTGAGCAGTACCCCGTCCACTGTGAATGGCGGCACTCTGGTAGCCTGCCCACTGGCTCGTCTGCGGGATGTGGGGCAGGCGGGCATACATACCCACCATAACAGCGGCGTGAAAAGGTCAGTAAGCGTTTCTGAATACATTTATGCCGACTATCCTCTCCCGCCTTTACAGCGGTTTATCCAGGGCTTTGTGGGCGGGTACTATAACCGCTATTATCTGGCAGAACTGGAGGATGGTTCCTGGCTTTGTGTATATTTTGACAATTATCTGGTATTGACGGGAGCGGACAATTATCCGACTGGCTATGTCCGCTATACCACCACCGAGGAGCGCCGGATGCTGAAACAGATGGCGAAGGACTATGATGTTGATCCGGTTTATATACTGGATATGTACCGGCATGGGAAAGTAAGCTGGATGTTGGATGTTCTGGTTCGGATCGCCGTGTGCGTGGCTGCAGCTGTGATTGTGTGGGGTATCAAAAAGGCTTTTTCAAAATGCAAGCTTCCCACCCATGGCGAGTGAGTCAAAAGCGCAGACTATGGCGGACAGTTTTGTTTGGGATTGTTTGGCTCTTTGGGACAAAATGTCCCAAACTTGATAATGTATAAGAAACAATGAAAAATTGCAGGAAATTTCAACTGAGTATGCAGAAAAATGTGTTTCACAATTATTGAATTTAGATCAATCCAGCATTGAGCAGCTCCTAAAGGCAAGTATTCGCTTTTTTTATGATGCGGAAAGATGTCATGGAGAACCACTCACATTTATGTTTGAGTTTGAGGATATGGAATATCCAAAAGAGTTAGATGCACCCATGAACATCTTGCCTTATATCATACCAGTTGAAATGTATATTGACAAAGAGATTGCAGGATGTTACTCAATATCTGTTTTTTCAGAATGTGCGTGGGAGCCGGAACATGGATTACAGTGGGTTGTGAGAAATGGAAAGCCTTTATATGTGGGAGCATGTGAGGGACTTGGTTCCCACGCTGACGAGAGCATTTATCTGGAGAATTGGAGCGAAAACAATTACCTCCGTATGGCTCTATTGTAAATTAGAGCTTTGGGGCAAATTATTCCAAAGTAGGCGGTGAAAGATAATTACAGTTAGGAATGTGGAGGAAACAATTATGGCAGATATACAACTTGAACCGGGCGAGTCATTGATTGGACAGGGCATGATGGCCTACTGGGAGCCAGTGCTGGGAGGTTCATGTGATGTGTGGCGTGGTACAATCTTTGTTACAAATAAGAGAGTTTGCTTTCGCATTTCCTGGACAAGCCATATGGAATTTGAGCTTAAACTTTCAGAAATCAGAGGCTTTACAGTTGGAAAACATCTATTTGCTACCAAAGTAACGATACATAGCAAAGCCAAAGAAAAGTTTACAGTTACCGGCTTCCCTGTGAAAAAACTGCAAGGCTGGCTGAAGCAAATGGGCGTCCAGAAAATATAAAGTAATCGGTGGTGTGGGCTATGACGGACAGCTTTGTTTGGGATGGGAGAAATCTATTAAGTACAATACAAAAAAGGGATTGAATTATTCAGACGTGGCTGTGTATGATATGAATTTCGATGGTATAGATAATTATCTGCAATCTATGCTGTCTTCAAAAAATTAAAAACAGAGGGATTGATACAATGGGATATGCGCGTATTTTGAAAGATAACGATGGAAAACCATCCGGTTACCGTGAATGTGACGGCGAAGTGGCTTTTATGCCGAAGCAGCAATCGTATGAAAATATTTTCCGCCGTATCAAAATTGATGTTGATACAATGGAAGTCCTTAACCATGATTTTATAAAAGATAAGCAGCGTGTTTACCGAAGAGGTGTGTTGCTGCGCGGTATTACGCCGGAGGGCTTCCACGTTTTTAATCCGGCCTATATCGGGAACCATCAGGTTATTTATACCCCATACGGTGACGCAAAGATTGCACATCCGGAAACTTTTGAAACACTGGATGATGGTGTCGCAATGTATGGCGGAGCGTATGGCCCGGAGGGTTATGGCAGAGATGTTGAGTTTGTGTATTTTTTTACTTACACTACTGAAACCAGCTATGCTGTCCGCCTAAAGACGTGTAAAAATCCGGCTGCCTTTACTATCTTGCCCAGTGGATATGAAAAAGACGATGAGCGTGTATATTATTGCCGGGTAACAGTAAAAAGGGCGATCCCACAGTCCTTTACCGTATTGCATGATGGCTATGCCAGCGACAATAAGCACATCTTTTGGAGAGATCAATTATTAAAAACCAGGGTGCAGGATTTTGTGATATTGGGGGACGGTTATGCTAGTGACGGTAGGCAGGTGTTTTATCATGGCACACAGCTTGACGCAAACAGCGCAGATTTTACTCTGTTGGAATATTCCTATGCTAGCGATGGTGTGCGGGTATTTTGGGAAGGAGAGCTTCTGGATACCACACCGCAAACATTTACCCTGTTAAGTTATGGCTATGCCCGTGATGATAAACACATTTTCTGGGGAAATCGGTTGGTAGAGGCAGATTTGGATTCTTTCAAAGTTCTGGACGATGGAGATGCGGAGGATAAGTACTGCTATTTTTTCAATGGAATAACGATGAAAAAGAAGGTTTGAATGGAATTGAGGAAACCTTGATTGTAGTTCCTGCTATTAGATGAGACCAGCTATAAAAAGCCAAGCGTAAATTAGAAAAAAATTCCATGTATTTTTTGGAAATCATATAAAACATTCGTACAAGAAAATTAAAATAGATTAGGCTTTGGAACAAAATGTCCTGAAGTGGGCGGCAGACAGCTTCCGGAGGTGTGTATGACAAAACTAAAATCAATCGTCTTTGTGGCAGGGGTGATGCTGATAATTTTAGCGGTGGTGGTGGGCTATCTTTCCATAAAGCATCTGGCTGCTATTCTCCCTGCTGACAGCTACGAGGACAAAGGCGTTTATACCTTTTTGCCTTATCAAGTCCTGCCCGTCCAGATGCAGAATACAGGAGCCAGCGGACGTGACCGTCGTATGAATCCTACGAAAACCGTCTACATGGTCTATTATCAGGACACCAGCGAGAGCGGCTATCAGTGGAGCCAACAAGCCATCACTCATGAGTTGGGCCAGGAGATCGTAGACGCAGGGGTTGCTGTGGAGCGGCGGGTACTGTCCATCCCCACTGATGGCTCCTATATTACCGTAGAGCCGGGCCAGACAGCAGAAAGTTACAGCGACGGACTTCGGCAAAAGTACATGATTGCCCTTATGCTGGCGGGAGCCTATGTTTTGCTATATGTGATAGTGTGGTGTGTGATAGGAAGCATGAAAAGGAGAATGGGGCAGATATGAAAGGAAAGATTATGCGCCATGTTGTTTCTTTGTGTGGGGGAGCAACAGTTGCTCTATTATTGACTAGCTGTAATCCAACAGCAGGCGCAACAGAATATGAAGTCATATATCCGTCCGGTTACAGCAGAGATTCTCATGCTTATGATAAAAAATCACCCATTGAGGGAAGCTCTTGTTATCTTCAGTGGGAGGAAGCGGATGACTACAAGAAAACCTATAATTATGATATACATATTTTGGATGAAAATGGTTCTGTATTATATGAATATCCCGATATGGGGAGCAAAGCCATGCGTGGGAGCGTGTGGGAAGATGGAAAAACCTGGGTTTGTGCGGAGCATTGGACAGCTCCACACCACAATGGCTATGTGGAAGGCTGGCTGAAAGAAAGCGATCTGCTCTTGATTGATCTGAGTGGCGGCGAGATTCTGTTTCAGGACAAGGCAGGAGAAAATGAATTTTACATCACATCAAATGGAACACGATGCTATTTCTATCTTCCTGGAAAAGAAGAAAGCGAGAAGCTGTTTGGCCTGATAAAGATACCTGCGGAAAATGCGGTGATTTATTACCGGGATACTTCGGACTGGACGCAGAAACACACGGTTTACACTTTTGATTATGTGGCAGAGCCTGATATTGATACAAGCGACGGAGTTTTAACACGTATCAAATTTTATATATCTAAAAATCAGCTTAAAGTGGCATGGACATCTTATGAATCGGTCGGGAATGGCGATTGGGAGTACCTGGAGAAAAAGGCTTATGAAATCCCACTTGCCGAAAATGCTTTTCAGTGACAGGTTTATTTGGGATTGTTCGGCATTATAAACAAACAGAACGACAAAAGGGAATATGGAGGTCTGGGTTATATGAATATCTCCTTAATAGACGAATATGTGTATTTAGTTTTGGTTGATAATGGCTGGACAGAAAAAAGGGATTTTCTTTTAGCAGATAACTGGATAGAGAAAATAGAACGAAAAAGTGATATGCAATGTTTTGAGTATGCAAGGAAAATTTTACACCTGTTTGGCGGCATAAAATTTAGGGAGTTCTCACCGAAAACCGGACAATATTTTTGGGAGAAATGTGGTGGTGATGTCAACCGTTTAGAGAAAGGGTATTTGCGTGCCTTGGAGCGGTTGAATAATTTAAGCGAAAAGAAATCGATTGATACCTATAATGGAGCAACGTTTACCTTTGATGCGTGGACTGCTTTTTTAGATTTTGAAATCGTAATGGATTTAAAAACGGCAGAACGGGTGGTCGGTGAAAAACTGTTTCCCATAGGCACTGTTGAACCGGATGGAATAACCTGTGCCGCTGAAAGTGGAAACATTTACACTCTATTTGATGACAGTGTTTTCTTATCAGGTGATTGTATAGAAAACTATTTGAATATGTTGTTTATCCATGGACGAAAACCGAAACAACTAATTTAAAATAGCAGTTTCCGTTTATTGGGTAGAAAGTAAGGCTCACAATCCTATACGTTCCCTAGACACCAAAGTCAACTGCATATAAATGTTGGCTGGGATGCTGGAGCATGTATTTTGATATTTGCAAAAAAGGAGAGGTTTGCAGGTGTGGTGAAACAGAAAAAACTATTTATGCTTTCCTTACTGTTGCTTATGCTGACAGGATGTGGGATGATGGATAAGGCCAGTGATGTGCTGGGCAATTTTAGTGACGAATACGGAGATGACATCATGCAGGCGATTGATGATCTGCAAAATGCAGAGTATCAAGACGGCCCATTTGAAAATGAACTGGAATCAGCACGGGAGTACCTGCTGACACAGATGCTGGAGAAATATGGGATAGAATTTTCTGTTGCAGGGAGGGAAGAGCTGAAAAACTACGGACCATTCCACGGGGCAACTTATTTCTGCGAAGTTTCCCCGGTAGATGCCCCGGAACAGGTCGCAACAGCAGTAGTTTCACAAACAGACTATCAGGATGTCCGGGATGATTATGCAATCTATTATTTTGAAGAGGATGCTGTGGCTCCGGTTTTAATATTATGTGGAACTAAGGATTATGTAATTGACCAGCGTATTTCTTTGGAAATGCCGGAAACGGAAAAACTATGGACAGCCGAGGACAAGCTGGAGCAGTTTCTTTCGGAGAGCGGCGCATATGTAAAATTAGTTCTGCGCTTTACGGATGATTTGGATACGGAAACTTATGCAGAATATCTTTATGATTTTCTAAACAGCGTAGATCAGTTAGAATGTAATCTGCTCCTGCAGGCAAAGGCAAATAAAGTTTATATTTTCCATGAGGAACTCGATATCCTGGATGGCTTTGATGCCAGCCGCTATTCCGTAGAAGGTTTGAAACAGGAAATTGAAACATTTTTAAGCATGGGCGCACCTAAATAGAGTTGTAGGAGCGGAACATGGATTCTCCCACTTGGGCGAGTGAGCTAAAAGCACAGACGAGGTGGCACAAGGTATGACGTACAATTTTGTTTTGCCCTTTTTGATTGGTGGTAAGTGTCCTTAATTGCATTTGCAAATATATAGGATAAAAACTTTGATAATAGAGGGAGATAGGTTGAATGCAGTATTGGAAAGCTCATTATAGAGATACGCTACATGATACAGCCATAGAAATTATAAATACGGAGGAAGATTATAACACGGAACCGCTTTCGTTTACTTTGGACAGTATAACTTTTTGTGGCACAAGCCTTAATGACTTCCATCTCAAGGACAAAACGCAATGTGAAGAAGCAGGCAAAAAATTTTCTCTGCTGAAATGGGGAGGCCATAATTCAAAATTTACTTCTCCATACCTGTATGATTTGCAGGGATATGAATTGGAAATTGAGATACCAATAAATGTTTTCAGGAAAAAAGATGGGCAACTCATTGTTGGAGTCCTTTTTCTCTCATTCAAATTTACCAAACCAGATATGTCAAAACCACATAGCATTAGAATGTGTGATGATACAAGAGTATATCGCGATGATGTAATTGTGCGGGAATTTTCGCTTTCAGTAGATGGGATACGTTATAAAAGCGCAGAAAAAACTTTGTGGTTTGAAGCTGCATTAGGAGATATTTGTAGGCAGATTAGAAGTGATTATTACATAAAGTGCTGTTTTACCTGTCAATATTCTGATTATTCGCCCTATGGCAGTGATGATTACGGCCTTATGCTCTGTTTTTGCCGTCACAAAGACGATTGCTTAAAGGTGAACAGTAAAGACGACTTCTTCTCTTTTCTTGAAGGGAAAGATTGTGATGGACGGCAGGAAACATATCTATGTGAGCACTACTGCTTGCGAAACAAAGCAAGCGGCTACCGTGGCTTTGTAGATGGGATAATCAATTAAGCAGACCAATCAATATATATGGAGGATGCGCTATGAAGATGTTAAAAAGCAAAACATGGCAGCACGAAATAACTGGCAGCGATAGAAATGTCATTTTATTTGGTGTCAATATATTTGATTACGAATGGAAAGACACTCACAAGTCTGTGAAAGTCCGCCATCCATTATATGACCGGGAATATAAATTTCCTGTCTATACGGTTGTCATTAACGGGCAGGAGCAGGAATTTGCCGCCGGAGAGTTCAGCAATTGTGTTTGGGGGTTTTATCTCTTAAAATATTGAGATTTTACATGTTTGGCCTAACTGAAAGCTGAATAAAGAGAAAAATTGGATTGTGGAGTGTTATACAAGAATTAAGCTGATACAACAATTTAGGATTAGAAAAGATGAAGGCAGGTAAAAGTTATGATTGATCAGATATTCGGCGAATTAAGATATGAGGATGATTATGGCTGGTGGGGGAAGCAGACGCTGGAGTTTGGTGGGAACCGGTATACGGTAGACGTATTGATACAGGATGACAGAGAAAAGAAAATATCTCAGGAACAGAAAAAAACATATGAATGTTTTCTGAAAAAATGGCCGGTATTGCAAGAGGATTTAATAGAAGCTTTGATTAACTACTATAATGAGGAAGAACGATTCAGCTACGGGCCGGACGATGAAGCGGAAGCCGCAGAATGGTGGCCTGAAATTGATACAAAGGAAGCACTTTTGCATGCAGTAACATTGGAAGCAATCGTTATTGCCAGCGATTTTATGCAAGGAAGATAACCGATGCCTGTATTTGCTTTTTTCAAGGACTTGGGGAGACGAGGATCTTGATGATAATGGAATTGGCGTCTGCCTGCTGGATGAAGAAATTGCCGAGATTGGTTACAAAGATATAGCATTTTAGCAGAAAAGCAGGGCAAAAGATGTATGATTTTTAAATAGAGGCAGCATGAAATGATCTGGTATATATAAAAAATGGAGGTGCATGATGAAACGTTGTATCATTTGCAAAAAAGAGATTATCGAATTTGGCGAAAAACACTTTACTGGTTTTCAGTCTATCTTTCCCCCGAAAGAATTTGACAAAGCCTGCTACTTCATCCTGGGAGATGGGAGCAGCGGCCCGTATTACCCATTTGCACAGAGAAGTGAGACAGGCAGTTTCCGGCATCTGCGCATTGAGCGTGGATTCTGGAATGAACAGATCCATCTGCGGCTCAACAGTGTCTATGTTAGTTATCTCAAATACGATTGGAGTGCAGCCATGTGTGCTTACGGGGTGTCGAACTATTCCGGCTATGGCAGGCTTTCCAGTATCCCCGAAAAATATACGGTCTGTTCCCCGTGGTTTGATACGGAGAATGACAAGGACAGTCTGCAAAAGGGTCTTGTTGAATTAGGGGCATGGTATGTCGAACATTTGCCGGAGATAAACCTCTCCTATGAAAAACAGCAGACGTGGCTGGACAAGGACTACCGTGATGCCAAAATAACCAGGGCTTATTTGGATGAACATTTATCCGAATTGGCGGAGCCGGAAATTTTTGAACTGTATCGGACAGTTGACCGTCTTGCAGGTGAGTATGAGAAGTCGGATATGAAAAACCGAAAGAATTCCCTGGGATATAGCGCTTCACTTTCAGGCTTCAATGATTTTTGCTATGGCAAGTTTCCACCTAAGATCAATCATTGGGTAGACGAACTAAGTGAGATGATGCTGTCAAAGAAGGTTGTAAAAGGCATAGATATAGATTATGCCCGATCTTTTGCCATAAAAACTCTGCTGTACCTTTTCCATGACAGCCAGGAAGCAAATTATCCTGCTATACTGAAACATAAAGAGATATGGAAATAAAGATCAACGGAAAAATGAATTACAAAAAAGCAACGAATGATATCAGAAAATTATTTTGTAGGAGTGAAAACTATGAATATCCTGGATTTAGCTGACCTGCTCTTATCTCCTGATGAAAAAAAAGAGCTGCAAACTTCAAAAGAACTGTTAGGGCAATCAAATTATTCTGCGTTTTATGAAAGCAATCAGAATATTATCAAAAGCATTTTATTTCTTGAAACACTTGATGAGTTTCTGGACTTTTCAAAAGAAAACAGCCTTGATAAAGAATGTTATTGCGCTGCTTTTCTCTGCGCTCACGGTTACGGCATCCAGATCGGCGGCTATGAGGATGACCTGACACATACTTTAACAGATTTTTTCCATACACAGGGAATGGAATATCCGGAAATTTCAGAGATTGTCTGTAAAGAAAAGATATATACGGATTGCAGCGATTATGACAATTTCAAAAAATCCATGACTGCAATAAACCAGGAATTAGATACACATGGGATAAGGTTAGTCGTTTTGGAAGATTTTGTTTACTGTGATTGTGAGTATACTGTTTTGAAGCTGGACAAAGCACTTGCTGATAAGATGCTTTCCTCATGGAGCAGCGATAATTTTGAAATTTATTTATGAAGAAGTAGTTACCTTTTGGAAAAAACAAAGTGAACCAATAAAGGAGGCAATCTTATGGAACCTAAAATAATCAAAACGTTATGCGGTATGGAAGTTAAAATTATACCAACAGGGCAAAAGCATAGTAGTATGTAGGATTTTAAGGAGCCACCAGAGGTCAGGATGATGAGAAAACCCACGGATGATATTGCGAACTGGCGATTACAGCAGGAGAATACATCAAAACCATTCCCATATGTTTTTCCGCAGATGCCGCCCCGTTTCCGGCGATACTGTGCCTTTGCGAAGGCAGTATTTCTGATACAATGGGGATGCTTTGCCGCTTGTTGTGTTTGCAGTATGGTGCTGTTCATTCCTGTGGTTATTTGGGGCAGGAACATGAGAATGAGCGCCATGATAGAGAACAGACCGTTTTTGGCGTTTTTCATTGTGGTGGCTGCTATATCACTTCTGATTTTTTTTGCGGCTGTTCCGTTTGGATTTACCCCGAAACTTTTTTGGCGGTGTCCTTGCTGCGGGCATCCATTTCCCTATTATGTTCCGATACGAAGGAATAATATGAAAGAAAAGGAATGTTTACGAAACATAGAGGGGCAGCATATCAAATATGTGAAGCTGAAATTTTGTCCACTGATCATTCCGTCAGTCTGCCCGGAGTGCAGGTATAAGTTTTTTGAAATGGATGATGATTTACAAAATGCAAGGAAAAATTGATCAGGAAGAGAAATCTAAGATACAAGAGGACCTATTTTATGATATATGCAGAAAAGGGAAAAGAACAGGAATGTTTTATTGATTTTGTAGAAAAGGCTTTAGGAATATTGGCTCAGGAAAAGTACCGTGATTTTTTAGCTGTGTTTGACAACTGTAGAATATTGACAGAAGAAGATTTAATCTCTGCGCTTCAATATTTGGATGAAACCCGGCCTGTGCTGAAAATTGATGACCCGAAACAGGTAAAAAGCCAAAATCAAGAAATATATTTAGTTGCTCTTCGTGACGGAAGCGGATACTGTATGGATTATGATTTAACAACAGATGGCGAGATGAACGATTTAACACTTCAGGTTGAATTTTTGAAAGAAGGAGACGGATATATTGTTTCACTTGATGATCTGCATACATTGTAAATAGTTTTGGTAAGATAACTTTCAATTTACATGGAGTTTGATTGTATGAAAAAGAAGGTATTATTTGTTTTTGTAATAATCCTGGTTGCTGCATTATGTGCATCTGCCTGGCTCTACGGATATTACAACCGAAAAAGCAATGATAACATTCCGTCAAAGGAATTGATGGTTTCTTATTACCAAAACAAAGGTGCAGATTATGCAACGGAACAATTGCAAGGGTACAAGAACACGCAGTTAATGGAAGTGTGGGGAGAACCAGACAGCTGCCTGTCGGGAATGTGGGGCGACATTTGGGAAACCAATAACACATATTACCTCATTGTTTATTATGACAGCAATGGTGTTGTTGAACATATTATGGTTATGAATCAAGATTAACAAATCCTATTTTTAGAACTGGAAAAATCGTGACTGGAGGCGGTAAATAAACATGGGTAATATTTTTGGTTTTGAAGAAACAGAAAAGATGGGTCTCAGAAAAGGTGTCGTTTTTTATTTTAACGATTGGATTGATGAAAAAATCATTTCCATATTGGAGGAGATAATAGAGCAGTTTCTTTCCCTGACGCAGGCGCAATTTACAAAGAAATACAATGGAGAAAACAGTGCTTATGTCAATCGGAGAAATATTCGTGGCGGATGGAAAAAGATTTTTCATCGGGAATTTGACAACAAGAGTTTTGACAGCTCAAACATTTTGATATTAGACAACTGTACTTCACAAAATTTGCAGACAGTTTACGCCTGCGTGAAGCCGAGTAATTATAAGGCTCCGTCCATAGATTATTTTGTGTACAGTTATCTCTATTTTCAGTGCCCGCTTGATATAGAATGGTCAACTATCTATCAATTTATGGAGTATGTAAACAGCAAGCTGACGATACATTACGCCAGTGCGGGATATGAGATGGCGTTCAATGCCCTCTGTCCTAAGAGTGCAGGGTACGGTGTGAGAGCCTTGAAACAGTTAGACTATGTAAACAGCGAATATACAGAATGGGGAGAGCTTTGCTTAAGTACACGTTTTGGTGTTCCATGCCCGAATTTTATACAAATCCTATGGCCGGAATTAACGCAAAAAATAGAATCCGAAATCCCCAATGAGTTACATGGAAAATTAGGAAATGCCAATCTGTTTCTTGACATACTTGATCGTAAATCCGGGAAAATGCCTGAGCCGACATTGGAGCAGATAGAAACCAGGTATCAAAAACTGTATTGGTTGCTGAAACCAATTCTTGTGTCGCCTGAACGACCTATGTTTATGAAAAAAGAGGATTGGGAGAAGCGTCTAAGGCGGTTTGAAAAGAAACAATCATAACTTCAAGTTTGCAAGGGAGTGCGTTACATGAAAGTGAGTAATTATTTATCTGGTGCAGTAAGACAATTTTCGTATTGGTTTGTGCATGGGACATTAGGATATCCTATTTTAGAGGGAATTGATTATTTGAATGAATTAGATGAAGACAGCAGCTGTATGGAACAGGCATTTTCGATATTTATGAATAACATTGAGTTAGATAATGAGGGAAATGTATTAAATTATAAATATTGTGAAAGAAGGGCCGCAGAATATATCCGAAAATACTTTGATCCGGATTATAGTCTTGACAAGCCATTTGAGGATTGGGAATTAGAATTGCATTCGGTAAGCAAAGAATCATATAGCCTATAAAATTAAAATTTTTAGGGAGGGTATAAATGACAGCAGAAGAAATTTTTTGTGATTTGTTCGATAAATATGGTGAGGATTTTAACTGGTATATGGTGCCTTTATCACAATCAAATGGCATATTTGTTGAAGAATTAAAAAAAGAGATTGGAGAAAGACATTTTTTATATCATAAAAAAGTCTGGGCAGTAGCAAAATGTAAATCTAATGATGATGTTTTATATGTTACTGGTGGAGAACAGGGTGGAGATACTTATTATATTTTTCATCTGACTTATTCAAAGCAGAATTTAGAGGGGTTCCCTAAGTATGAAAAATTTGCAGACATATATGCAGTAAAAGAATTTATTGAACAGGCATTTATAAAAACTATATAAAGTAACATTCAATTTGTGGAGGTTTCGTAACTGTTAAACGGAATGTACCAACATAACGTGAAAGAAAAGAGGATGAAAGCAAACATGAAAGCTGCTATGCAATATCAAAATAAAACTCCGGAAGAGATTGTTCGTCAATACAAAAAAAGACTTCGGGCTAAGCAGGGGCTTCTCATACTGATCTTACTGCTACATATCATTATCAATATTAGAGGAATCGGGTGGGGTGATGATGGCATGGCAGATGTTTTACTTAAACTGTTCATTCTTATTGCGGTCACTTTTCCAATCAACATCTGGATTTCCTGGGATTTTATGTCTCTAAATCTGATCCTAAACCAGAACTGCGATCCGGTAACCTATGTTCAGGTGCTGCGTCTGCTTGAAAAAGTACATAAAAGAAAGCGGAGTGCCGTGGCTATCCGTATCAATGAGGCATCCGGCCTTATGTGGTCTGGACAGTTTTCTGATGCCTTAGCTTTGGCGGAGTCTTTGCGTAAGTACAAATTAAGTGTTAATTATCAGATTTCTCTTTTGAACATTCGTTTTAACTGTTATAAAAAAATGGAAGATCTGGAAAGGGCAATGCAGGTAAAACATGAGGCGGAGGTTCTTGTTTCCTCGCTCACAAAGGCGTCCAAACAGAAAACAGGGCAGGAGCTGCTGAACGTTATGGACGCCAGTCTGGCCTTATGGCGGGGGGATCATGAGACATACCGTCGTATGGAGGAAGCCCGCAGCGCCAGATATACAGCAAAGATTCAAAAGGTGGTTTCTGCCGTATGCCTTGCGGATGTTGATATTGCCTTTGGAGAGTTAAAAAACGCAAAAATTCATCTTGAATATGCAATCCGGGAGGGAGGAACTTTGTATGTTGTAGAAGATGCCCGTCATATGTTGGCGGAACTGACACAAAAGGAGCAGGGATAGGATATTTTTATTTGAGAGGAATTTTCAGGATGGTAAAACAATATGGAATCGATCCAAGGCTTGTGATTTGGATACAGAGAAATACAGGGCATGACCTGCAGACGTTCAGCGATCTTGCTAAAATTAAATGCCTTTACAGCAGAAAAAGAAACTTTTCTGCTGTAAAGAAGATAGAAGATGTGCGTCTCCCTTCATGGCTGATGGTAAAGGAGGATGATTTTTCCTTGATCGGGGAAATGACGAGGCTCAAACAGCTGTCACTCCATGATGTTGAGATCGATGACTACTCTTTTCTGATAAGATGCAGATGTTTAGGCACACTGGATCTGCAGGATACAAACTTTTCAGACTGCCGCCTGCTGATGGAGCTTCCGGCTTTAAAAAAAGTCCTCCTGCCTGCTTACAGTCAGTTAATACATACAGAGGCGCTGGGACAGTTATCCTGTCTGATTGAGATAAAAGAAGAAAAAACAGAAAAACCCGGAGAGACAGAACAGGCTTGTCAGGGGATAGAGCCTTCTGTGGAGAGCCCGGCATCATGCAGGCCGCTGCGCTTGGGGGACACGGCACATTTGAGTATAGATGGCATGGGGATCGTCCTGTTTTCAGCAGAGGTTATGAAATCTGTTATTCCGGGAAGTGATTTTCTGGCACAAGAATTTACGGTACCGGAACAGGTTGGAGCACACATCAGAAAAGGGGATATTACGGCTTTCTGTACAGGTACGGGAGGCGATTTCACGCTCTGGTTCCGTTCTGGCTATCCGGACTCCAATGCGGAAAAGGAATTCCCGGTAATGATTCGGCTGGCATTGGAAGTAAGGGGCGGCTCCCTGCAATTCTGTGACTTGTTTTGGCTGAGTAACTGGAATACGGATTTTCCCCAGGATCAGATATTGTCTCTGCCGGACGGATACTATCATATAACAGCCTGCACGAAAAGGCCGGAATCCGGATACTGGGGAGACGACCAGATTATTTGCCTCTATTTTAATAAGCTGGAGGAAATGCCTGAGCTTACATGGCCCAAAGTTCCCTATTTGTTTACGGAAGCGTCAGAAGCAGAGCAAGATGAAACCGGAGCGCAGGGGCAGAACAGAAGAGATTATATGGAAACGATCCGGCAGTTGTATGGTGTGGAAGAACTGCAGGGCTATACAGAGGAAGAAATTGCGATTGTGAAACAATATTTTGATCCGCTTCCTTCGGTGTTGGAAGAGTTCTGGAAAAGGGCGGCACGCACAGAGGCAATCCATAAGGTACAGGATAAGTGGATTAAGCCGGGAGATTTCGATCAATGGGACTGGTTAAGAAATAGCGATTACCTGGTGATTCTGATTGAAAATCAGGGATGCTGCCGGGCAGGAATCCGAAGAAATGATTTGGGAAAAACAGATCCGCCGGTCTATGTGGCTGCAGATGAGATAGATGATTGCAAATGGACCTTGTGCACTGGGACACTCAGTGGATTTCTGCAGGCAGCGCTTGCCTATGAAGCCGTATTTGCGTTTCCTTTCCAGGGGAAGGATTTTATGTACTGGCTTACGGAAGCGGAACTGGAAACTGTCAGGTCCGGTCTTGAAAAACAACCTTTTGGGCTTTATGGCTGGCTGGGGATGGACATGAGCTTTTACAGCAATGCCTTTGACAATATGGTTGTCATTATGGATTGTGGCGACCTGGAAATGCTTTATGGAGCCGCCAGCGAGACAGGATATAAGAAGCTGATGGAGGTCATGGAAGGGCTTGGAGAAGCGATATGAGGGGAAGCAGGAGCCGGGCAGTGATATGAGAAAAAAGAAGGCATCCATTTTGTGCGGGCATTGATCTGAATCCGTATCAGGATGAACATGAGAGGAATGAAGATGAGCTTTCAGGATGAGATGAAACAGATATTTTTACGTGTTGCCTCTGGGAAAGTGGAACCGGAGGAATGGGAAGCATGGTGGAACAGCAACAGGCCTAAGTTGGAAGAAGCCCTTAACCGGGGAGACAGAGGGCGGTTGATGCCTGCCTTGTGGAACGCCAGCTATTACTGGATGGTAAAGACACAGAGTGGTGTTGCTTATTATTTTCATGCCCAGGGACGTCCGGTAAAGGTTTCCGATTATTATGAGAAGAAGATGCTGGAAGAGGAAGAGCGCGAAAGACAGAAAGCCATGGAAGGCTATCATAGGGATACCACCCCTGCCAGACAGCGGTGGGAGGCATATCTGGAGGGCCATCCCACAGACAGGATCGCTTTTGACTGGAAAAGCCTGCTGGGGACACCAGCCGGACAGAAACCGGCAAGGGATTTTCCCTATAAAAATGCAAGGACAACGGAACAGTGGAAGGAGTGCGGGGAAGAACTGAAGCTCCGCCTGAAAGAAAATTTGCAGGCAAAGATCGCTCCTGTGGCAAAAGCATACGGCATGAAAAAAGCAGGCCCCAAGACCTTTGTGAGGGAGAAGAACGGCCTGGTATCCCGCATCCAGTTTATTGGCTATTTCAGAGGCGGCGGATACGAGGCGATGTTCTATTATCTTTGCCCTCTATATGCCATACAGTACGGGAGCTTAGGTCTGCCGGGGCACATCTGCCAGGGAGAGAATTTCCAAAGGATGCAGAGAGACTGGGGCGTGATTCAGTATGGCATGGAAGCTGTGGATGCTGCCATGGTGGAGCGTATCAACAGAAAATTTGATGATATCCTGATATTCCTGGCGGATGGAGTGCTGCCGGAGTGGCAGAAGATCGACAGCCTGGAGACATATTTCGCGGAGGAACGCCGGGATTATCTGAAAGCCACCAGGACAGGCCCAAAAGATCCAAGAACCGGCAGGGCCATGTGGAACCTGGATCAAGGAGGAAAGGAAGATCCCTGGCGTGCGGACCACTATCTGTTTGGCGTGTGGGATTTGCTGAATGGAAAGGAAACGGAAGGGTACGCACACCTGGAAGAATGTGTGAGACACAATTCCGATTATATGAAAGAACGCCTGAAGGAGTTTCCGGGTGCCTGCAACGATCCAAGAGACGCCATGGCGGTGATGTACCGCAACGCACAGCTGTTTCTTAGGACAAAGGAGATCCCGGAGGCAGAGAAACGCCGGGACAGGATTCGGGAGACTTATGAGGAGGTATGCCGGTTCATGCGGTATTACCACGGTCTGGCAAAAAAGACGGAAAGGAACCTGGAATAGAGGGAACTGTAATGATGGAAGAGAAAAAAGTACAGCTTGACAAAGTACGCAGGGCATTCCGGAATCCAAACCTGCGAGGCTGGATTCCCAGATACCTGCTGACAATACTGGAACAGGGTGAAGACATCGAAGATACCCTGTCAAAAATGGAACAGGTCATGCCAAAATACTGTGAGCCCCGCAAATTTGCCACGGAAGAGCTGCAGAGCCTGGATGAGGGGAGCGAGAAACAGAATGATTGGAGGAGCCTGCTGGTTGAACTAAGCCCTGCTGTAAGAACTTTTTGGGCGGAACGATATGACAATTACATCAATCCCAATGGCAAATACCAAACACTTTTAGGATTTGTGGATATGTGGGAAAGGTATATGGGAGTTTACCATGAAAGCAGCGTACAGCTTTTGTATGGTATGGGATGGAGGCCCATGGATACCATGTGCGCTTACCTGCTGAGTATGACGACAAACCGCATGTACAGCCTGTCTCCCGATGCTGTCAGAGAAGCTGTCAGACTGGACCGGGAGGCGGCCATCCGCCTTCTGGATAAAAAAGTGCTTGGGGAGGCCATCGTTCATCATCACTTCTCCTATCAGACAGAATGGCAGAGGCAGTGGATGGAATTCTTGTACCTGTTCTGCGGATTTGAGGATCAGACATTTCTGCATATGGAGCACAAGACGAAAAAGCTGAAACAACAATGCCAGGTCATCTGCGAGAAGCTTGCCAATCCGAATTATGAGCAGCTGGAACTGGAAAAAGTATTGCGAGCCTGTGCCTTGCTGCCATCAAAGGAGGAAATGGAAGTCATTTCGGATAAGAAATTTGAGAAAAAGCAAAAAGCGGCCCTGCTAAATTTGTTTGTCTGCAATTATCAATGGAGTTATCCCGACTGGAAGGAAATAAAGGATCATGCGGCCAGCCGTACAATGATACAAAACTTACTTTGGGGATGCTATGAGAATGGAGCGCTTCAAAATGCCTTTGCTCTGGAAGAAGATGGACAGATAATAGATGGGAATGGGGAGGCGCTTTCCGGCAGGATTTTCCCCGAACAGGGGCGGATTGGGCTTGTACATCCGGAGGAACTGACAGAGATGGAGTGGGATATCTGGAAGAAATATGCAAGGAAGAAAAAATGGAGACAACCCCTTCCCCAGCTTAAGATACCTGTGTGTCAGGGGCAGTATGATCTGACGGCATTTACCGGCATGCAGGTAACACAGCTTTTTATGATCACAGCGGCGGGCAAGTGGGGCCTGTACCAGGGGAGCGGCAGGAACCAGTATATGTCATATCATATGGCAGACCTTCTCCATGGATATGGCGCTCAGCTTACCTTTGACGGTATCTGGAGAGGGCCGGAATATGGGCCGGAGATCATCACCATGGACAAAGTGATCTTTTACCGGTTCCGGCATTTCCTGCTCTGGGATCATGTTCCCGAAAGTCTGGTCTGCGCCCCGGAGGACCTGCCGGCACGTTTTGTGTCTACTGCGATGGCAGCTTTTCAGGGCATCACCGGGAAAGGGAAAAAGAAAGAATGAAAATAGTTTTCGATTTTCGGTAGGATTGGGGTGTATGAGCAATTCGTAAAGTTTGGCCAGCTTACAGAAGGGAAAGATGGGAAAAACAGGACAGCCCGCATGGGCAAAGCGTATTTTAAAATTGCTGGAGCAGGCAAAGGCGAAAGATCCGGACTTTGTGCGGTTTGGCGCCTATAGCCACAAGTATAAGCTGTCACCGCCTGTCAGTGAGGAGACGATACAAAAATTTGAGGAGCAGGGGGAATACGGCGCATATGCGGAGGAGGTCTCCATTATCACCTATGAAGGCACCTGGGAGGTGAAGGAAGCGTGGTATGAGAGGGCATTTGAGATACTGCCCAGGCTCAGGGGAGAGGGCTTCCGGAATGCCTGCCATACCGTCGGCGCCGTGAAGGATTATCCCAATGTCCATGCGGGAAGGCTGAGAGAAGCCCTGAACCGGAACGATCTGGACAGGAATGACAGAATTTCGCTGTTTTACTGTATTCAGGAGCTGAAGGGCAAAGAAGAGGTGCTGGATTATTTCCTGGATTATCTGTCCACAGAGGAAAATCCCACTTTGCTGATTTATGCCGTCTGGTGCACGGAGGGTGTGGAGAACCGGCAGCTGCAGGAGCTCTATGTGTGGCTGATGGAGAAGTACAGAACCCATGAAAATACGAAATTTGACTATAAAGGCAGCCAGATGGTCTTAAGAGGCGGAGCCTGTCTGGGAGCCAGCAGACCGGAGGGACAGCTTACAAGCAACCTGATGCGGCAGTTTGATTATTTTGACTTGGATTACCCAGATGGCTTTCGGCTTTTGATGGACGAGGGCAGATGGAAGGAATGGAAACAGAAGAACGGATTTGGGGCAGTAGATAGGTTAGAAGAAAATAAGTAATATATCAATTTTTTTCCATTGTCCAGTCTTCCACATTTAAACCTTCCACACGAAAAAATTCTCTGGTATTATTTGTTATCAGAGTAAGGCCCTCCGACCTTGCATGGGCGGCAATCAGCATATCCATTGGTCCAATAGGCGTTCCCTTTTTTTCAAGGTTCGCTCTAATCTTACCATATTCTTCGGCTGCATAGCTGTCAAACTCCAGAATTGTAATGGGGGAAAGAAATAGTGCCGTAGCAATGCGATTTTTTTCTATTGCTTGGCTTTTTTCAATACCATGCATTAGCTCTGCATAAGTAATTGTCGAAATACACATTTCATCCGGATCATGCCTTAAAAAATTTTTAATTACTTCTGTAGGCTTATGTTTGATTGTATAAATACAGATGTTGGTATCTAACATATATTTCATAGTGATTCGCGCTCCTGACTTACAAGAGCTTCTCGCCCATAAACCATGAAATCATCTGAAAAAAGTTCCAGGCTGTTTAGGAAACCCGTCCATTTGTTTTCTTTTGGCATCAAAAGGACAATGTCTCCAACTTTGTTGACAGCTACTTCGTCACCAGAAAAACGACATTCTTTTGGTAGACGAACTGCTTGGCTTCGGCCGTTTTCAAATAGTTTTGCAGTCATCATAGTAACACCTCCTATATTTTTAGTATATATCTTGATATATATTGTGTCAAGAATACTTTAACGTTACTCCTAACAATATTTGCCGCTTTGTCTATGCAACATCCTGATTACCAGTCCCAATCTGCGCTATCTTCTGATATCCAGGCGCAAAAGAAACTCGTAGGCAAAGCCTATAGTTGTTGGCGCGATGACTAGAGAACAGCTTGACGCAGAGCTTCAAAAGGGTATTGATTCCATCAAGGCAGGAAAAGTATACTCTGCAGATGAAGTTGATGAGGTGCTTGCAGAGGAACTTGGCATATGACAGAAAACTATATAGTAAGCTACTCACAGGATGCACTTGATGATTTGAAAGAAATATGGTGGTTTTGTTTGTGCAGTCAAGACATTGATAACATCCAAAAAGCATTTCACAACAAACAGCTTGTCCCAATAAATTTAGAAGACTATAATACCTGAACCAGTACTTCTGTTTTGAGGAACAGCAAAATAAATGCTCCAGCCTATTAACACAACTGGATGAGGAGGACGAGCGATGACAAATGCGTTCATGGTATCAGGGCTTACCAAAAATTATAAGGATTTTGCTTTGGACCATGTTTCATTCACAGTTCCAAGGGGCTCCATTGTTGGACTGATCGGAGAAAACGGTGCAGGAAAAAGTACAACCATCAATGCCGCTTTGGGGCTGATTCAAAAGGAGGACGGAGTTGTTTCAATTTTAGGCAGAGAGGAACTGGACGGTGATGTCAAAGAACAGATCGGCGTCGTGTTTGATGGCAGCAATTATCCCGAAATTCTCTCTCCCAAGAAGCTGAATCAGGTCATGAAAAACATTTACAGGACTTGGGATGAGCAGACATATTTTAACCTGCTAAGACGTTTTTCCCTGCCGGCTCACAAGCAGATCAAACAGTTCTCAAGAGGAATGAAGATGAAGCTGGCCATCTCCGTTGCATTTTCCCATCATTCCAGGCTGTTGATTCTGGACGAGGCCACCAGCGGCTTAGACCCGGTTGTCCGGGATGATATCTTAGATATGCTTCTGGATTTTGTGCAGGACAAGGAACATTCGATCCTGGTATCTTCCCACATTACCAGTGATTTGGAGAAAATTGCCGATGATATCGTATTCATCCATGAAGGGAAGGTGGTTTTTGAGAAGCCCAAAGAGGAGCTGACCGAGCGGTACGGTATCATCAAGTGCGGCGGGGCGCAATTTGACGCACTGGATCAATCCGAAGCAATCGCATACCGTAAAACGGGCCATGAATGGCAGGTTCTGGTTTCGGATCGGGAGAAAATGCAGAAAAAATATCCGAACGCTCTGGTCCTCCCGGCAACCATTGATGAAATTATGCTGCTTTATGTGAAGGGGGAACAGTGATGAAAGGCATTTTAGTGAAGGATCTCTATATTGCCAGGAGTAATATCCTTGTAACCATAGTGAGCCTGGTTGTTTTAGGCTTTGGGCTGTCATTTTTGCTGGAAACCAGTGCCCTTCTGGTTTTAGCCCCGGTCGCCTCCACAACAGCAGTCTTTATCAGTATTACCAGCGACGCGGCTTCCAAATGGAATAAAAATGTCATTACCATGCCTTTATCAAGGAGCCGGATTATCGGGGAGAAGTTTTTATTTTATATTCTCCTTGCCTTGTTGGGAATGCTTACAGCACTGATTCCCTGTATCATTCTTGCCTGCTTCGGTTTGGATATCACACCTCATTCCTTATGTCTGTATGGCTCTATGGGGATAAGCTCATGCCTTTTGGCAGGCGGTATCAGCCTGCCGTGTGCGTACTTATTCGACCCGGAAAAATCCCAGATTGTCTTTATGATGTCTTTCATGGCATCAACCGGAATCATTGCGGGGCTCGTGCTTCTTACAAATTTGCTTTTTCCGGTAAAGGAAAATATCCTTTTGGCTTTTTATATTGTGCTTATAATCTCTGTTATCTGGTTTTTTATCTCCTACCGAATTGCGGTAAGGATATATGGGAAACGGGATATTACTTGATGAATATAGGATGAAAAAATGTCCGCTGTAACATTTGGCGGACATTTATTTGTTATACTGATCTTACCATTTCGTGCTGCCACACAGTGACTTAGAATAGGAGGCTGACCATGAAAAAGATTTTGCTGGTAGAGGATGACACCCTTTTGAATAAAACGCTGACCTACAACCTGCTCTCTGAGGGCTACGACACCGTTTCAGCTTTGAATGCAGGTACAGCCGCCGAAGCTTTGGCTCAGGCAGAATATGATCTGGTGCTTCTGGACATCAACCTGCCGGACGGCAGCGGCTATGACCTGTGCAGGCTCATAAAGCCGGAGAACCCTGACACGCTGGTCATTTTCCTGACAGCCAATGACCAGGAGAGCGATCAGATACGGGGGTATGAGGCAGGGGCGGTAGATTATATTACCAAGCCCTTTTCCGTTGGGGCGCTGCTGCGGAAGATACGGGCAATGTTCGCCATGCTGGAGCACCAGGGGCTGGCAAGGGAGCTTTATGATGACGGCAGGCTGTTTTTGGATTTTTCCCAGCAGTCTGCCTCGCTGAACGGAAAGCCCCTTGCACTTTCCCCCATGGAGTATAAGATGCTGTATCTCTTTTGCAAAAACCCGAAACAGATTTTGACCAGGCAGCGGCTTTTGGAAAAGCTGTGGGATGCGGAGGAGAATTATGTGGATGAGCATACCCTGACAACCTCCATCAGCCGTATCCAGGGCAAGATTGAGGCGGAGGGAGACACTTACATTAAGACCATTTACGGGATTGGATATCAATGGATGGGAGGCGAGAGAAAATGAGGCTGGAACGGATCTCTGTAAAAAGGGTATTCCTGCTGGCATGTGGCGGCATGGCAGTCTCTATGCTGGCCATCTGTGCAGTTCTCTTTACTATGACAGGAGAGCTGTGGGTACTGATGGCTGGCATACCACTTATAGCCTGTGCCCTTATCTGGATGTTTCTTTTGACATTGTTCTTGAGTAAACGACTTTCCGCATTTGCCAGAGAACTGTGCTGGACCATGGACCAGATGATAAGCGGCAGTGAAAACCCTGTGCGTACTGCGGATAGTGAAACACTCTTTGCCCGCATCAGTTACCGTCTCTTACGGCTGTACGATATCATGCAGGAGAACCGGCGAAAAGTGGATGAGGAGCGTCAGGAGCTGCAAATGCTGGTATCTGATGTCTCTCACCAGGTAAAAACACCAGTAAGCAACCTGAAAATGGTGACGGACACGCTGCTTACAAAACCGGTCACGGAAGAAGAACGGCGGGAATTCCTGCAGGGCATCCGCAGCCAGACGGACAAGCTGGAATTCCTTTTTCAATCCCTTGTGAGAACCTCCCGCCTGGAAATCGGCACAATCCGGCTGGAAAAGAAAGACAGCCCCTTGATTGACACTTTAGCCATGGCATGCAGCGGTATTGTATATGCTGCGGAGAAAAAGAACATTTCCGTAACAGTAGATTGCCCGGACGACCTCCGTTTTTTCCATGACAGCAAGTGGACGGCAGAGGCCCTGTTCAATTTGCTGGATAATGCGGTGAAATATACCCAGGCAGGCGGAAGCGTCAGCGTGTCGGTGGAACAATGGGAAATGTATGTGAAGCTGGATGTATCCGATACCGGCAAGGGCATCCCGGAGAGTAACCAGGCGGCTATCTTCCGGCGATTTTTTCGGGAGGAGGAGGTACACGGCGAACAGGGGGTAGGCATTGGCCTCTATCTGGCCCGTGAAATCATCACACGGCAGGGAGGCTACATCAAGGTGACCTCTAAGGTTGGCAGAGGCTCCACATTCTCGGTATTTCTTCCCTGGAGATAGGGGGACAACAAAGACAGGCTTAAGAATATTTTTTCAAATATCCGAAGCCTGTAACATTTTGCCGGAGTTTATGCATAGATTTTTTGCCGTTACGGACATTTCTGTGACATTTGGATTTTACAATGTCCTTATGAACAGGAAAACACCGCAGGGGCATCCCTGTATGTCCTGGAATATGGAATAAGGAGAGGAGCATTTACTTATGAATGTTTTACAGACTATGGACCTGAAAAAATATTATGGCAGCGAGCCCAATATCACCCGGGCCCTGGACGGCGTCAGCCTGTCCGTGGAGCAGGGGGAGTTTGTGGCGGTGGTGGGAACCTCCGGCAGTGGCAAGTCCACCTTGCTCAACATGATGGGCGGGCTGGATACGCCCACCTCCGGCAACGTAATCGTCCGAGGAGACGATCTGGCGAAGAAGAATGACGAGGAGCTGACCATCTTCCGTCGCCGCAATATCGGCTTTATCTTCCAGAACTATAACCTTGTTCCAATCCTGAATGTCTATGAAAATATTGTCCTGCCTGTGGAGCTGGACGGCGACACGGCAGATGAGAAATTCATGGAGGAGATCGTGAGGATGCTGGCTTTGGAGGAGAAGCTTAACAATATGCCGGGCAACCTCTCCGGGGGACAGCAGCAGCGAGTGGCAATCGCCCGTGCCCTGATCACAAAACCGGCTATCATCCTGGCTGACGAGCCCACCGGCAACCTGGATTCCAGAACCAGCGCTGATGTGCTGGGCCTTTTAAAGCGCACCAGCATGGAATTTAATCAGACCATTGTGATGATTACCCACAACAATGAGATCGCCCAGCTTGCCGACCGCATTATCCGCATTGAGGACGGCAGGATCATTACCTTGCAAGGAGGTGATGGACTATGACATGGCCCTTTGAAAACGACACCAGTACCATCGAAAAGAAGCTGGCAGGGCGGAGCATGAGAGCCGACAGGCGCCGGAGCGTTTTTATCATTCTTACCATTGCGCTGGCCGTCTGCCTTATGGGGACCCTTTGCTTTATCTACTCCGCACAGCAGATGGAGACCCTGGATAACATCCTGGGACAGTATCAGGCAGGCTGCGACTGGCTGACCCGGGAAGAGATTACTCGGCTTGCAGATGCGGGACAGTTTGAAAAATGGGGCTATACCGCAGACGCCGGTTCCATACGCCATGAGGACAGTGTTTTAAACGTCAGCTTTGTAAGCCCGGAGATGATGGACCTGATGGGTTACGGAGAGATCGTCGGAACCTATCCCAAGGCAGAAAATGAACTCTGTATCGAAGAAGCTTTTTTCGATTATTTTAACCTGCCGGCAGAGGTGGGCCAGACTCTCACTCTGGACCTTGGGGCTGGTGAAAAGCCCTATATTGTCACAGGCATTTTAAAAGGAGAGAGCAGCAGCCGGATTTTTACGGTCTGGACCTCGGAAGCCGCCGTGGATACGGCCAGCCATAGGGCTCCCTATGAGCTGCGCTTCCGCTTTGCCGGGAGCCGGGGAATGGAGCCGGAAATGCTTCGCACAGATATTGAAAGATTCTTTGCAGAAATGGGAATCCCGGCGGATCGGACCTTTTACAGCTCCAACTACTTTGGAATGGTGGACCTTTATCTGGGAAGCGGGATGGAGATTTATATTCTGTCAGTCTTGATTGCCGTCATCTGTGCCATCGTAATCTACAACATTTTCTATATCTCTGTCATGGGAAAAATGCGGGAATACGGCCGCCTGAAAGTGCTTGGAACAACGCGGGCGCAGCTAAAGCGGGTGGTAAAGCGGGAACGGCGCTTTCTGACCGTACTGGCAGTTCCCCTGGGACTGATTCTGGCCGCAGGCATTGCACTGATTGCCGTACCCGGCTACTGGCCCTGGCGTGACAATATTCAGTCAGCAGTGGTCATTTCCCTCCTGACCTATGGAATGGTTTTGATTGCCACCAGGAAGCCCCTGTCTATGGTGGGAAAGGTATCTGCCATGGAAGCCATTCGGACTACCAGCTACTCCGGGTATCAGGGACGCAGTATTTCCCGACAGCTCCGCCGCCGTCTGACCATAGCCCGCCTGGCCCTTATGAATTTCTCCCGGAACCGCAAAAAAGCCTTTGTAACGGCTCTCTCCTTAAGCCTCACCGGGATTCTGCTTCTTTGTATTTCTGCCTACGCAAGCTCGGTGGATGTAGAAGAAATGGCCCAGTCCCAATTTGGAGACAGGAGCCAGTACCTTTTGCAATATGAGGATTACGCAGGCCGGGAATTTGTGGAGATGCAAAAAGAGAATCCCTTAGGGGAAGCTTTGCGGGAGGAGCTTGCCGCCATTCCCGGTGTGGATGATGTGACAGCTTACGGCATGGCATGTGTGGAGATACCGGCGATCAGTGACATTCCGGGCAACCGTGAGCATGAGCCTTTCATTGTCAGAGGAATTTCTGAGGAGAATATGTCCAGGATGTATACAGGCGAGGCGGTTCTGGAGGGAGAAGCAGATTACCGTCAGCTGGCGGACGGGGACGGTATCCTGGTTTGCCCGGCAGATGGCGCACTGAAAGAGATTTACAGGACCAGCTATCAGGTTGGAGATACCGTTACCGTTTCCTGCTACAATGGACAGTCAAAAACCTACACCGTGATGGGGATTGTGGAGCAGGTTTCTATCGGCAATACGGCTCATTTCTTTATTCTGCCGGAGGAGGAGTTGTCCGTCCTTTACCCGGAAATTTCGGATTTTACCGGTTATGTGAACGTCCATACAAAGGAGGACAGCGGGGAGCTTCGCCGGGCAGTATTTGGCGCTGTATCCGACGAGCGTGTGGCAATCGCCGGCCTGAGTGATTTGGCGGCTGAACTGGAGATGGGTCTGCAAGGAGAGCTGACCCGTGCCTACAGCATCCTGGTCTTTATCTTTGTGTTTGCCCTGATCAATCTTGCCAATACGCTCATCACCAACCTTATCACCCGTCAGCAGGAATTTGGCATATTTCAGTCCGTTGGCATGAGCGACCGGCAGCTGTCGGGGATGCTGTCTTTTGAGTGTCTGTACTATGTGGGCCTCACGCTGCTTGTGACCCTGACCCTGGGGACAGTGTGCAGTGTGGCTGTGTGCAGGGTCTTTGACCGGAGCGGCATGTTTGGGAGGCTCACCTATCATTTCCCGATGCTTCCGGTGCTGCTGTTCGGTGCTGCGCTGCTTCTGGTGCAGGGGGTATTCTCGGTCTGTGCGGTCCGTTATAGCAGAAAACTGTCCCTTGTGGAGCGTATGAAGGCGGTAGACTGAAATACGTAAGAAACCCTTTGCATCATTCAGAAAGTATTTCGCAACAATTACATTGTTTTGACATTTGGGACAGATTATAATAAAGTATTCAGCATAGTGAGGAGGTGGAGCCTTGATCCGGATTGCAGTCTGTGATGATGAAAGCTATATGTCCGACCATATTAAGGAAATGGTTTGTGATTTTTTCCGCAAAAAGAACAGGGAAATCAGCCTCCGAACCTTTGCCGGCGGCGAAGAATTGCTGAGCTATGACGGGCAGATTGACATTCTGTTTTTGGATATTCAGATGAAAGACATGGACGGCATGGAGACGGCAAGGAAGCTGAGGGCAGGTAAGTTCCGGGGATTTCTGATCTTCATCACGGTGCTGAAAGAGATGGTCTTTGCGTCCTTTGAGGTGCAGGCATACGATTATCTGGTGAAGCCGGTGAAAAAAACACAGTTTGAGAAAACCATGGAACGCCTCTATGCCTCCATGCAAAATGCCAGGGAGGACAGCCTGCTGGTGCAAAAGGGATATGAGGGGCGCATTATCCCCAAAGGCGAGATTGTTTTCTGCGAGATCATAGATCGGAAAATCTATCTGAACCTGACTTCGTCGGAGGTCGTTGACTATTATGAACGGATTGAAAATCTGGAAACAAAGCTGGGCAATCATTTCTTTCGGTGCCACAGGAGCTATCTCATCAATCTGAAGCATTTAAAGGGCTACAAAAACGGGACAGCCTATATGGACAACGGCAGGGAGGTTCCCGTATCACGGCTGCGGAGCAAGGAGTTTTCCAGCGTTGTTTTGCAGTATATGAAAAATATGTAAGGGCTTTCTATATGGGGCAGGTAAAATGGTTGAGTATTTAGATTTTTTCAGTATCTATGTTATGGGCGTTATCGATACGTCTTTCCAGTTTTATTTTCTGGTAAAAATCCTGAGAAAGAAAATGTGGCCTCCTTTTTATTTCCTGTTTGCCATATGTGCGGTGATTTTCAGTGATTTTGTTCCGGTCAGCACCATAACCGGCTTCCTGGTGCTGGTCTTTCTGTTTACTGCATATGGAACCCTTGTCTGCCATGCGGATGTGAGATCTTCTCTTCTGTATGCGGCCTTGATCATTGAAATCATGCTGCTCTCCTGTGGAATTGTGAACGCACTGATGAGTCTTATATACCCATGGCTGCCTGCTGTTTTCCGTGATACGGGCAGTATTGCGGCCATGCTGGTGGTGGAGGCGGCGTCCCTTATGCTAAGCGGGTTCTGCTATTATATGGTGTACCGTTATTTTTCCATGGATGCCCTTAATACCGCAGCGGAAAGGCAGCAGATGTTTCTGATTTTTATTCCGGTCCTGATGATATTTATTATGAGCAAGTATATCAATGCGCTTGAATATGAAATTCAGTTTGAGGTCTTAGCGGACAAAGGATCTATAGGACATCTGTTCAGCCATGGGCAGATGTTCACCATGCATTTTCTGGGACTTGCCAGCCTGTTCTGCATCCTGTTTTCTTATAAAAAATTGCAGCAGAATTTCCGTCTCAGTACGGAATTGTCACTGCTGGAGCAGGAGGAGCATTCCCTGAACCAATATGTGGAGGAGGCCAAGACCCGCTATGACAACACAACGTCATTCCGCCATGACATCAGAAACCACATTGCAGTGGTAAAAAATCTCCTGCAGAGAGGGAAGCTTAGTGAAGCGGTAAGCTATATTGAGGATCTGGATGATATGGCGGAAAAAATGTCATTCCCCTGCAGCACTAATAACCCGGTGGTGGATATCCTGCTGGGAAACAAGCTGGGGATTGCAAAGAGCATGGGGATAGATGCGGACTGTTCTCTTCTTCTGCCATACCCTTGTGGCCTGCGGGATATTGATATCTGCATTGTCCTGTCAAATGCATTGGATAATGCCATTGGGGCATGTAAAAATATGGATGCGGGAACAGAACGGTATATCCATGTGTCAGGGCGGATTCAGGGGGATTTCCTGATGCTGGAGGTTAAGAACAGCTTCCATGGGAACGGCACGTTCAAAAACGGCACAGGTCTGTCCAATATAAAAACGGTGGCGGAGAAATATGGCGGAGCTATGCATATAGAGGTACAGGAGAACATATTTGTCCTCCACGTGCTTTTGATCATTCCGGGGCATCAAGGAGATGTGGATATATTACAGAAAATGGATTAACAGGTTATTTTCTGCAAGGTAACAAGCGGATTTTCAGAAGAAAGGAAATAGGTTATGTACAATAAAAATCTTAGAATATTAAGCGGTATGGCTCTTGCGGCCGGCGTTTTATTAGGATTGGCGGGATGCGGCGGCATGCCATCCAAATCAATTCAGACAGAAGAAATTATTGTTCCTGATGTTGATGATACCACGGCAGAATACGATGCACAGGGACAGAAGCAAGAAACAGAAAGCGCCCAAACGGGATCGGAAGATAATCAGGAAGATAGTGCCGGTCTGGGTGAAGCGGAGGTAGTGAACGCAGAAAAATTCGGCAACCCAAAGGAGGTGCTGGATGGTATGTCGATCACGTCAAATGTCGAAGTTATAAAAACAGAGGAGGATGAACTGCAAATTGAATTTGAATTAGAGAATGTAGGGCTCTGTACGTTTGCTGCCGGCAAAGGAGAGGAATTCATTCTGCCGGGTGAGACCTTTGTGGATTCCACTAAAATTGAGTGGACGGCGTCAACTGCAGACGGGGAATCTGTTTCTCCTTATATGAGGGTAAATGAAGGCGGAGATATGTTTATGATAGACTGGGCATATCATGGGTACTGCTTTGCTATCTACGGGAAGTCACCGCAGAATACAAGTGATAGAGATATGGCTGGAAAGATTGCTTTGGCAATCATATACAATTTGAGCGGGGCGGAATAATTATGTCATTAAAGGAATTGGGGATTTGGTGTGATTGCATTTTATCAGGGGTGGTTAGGCTGAACCTGTTATGATACAGAAATGCAGATTGAAGGATAAGGAGGCAATAGAGCATGGAATTTGTAAAGCTGACGCACGAAAATATGGAAGAGGAGCACATCTGCTGTGCCATTTCCAATAACAAGGATATTCAGGTCATGTCTAAAAAGAATTGGCTTAAAGCCAGGCTGGATGAGGGGCTGGTGTTCTTAAAAGGCAATGTCCGTGGGAAATGCTTCATTGAGTATATCCCTGCGGAATATGCATGGGCGCCCATTGAGGCAAAGGATTATATGTACATTGACTGCCTGTGGGTATCCGGGCAGTTCAAGGGACATGGTTATTCCAACCTCCTGATGGATGCGTGTATCCGGGACAGCAAAGAGAAAGGGAAAAAGGGGCTTGTGATCCTGTCCTCCAAAAAGAAAATGGGATTCCTCTCTGACCGGAAATATATGAGCTATAAGGGATTTCAGACAGCGGACACGGCAGAGCCTTATTTTGAGCTGATGTATCTGCCCTTTGAGGAGGACGCTCCGCTTCCCCGTTTCCGGGATAGTGTGCACAGGCATGAAGATATGCCGGAGGGATTTGCGCTGTACTACACAGACCAGTGCCCCTTTACGGCAAAGTACGTACCGATATTGGAGAATATGGCAAAAGCCAGGAATGTGGCCCTTCGGTCCGTACATATACAGACTAAAGAAGACGCACAGAAAGCGCCTTCGCCCTTTACAACCTTTTCCCTTTTCTATGACGGACAGCTTGTGACTCATGAAATTCTGTCGGAGAAGAAGTTTGATAAGATTTTAGTAAGTAAGGGGCTGTAAATTAAAAATTTATAAATACATATAAAGGTATCTGTTTACTTGAGACCGGGCAGAATAAGTAGTAAGATAAAGAAAAATCGTTCAGAGGAGATTTTATGTGCGGCAGATACTATGTGGATGATGAGACGGCCAGGGAAATTGAAAAGCTGGTCAGGCAGATGGACGAGAGGAAAAGGCGGGAATCCTTACAGGCGGTAAGCCGGATCAAGGCGGTCGATATCTATCCGGGCAAAGCCGCACCGGTGCTGTCCGGAAAAGAGGGTTCCATATGCTGCAGATGGCAGCATTGGGGATTCCCCGGTTTTGAAGGAAAAAAACTGATTTTTAATGCCAGATGTGAGTCAGCGTTGGAAAAGCCCCTGTTTCGGGACAGTATCCTTCACAGGCGCATTGTAATTCCTGCATCCTGGTTTTACGAATGGAACCGAAAAAGAGAGAAAAATACATTTTGCAGGAGCGATATGCCGATTCTGTTTATGGCAGGGTTTTGCAGACAGTATGAGGATGGGGAGCATTTTGTGATTCTTACAACTGCGGCAAACGCGTCCATGGAGCCGGTGCATGACCGAATGCCGCTGATTCTGGAGCGCCAGGAGATTGCGGAATGGATGCTGGATGATACGAAGATGGAGGGCATCCTGCAGAAGACCCCTTGTCTGCTGGAGCGGAAAACGGATTATGAGCAGCTGAGCCTGTTCTGAGCATCTACTGGATCAAGAGAGAGATTAACAGATATTACCGCTTGAAATAAGAACGTATGTTTACTACAATGAATTTACAGGAGGTGAACATACGTTTGAAAAATATTGTTTTTCATATAGATGTCAATTCAGCCTTCCTTTCCTGGGAGGCTGTTTATCGTCTAACCCATAAGGGCGGAAAACAGGATCTGAGGGAGGCTGTTTCTGCAGTAGGAGGAGATATTACCCTGCGGCACGGGATCATACTGGCAAAATCCATTCCGGCTAAAAAATATGGGATTAAGACAGGGGAATCTATTCCGGAGGCGAAGAGGAAATATCCGGATCTAGTGCTGGTTCCCCCAAACTATGGTCTGTATGAGCAGTGCTCCAGGGCCTTTATGGAAATTCTGAGGGAATACTCTGATACAGTGGAGCAGTACAGTATTGATGAAGCCTTTATGGATATGAGCGCAAGCTGCCACCTGTTCGGCACACCGGAGGAAACAGCAGTGCAGATCAAAGACCGCGTGCGGGAAGAGCTGGGATTTACAGTCAATATAGGGATATCCACCAATAAGCTGCTTGCAAAGATGGCGTCGGACTTTCAGAAGCCGGACCGGATGCATACATTGTATCCGGAGGAAATAAAAGAAAAGATGTGGCCGCTCCCTGTATCCGATCTGTTTTTTGTAGGACGTGCAACTACCGCAAAGCTCTTATCTATGGGAATCCGGACCATTGGGGAACTGGCGGGCACAGATCCGGCATGGTTGAAGAGCATGCTGAAAAAGCAGGGGGAGGTTATCTGGGGATTTGCCAATGGGATTGATTTTTCCCCGGTGTTTTCACAGCCTGCAGCAAATAAGGGTTATGGAAACAGCACCACAACGCCCTTTGATGTGGTGGATGTGGAAACAGCGGATCGGGTACTTCTGGCACTTTCCGAAACGGTAGGGAACCGTCTGCGCACAGACCAAGTACAGGTCTGTATGGTATCCGTAGGCATCCGGTATTCTGACCTGGCTTATGTGTCTCACCAAAAGAGGCTTCGTTGTCCCACAGATTTGACCATAGAAATATATAGGGCGGCCTGCAGCCTGTTTCGGGAACTGTGGAACGGCAGGCCCATCCGTCACCTGGGTGTGCATACGGGCAGGGTAAGCGGATCCGACCCCGGCAGACAACTGAACCTGTTTGATGAAATTGACTATGAAAAGCTTTCCAGAATGGATGAGACGGTGGATGACATAAGGAGACGCTTTGGAACAGATGCCCTTATGCGTGCTTCATTCCTTAACCAGCCTATTGACCATATGAGCGGGGGAATATCCAGGGAAAAGCGGTCCGTAGATTATGACAGGATAATGGTTTGATAGAAAGGGGGAACCAGAGTGGCATTTGGAATAGGTACGAATTCCTCCGGAGCAGATGCAGGTAAGGTCAGAGGGACTCAGAAGAAAATCGGCTGCCAGTGCTGGTTCACCAGTACCGGGAGGGTGATGCCCTTGATGCTGAAGATCCAGGATGAGAATGGGGAAATACAGACAATCCGTGAAATTACAGTGCATTCCCAGGAAAAAAAGAGGTATGCAGGATTTCCTGCCATAGAATATGACTGTACGCTGGTACTCCATGGTCAGAGCATAAGGGTATGGTTAATCTATTATCAGTCAGAAAACAGGTGGGTAATCAATTTCCGATAATAATACCGGGGAGGTGGGCTATTCTCTCTCCGGTATTGTTTTTTATAAAAATTGTTAAATGGCTCTTGACATAAAAATATCTATATGATATGATTTTGATATCAAAAAGAACGGAGGATATTTTTATGCAGGAAAAAATTTTAAACCATAAGAAAAATGGCTTTGTCATGCTGGCTTTGATTATCCTACTATACGCGGCAGGAATCGGGTGCGTGATCTTGGGAGCAAACTTGTCAGTTGACGGTGCTCTTGGGGTGCTTCTGATCGTAGTGGGAGTTATATGGATCACGGTGGGATGGATTCCCCTTATGGGTCTCAAGATTTTGAAGCCCCAGGAGGCCCTGGTGCTTACACTGTTTGGCAACTATATGGGCACCTTGAAGGAGGAGGGCTTCTACTATGTGAATCCTTTTTGCAGCAGTGTGAATCCGGCGGCCAAGACAAGGCTCAATCAGAGCGGGGATGTGGACGGAGGCTCCGGCAAGTCTCTGATGCTCTCCTACGGGCAGGCAGCTCTCAGTAGTGACGGCGGCAACAGAAAGATTTCCCTTAAGATTATGACCCTGAACAACAGTCGCCAGAAGATCAATGACTGCCTGGGCAATCCAGTGGAAATCGGAATTGCCGTTATGTGGCGGGTGGTGGATACGGCCAAGGCAGTCTTTAACGTGGACAATTATAAGGAATATCTTTCCCTCCAGTGTGACAGCGCTCTTCGGGACATTGTGCGGGTTTACCCCTACGATGTAGCTCCCAATGTGGATACCACCGGTGACGGCATAGCCGACGAGGGAAGTCTGCGGGGATCCAGTGAGGTAGTGGCCTCCCGCATCCGCAACGAGATTCAGCAGAAGGTGGCGGACGCCGGCCTGGAGATTCTGGAGGCGCGGATCACCTACCTGGCCTATGCGCCGGAGATTGCGGCTGTTATGCTGCAGAGACAGCAGGCATCAGCCATTATTGATGCAAGGAAAATGATTGTAGACGGAGCCGTAGGCATGGTGGAGATGGCTCTGGAGCGCCTGAATGAGAAGCAGTTGGTGGAGCTGGATGAGGAACGTAAGGCGGCAATGGTATCCAATCTCCTGGTAGTTCTGTGCGGCAATCATGATGCCCAGCCGGTTGTCAATTCCGGAAGCCTGTATTAAGTATGGCGGATACTCAGAAAAAACAGATTCCCCTTCGCCTTTCTGCAAAGCTGTATGGTGAAATTGCCGCCTGGGCAGAGGACGATTTCCGCTCGGTCAACGGGCAGATCGAATATCTTCTATCCGAATGTGTACGCCAGAGGAAGAAGAATGGGAAGTATGTATCGGAGGAGCTGGATAAGCCTCTGGATATTCATATTGAATAAAGAAAGATGGAACACAAGGGCAGTCTTGGCAGTGAAAGCTGAGACTGCCCTTGCACATGTCCGGTAAATGGGCTATAGTATAGTAGAGATAAAAGCCAAGGAGGAGCCTATGAGGTTTAAAGAAAGGTATCTGGCAGGAGAGATCCCCTTTGAGGAGATTGATATTTATATAGAGGCTTGGGGAAATAGTGACGAGCCCTGCACGCTGCGGGAATATCTGGGGTTGAATGTCCAGGAGGAGGACGTCTGGATTTCTGACAGTGATGAGGCGCTGATGGAGCTGCTGGACAAGCAGAAGAGACGGTAGGCATATGGTGCATGTATATTGGGCGGAAATACCGGACGGGGAAAGGAAGCCGGGGCTTCAGTCAAAATGGGCGCATCGACTCCTTGAAACGGCACTCAAAAGACAGTATCCAGAGATAGATTCTATTTTCCTGGAACGGGACGCCAAGGGAAAGCCGTTTCTTCCGGAGCATCCGGGGATTCATATCAATCTTTCCCACAGTGGAAGGTATGCGGCCTGCGCCATAGGGGAGAAGCCCGTAGGAATTGATGTGGAGTGTCATAAAGGCAGAAAGCGGCGGGATCTGGTGGTAAAAAAGTTTCATCCTAAGGAACAGAGGGCATATGAGATGGCATCTGAGGACAAAAGGGAGCTTTTGTTTTACGATCTGTGGGTGCTGAAGGAAAGCTTTATGAAGGCGGAGGGCTCAGGGCTTGGAATCCCGTTAAATTCCTTTTATGTGGAAGAAGTTTACAGAGAGGAGGGCCAGGTCCGGCAAAGCCGAAATGACAGAAGCTATTATTACAGACTTTATCCTTTTCATGACAGGGCACTAAGCCTTGCGGCCTGCTCGGAGGAGACGGATTTTTTAAAGGAGCCAATTCAGATTTTCTTTGAGACTTTGCAGGCTTTTGGCAATTAGATCTGGTTTTTTTACAGGTAGTTTGATAGAATAAACGAGAGGTGATGATAAAAATGGCACGAAGAAAGAGACGGCGGATTCCAATACCACTGATTGTTGCACTTGTACTGTGCTTGGGAATGGTGATTTTTTGCGGAAGCCAGCTTGCAGGTATTTTCTTAGAATATAAGGAAGGTACTGATGAATACGACGATCTTCAGAAATATGTGGAGGAAGAGCTTCCGGAAGTGGCATATGGAGAAGACAGTGAGGACTCCGGGGAAGAGGAGGAACGCCGGCAGCGCATTGATTTGGAGGCGTTGAAGGCGGAGAATGAGGATGTGATCGGTTGGATTGAGATTCCGGATACCGAGATTAGCTATCCTTTGATGCAGGGTGATGATGATGTTTATTATCTGCATCACACCTTTAGCGGAAAAAAGAACAGCTCTGCCAGCATTTTTGTAGAGTACTTAAATAAGCCGGATTTCTCGGAGCCCCATACCATTGTCTATGGACATAATATGAAGAATGGCTCCATGTTTGGCGGCCTGAAGGAGTACCGCAATGCTTCATATCTGGTGGATCATCCCATGATTTACATTGATCTGGAGGATGGCACACATGCCTATGAGATCTTTTCCTGTTATGAGACAGATGCCAACAGTGATACCTACACCATAGGCTTTTCTGCGGAATCGGATCCGAGGTATGAACGATTCTTAAAGATCATTAAGGACCGCTCTCTATATGACACAGGAATTGAAGTATCTAAGGAAAATCGGGTAATCACCCTTTCTACCTGTACCAAAAGCGGAGTGAAGCGCTTTGTGGTTCATGGGAAGAGGGTTTATTAGAAGGAAGGGATAGCATGACCACGGAGGAACGAATTGCTCAGCTAAAGGAATATGTGAAGGAGAGCAGCCGCATTGTATTTTTTGGAGGTGCCGGGGTGTCTACGGAGAGTGGAATTCCGGATTTTCGAAGCACGGACGGGCTGTACCATCAGGAATGGAGATATCCGCCAGAGACAATCTTAAGCCACAGCTTTTTTGTGAGCAATACGGAGGAATTTTACCGTTTTTACAAGAAAAAGATGTTGTGCCTGGATGCAAAGCCCAATGCGGCCCATAAAAAGCTGGCCCAGCTTGAGGAGCAGGGAAGGCTGACGGCAGTGGTAACCCAGAATATTGACGGCCTCCATCAGCTTGCCGGGAGTAAGAAGGTGTATGAGCTCCATGGGTCTGTGCATCGGAATTACTGTCAGAAATGCGGCAAATTTTATGATGCGGCCTATATGCTGAATGCGAAGGGCGTGCCTCGCTGTGAATGCGGCGGCCTGATTAAGCCGGATGTGGTTCTCTATGAGGAAGGACTGGACAACCGCACCATTCAGGGAGCCGTGGAAGCCATAGCTCATGCGGACCTTCTGATCATTGGGGGAACTTCCCTGGCGGTGTACCCTGCGGCGGGACTGATTGATTACTTTACAGGGAAGCATCTGGTGGTTATCAACCGGGCGTCCACCCCCAGAGACAGTCATGCGGATCTGCTCATACAGGCCAACATAGGAGAGGTGCTAAGTGGAATATAAGGTAGGGGATATCGTAAAGCTGAAAAAGCAGCATCCCTGCGGAAGCTCGGAGTGGGAGATTCTGCGGGTGGGCGCTGATTTTCGCTTGCGATGCTTAGGCTGCGGACATCAGATTATGATTGCCAGGAAGCTGGTGGAGAAGAATACAAAGGGGCTTCGGACGCAGGACTAATGTGTCCCTTTTTGTCTGTTCAATTTTTGGGAAAAGCACTTGAATTTCCAGGAAAAATGTGTTATAGTTTGATTTCGTGATAGATTATTCATTTCCTTGTTTCCCCCATAGAGGGGAAGCCAGAGACCAAAAGGAGGTAAAGCATGAACAAGTATGAATTAGCATTGGTTGTGAATGCAAAGGTAGAAGATGACGTGAGAACAGCTACCGTAGAGAAGGCAAAAGAGTACATTGCCCGCTACGGAGGAACTGTGACCGAGGTTGAGGATTGGGGCAAGAAGAGACTTGCTTACGAGATTCAGCACATGAGAGAAGCATACTACTACTTTATTCAGTTTGACGCAGATACAACCTGCCCGGCTGAGGTGGAGAGACATGTTCGCATCATGGAGAATGTTGTCCGCTATCTGTGTGTTCGCAAAGACGCATAGACTAAGGTTTTAACCGGAAAGTAGAGGATTGTTAGTATGAATAAAGTGATTTTAATGGGACGTTTGACACGGGATCCGGATGTGCGCTACTCACAGGGTGAGAATGCCACAGCGGTAGCAAGATATACACTGGCAGTGGATCGCAGATTCCGCAGGGATGGAGATCAGAGCGCTGATTTTATCGGCTGTGTGGCCTTTGGAAGACAGGCGGAGTTTGCAGAGAAGTATCTGCGCCAGGGCACCAAGATTGCTATTACCGGCCGGATTCAGACAGGAAGCTACACCAACCGGGAGGGCCAGAAGGTATACACCACCGATGTTGTGGTGGAGGAGCAGGAGTTTGCGGAGAGCAAGGCTGCAGCCAGCGAGCACAGCGTCGGCTATCAGCAGCAGAATTCCTTCCAGCAGAGTATGCCGGAGCCATCTGCGGCAGCAGGAGACGGCTTTATGAACATCCCGGACGGCATTGACGAGGAGCTGCCCTTCAACTAACAATCGTGGAATGAAAAGAGAGATTATATAAGGAGGTAACAGCCATGGCTTACACAAAATCCGATAAAGGCGATGCTCCCATGAGAAGAAGAGGCATGGGACGCAGAAGAAAGAAAGTCTGCGTATTCTGCGGAAAAGAGAATAATGAGATCAATTACAAGGATGTTAATAAGTTAAAGAGATACGTATCTGAGAGAGGAAAGATTCTCCCCAGAAGAATTACAGGAAACTGTGCAAAGCATCAGAGAGCTCTTACAGTTGCAATCAAGAGAGCGCGTCATATTTCTCTTATGCCCTATGTAATGGATTAAGATTTTAGGCCGTCGGCGAAAGCCGACGGCTTTTTTTATGGAAAATGTGAAAAAACTGTGATATAATGAGCGTTAGCGAGAAGAATGGGCTTGCACATTCGGCGAGCGGCGAATGTTGGTTATGAATTGAAAATTCATAACATAATGAGCGTTAGCGAGAAGAATGGGCTTGATGCATGAGCTTACAAACAGTATTGAATGACGGAGATAAGAGAATGAAAGAAAAGGTTCGTTTCAAAAGCCGGCTGAGGGGATATGCGAAGTGGCCCTTATTATTGAGCATTTTGCTGCTGGCTATGAACATCTGCATGTATCCCATTTCCGTGAAGGCAGGGATTCTGATGTCTGGCTTTCTGGTGGTGTATGTGTTGATTGTTGGGATTCTGTATCTGCGCAGCAGAACACAGATCTACAATGAATTGATTTCCTTTGCCACCCAATATGGACAGGTCCAGAGAAAGCTCTTGAAGGATCTGGCATTGCCCTATGCCCTTCTGGATGAGGAGGGAAGAGTACTGTGGGGAAATACGGCCTTTTTTGAGGCGAGTAAGAAGACAAGAAAGGCACTTCATAAATCCATTTCCTGGTTTTTTCCGGAATTTACCAGAGAGCAGCTTTTACAGGATAAGGACGGTGACGCGAAAAGTGTCCGCTTTTCTTTTGAGGAGCGGGACTTTCGGGCGGACATTCGCAGGGTATATATGGAGCATATGCTGGAGAACAATGCTCTGATGGATCTGGGAGAGGATGAGGGTTATCTGATTGCCCTTTATATGTTCGATGAGACAGAGATCAACAAATATATCCGCATGAATAAGGAAGAGCGCCTGGTAGCGGGATTGATTTACCTGGATAATTATGAGGAGGCTCTGGATACCATAGAAGAGGTGCGGCGCTCTCTTCTGGTGGCCCTGGTGGATCGAAAAATCAACAAGTACATCGGTGCCTTTGGCGGCATTGTGAAAAAAATGGAGAAGGATAAGTACTTTATTGCCGTTCAGGAAAAGCATCTGCCCATCATGCGGGAGAATAAGTTCGAGCTGCTGCAGGATGTAAAGACTGTAAACATTGGAAATGAAATGGCGGTGACCTTGAGTATCGGCCTGGGGTTAAGCGGCAATAGCTTTGCGGAAAATTACGATTACGCCCGGATAGCCATTGATCTTGCCCTGGCAAGAGGCGGAGATCAGGTGGTGATCAAGGAAGGGGAAAACATCACCTATTTTGGCGGAAAGACCCAGCAGATAGAAAAGGCAACCCGTGTCAAGGCCCGTGTGAAGGCTCATGCCCTGCGGGAGTTTATTGAGAGCCGTGATAAGGTTATGGTAATGGGGCATAAGATGGGGGATATGGATTCCTTCGGAGCGTCCATCGGTATTTACCGGGCAGCAAAGGTGCTGGGAAAGCGGGCCTATATTGTGATCAACGATATTACCAATTCCGTGCGCCCTTTAAGAGAGAGCTTTAATGATAATCCCACCTATGAGACCGATATGTTTTTGACCGGTGAGCAGGCACTGGAAATGATAGACCGCAATACGGTTCTGGTGGTGGTAGATACCAACAGGCCCAATTATACGGAGTGCAGCGGCTTATTGAGCCGAACCTCCACCATTGTGGTGCTGGATCATCACCGTCAGACCAATGAGCAGATTGAAAATGCCGTATTGTCCTACATTGAGCCCTACGCCTCCTCTGCCTGTGAGATGGTGGCGGAGATTCTGCAGTATTTTGATGAGGGCTTGAAGATTAAGACGGCAGAGGCCGATTGTCTCTATGCGGGCATTGTTCTGGATACGGACAACTTTATGAGAAGGACAGGGGTCAGGACCTTTGAGGCGGCTGCGTTCTTAAGGCGCTGTGGCGCGGATGTAACCCGTGTGCGCAAGATGTTCCGAAATGAGATGGTAGAATACAAGGCAAGAGCCGAGGCGGTTCGCCATGCGGAGGTCTACCATGGATTTGCTATCTCTGTATGTCCCACGGAGAACATTGAAAGCCCCACCATTGTGGGAGCTCAGGCGGCGGATGAGCTGCTGAATATTGTAGGCGTAAGGGCATCTATTGTGCTGACCTATTATCAGCAGAAGACCTATGTCAGCGCCCGCTCCATTGATGAGGTCAATGTACAGATCCTTATGGAGCGTATGGGAGGAGGCGGCCATATGAACATGGCTGGCGCACAGCTGGCCTGTGAGGTAGATGAGGCCATGGAAATTGTAAAGCATACCATTGAAAAAATGCAGGAGGAAGGAGAATTCGAATGAAGGTAATTTTGATAGAGGATGTAAAATCTCTGGGAAAAAAGGGACAGCTGGTGGAGGTCAATGATGGCTATGCCCGTAACTTTATTTTGGCGAAAAAGCTGGGAGTAGAGGCTACTCCGAAAAATATGAATGATTTGAAGCTGAAGAAGGCCAACGAAGAGAAGGTGGCCAAAGAGATTTATGAGGAGGCCGTTGCCTTTGCGGATCAGATCTCCAAGCTTGAGGTCAATGTGAGCATCAAAGCCGGCGAGGGCGGAAGGATTTTCGGCTCCGTGTCCTCCAAGGAAATCGCACAGGCCGCACAGGAACAGCTTGGAATCGAGCTGGATAAGAAAAAAATGCAGTTGCCAAGCCCCATTAAGACTATTGGAACACAGATGGTGCCCATCAAGCTGCATCCCAAGGTAACCGCACAGCTTAAGGTAAACGTAAGAGAAGCATAGGTATGGAAGAAGCGATTATTAAACGAGTGATGCCCCACAATCAGGAGGCAGAGCGATCCGTCATTGGCTCTATGATTATGGATCGGGAAGCAATTCTCATTGCATCAGAGATTATTACCGGGGAGGATTTCTATCAGAGACAGTACGGTGTGATCTTTGATGCCATGGTAGAGCTGTTCAACCAGAATGAGCCGGTGGATTTGATTACCCTGCAGAATCTTTTGCGGGCCAAGGAGGTTCCGGAGGAGATCAGCAGCATGGAGTTCATGCATGATATTTTGGATTCCGATTATATCTCCACCAATATCAAGAAATACGCCAATATTGTGGCGGAGAAGTCTACTCTGCGCAGGCTTATCCGGGCAAATGACGAGATCAGCAATCTCTGCTATGGGGGTGTAGAATCCCTGGAGGATGTTCTGGAACAGACGGAAAAAAAGATTTTTGAACTGGTACAGCGAAGAAACACGGGAGAGTTTGTGCCCATTAAGCAGGTGGTGTTAAATGCCATTCAAAAGATTGAGATAGCTTCCCGGACAAAGGGGAACGTAACGGGAATTGCCACAGGCTTTAAGGATCTGGATTACCAGACCTCAGGCTTCCAGCCCTCAGACCTGATTTTGATTGCGGCCCGTCCCTCTATGGGAAAGACCGCCTTTGTACTCAATATTGCGCAATATATGGCCTTCCGCCATGATGTGACGGTGGCGATCTTTAGTCTGGAGATGTCCAAGGAGCAGCTGGTAAACCGTCTTTTGTCCATGGAATCCGGCGTGGATGCCCAGAAGCTGCGGAATGGAAATTTGACAGACAGCGATTGGGAGCGTCTGGTGGAGGGAGCGGAGGGCGTGGCCCGCTCCAATTTGATTATTGATGATACGCCGGGCATTACCCTGGCAGAGCTTCGGAGTAAATGCAGGAAGTATAAGCTGGAGCATAAGCTGGGGATTGTGATGATTGACTATCTGCAGTTGATGACAGGCTCCGGCCGATCGTCCGATTCCAGGCAGCAGGAGATTTCCGATATCTCCAGAGGCCTGAAGGGGGTGGCAAGGGAGCTCAATGTACCGGTGGTAGCCTTATCTCAGCTGAGCCGTGCGGTGGAGCAGAGACCAGACCACAGGCCCATTCTTTCGGACCTTCGTGATTCGGGCGCCATTGAGCAGGATGCGGATATGGTGATGTTTTTGTATCGGGACGCCTACTATAACAAGGATTCTGAGATGAAAAATCTTGCGGAGGTCATTGTGGCGAAGCAGAGGAATGGCCCCATTGGGACGATTAATTTGCTGTGGATGCCGGAATATACCGCATTTAAAAATTACAATCCAAGACCAGTTATGTAAATGGTCTTGGATTTTTCCATTTTATGTAAATTTTTCTTGCAATTCCGAGAAAAGCTGTTATAATGTAGAATATGGAAAAAATTTACATATAAATCGGAGGAATAAGTATGAGCGAAGTGCGATATATGATTTCCGATGCTGCCAAGCTGGTAGACGTGGAGGCCCATGTGCTCCGTTATTGGGAGGAAGAGCTGTGTCTGCCCATCGGCCGCAATGAAATGGGCCATCGCTATTATACAGAAGAAAATATTCAGCTGTTTCAGCGTATACGGGAGCTGAAGGAACAGGGGGTACAGCTTAAAGCTATCAAGATGCTTCTTCCCGAGCTGGAGCAGGGAGAAACGGAGATTACCCATCTGCTGGCAAGGGTGGACAAGCTTCCGGCCCCTGCGGACGGACAGGCTGTCATGCGGGAGGAGAAGATGCAGCAATTCCAATGTATTATGAGCCGGTTGATTTCCGAGGCTCTGGAGGATCACACGGAGAAGATGGGGCAGGAAATCAGCACTCAGGTCAGCGGCCACGTGATTAAGGAGATGGATTACCTGCTTCGTATGAAGGAGGAGCGGGAGGACGAGCGCTTTAAGCGCCTGGACGAGGCGATTCGAAGCTCCCAAAGGTCTCGTAAGGAGCGGGCTCTGTTAAAGAAGGAGGAGAAGAAAAAACGGAGCTTTTTTGGACAGAGAAAGGGACAGACCGTGTAGGTCTGCCCCTCTTTTACTTCCGTAGCTGATACGGGGTCCATTATTCCGCACTAATTGCGCCGGTGGGACATTCTGCTTCGCAGGTTCCGCAATCCAGGCAAACGTCAGGATCGATTACGTACTTGCCATCGCCCTCGCTGATTGCCTCTGCAGGACATACTGCCGCACAGGAACCGCAGTTTGCGCAATCGTCGTTGATTACATATGCCATAATACCGCTCCTCCTTATATTCTCTCGTTCTGGTCCCTTGGAAGTAGATTTGAAATCGTACACGCCCTGGACCTTACGTGTATTTTAATATAAAGTGCAAAATTATACAAGTGGAAAAATATAAAAACAGTAATTACTGGGAATAAAAAAATCCTTGCAAAACAGTAGGAATTCCACTATAATAAATTTTGCGGTTATGTAGATAATAGGAATACAGATAAAAGGAGGAAGCTTCAGATGGCAAAGATTACCAAGGACATGCTTATGGGACAGATCCTTCAGGTGGATGAGAATATGGCAGGAATCCTCATGCGGGAGGGAATGCACTGTGTAGGCTGCCCGTCTCATCAGTTTGAATCTCTGGAGGAGGCTGCTTTGGTTCACGGAATGGACCCGGATGTGCTGACAGCGCGGTTGAACGCATTTTTGGAGGCAGAATAAAGAAAATAATTGTGCACTGGGAGAATACCGGAATGTTGCATGGAAAAATCGGGTCAGGATATTCCTTTGTTCAAAGAGAATATCCCGGCCCGATTTTTTGACAGCTCCTAGAGCTTAATATTTATAAAAGTGCCAGCTTTTGAAGAGCTTCATCCTTGATCATAAGCTCCTCATGCTCCTCCAAATAGGCTTCATTAGCAGAGGCATATTTTTCATGGGTTCCATATTCGGAAAGAATATTGGAGATCTTGTTAAATTCCTCCGGCGTATGATTGCTTTTGCGAACTACCAGACAATAGCAGCCATCCTTTTTCAGCCGAAACAGTGTGTTGAGACCCTTATAACAGTCCTTGAGCACATGAGCAACGGAAATCACGCTGTCCAGCTCGGGGAAGAAATACAGGCGTGTCAAATCCAGCTCATGAGCCAGGGCAATGGCCTTCTCCTCCTTTTCCTCCTTGGAGCCTTCCTTGAGATGACGCTCAATCAGCTTGCGGAAGATATCCAGCACATTGTCCGCGCCTTCGGGAAGGGCGCTGCCAAGCTCGGAGGCCTCCTCAAAATGATTGGCTTCCCCTGGAGCGAATTTGGCAAAACGTGTATCCAGCTCTTCTGGGTCCTCTACCTTTGTGATAATGAGTACAATACACTCATTGGGAAGCGGAATGGCCTCTATCATGAGAGGAATGTTATCCGCCTCGAATCCAAAATCAACAGATGCCTGCTGCATCATGTCCCGGAACAGCTCCTTGGTCTTCTCCGTACCATAGGCAAGCTCACTAAGCTTGATCTGGCGGGTGGCCAGATCATCCTTGGTTAACGTACAGCGTATCTGGTTTTCATTTAATTTTTCTATCTTCATAATCACCACATCCAAATCCGTAATCGAATTACTTATAACTATTATATACATTTTTCAAAGTATATACAATATCAAACCGGAAGTCAATATGCCAAAAATGCCAATTTTTTATTAAGAATTTATAAAATTTTATAAGTCCATGCATTTTTGGGGAAAGTTCGAATATAATATACATAGGAGACCTGCCTGCGGAAAGGAGGCAAAAGAGCATTTCGGTTACATAGGCAATGTGTAAGCCAGGCTTTGACATCATACACCAATTCGGTGAGTAATTCCACGATTGTTAAAATTTAGTATAAAAAAGCAGTCAGATTTCTCCTGCAATATCTATCACGAACTCCTTTTGGAGGAAGCAGTAGTGCCGCGGATAATCATGTATGCGGACCGGACCCCTCTGATGCGGATACAAAAACCAATCAATGTCCGCGGTGCGGCAGCTTCAAAGGGAGACAAGGACATAATAGCCTGTAAGGTTTCTTATAGTTTTATTAATTTTTTAAAATGTCAAAAATAGGGATGACGTGTCGAAAAAATTCTGCTATTATGGAACTGGAATAGGAGGAGTATGACATGGCAACCAAGAGGAGAAGAAAAAGAAGGAAAGGCAGAGGCAGATCCAGAAGCTCCATCGACAGAAGGCAGCTGATACCGGTTTTGATGGCGCTGCTGCTCATTATCATTATTCTGCTGATTATGGGAATTAATTATTTGATAAAAAAGTACAGTCCAACAGACGAGCGAATGGACTTATACACATATTTTAATTTGGAGGAGGGAGACGAAGCGGCGGTTATTCTGCAGGACGAGCTTACGGACATTCGGGCCAGAATCATTGACGGAGAAGCATATGTGAGCACGGACATCCTGTATGAGTACCTGAATCCCCGGTTCTATTGGGATGCCAAGGAAAACCTGCTCCTGTACACCACGCCCACGGAGCTTATTACCGCCCAGGTGGGGAGCAATGACTATACGGTGGCAAAGACAAAGTATACAGAGAGCTATGCGCCGGTGAAGGTGGATGGGGACACTGCTTATGTGGCCTTGAAATATATTCAGAAATACACGGCCATGGAGTTCGAGGTAATGACGGACGAAGTGAATCGGGTGCACATTCTGAAGGAATTTGGCAATGTCAATACGGTAACCGTGAAAAAGGATGCCCATGTGCGCTTTGAGCCGGATATCAAGAGCCCCATTTTAACGGATGTGGCGAAGGAGGATGTGCTCTATGTGCTTCCCAAGGAGGAAGAAATAGAGGGCTGGACCAGAGTGCGAACAAAGAATGGCTTCCTCGGCTATATTCGGGATAAGTATCTGGGAAGCCAGGGCCAGGAGACCCAGGAGCCGAACTATGAGGAGCCGGTCTATCCCAATCTTGCCAAGGATTATACCATTAATATGGCATGGCATCAGGTAACCAATGCGGACGCCAATAATACGGTTCTGGAGACCATAGCCAAGACCAAGGGGCTGACCACCATTTCCCCTACATGGTTCTTCCTCAATGACAATGAGGGGAATATTCAATCCTTGGCAAGTCAGACCTATGTGAATTATTGTCATCAGAACAATATCGAGGTATGGGCTCTGGTCAATGATATTGAGTATAAGGATACGATTTTGGACTATGAGATTTTATCCAGAACCTCCTCCCGCCAGCGGCTGGTAAACAACCTGATAGCCAAGGCCATTGAATTCGACCTGGACGGTCTCAATATTGATTTTGAGTTTATCAATGGTGAGTCGGCCAAGGCCTATATCCAGTTCATTCGTGAGCTGTCCATTATGTGCCGCTTAAACGGAATTGTCCTTTCGGTGGACAATTATGTGCCTGCGGACCACAATATGTTTTATGATCGGAAGGAGCAGGGAATCGTAGCCGACTATGTGATTATTATGGGCTATGACGAGCACTACGCCACTTCCCCGGAGGCAGGCTCTGTGGCCAGCATTGGATGGGTCCGGGAAGGAATTGAGAATACGTTGGAGGAGGTTCCGGCCGAGAAGGTGATCAATGCGGTTCCCTTCTATACCAGACTTTGGGAGGAACGGCCTAAGACAGACGAGGAGCTGGCAGAGGAGTCAGATACGGAGGAATACGTTCCCTATGTGGTAACCAGCAAATCCTATAGCATGGATGCCGCAGAACGGGTGGTAATCGAGCATGGGGCGGAGAAGACCTGGAACGACGAATGTGGACAGTATTATGCGGAATATGAGGCAGAAGGCAATACCTACAAGATTTGGCTGGAGGATGAGGAATCTATTGAGCTGAAGGCAGCCTTGATTCGGGAGTATCAGCTGGCCGGTATTGCAGGCTGGAAGCTGGGTCTGGAGCGCCAGGATATCTGGGATATCATATTGCGCTATGTAAACTAATCAGGGACGAATTGAGACATGGAATAAACGAAACCGCCATATATTTTAGAAACAAATATATGGCGGTTTTTCATGGAAATTTTGCGGAAATTAAAGGAGAAAATCATAAGGAGAAGCCGAGCAATCGGGTTCGGAATGGCAGTCTTAGTACTGGTAAGCGCCTTCTATTTCGCAAGGGGAGGCTTTTGGGAGCAGGCAGAGGGGGAGGCAGAGCGGGCGGATTCCAGGTTGGTGATTCTGGACGCCGGCCATGGAGGAAACGATCCGGGCAAAATCAGCGTGGACGGAACACAGGAAAAGGATTTGAATCTGGAGATTGCCAGGAAGCTCAAAGCGATTTTGGAGCAGCAGGATATAGAGGTGATTATGACACGCCAGGAGGATCAGGGCCTGTATGATGAAAATGCCTCCAACAAAAAGGCTCAGGATATGAAACGGCGCTGTGAGCTGATCAATGAGGAGCAGCCGGCCTGCGTGGTCAGCATCCATCAGAACAGTTACCATGAGGAGGCCATACATGGCGCACAGGTATTTTATTATGGCACCTCCAAGGAGAGCCAAAGCTTAGCGGAGCTCATACAGGAGGAGCTGATTCGCTTTGTGGACCGGGAGAATCACCGGCAGGCTAAAGCCAATGACACTTATTATCTGCTGAAAAAAACCCAGGCTCCGGTGGTGATCGTAGAATGCGGCTTCCTAAGCAACTGGGAGGAAAATGGGAAGCTGAAGGATGAGAGCTACCAGGATCAATTGGTGTGGGCCATACATATGGGGATTATGAGGTATTTGAATCAATAGGATGTAACTGATTTAAAAGAAAGCCTTTGCTAATCCACAAAAAAATGCTATAATCAGAGAAAAATAGACATGGAGGTAGCAAAAGGATGATAGCACTTGGATGTGATCATGGCGGATATGAGCTGATGCAGGAGGTAATTGCTTATCTCGAGGAGAAGGGGCTGGAATACAAGAATTTTGGTTGTAACAGCACTGCGTCTGTAGACTATCCGATCTATGCAAAGCAGGTTGCGAAGGCGGTTCAGTCGGGGGAATGTGAAAAGGGAATTTTGATCTGCGGAACCGGAATCGGGATCTCCATTGCGGCCAACCGGTTTAAGGGAATTCGGGCCGCTCTTTGCGGAGATTGCTTTAGCGCAGAGGCTACAAGACAGCACAACGATGCCAATATTCTTGCCATGGGAGGCCGTGTAACAGGGCCGGGACTGGCTGTTAAGATTGTGGACACCTTTTTAAATACGGAATTTTCCAATGGGGAGAGACATGTAAACAGAATCAAGGGAATTGATGAAGAGTAGAGGCAGGGAGGACAAAAGAAGATGTCAAATGTAGTGGTAATGACGCATCCGTTAATCCAACACAAGATTGGAGTGATTCGGCGGGTGGGGACAGGGTCCAGAGATTTCCGGGCCATGATCAGTGAGATAGCAAGTCTGATTACCTATGAAGCAACCAAGGATTTAAAGCTCCAGGATGTGGAAATTGAGACGCCGATCTGTAAGACCACAGTCAAGGAGCTGGCGGGAAAGAAGATGGCGGTTATTCCGATTTTAAGAGCAGGACTTGGAATGGTAGAGGGTATGCTTGCCATGATCCCCTCCGCAAAGGTAGGACATATCGGATTGTACCGAAATGAGGAAACCTTAGAGCCGGTGGAGTATTACTGTAAGGTTCCGGCAGACTGCAGTGAACGGGACGTATTTGTGGTGGACCCCATGCTGGCTACGGGCGGCTCCTCAGTGGCAGCCATACAAATGCTGAAGGATCGGGGTGTGAAAAATATTCGCTTTATGTGCATCATTGCGGCTCCGGAGGGAATCAAGCGTATGCAGGAGACTCATCCGGATGTGGATATTTATGTGGGAGCCCTGGATGAGCATTTAAATGAAAACGGCTATATTGTTCCCGGTCTGGGGGATGCGGGTGACCGTATTTTCGGAACAAAATAGTACTGTTGCGCAGCAGCTTTAAAAGGAGACAATCGTATGGGAGGAAAGAGGAAGGATTACATTAGCTGGGATGAGTACTTTATGGGAGTGGCAGCCCTTTCCGCTATGCGCTCCAAGGACCCCAGCACCCAAGTGGGGGCCTGTATCGTAAGTCCCAACAACAAGATTTTGTCCATGGGCTATAACGGCTTTCCCAATGGCTGTGATGATGACGTGTTTCCCTGGGAGAGAGCAGGGGAGGAGAACGAGACAAAGTATCCCTTTGTGACCCATGGAGAGCTGAACGCTATTTTGAATTACCGCGGAGGCAGCCTGGATGGGGCCAAGATCTATGTGACCCTGTTTCCCTGCAATGAGTGTGCCAAGGCCATTATCCAGGCAGGGATTAAGACAGTAGTCTATGGCAGCGACAAGTACGCAGGTACGGCGGCTGTTCTGGCTTCCAAGCGGATGCTTCGGGCAGCAGGCGTAGGCCTGGTGGAATATCATTCCACAGGACGGACCATCGAGCTGGAGGTATAAAACAGAATAGACCCAAGGCGTTAAGGAGCGGCGGTTATGACTTGAAGATCATAGCTGAGCCGCTCTTTCATTTCCTCTGCTATGTGGGTATCCGTAATCAGAATATCAATCTCATTCCATGAGGCGATCTCCAGGAAGGAGGAGGTGGCAAACTTGGAGCTGTCCATAAGGACCACCTTTTTTGCGCTCTGGCGAATATACTGGCGCTTTACATCCAGCTCCTGATAATTGGCGGAGCAGATGCCGCTGTGATTCCAGACACCACTGGAGCCCATAAAGCACAAATCCATGGCAATGGAGCGGAAGGCATTCAAGGCAATATTTCCATGAAAGGACTTGTCGCTGCGCAGAAGACGGCCTCCGCTGAAATAAACCTCATGGGGGCTTTCCATAAGGGCAGACATGCTGGTCCAGGAGTTGGTGAAAATGGTTTTAGGAGAGAGATCCACAAGCTTTGATGCCAAAAGAGCAACGGTGCTGCCACTGTCCAAGCCTATGGTGCAATGGTCCTTTGGAATCAGGCGCAAAGCCTCCCGCACAATTGCCAGCTTTTCCGGATAATGGGTGGTTTCCCGAAACTGGATATCCTTGGTAGCCCCAATATGGGCCAGCTTTGCACCTCCATGAATTTTTTTCAACAGACCCTGCTGCTCCAGGTGGTTAAAGTCCTGGCGAATGGTTTCGTGGGACACGTCTAAAAGCCGGACCGCCTCCTTGATGGAGAGCGTACCCCGCTCCTGGAGCAATTCTACAATTCGGTTCCGCCGTGCGGAAATTTCGGATGCCTTCATATCAAATACTCCTCCTTCCTTTTATAGTATACAATAAATTTCAAAAAATACAATAAAAAACTTGATATTTCAAGAAATTGCTTGAAAGTTGTTTGGAAAATTGAAGAAACATAGTGGAATTGCAAGGGGAAATAAGCTATAATAGGGAAAAGGAATATAGAAAGGAGAGAGCTTCGGAATGAAGGAGAAAATTTTGCTCACTGGCGGAAAAGGTTTTTTTGCTTCCCGCATGGCGGATTACTACAAGGAGCAATATGAGCTTTTGGCAGTGGGAAAGAAGGAGCTGAACTGCACGGATGAAAAGGCGGTGGAGGATTGTGTGAGGGAGTTCCGGCCGGATATCATTATTCATGCGGGAGCTGTGGCTGTGACAAACTTTTGCAATGAGCATCCGGATGTGGCACACCGCATCAACGTGGATGGAGCCGTATATGTGGCAAAGGCCGCGAAAAAATATGGAAGTAAAATGGTATTTATCAGCTCGGAGCAGGTATTTAATGGCAATACCAATGGAGGCCCCTTCCGGGAGGAGGATGAGGCTGTCCCCAATACGGTTTACGGAGCAAACAAGCTGGAGGCCGAGGGGCTTTTGAAGGAGATTCTGGATGAGCTCTGGATTCCGAGGTTCACCTGGATGTTTGGTCTGCCGGAGTACGGGAAGAATATGTCCAACGGAATTCTGTGGGACACCATAACAAAGCTTTTGAAGCAGGAGACCATTGTGGCATCCAGGCATGAATTCCGGGGAATGGGCTATATCTATGAAACCGTTGCCAATATGGAGAAGTTGTTTCAAAGCCCCTTCGGAACCTATCATATGGGAGCAACCAATCACAAAAGCCGCTATGAGATTGTGGAACATATTCTGAGGCTGCTGGGCCTTGAGGAGAAGCTTGCCGAGATTCTTAAGGAGGACACGGTAAACTATCTGGATCATAACCGTGATGTGCGCCTGGATACAACGAAGGCCAGGGAAGCCGGCATGGTATGGACGGATACATGGGACGCAGTGGAGCTTTGCTTAAAGGATTTTGGAATTATCCGTTCCTGAATGTGGCAAAAAAAGGGGCTGCCAATCCCCCCCTGGCAGTCCCCATGTACCTTGACAATTAAATAGTGATCCCCTGTTCTTTTAAGAAGGCAAGCACCCGCTCCTTGGGCTGAATGGAATTCTGAGCGCCTAAGGTCATGGCGGACAGAGCGCCGCAGGCACTGCCGATTTGCAGACAGGTTTTGATATCATAGCCGTTGGCTAAGCCGAAGGCCAGACCGCCGTGGAAGGAATCGCCGGCAGCGGTGGTGTCAACTGCCTTGATGGTGAAGGCGGGAACACTGATGGATTCGATTCCGTTGGAATAGAAGGCTCCTTTTTCGCCCATAGTGATGCAGAGATTTTTCACACCCCGGTTCAGGAACCAGTCCGCGGTCCTCTGCTTCCAATCCTCAATGGACATATCAGAGCGGAGAATACCGGTGTAAACCTCGCTTTCCGTCTCGTTTGGTGTAATAAAGTCAACCAATGGAAAGATCTCATCGGGAAGCGGAATCGCCGGAGCCGGATTTAGAATCGTTATGGCACCGGCCTTATGAGCCAGCTCCAAGCCATAGATAGCGGCGTCCAGATTGATTTCTGTCTGTGTAAGAAAAACGTCTGCCTGCTCAATCGCCTCAAGTCCGTTATCAATCATCTCCTTTGTAATGTGATGATTGGCGCCGGGCGCATAGGCCAGCATATTATCTCCATTGGGATCAATATAAATGGAAGCACAGCCGGTACGGTTGGTTTCTGAAATGTGAAGACGGCTGCAGTCAATTCCCTTGGACCTTAAAGCCTCCAGCACGGCCTTGCCCTGCATATCATTTCCCACCTGTCCGATCATGGCGGTGGGAATTCCCATCTGTGCGGATTGAACCGCCTGATTGGCACCCTTTCCCCCTCCAAACATATCCACGGAGGTGGCACCTACCGTCTCACCCCTGACAGGAAGCCGCTCAGCGGAGGCGGTGATATCATAATTAATGCTTCCTAAAATGACAACATGCTTATCCATAAGATTCCATCCTTTCTGCTGCCTTCTCCATTCCTTCCGGCGATTCTGCGGGAAGGTGCTCCACATGCGGAGTTATAAACTTAAGGTTGGAAATCCAATCTTAAAAGAGAAGGACCTTTCTGAAAGTATATAATAAATGGAAGGAAAAAGCAATTAAAAGTTGTCAAACTGCATATTTTCCTGTGGACAAAAAGGAAGCTGGTATAAGAAAGTACCAATATTTTTTGTTGACAAGCAAAAGTTAAAGTGTTAATATGTATTTACGGCTTGAAAGTGCAAGAATAATTCCATTTTAAACCAGAAAAAGGTTGGAATTCCAACCAAAAGCGGGTATAAAGTGGAATTCAGTATTTGAGGGCTAAAAATAAACCAAATAGTTTAGGGAGGAAGTAAGAACAATGAAGAAAAAATTAATTGCAGCATTACTTGCATGTACAATGACAGCAACTCTCCTTGCTGGCTGCGGAAGCAAGACCGAGGCGCCCACAGAGGCACCAGCTGAAACAGAGGAGCCTGCGGATGCACCGGCCGATACGGAGGAGCCCGCTGAGACCGAGGAGCCGGCCGAGACCGAGACACCCGCAGCATCCAATGAATTTGTAAAATACAATGACATCAAAGAGTCTCTTGGCGGAATTCCCGCGGCAGCGAAGGATATGACCTTTAACATCGGCTTCTGCGGCAAGGCTTTTGAGAATGAGTTTTGGAGAATGGAGAAAGAGGGTACTGAGGCGGCCGCTGAGGCGCTGAAGGCTCTTGGACTGGATGTTACTATCACCGCACAGGCAGCAGCAGGCGGAGAGATGGATGTACAGGGACAGGAGTCCGTTATGAAAGCTATGAGCAATGGCGATTATGATGCAATTATCGTAGCTCCTATCGCAGATACCAACCTGACAGCAGCTATTGAGGCGGCTGTTGAGAAGGATATTCCGATGATTTACTGCAATGACAAGGATGCCAATGTGGATCTTCCTGTAGTGGGCGCAGATCACAAGGATACTGCAGAGCTGGCAGCTCAGTGGATTGCGGAGAAGATTGGCGAGGAGGGCCAGGTAGCTGTTATCCAGGGTCTTCCCACTGCAGAGGCTGCTCGTCTTCGTACAGACTGCTTCGTAGATTATATGAAAGCAAACTATCCGAACATTGAGGTTGTTGCTCAGCAGAACGCTGACTGGGATCGTACCAAGGCTAAGGATGCCGCATCCGTTATTTTGAAGCAGTATCCGGATCTGAAGGCCATCTACGCAAACAACGACACCATGGCTATGGGTGTTCTGGAGGCTATAAAGGAGCTGGATCTCCTTGGAAAGTGCCTGATTGTTGGTACCGATGGAACCAGCGAGGCTCTTGATTCCGTAAAGGCCGGCGAGCTTTCCGCAACCATCAACGACTTCCCGTTCTTCCAGTCTCAGGTAGCGGCAGAGATGCTGGTTCGCCGTCTGGCTGGTCAGGAGGTTCCGTCCTACATTTATTCTCCTCATGCAGTTGTGGACGCTGATAACTGCAACCTGAGCAACGAGGAGATCCTTGGCTGGACCGGATTCTCTTTAGCTGAATAGTGAAAAGAGTCAGAGAACGCTTTAGGAAATTATAAGGTAGATTTTAATGTCCGGGGCAGTATGACTGCTCCGGACATTATAAATAATATGTAAATGCTGATACGGAGAAAGGTGGCGTGTTATGGAAAAATACATAGAATTTCAAAACATTACAAAGATTTTTCCAGGCCAAAAAGCTTTGAGTGATGTATCCTTCAGCGTAAAAAAAGGTGAGGTGCATGCGCTCTTAGGCGAGAATGGTGCCGGAAAATCGACACTGCTGAATATTCTTCATGGGATGTTTCCGGCTACGGAAGGCAAGGTATTTATTGAGGGAAAAGAAGTAAAGTTTAAGAATGCACTGGATGCCATTGAGTTTGGTATTGCCAAGGTGCATCAGGAGATCAACATTATTCCGGAATTGACCGTTGCTCAGAATATGATGCTGGGCGGCGAGCCCCAGAAGGGAATCCTTCTGGACAGAAAGAAGATGGAACAGGAGACACAGGTGCTTCTGGACCGGCTGGGATGTGATTTTAAGGCAAGCGATAAGGTAGGCTTACTTTCCGCAGGAAAGAAGCAGATGATTCAGATTGCCAAGGCGCTGTACCTGAACGCAAGGGTAATATCCTTTGACGAGCCCACATCCTCATTAAGTAACGCAGAAGTTAAGACCCTGTTCGGCATTATTCGAGAGCTGAAGGAGCAGGGCATTACCATATTATATATCAGTCACAAGATGGATGAGATATTTGAGATCTGTGACCGTGCCAGCATCCTTCGGGACGGTACCTATATTACAACATTGGATTTGAAGGAGGCCACGGAGGAGGAGCTGGTTCAGAACATGGTCGGACGTGATGTGTCCATGTTTGCCCAGAGGCTGAAGCCCTCCTGCGCAGATCGGAATCAGGTAGTTTTAAAGGTGGAGAATCTAACAGGGCCTGCGGGCTTTGAGAATATCAGCTTCGAGCTTTACAAGGGCGAGATCCTTGGCTTCTTTGGATTGGTAGGCGCTATGCGTACGGAGGTTATGCGGGCAATCTTTGGAGCAGACCCCACCACAGGCGGAACCGTATATTACAATGGGGAAGCGCTTCCGGAGAACCGTACCCCCAATACGGTGGTTAAGAGGGGAATTGGTCTGGTGTCCGAGAACCGTAAGGAAGAGGGCTTTGTCAAGAATTTCGATAACGCGGATAATATTGCTCTGGCAAGCCTGAAAAAGTATATGAAGGGCATGTTTGTAAATCGGAAGATGAAGGAAGAGAATTCCAATAAGGTGGGAGAAACAGTAGGCCTTCATCCGAATGATCCGGAATTTATGACTGTCAGCCTTTCAGGAGGTAATGCACAGAAGGTTATTCTGGCTAAATGGCTTTCCACAGATGCGGATATCCTGATCATGGATGAGCCCACAAAAGGTATTGATATCGGTGCGAAGGCAGAGATTTACAAATTGATGGAAGAGATCGTTGCGTCCGGCAAATCCATCATCATGGTTTCCTCCGAGATGACAGAGGTCATTGGTATGAGCGACCGAATCCTGGTAATGAGGGAGGGCCATATGGCCGGCGAATTACAGCGCGGAGAATTTGAGGAAGAGCGCATTATTACTTATGCGGTAGGAGGTAGCCAGTCATGAAAAAGATTTTTAAGAATAATTTCCGGGAACTGAGCGTAATCATTGCCATTGCAGTTATGTGTATTATATTCGGAGCTCTGAATCCGGTGTACGTATCACTTGCAAATATTGTGGATATTCTGGATCAGGCCATTCTGTACGGTCTGATGGGACTTGGTATCATGCTTCCCATCATCACCAGCGGAATTGATATTTCCGTGGGTTCGGTGCTGGCAATGTCAGGGTGTATTGTGGCGAAGCTGGCTGTTGCAGGCGTTAATCCGTTCCTCTGCATGCTTGTAGGCCTTATCGTAGGCTTTGCGGCCGGCGGAATTAACGGTCTGCTGATTTCCAAGATGAAGCTGCAGCCCTTTATCGCTACTATGGGTACACAGTCGGCCTTCAGAGGTCTTGCCTACATCATTACGGAGGGCTATCCGGTATTGGGAGTTCCGGATTCCTACCGGAATATGTTGAATGTAAAGGTGCTTGGCGATATCCGTATCTCAGCGTTGATATTCCTTGTATGGGCGGTTATCGTATACATACTTCTGAAAAAGACGCGTCTTGGCACCTACATCTATGCAGTAGGCGGCAACATGGAGGCGGCCCGCCTCTCCGGTGTGCGTGTGGAGTTTGTTCAGACTATGGCCTATGCCATCGGTATGCTGGGAACTGCCCTGGCTGGCTTGATCCAGGTTGCCAAGCTGGGAACCGGAGACCCCACCACCGGAAATGGCTGGGAGATGAATGCTATCGCAGCGGCAGCTATCGGCGGAACCAGTATGGCAGGAGGCCGTGGTAATCCCTGGGGAACGGTTCTTGGTGCCATTCTGTTCTCGGGTCTTAAGATTGGCTTGATTGTAATGAATGTAAATACATACTGGCAGTATGTAGCAACAGGTCTTGTAATTATTGTGGCGGCTTACGTGGAGATCTTCCAAACCATGATTGCCTCCAAGAAAAAGAAAAAAGCATAAATAAGCAACACAATATTAAAAGGGGGACCCGGAAACAGCAGGGTACCCCTTGTTTTCTGAAATCGGGGGGAGAACTATGAAAAAGGATCAATTAATACGAAGAAGGGATCGAATTCTGGAGATGCTGGTCAGCCAGGAGGAGGTCCGGGTCAGCCAGCTTCTTACGGAGCTGCAGATCTCGGATGAGACCCTTCGCAAGGATTTGATAGAGATGGAGCACCAGGGAATGGTGGCCCGCAGACATGGGCGCGTTTCCTTGGCAGAAAAATTTAATGATGACTCCATGAGCGTTAGGGAACTGCAAAATCAGACGGTAAAGAAACGAATTGCAAAGGAGGTTCTTCGTCACATTCCGGAGGGACATGACGAGGTAGTAGGCCTGGATGTGGGAAGCACTGTCTACGGCGTGGCAAAGCTTTTGGTACAGGATCGAAGCCGCACCATTGTAACCAATTCTCTGGACATTGTCAGTCTGTATGCTCATGAGGAGAATCCCAATATTTACTGTACGGGGGGTGTCTTAAGAACTGTGGACCGGGGACTGTATGGGAACTGGACCAGAGATAACCTGAAGGGCGTCCGCATGACGGTGGCGGTTCTGGGTACTCCGGGAATTATGGAGCGGGAGGGAATAGGAGCAATATCCTTTGACGACCGGGAGATGAAGCAGCTGTATGCCCGCAACAGCCAGAAGGTCATAGCGGCTTTTGACAGTACGAAAGGAATCCACGGTGCCTGGATAGACGGAGTGCCGTGGGAGGACATAGATCTTGTCATCACAGACAAGGGAATTTCAGATTCGGACAGAGAACGGATCGAGAGAAAGACAGAGCTGATTCTCGTCTGAAAGTTAGGAAATGGAGGTATTGTAATGAAAGAATTGATAGAGCAGATAAAACAAATTTCAGTGACAGAACGAATTCAAAGGCTGCGCAGGCAGACCTTAGAGGAGCCCCGTTATCTGACCGTAGAACAGGCCCGGCTGATTACCCGGGCCTATCGGGAGCATGAGGGGGAGTCTATTCCCCTAAAACGGGCCTATGCATTGAGAGCTTCCATGGAACAGCTGGAGATTCGTATTGATGAGGGGGAGCTCATTGTAGGAAATCGATCCAAGGAATCCTGTGGCGGAGTTGTATTTCCGGAGGGAGGAATCAAGTGGCTGGAGCGTGAGATAGATGATTTGGAGACAAGACCTCAGGATCGCTTTCTGGTAAGGCCGGAGGATCGGGCCTATTTCTTTGAGGAGCTGGTGCCCTTCTGGGAGGGAAAGACTCTGGAGGACAACATCGGGAAGGCCCTTCCGGAAGAGATCAAGGCCTGTGAGGTGGTTGGAAAGCTGAACCAGAAGGATCATGCCCAGGGGCATATTTGCCCCAATGTAAAAGAATGGCTGGCAAAGGGACCGGCCGGACTGCTGGCCGAGGCCAGGGAGAAAAAAGGTCGGGCAGACAAAGAGCATCAGGAGTATTATTTTGCCACAGAGCTGGTGCTGGAGGGAGCCGTCCACTTTATGCTCCGCTATGCGGAGCTGGCGAAAGAGCTGGCTGAGAAGGGACCAAAGACAGAGCAGGAGAATTACCTTGCCATTGCCCAGGTATGTACGCATCTGGCAGAGCGCCCGGCAGAAACCTTCCGGGAGGCTGTGCAGAGTATGTGGTTTCTGATTGTGCTCCTGCAGATGGAGTCCAATGCGTCCTCCTTTTCACCGGGGCGGGCGGATCAATATCTTTATCCCTATTTCCGCAGAGATTTGGACGAAGGACGGGCAACCCTGGAGGAGCTCCAGGAGCTTCTGGATGCCGTATTTATCAAGTTCAATCAGATTGTATACATGCGCAATACGGACGGAGCCGCATTCTTCGCAGGCTTCCCCATAGGCTTTAACATAGCTGTGGGAGGAAAGCGGGCGGACGGCAGCGACGGGGTCAATGAGCTGAGCCACATGTTCCTCCACGCCGAGGAGCATGTGCAGATGCGCCAGCCGAATCTGTCAGCCAGAGTGCACAAGGGCTCACCGGATTCCTATCTCAAGCATGTCTCAGAGGTAATCAGTCTGGGAACAGGTATGCCGCAGCTCTTTAATGACGAGGCTGTGGTACCTGCTCTGGAAAAAGCGGGATACTCCCATGAGGATGCGCTCAATTATGCCATTGTAGGCTGTGTGGAGCTGAGCACCCACGGAAATGCCCTTGGCTTTAGCGACGCCGCCATGTTCAATATGGTAAAGGCTCTGGAACTGACCTTAAATGACGGTGTCTGCATGCAGAGCGGCAGGCAGCTTGGCTTGCGGCTTGGGACCCTGGAGGATTTCGGGACCTTTCAGGAGCTGGAGGATGCCTACCAAAAGCAGATGTATTACTTTATGGAGCAGATGGAAAAGGGCCTCCTGATTATTGAGGAAATGCATAAAAAATATATGCCTTCCGCTATGCTCTCCAGCGTGGTTGACAGCTGTATGGAGAAGGGAATGGATGTGACTGCCGGGGGAGCTGTCTACAACAAATCGGGTATTCAGCTGATACAGGTGGCAAATGTGGCGGACAGCATGGCTGCCTTAAAGGAGCTGATATATGATAAAAAGGAGCTTACGGCGGGAGAGCTTTTAAAGCAGCTGCGTGAAAACTATCCGGATGAGCGGATACGACAGATGGTGCTGACTCATGCGCCAAAGTACGGAAACGATGTGGACTGGGTAGATGAGCTGGGAGAGAAATGGGTGGAGCGCTTCAAGGAGAGACTGGATACCTGGACCAATTACCGGGGCGGAAATTACACCATAGGCCTGTATACGGTATCGGCTCATGTGCCCATGGGTCTTAAGGTGGCGGCCACGCCCGACGGACGCCGCAGCGGGGAGCCCCTGGCAGACGGAGGATTGAGCGCGGTTTATGGAAGAGATCGGAAGGGCCCTACAGCGCTGCTGCGCTCGGTATCCAGGATTGATTCCTCCAACGCGGCCAATGGAACCCTGCTGAACATGAAGTTTGCGCCCCAGCTGTTTGAGGACGCAGACGGAGTAGAAAAGTTCTGCGGCATTATCCGGGGCTTTGTGGAGCTTAAAATCAACCATGTTCAGTTTAATGTTGTGAATAAGCAGGATTTGATTGCCGCAAAGAAAAATCCGGAAAATTACCGGCACCTGCTGGTACGTGTGGCCGGCTACACAGCCAATTACGTGGATTTGGCAGAGAAGCTTCAGGATGAAATCATTGCACGCACGGAATACGGAGGAAACGCATGACAGGAGAAATCTTTGACATCAAGCACTTTGCGGTCCACGACGGACCGGGAATCCGCACCACCATTTTCTTAAAGGGCTGTCCCCTGCGCTGCGTCTGGTGCCACAATCCTGAGGGGATGAAGCCAGGAAGAGATCTCTGGGTCAAGCAGGAGGCCTGTATACACTGCGGCACCTGTATACAGACCTGCCGGGAGCAGGCCCTTCGGATGGTGGAGGGGGAGATTGCCATTGACCGGGGGCGCTGTAGCTTCTGTGACGCCTGTGTGGAAAAATGCCCCTCCAGAGCCATGAAGCGGATTGACCGGCAGGTAGAGACAAGGGATCTGGTAAAGCTGGTGACACGGGAGGAGATCTTTACCCGGCTCTCCGGAGGCGGTGTTACCATATCCGGCGGGGAGCCTCTCTACCAGCCGGAATTTACCCTGGAGCTCTTGAAGGAGATGAAGGCGGCGTGGATTCCCACCTGCATTGAGACGAGCATGTTTGCCCCCTGGGAGGTGCTGGAGAGCATACTTCCCTATGTGGATCAATTTTTGGTAGATATCAAGCTTCTAGACGAGGAGCAGCACAAGAAATACACGGGCGTCTCCAACCGTCAGATTCTGAGCAACTTCCGGGGGCTGGTGGAAGCAGGAGCACCGCTTTTGGTACGGATTCCACTGATTCCGGGGATTACTGCCACAGAGGAGAATCTCCGGGGAATTCGAAGCTTTGTGAGCGGGACGGCGCCGGGAATTCCCATAGAGGTACTGAACTTCAACTCCTTTGCAGGGACCAAGTACCGTTTTCTGGGTGATACTTATTTTGATGAGGAGCTGCGGGCCTTTCCCGCAGAAAAGCTTTCGGAGCTGCGAAAAATTGTGGAGGAAGAGGGATGAAGCCATATTTTATATCAGATTTACAGAGATCCATTGAGGAGTTGCCTGAGGAGAAAAAGCAGGAGATCCGCCTTCTGCTCCAGGTAAATGAGAAGGAGGAGTATCGGAAGCTTTGCTTTGCGTTTCCCTGTGAGGAGCTTCTTCTCAAGAAGCAGGAGCTGTACCGGAAATATCTGCTGGCTATGATCAACAATATGCTGGTATCCTTTGGCGGAGCGAAGCTCGCCATTTACCGCAGGGAGGGGAGCGCTGTTCTGGACCGTCTTTTGACAGAGGCCATTGCCGAGTTTCAGCAGGACAGTCTGCGCAACGATCGAACGGGTTATGGCGTGTACCTGAATTATATCAATCGAATGAATGTCTTCCTTGGGCTGGGTCGGTTCCGGATGGAGATTCGAAACCAGCAAGAATGGCCGAGGCTTGATCCGGGGAAGGAGTACCGCATTTATGTGCCGGAGGATGAGAGGAAGGAACAGGAGCTTTTGCGCAGGACGGCAACAGAGCTTGAGGGAACCTGTATCTGTTCCCTGGATGTGGGGGGTAATTCCATCAAGGGGGCTGTTGTTCGGGATGGGAAAATCCTTGTGCTGAAGGAGTATCAGTGGTATCCTACCGGCTGCAGGGTGGCGGAAGAAATGAACAATCCTATGATTCTGATGGTACGCTTTTTAAGTATCTGTACGGGTCTCATGGAGCGGGACGGCCATTTGGACAGAATTCAGGAGGCGTTTCTCTGCAAGGTGCCCTATGAGGAGCTGCTGGCCGTTACGGAGCGCGCGGAGGCAGAGGGGGTTTCCTCGGAGGGAAGATTTGACGCCATTGTGGTGGGCTTCCCGGACATTGTAGTACATAATAAGATTGCAGGGGGCGAGTCCTTTAAGCACCTGGGACTGAAAAATAACCCGGATACGGATTACGAGGTGGAATTCTTCCGCACCTCAGATCTGGATACCATGGTGGCACCCTATGGGAAGCCTGATGTCCCGGTGATTGTTCTCAATGATGGAAACGCGGCCTCCTATATTACAAGTGTGGAGCAGGCGTTTGCCAGGGAAGCCTTTTTGGATGAGAACGGGCTTTTTGCCAATACCATAGGAACGGAGATGGGAACAGGCTTTATTTCCATAGGGGGAACCATACAGCATATTCCCCTGGAGGGCTTTCAGCATATCATTGATCTGGGAAATGAGGTATATCAGAGGTATCCGGCCTCGGATATCCGCAGCGTTTTGAGTACCAATACCGGAATCCCCGGCGTGGTACAAAAATACATCTCCCAAATGGGGCTGTTTCGAATGGCAATCACAGCGCTGTATGAGGAGAAGGCGCCCCTGTTTGACCAGCTCTTGGAGAAGGGGCTTCTTGCCTTTGACAAAAAAGAGGATGTGATGACCTCGGTACTGGAGCCTAAGGATCGGAGGGGAGAATTGACCCGCTTCCTGGTGGCACAGCTGGCAGAGGGAAATGCGGCTGTGGAGGAGGCTTATCGGATGATGGGGAAGGCCATGGGTATCCTGATAGACCAGGATAAGCTGATTTTCCCGGAGATTGCCGCAACACGGCTGCTGAGCGGCGGCATCATCGCGGACAATCGGGCCTTTGCCCTGCTTCGGGAGGGTTTAAAGGCGTATAACTCCTCCTATGAGGTTATGCGTCTGGACGAGGAAACCATGTATTCGCCGCTGCTAAAAAGCATGAAGCCGGAGCAGAGAAACTTTAACGTAGCAATTGGAAGCGCCTATATTGGAAACCGCTTTCTGATTCAGTCAAGAGAAAAAGGAGATTTGTAAGAATGGAAAAGAAGATGATTTTGGGAGGATCCGCATCCTGCTTTGACCTGTTTAACCTGGAGCGGCAATTTGAGGGAATCCACAATGCGCCGGTGGACTTTGTCCACTTTGATGTGGTGGACGGAAGATTTAATCAATGTATTATTCTGGGGCTTCCCACCCTGCAGATGATGCGCCCTCACACGGAGCTTCCTATCGAGGTTCATCTTGCGGTCTATGAGCCGGAGCGCTACATCAGCCAGTTTGTGGAGGCGGGAGCGGATATTGTAACCATTCATCCGGAAGGGACACAGAATGTGATGGAAGCCTTTGACTATATCCGCAGCCTGGGAGCAAAGCCGGCCTTGGCCTTCCGCAGTGAGACTGTGGTTACTGAGGAGCTTCTTCCTGCCATGGAGCAGGCGGAATATATCATCAAGCTGACCGTGGACCCGGGATTTTCCGGTCAGAAGATTCAGCCGGCCGCCTTTGAGAAGATGCTGGCTATGCGTCAAATGATGGATGCTCACGGAATTGGCACACAGATTGCCGCAGACGGCAATGTAAATGTGAATACCATTCCCACACTGGTAAAGAATGGGGCGGGCATTTTGATTGGAGGAACCTCCGGTCTGTTCCTGAAGGGGAAGACCGTTCGGGAATGTGCGGAGGCTATGCTGAAGGCAATGATACTCTAGCAGTCGGCCCGCAGGACAGAGGTCTGCCCTTCGAGCTGCTCCAGGGCCGAGGCTGAAATGCTCCCGGCAGTAATCAGCAGATGAATGTCCGAAAGAGGGCAGACCACAGATAAAAAGTTCAAATCATATTTATGACTGTCAGCCAGCAGAATGTGCCTTCTGCTGGCTTTCATCATACACTGCTTCAGCCTTGCCTGGGGATAGCCGATGACGCTGACGCCGTGGCTGGCCGAGAAGCCGTTGGCTCCTAAAAAGCAGAGATCCGCCATGAAAGAGGATACAAAGCTTTCTGAGGCAGGCCCGGAGGTGGCGCCCAGATTGCCGTTCAACTCACCGCCGATGAGATGGACCCGGATATGCGGGCATTCCAGAAGCTCCATGGCCGCAAATACGGAATTGGTATACAGTGTGACCTCCTTGGAGGGGTCTTTTTTCAACTGCCGGATCAGATAAAGGCAGGTGGAGGAATCGTCAACAAAAAGAGTATTGCCGGAACAAATCTGCTCACAGGCGGACCGGGCAATGGATATTTTATTGGCGGTATTTTGATACAGATTTTCACGGATGCTGTCCTTGTAGAGAGATTCTCCGATTCGTTTGGCGCCCCCGTGTACACGCATTAAAAGACCACTGCGATCCAGGAGATTCAGATCTGTGCGGATAGTCATTTCAGAGACATGAAGCTCACGGGACAGATCCGAGACAGAGACCTTCCCCTTTTGATCCAGCTTTTCCAGAATATAAGTAAAGCGCTCTTTCTGCATACGTCCCCCTGTGATTTCCTTATTTTGCTTATGGGATTCAGCCGCAATGCTCCGTGCGGCTGATGATTTCGTCCTGGATGTCTTTGTCCAAATCAATAAAGAAGGCGCTGTAGCCTGCTACACGGACTACCAGGCTGCGGTACTGCTCCGGATGAAGCTGCGCCCTCAGCAGAGTCTCCTTGGTGAGAATGTTGAACTGAATATGCATTCCGCCCAGGGAGAAGTAGGCACGGATCAGAGCTACCAGATTCTGACGGTTTTCATCTGTCCTTAAAATGGCAGGAAGGAACTTCATATTATAATTGACACCATTGATGGCCAGGGCCTGAGGAATCCGGGCGACGGATTTGACGGCTGCGGTGGGGCCGTGGGTATCCATATCATGCTTGGGCGAAATACCGCCGTCTCCAAGAGGTGTCCCGGCTAAGCGGCCACTTGGAAGGGCACCGACCTGACGGCCAAGAGGCGTATTGGAGGACAGGCAAAAGAGACCGGGCCGGAAGAAGCCGCCGCGAACGGTGGGTTTGCCATGGACATAATTGCAGTAAAGCCCGGCTGCCCAGGCAGCCGTCTCGTCTACCTCCTCCATATCGTTTCCGTATTTGGGAACACCCTTTAAGAGAAGCTGGCGAAGAGTCTCCTTCCCCTCAAAATTATCCCGGAGGGCATCAAGGAGCTCCTGGGCGGTAATCTGTTTTTTCTCAAACACCAGCTGCCGGATGGCGTTCAGAGAATCTGCTACGTCTGCGGTGCCCACCCCTTGAATTCCGATATAATTGTATTTGGCCCCGCCGCGGGTGCAGTCTCTTCCGTGCTCGATACAGCCATCCAGCAGGAGCGAGGAGAAAATATGGGGGCCGTAATCTCCAATCAGCTTTTCCGTACAATTCAGTGAGCAAATCATCATGGAGACAAAGTATTCCATTTGGGTTTGATAGGCCTTTTGCAGCTGTTCAAAGGAGGTAAAGTCCGTAAGCATTCCGGTTTTAGGCCCCATCTGCATGCCGGACATCTGGCACACGCCGTCAAAGAGAGCCAGCTCCAGACATTTTGCCAGATTGAACATTCCGGCATTGGTGCTTCCCATAGTATTGCCATAGCCTGTGGGCTCCACACAGCCTACAATGGCATAATCCAGGGCCTCATCCCTGGTGAGCCCATCCCGCATCAGTCCGTCAATGATGAGATCGTCGTTAAAGAAGGGCATTTTTCCACCCTCCTTTTTCACAAGAATTTCAATCACGCGGCGGGCGTAGGCGTCCGGATTTTTCCGGGACAGGCGGATGCTGGTATTTGGCTCCGAATTGAAGACAGACTCCTCCGCGTCCAGACACACATAGGTCAAATCACAGACTGCGTCCTCACCATTTTCATTGAGACCGCCCAGAACAATGTTGTTGGCAGTAGAAAAGCCGCCATTGTTGCGGACGCTGGAGTAGGTTCCTGCTTTGATGATATCGCTGTGTTTGATCCAGAGACATTCCAGAATCTCCCGGGCGTCCTCACGTGTAAGAGTTCCGTCACGGAGCTCTCTTTCATAGTAGGGACGCAGAATCTGGTCGATTCTTCCGCCGGAAATAGAGGAACCGTTCTGCCCGCAATAGTCAATGAGAATAACAAACCAGAAGGACTGTACCGCTTCAAAATAGGTACGTGCCGGTTCGTAGGGAACCCGGCGGCAATTGGCGGCGATCATAAGAAGCTCTTGCCTTCTCCGGGGGTCCCCGCAAGTCTTGGCCATTTCCTCAGCCAGATCCGCATACCGGTTCTGGAAGGTCTTTACTCCCTCTATGCAGATGAGGGCTGCCTGATAGAACTGAAGCTTTTCCGCATAATCCGGATCACAGAAATCAAGTTGGGCCAGATGGCTGTGTACCTCCTGCTCAATGAAGACGAACCCTTTCCGAAGCACCTTGCGGACATCGGGCAGATAGTGGCCGTGGCCGCTTCTGGTACGGCTTAAGGGATTGAATACCCGGTAAGGAGAATCCAGAATTTTAAGAAGCTCCGGGCTAAAATAATGAACGGCCCGTTCCCCAGTGGCTATGCTTTTCCAATAGGGGAAAATATCGTTGAGAAGATATTCCTTATCCTCATCGGAAATCTGCAGGGTATCTACCTTGCGGACAGGCATGAGATCCAGCTCCTTTTGGTCAAAGAGACCGAATTCCGGAAAAATAGGAGCACAGCGGGGACCGGAAGCATGATTTCCCACAATCAATTCCTCGTCATCTATAAAAATAGTCATATGCTCCAGCAGATACCGGAGAGATTTGGCCCGGCGGAGGATATAGGGCTCGCCCTCTGTCCGGCGATAGCTTTCCGTCACCAGACGGGCCCGTTCCACACAAATCCTTGGTGTGACGGTCCGCATGCGTGTGTTCAAAAATTCCGTGCGTTTGGCCCGGTTAAGGCCAGGAGGAAGCAGACGCTTTTCCATATTTGTTCTCCCTTAATCACTTTTATTTTTGTTATCTGCTTTTATTGTAGGGTTGTAAAAAAACTTTTTCAAGACAAAAAACCTCAAAAAATTTTCGTTTTCTGGAAAAACGAAAATTTTTTGAGGTTTTTTGTTGACTGAACAGTAAGCCTTAACCGGGCCAGTATTTTTCCAGCGAGGGCAGCAGATTTCCGGAGTAAATTTCCCGCAGGAGGGCGTCCAGCTGCCGCATACAGAGGCAGACCTGCCGTTGCTCCAACAGCCGTTGCTCCAGGGCATCCGCAATTTCGTCCAGATCCACCACACGGACCTCTCCGGAGGGGTAGAGGAGTACATCTGCCAGCAGATCCGTAAAGATATAGGTATCGGTTTCGGCTTCGTAGGTGTAATCCATGATATCACAATACCAGCAGATCAGATCATCCTGTCGATTCAGGAAACGGCTGATTTTCCAGCCCTTATCCAGCAGAAAACAGGATACACCGTGATCCAGCTCCTTTTTGGGACGGATGGTATGCCAGCGTGTGACAAGTACCTGATTGCTTCGGAACAATACCTCATCTTGATCCAGGCGAATACATTCGTTGGGGATCAGGCGCTTCCGATATAAAATGGGTTTGTCTGCCATAAAAGCCTCCTTAATATGGTTATTCATAATTTTTAATCAAAGTCAGAGAATCCTGCTCAACAAATTCCTGCTCGCCGGATCGGCGGTTGTAGTAGGTGCGCTTATAGGCATCCGGGTCAGGCAGCAGCAGAAATTCGGAGGGGGTACAGCCTGTAATCTCCTTGAACACCCGGTTAAAGGTTCGCACATTGTTAAATCCGCAGCAAAGGGCAATATCCGTGAATTTTTTCTCCGTATGGCGAAGCTCAAAGGCTGCGTGCTCCACCCGCACCAGATTGAGGTAGGTGACGAAATTGATGCCCATAAGATTCTTGAAGGTTTTGGAAAAATAGCTGACACTGAAATTCATACTCTGTGCGGCAAAGCCCAGAGAGATATTATCGGCATAGTGAGTCTCTATGTAGGACAAAAGCCCCTGGAGCTGTGCAAGCATCCGATCCCGGCGGCTCTCAGGAACCCGCTCCGAATCCGTCCTGGGATGGCAGCGCTTCAGAAGAGCCCAGAAGGTCTGCAGGGAGGAGGCGATAACCTCCTGATAATAGGGCTTGCGCTCCTCCAGCTCACCGGATACCGTGGTGATCAACGCCTTCAGAGGATCGGACAGTCCATACTGCTTAAGCTCCTCCCTTGTGACCAGAGGATTGACGAAATGAGGATTTTCAAAAAGGGGGCTGATAATAGAGGTGTCAAAAATAATAAAATCCAGAGAATTGTCCATGTTGTGAGAGTCACTGTAATGAATCACACCGCTTTCACAGATGGCCAGATCGCCGGCATGTGCCGTGAAATTGACATCCGTAATACTGAGATGACAGGTTCCGGAACGAACATAGATAAGCTCAATCTCCTTATGCCAGTGGGCGAGAAAGCTAATGTTGTCATAGCTGGAATGCCAGACCATGAAATCGGAATTGTAGCTGCGTACCTCGTGAAAAGCCCTCATTTCCGCGTCCTATCTCCTTTTTGGTGTGATTTTGGAGGAAATTGCCGAAAAAGTATTCTGTATATAGGGAAAGTATATCAATTAGTACAAAAAATGTCCAGATAAAAATAGAAATTTACGTGCAATTTTCAGAGAGTAATAAAAGCTGTTTGTTATCTTTTGAAAAGAATAAAGCGACGTATTCCTTAAGCCTGTAGGAATTACGCCGCTTTTTAAATATTTGATGTTTAAGAAGGAATCTCTGTGGAAACTATGTCTAGCTTTGCATAGCCATGTTGGGCAAAAAGAGCCAAAATTGTGTCATCTCCGAGGATTTGCTTAACATCACAGAGGTAGAAGGTATGATCATGGACCAGATACGCAGAACACATTTCACAGGAAAAGGCAATGCGGCTTCCTGTTACATATGGAACCGGAAAGTCCGGATGCTGGCTTAGAGGAATAGAAAGCTCTTTGACCTTGTCCCTTTGCCTTCCGGAGCATGTCCCACACTGAAAAGCACTGTTCTGTAATTTAATGCCAGGAAGGGATAAGGAAAAGAAGGGATTGGCTTTTATGCATGTTCCGGAATATCCTTTATTACTGAGACAGATGCCAATGGCAGCCGGATGGTTAGATAAGTAGGTCCACCAGGATAAAGCCATTATATTTGTGGTGCCATCAGGCTTTCTGGTGGTGAGAAGTGCAAAAGGATTTGGAGAGGAAAGCTTTTGTGCTTCGGCGATTGTAATGATTTTTTGCATTGTTAGAGCTCCTTTCTGATAAGCGATAAGTAATAATGATAGGTTTCATCATTTGCAAGACTTCTTTGCGGATAAAAAGTTTCTATGGAGAAGGATCTGCGAATGAGATCACGCCCTTCTTCCAAATCTTGGATTTCCCCAAAAGCAATTGCCTGTGCAATGATATTACCAATCACGGCAGCTTCGTCGGGACCTGCAATCACAGGAACACCAAGTACATCTGCCGTAAGTTGATTCATAAATTTATTTTTGCTTCCTCCGCCTATGATATTGAATACATCCAGAGCCTTTTTTGAGATTGTACAGCATTGATGGAAGCTTCTTTTGTAACGGAGAGAAAGGCTGTCATAAAAGCACCGCGCGATCTGACCGACAGATTCAGGAACGGGTTGTTTGGTAGATTGGCAGTAGGCTTGGATTCGACCAATCATATTTCCGGTGCCAAAGAAAAGATCGTCGTCTACATCAATAATAGAGCGAAAAGGGGGTTCGGAAGCCGCAGCGGATGTAATCATATCCCAGGTTAACGAGTATCCCAGGGCATCCCAGTCCTTTTTACATTCCTGAATAATCCACATGCCATTAATATTCTGGATAGGACGAAATGTATTACCAAGATTACCTTCATTAGAAAAATAGTTATTTCGGGCAAAATCTGTGAGAACAGGTTTTTCGGATTCGATGCCGACTAAAGACCAGGTGCCGCTGGAGCAAAAGGCACAATTTTTACCAGCAGTTACAGAAATGGCAGCAGAGGCTGTATCCTCCGTAGCAACATAAACATGCGGCAGATGGTGATACCCGGTTTCAAAGGCTATAGAATTGTTTAATGTACCGGCCCGTGTTCCGGGGGAAATGATACTTCCCAGTATTTGTGAGGGCAGCTGTAAACGGTCCAGCAAGTTGTAATCCCAGGTGTTCTGTTCGATGGAATAAAGCATCGAGGTCGTAACCTCGGTGTATTCGTTGTTTTTTTCACCAGTCAAATAATAGGAAAAGTAGGAGGGAAGCATTAAAAAATCTTGAGCCTCTTGAAGCGGGCTAGGTTGTTCCAAATTCATGCGATATAGCTGGTACAAAGTGTCTACGGGGTTTGCAACCAGCCCGGTTCTCAAAAAAAGCTCTTTTTCTGAAATGACTGCATGAACTGGCTCCATTTGACTGGAGCACATTCTGCGATAGCTTCTGGGAGCTTCCAGGAGCTGTCCGTGGGTATTTAATAGTGCATAGTCAACGCCCCAGGCATCAATCCCAAAAGAATCCAGAGGAATTTGATTTTTGGCAGCAAGATAAAAAGTTTTTTCTATATTCTGCTGAATTTTTTCATAATCCCAGCAAAGCCTGGATGTATCTGAAATAATAGTATGCTCAAAGCGAAGCAATTCGAAAATAGACAATTTTTCTCCATCAAATTTTCCCACAAATCCCCGGCCATTACTTGCGCCAAGATCAAATGCCAGAAAATTTTTGCTGTGTTTCATAAGTAAGTACCTCCTTTGCTGTTTTTACAAGATTATATTATCATACATATCTAAATTAAATCAATATATATTTTTAAAAAATATGACTTGACAAATAAAAGATATGATGTATAATACAAATAAATCAGATGAATTTTAAAATTGATTTAAATTTAAATTGCATTTTCCAATAAATATCAATATAATAAAGATGTAAACAAAAATATAAAAATTGTGTGTAAGAAAAGGGGAAGTGCAATGTCCGCATACATTAAAGCAAAAGATAGCATCTTAGATTATATTGTATCCAATCAATTACGACCGGGAGATAAATTTCCCACAGAAACAGAATTATCGGAGCAGCTGGGAATTAGCAGACTGACCCTGCGGGAGGCATTTAATGCACTGAAAAATGAAGGAATCGTTCATTCTACACAGGGAAGGGGAACCTTTTTGAGCTGTAGCTGTGACAATATTCGTGATATTCTTAATAACTGTTTGAGTATTACAAAAATGATTCAGGAGAGTGGATATACACCAGGTATGTCCTTATTTGAAAAAGAGCTGGTTGATGCCAATGAGGTTGTGGCAAGAAAGCTGGATGTTCCATTGGGGACAAGTATCGTTTGCTGTACAAGAATACGTTTGGCTGATGGAAAACCAGTGGCCTATACCAAAGACTATCTGGCCCCAAGGCTGACACCCATGTTTTTGAGCGTTGTTCCAGGTTCAGACTTCTCTATGGACCGATTTGTTTCAGAGGATTGTGGAATTGAGATGGGAGTTTCTCTGACAGAGCTGATACCGGTTGCGGCAGATGACTTTTTGGCAGAATGTCTTCAGGTTGCATCAGGTACACCGCTTATGCTGCTACAGGATTATGTTCAAGATGTTTACGGGAATCCGTTGATATATGCTGAGGAGACCATGAAAACAGATGCGTTTCATTTTGTTGTGAGGCGTTTCGGTTAACGTGTGAAAAAACAATTGAATAGCTGAACTTTTTGGTAAGCTCAGGTGTGATTCCCGGAACAAATAATTTTTATGGAGGGATTTGTGATGGGAAACATTCCTGAGCTTATTGTTATGCTCACAAAAAATGACATGACAGTAGCAAATGCGGTTCAAGTCTTTGAGGAGGCAAAGGATGCACCAGCAAAATTTTGGGGCTTCAAAGAGGTAGGAATTCCAAAGGATGAGATGAAGCATTTGGTCAGAAGAATGAAAGAATGCAAAAAAACAACATTTCTGGAGGTGGTGGAGTATACGGAGGAAAAATGTATCGAAGGTGCCAGGATAGGAGCAGAATGTGGATTTGATGTTTTGATGGGTACACTTTATTTTGATTCTGTTAAAAAAATTGCGGATGAAGCAGGCATGCAATATTACCCTTTTATAGGCAAGGTTCATGACAGACCTAGTATTTTAGAGGGAAGTATCGAGGAAATGATAGAGGAGGGGAAGGCTTTAATCAAAGAAAAAGGAATTGAAGGCTTTGATCTTCTTGGATATCGCTATACAGGAGATGCACCAAAGCTCAATACGGAATTTGTCAAGCATATACCAGCTAAAGTATGCTTAGCAGGAAGCGTTGCTTCCTTTGAGCGTCTTGATGAGATCAGAGCAACAGGTGCTTGGGCGTTTACCATAGGAAGCGCGTTTTTTGATAAAAAGTTTGGAGATACTTCTTTTAAGGAGCAGATTGAGACGGTTCTAGCTTATATGAAAGGGCAGGAGTAATTTATGTGTACGAAAAGTGAATTAAAAGAAAAAATGATTTCCTATATTCATATGCTTCCTGACAGTGGCTGGGTGTTTTCCACTTCAGGTAATATGAGTGCGCGATGTGATGACGGGACCATTCTTATTACGCCCAGCAGCGTTCCTTATACGCTCATGAAGGCAGAGGATTTGTTTGAAATCAGTCCGACGGGTGAAATTCTAGTTGCGGGAAAGAACCGTCCTACTTCATCCTTGCGTTTTCATATTGCTCTTATGAGGGAGCGGAAGGATTGCAATTGTATCATCCATACCCATGCGCCATATTGCCTTGCGGCATCCACAGTAACTGATGTTGTGCCGGCAGTTACCTTGAACGAGAAGCTGCTGTTGGCAAGTGATGGAATTCTGACGTCCCCCTATGCGGAAAATGGTTCGGAGGAAGAGGCGGCGAATATTCTAAAGGCTATTGGAGAAAAAAATAATTGCTGTCTGATGCAGAATCATGGGGTAGTTACGATAGGGGCAGATATTGAGAACGCGTGGATTCATATGGGATATGCTGAGGACTGCTGTAGAATCTGGCTGTTGGCACAGAGCACAGGACGCAAAGTATCCTATATTGAATGAAAGGCCTAAGAAAAGGGGGCACATGAATGGAGAAAGTGCTTGAATTGAAGAAGATTCGGAAAACCTTTCCAGGAGTAGTAGCTCTGCAGAATATGTGTTTCACTTTGAAAAAAGGGGAAATTCATGCAATTGCTGGTGAGAACGGAGCGGGAAAAAGTACTTTGATCAAGGTTATGGCAGGGGTGCACATTCCTGATGAGGGTGAAATCATAGTGAAAGGCAGGCAGGTACAGTTTACGTGTCCTCAGGATGCAATTACTGCAGGGATTGGAGTGGTTCATCAGGAAACCAGCTTGTTCCCGGATCTCTCAATCATGGAAAATATGTTTATAGGGCGGCTTCCCAAGAAAGGTTTTTTTAGAAGTGTAGACTTTGCAAAAATGAAGGCAGAGGCAGAACGGATTTATGCAATGCTGGATATTAAAATGGATGTTATAAAGCCGGTGAAGACCTTGGGAATTGCAGAGAAACAGATGCTTGAAATTGCAAAGGCTCTTTCACAAAATTCTGAAATACTGATATTAGATGAGCCCACAGCGGCCCTTTCCATTCGAGAGGTTGAAACACTTTTTAAGATCATAGAGAAATTGAAGGCATCGGGTGTTTCTATTGTTTACATCAGCCATAGGTTAGAGGAGATTTTTCAGATTGCAGACTATATTTCAGTCATCCGAGATGGAGAATATGTGGCATCAGCTCCGGTATCTCAGGTTGATACGGCTCAGCTGGTGCAATGGATGGTGGGAAGGGATGTGGATGAATTTTATCCAAAGGCAGAAAGTGACATTGGAGAGGTTCTCTTATCTGTGTCAGGCTTGTCAGATGGCAGTCTTTTAAGGAATGTGAGCTTTGAAATAAGAGAGGGTGAGATTCTGGGATTTGCCGGACTGGCTGGAGCTGGGAGAAGTGAAACGGCAACAGCGGTTGTGGGATTGAGACCGAAGATAACCGGAGCAGTTTTATTGAAGGGAAAAGAACTTAAAATTCGTAAATATCTTGATGCATTGGAAAATGGAATTGTCTATATTTCAGAGGATCGACAGAGAAATGGCGTTACCCTGCCTATGTCCATCAAGGATAATATTACGCTGGCTATGCTGAAGCATATTTGCCGCTTTGGTGTAATTAACAGAAAAAAGGACAAAGAGGTTGCGGGTTCTTATATGAAGCAGTTTCAGATAGCAGCGCCGCATATGAATTTTGTGGTAGGAAACCTGTCGGGTGGAAATCAGCAAAAGGTATCTGTTAGTAAAGGACTGGCGTGTAATCCAAGGGTTCTGATTCTGGACGAACCCACCAGAGGAGTTGACGTGGGAGCGAAAGCAGAAATTCATGATATGATTGGAAGACTGGCAGCGTCCGGCATGTCTATTATTATGATTTCTTCTGAAATGCCTGAGGTCTTAAGTATGAGTGATCGAGTGGTAATATTCCGACAGGGAGCTGTGGCGGGCTGTTTGAGCCGGGAAGAGGCTACCCAGGAGAAGGTACTTGCATTGGCACTGGAAGCGAAGGTAACGGAGGTGCAGGCGTGAAAACAATTATGAAGGGCATAAAAAGCCGGGAGGGCGTTGTTGCGATTCTGATCCTTGTGATTGCGGCCGGTATTACAATGGTAAATCCATCCTTTATGCAGTGGAGTAATATCAAAGATATCCTCATGAATGTCAGCTATATTACCATAGCATCTTTGGGAATGTCCATGATTATTATCACTGGCGGTATCGATTGCTCCTCAGGTGCGGTTTTGGCATTATTATCGCTTTGCTGCGGACAGCTTGCCAAAATGGGGCTTCCCCTTCCAATATACTTTGTTCTTGTAGTGCTGTTGGGCACATTTACAGGACTTGTAAATGGATTTATTATTGTGAAGCTTCATGTACCTCCCATGATTTGTACATTGGCTCTGTACAATATATACCGAGGAGCGATTCTTTTGGTGACAGGAGGAGAATGGATCACGAATCTGCCCAAATCATTTAATATTATTGGAAAGGGAGACCTTCTGGGGATTCCAAATTCAGTGGTGATTATGCTTGTGGTTGTTACATGGGCAGTATGGTTTATGGAACGGACAGAGCCGGGGCGCAATATTTATGCGGTTGGTAGCAATGCTTCGGCAGCCCGGCTGGCAGGAATTCGAGTAGAGCGGACTTTGATTGGAACATATATGATTTCCGGAGGGCTGCTTGCCATTGCGTCCATTGTATTTTGTACAAGGTTTACTACTATTCAGACTAATGTAGGGGAAAATTTGCATCTCACTCTTATTGCGGCTGCAGTAATTGGAGGCACAAGCATTTTGGGTGGAAGCGGTAAATTAATCGGCACCTTTTTTGGAGCTATGGTACTGACCATTATTCGAACCGCTTTGGTATATTTAAAAATTTCAACTTATTGGGATCAGGCACTTCAGGGAGCATTAATTTTAATTGCGATTTTGGTAGGAATGTATAACCTTCACAGGGCTTCCAAAACTGTCAAAGGGGGTGTGTCCGGATGAAAAAGAAAAGAGTTCAGGAAAAAACAATTAGACCTCCGGAGATTAAATATACACACATTTCCATTATATTTGGCCTTCTAATTTTTACCTGTATCCTTATGTCAGTGATTACCGATAATTTTTTCAGCACGAAGAACTTGACAGGGATGACTCGCAATTTTATGGAAACGGCACTTTTGGCGTTGCCTATGACATTTATTATTCTCACCAACTCAATTGATTTGTCAGTCAGCGGAACTGTTGCAATGTGTGCTATTTTTCTGGCTAAGATTAATTTGGTAACAGGTAACATTGTTTTAGCAATTGCAATAACGGTAATCACAGGTATTTTGGCAGGTGCTTTGAATGGGGTGGTAGTTGGATACATTAAAATCCCCTCCTTTATAGCGACGCTTGCAACCATGTTTATGTACGGAGGGATTGCTCAGGGTGTCAGTCAGGCAGAAACCTTAACCGGACTACCGAAAACATTTTATATACTGGGAAGTGGATATTTTCTTGGCCTGCCGATTCAACTGTGGATTTTTGCAGTGGCAGCAATTCTGTTTTCCTTTGTCCTTAGAAGAACCGAATATGGCCGGAATTTAAGGGTGATTGGGTTTAATCCTGAAAGTGCTGTTTATGCAGGTATTAACGTTGCAAAGGTACACTTGATCAATTATGTGGTTTCAGGAGCCATGGCTGCTTTGGCTGCGCTGATTTTTGTTTCCAGAATTTCAGCTGCAAAATCAAATGCGGGAGTTGGGTATGAAACGGATGCAATTATTGCGGTAGTCCTTGGAGGAACCAGCATTTCCGGAGGCTATGGAACTGTGGAAGGAACAATTTTAGGAATTCTGCTAGTTGGGATTTTGAGAAATGGCCTTACTTTAGCCAGAGTTTCCAGTGAGATTACAACCATTATTTTAGGAATGTTACTATTGCTAACTATTATCATCAGTGGCAACACTGGTGGTGGGGTTATAAAAAAACACAAAAAGGAGAAATGAATATGAAAAAGGTATTGGCAGTACTTATGGCAGGGATTATGATTTTTTCAATGGCAGCTTGTGCTAAAGGCGAGGACAGCACACCGGAGGCAAACACAGAGGAACCTACAGGCGGAGAAAGTAATGACAGCACATTTACGGCTGCGATGGTTCCGCAGATTAAGGGAAATGAATATTTTACAGGCTGCTATGAGGGTGCACAGAAGGCGGCAGAAGAGCTTGATATAGACCTTATTTATGATGGACCGACAGACGGCCGTGTAGACAGGCAGATAGAATTGATTGAAACGTATATTGCAGATGGTGTGGATGCGATTATTGTATCTCCAAATGATTCTGATACTATTGTTCCTACACTGCAGAAAGCCCAGGATGCTGGGATTGCAGTATTGACCTTTGATGTGGATGCGAACGATGGTGCGCGGGACTACTTTGTAAATCCGGCAGATGCCTCTCTTATTGGGGCGCAGCTGATAGAATGCATGGTGGAAGAGGCTGGAGCGGACAGCTTTGATTATCTGGTGCTTTGTGAAAGTCTTTCTGATGCAGGACAAAAGGCATGGACAGATGCAGCAATGGAATATGCGGCAGAAAAGTATCCGAATCTGAATTTCCTGGAAATCAAGCAATGTACACAAAATCAGGATCAGGCTTATACAACGGCAAAGGATCTGTTGAAGGTGTATCCGGAGGTTAAAGGTATTGTTACAGTGGGGTCCGTATGCTTCCCAGGAGTAATAGAAGCGGTAAGGGATGCAGATCTATCAGATGAGATTGCAGTTCAGGGAATGGCAACACCAAATGAGATCCGGAACTATCTGGAGGATGGCTCTATTAAGTATGATGTACTTTGGAATCCCATTAATCTTGGGTATGCGGCGATCTATGCCGCTTATTATACTGCGGATGGCTCACTGACTGCCGATGCGTCAGAGGTTGAGTGTGGAGAGCTTGGAACGATGAATATAACAGAGGACAAAAATATTATGCTGGGCGAGCCCGCAGTATTTACATTGGAGAATGTTGGAGATTTTGATTTTTGATATTTGTTAAGCATGTGCGCCGGTTCGAGTGTCCGGCGCACATACTATACAGAATGAGAAGGGATGGGATATAAGTTGAAGAAGATTATTAATAAAGCGGAAAATGTGGTGGAGGAAATGCTCCATGGTATGGCGCTGGCAAATCCGGCCCTGATTCATAGTGAAGGACTGGGCGTTATCTCAAGAAAAGAGAAGGCTTCTAAGGTTGGAGTGGTATCCGGCGGAGGAAGCGGTCACGAGCCTGCACATGCGGGATATGTGGGAAAGGGTATGTTGGATGCGGCGGTGGCAGGCAATGTATTTTCTTCTCCGGACCCGGAGAGAATTTTGGAGGGTATTCATCAGGCCAACGGGGGAAAAGGAATATTGTTGGTGCTCAAAAATTATTCCGGGGATTTTATGAATTTTACTATGGCAGCGGATCTGTCTGGTATGGATGGGATTGATGTGGAGCATGTAATTGTAAAGGATGATGTTGCGGTTGAGGATAGTACCTATTCTACCGGACGCAGAGGAATTGCTGGTACAGTCCTGGTACATAAAATTGCAGGAGCAAGGGCGGAAGAGGGAGGCTCTCTCTTAGAGGTGAAGGCAGCAGCTGAAAAAGCAATTCAAAATTTGAGGAGTATGGGAATGTCCATGAGCGCCTGTACCATTCCGATGATTGGAAAACCGGGATTTGTTCTGGGAGAGGATGAGATGGAGATTGGAATGGGTATTCATGGAGAGCCGGGAATTAACAGAACCAAGATAAAAAGTGCAAAAGAAATTGCAAAAATTCTTCTTGATAAAATTTTGGATGATTATGAAGCCTCCGGCATTGAAATGAAAAATTCGGAAGTTGCTCTTCTGGTAAATGGCCTGGGAGCTACACCTCTTATGGAGCTTTACATTCTTAATGGTGAGGTACATGCATATCTTGCTGAAAAAGGGATTCGAATTTATAAGAGCTTAGTAGGAAACTATATGACGGCACTTGAGATGGCGGGATGTTCCTTAAGCCTTTTGAAGCTGGACGAGGAGCTAAAGAAATTATTGGATGCGCCTAGTGAGGTTCCAGGATTTTCGGTATCATATGGTGCTGTGAAAACGTGTGTAAAATGAAGGCAAGAGGAAGTGAAAACAGATGGGATTTCAGTTAACAAGTAAAGATTACGCGGAATATATAAGACTTGCATACCAAAAAATTCATGAGAATGGAGATTATATAACAAGCTTAGACGCAGCCACCGGAGACGGAGATCATTGGGCAAATCTGGATAGTGGCTTTAGGAGATTAAATGAAATGGCAGGGGATTTGGAGACCATGAGCCTTTTTGATGAGTTTCGGCAGATTGGAAGGACTATGATGTCTGTGATAGGCGGTTCATCGGGAGTTCTCTATGGCAGTGCTTATCTGGAAGCGGCCAAAATATTGGAGGATAAAGAAACAATAGCGAATAGAGAGCTTTATCAGGTTCTTTCGGCCATGCTGGAAGCAATTATGTCAAGAGGAAACGCAAAGCCTGGGTGTAAAACAATGATTGATAGCTTGTATCCGGCAGTAGAATGTTACAAGGCTTGTATGGCAGAGGGAGTGTCTGATACAGAGCTGCTGGAAAGAGTAAAGCAGGCGGCCCTGGATGGAGCTGAGAATACCAGAAACATGGAGGCTATTAAAGGACGTGCTTCTTATCAAAGGGAGAAAGGCTTGGGGAATTTAGATCCGGGGGCGGTTACCATGTCTTATCAGCTTGAAATTCTGTTGAATTATGCATTGGGGAAAGTAGAGAGATAGAAAAATTAAAATGCTTCCGTATTTGCCACATACTCTTCTGTAAAGCGTGATTTTGGAGGAAATTGCTGAAAAAGTATTCTGTATATAGGGAAAGTATATCAATTAGTACAAAAAATGTCCAGATAAAAATAGAAATTTACGTGCAATTTTCTGGGATATGTTATATAATGAAAACACCTGGAGTTCAGAAATGATGGATTTCTGAATTCAAAAAAATTCCAATAAAATCAAAGAAAATGGAGGGTGTAACATTGGCAAAGAACAGATTAGTGGGTGAATATCCGGTTATTGGCATCCGTCCGACCATTGATGGCCGCAGAGGCTATCTGGACGTAAGAGGAGCTTTGGAAGAGCAGACTATGGGTATGGCGAAGGCTGCGGCAAAGCTGTTCGAGGAGAATCTGCGTTATAGCAACGGCGAGCCGGTAAAGGTTGTGATTTCCAATACGACCATCGGACGTGCAGGCGAATCCGCTGCATGTGCGGCTCAGTTTAAGAAGGAAGGCGTAGACATCACCTTGACCGTAACTCCCTGCTGGTGCTATGGATCTGAGACCATGGATATGGATCCCATGACTATCAAGGGCGTGTGGGGACTGAATGCAACCGAGAGACCGGGAGCCGTATATCTGGCATCCGTATTGGCTACTCATGCACAAAAAGGCCTGCCTGCATTCGGTATCTATGGACGTGACGTACAGGAGGCGGATGACCCCAATATCCCGGAGGATGTAAAGGAGAAGCTGCTTCGGTTCGGCCGTGCGGCAGTTGCGGCGGCAACTATGAGAGGCAAGTCTTACCTGCAGATTGGTTCCATCTGTATGGGAATCGGCGGCTCCATCATTGACCCGGCCTTTATTGAGGAGTATCTGGGCATGAGAGTAGAGTCCGTAGATGAGGTAGAGATTATCCGCCGGATGACTGAGGGCATCTATGACGAGGAAGAGTTCCAGAAGGCTCTGAAGTGGACCAAGGAGAAGTGCATTGAGGGCTTTGACAAGAATCCGGAAGAGGTTCAGAAGACCAGAGAAGAGAAGGATGCCGACTGGGAATTCGTAGTTAAGATGATGGTAATCATCAAGGATCTGATGAGCGGAAGCGATAAGCTGGATCCGAAGTTCTCTGAGGAGGCGATCGGACACAATGCGATTGCAGCCGGTTTCCAGGGACAGAGACAGTGGACAGATTTTTATCCCAACTGTGACTTCCCGGAGGCACTGCTCAACACCTCCTTTGACTGGAACGGAGCGAGAGAGCCCTATGTTCTGGCAACCGAGAATGATACACTGAACGGCCTTGGAATGCTGTTTATGAAGCTTCTGACCAACCGTGCTCAGATTTTCGCCGATGTACGTACCTACTGGAGCGGAGATTCCGTGAAGAGAGTAACCGGCTATGAGATTGAGGGCAAGGCAAAAGAAGCAGACGGATTTATTCATTTGATTAACTCCGGAGCCGCCTGCCTGGATGCCTGTGGAGAGGCAAAGGATGAGAACGGCAATCCTGTTATGAAGGAGTGGTGGAATGTAACTGAGGCAGACCAGGAGGCTATTTTGAAGGCTACTACCTGGAATGCGGCAGACAACGGATATTTCCGCGGCGGCGGATATTCTTCCCGCTTCGTAACCAACGCTGAGATGCCGGCTACCATGATTCGTCTGAATCTGGTGAAGGGCTTAGGACCTGTTCTGCAGATTGCAGAGGGCTGGACCGTGAAGCTTCCTGAGGAAGTAACCGACAAGCTTTGGAAGAGAACTGACTACACATGGCCCTGCACCTGGTTTGCTCCCAGATGTACCGGCGAAGGCGCATTCAAGACTGCTTACGATGTAATGAACAACTGGGGCGCAAACCATGGCGCTATCAGCTACGGACACATCGGCGCAGATCTGATTACCTTCTGCTCTATGTTAAGAATTCCGGTTTGCATGCACAACGTACCGGAGGAGAAGATCTTCCGTCCGGCGGCATGGAATGCATTTGGAATGGACAAAGAGGGTCAGGACTACAGAGCTTGTAAGGCTTACGGTCCTCTTTACAAGACCATTCGGTAAGAATATTTGCAAGACTGACTTATTGAGAAAAATATTGGGCCTGTGGAGCTTTCCACAGGCCCGGTTTTTCATTTATTCAAAGCAGTCAATCGTATCCTCGGTCACAATGGTTATGGGAATCCTTATATAGTCCGAGGCTGGCTTCTGCCGCTTGATAATATAGTCAAATAGAATCTTAACCAGTTCATGGCCCTGGTGCCGGGCGTTCTGATCCAAAGCAAAATCCACAACCCCGTTTTGCAAAAGTGTAATCGTATCGGGAAGCAGATCGTGGCATACCACCCGAAGCTTTCCGGCTTTTCCGGCGATCTCCAAGGCATTCCCCACACCGCTGATACCGCCTCCGGTAATGTAGAGGCCCTTCAAATTCGGATACTTATTGCAATATTCCAAAGTAATCTTAAAAGCATCCTCCTTATGATCCTGGTTTTCCTGAACCTCTACAATATGCAGGCCGGGAAACCGTTCTGCCAGCCTTTTTTGAAAGCCGTCCAAGCGGCACTGATGGCAGGACAGGTGATAGGAGCTGATGATAACACCTATATCACCGCCCTCCGGCAGAATACGCCCCATAAGTCCGGCGGCCGCAGCTCCGCCCTTTGTATGATCCTGACCCAGAAAACAGAGCTGGCGGATTCCTTCAATTCTGGAATTAAAGGTAATGATAATAACCCCTTCCTCGCTGAGCTGATTAATCTTGTTCTTTACCTGGGCATCATCAATGGGAAATACGGCAATTCCGTCGTATCCGTCCACACTCATGTCATTTAAAAGGTTTACAAGCTCTGCCGGCTCCAGGGTAGTCAGCATTTTGATGGAAATATTAAGATTGAAAGGAGCGAACTCCTCCTTTGCCTGGCGGATGCCGTTCAGCATGGCCTGGATATAAGGATTGTAATCCGGTGTAAGAATAATGCCAAGCTTTGTGGGCTCCTTGCTTTGCACAAGGGCCTTGCCAAGAAAATTTGGCTGGTAATGCAATTCCTTTGCGATCTGCAGAATTTTTTGCTTTGTTTCATCCTTTACGCCGGGACGGTTGTTGAGTACCTTATCAACGGTCCCCCGGGAAACATTAGCTAATTCAGCAATCTGTTTAATCGTAACGCCCATGTTTCACCCCGACTGTTCTCAATGTATTTGTAATATTTGTAAAAATTTAGATTTACATAGTCAAAGAATATCAAAAAATAATACATATGTCTAGCGGAAAAAAGGTATTTTAGGCAGTTTGAGCAGAATAGACATATTTTTACAGTTCTCTTTCTGAAATTTTTGTATGATTCTGACAGAAATAATGTGCTCGTGCTCATTCCAAAAACAGGAAAATCCTAGTGATTGTGAAAAATCTACAAAAATTGGTAAAATAAATTGGTAAATAGTACATATTGCAAAATGGAAAATGGGATGTTATGATGATTTCAGAAACGAGCTCGAGCACAAAATAAAGACGGAGGTAAAAAGAACACGATGAAATTTGGAACAGGGTATGCTTACTGGGGTACCGAATGGAAATGTGATTATCTCGAAATGGTAAATAAGGTTGCAGATATCGGTTTTGATGTTCTGGAAATCGGAGCGGACCATTTATATCATATGTCAGAGGAAGAAATAGATAATCTAAAAGCAGAGGGATTAAAAAGAGGAATTACATTTACAACTAACAGCGGGCCGGCCAAAAAATATGACCTGGCTTCTCCGGATGAAGCAATCCGCAGGCAGGGAGTGGAGTACTTTAAAGAGATTCTTCACAAAATGGCAAGATTGGGCTCCAAAAGCCTGGTGGGGGCTATTTACTCCTACTGGCCGGTAGACTTTTCCTACACAGTTGCGGATAAAGAGGCGGCATGGGAGAGAAGCATTGCATGTCTCCAGGAAATTGGAGCGGTTGCGGAGGAGCTCGATATTGAGTGTCCGCTGGAGGTGCTGAACCGGAATGAGACTTACATACTGACGGACTGCAAGGAAGCTATTGAATATGTGGATCGGGTAGGAAGTAAGAGTATTAATATTTTATTGGATACCTACCACATGAATATCGAGGAAGACAATATGTACGACGCTATCCGCAAGGCCGGTCCCCTGCTGGGACATGTGCATGTGGGAGAGTGTAACAGGAAGCTTCCCGGCATGAATAACAGCATCAACTGGCCGGAGATAGGGAAAGCCCTGAGAGATATCGGCTATGACAAGGCAGTAGTGATGGAACCGTTCCTCTTAAGCGGCGGTGAGGTTGGCCGGGATATCCGGGTCTGGAGAGATTTGAGCAACGGTGCGGACGAGGCGGATATGGACCGCTATATAACGGATTCATTGAAATATCTGAAGGAATGCTGCCAGGGATAATCGAGTGTCCTTTCGTTCACTTCTTCAAAAACCATAAAATGATGTGCCAGGAGGATGCAAAATGACAGATATTGTGATTATGGGTGAAATGCTGGTGGAGATTATGAGACCGGAGGCGGGCATCCCTCTGGATGAGCAGGGAATGTTCCGAGGGCCGTTTCCAAGCGGAGCACCGGCTATCTGCATCGACGCGGCGGCAAGACTGGGCTGCAAAACAGCAATAATCGGCGGTGTGGGCAGAGATGACTTTGGAAAATGTCTTCTGAAAAGGCTGGAAAAGGACGGCGTAGACTGCAGCCACGTATTGGAAAGCGAGGAACGCTCTACCGGAGCGGCCTTTGTAACCTACTTTGAGGACGGCTCCAGAAAATTTATTTTCCATATGGGAAATACACCGGCAGTGGAAGCAAAAGCGCCAGAGGCGGGAGCTTTCGGGAAAGTAACATTTATGCACATTATGGGGTGCTCTTTAATGGCGAATAAAGACTTTGCCCAGGAAATTTTAAAGACCATGCGGACGCTGTCGGCAGAGGGGACAAGAATATCCTTTGATCCAAATATTCGCAGAGAGCTGTTCACAGATGAATCCATTCATGAAGTGATTCGGGAGGTCATGGAGAATACCGGCGTATTTTTACCAGGCGTGGAGGAGCTGCTTTCTATTACGGGGGAGGACACGGTGGAGAATGGCATAAAGAAATGCTTCACTTACCCCAGGATGGAGATTGTAGCCCTTAAGAATGGCTCAAAAGGAAGCACTATCTACACCAGGGAGGGAGAAGAAATTCCCATTGGCGTATATAAGGTGGAACAGCTGGACGCTACAGGCGCGGGAGACTGCTTTGACGGTGCGTTTCTTGCGGGACTGGTACAGGGAAAGAGCCTTTTGGAGGCGGGGAAGACAGCTGCGGCGGCAGGAGCATTAAATGCGGCGGCTTTTGGCCCAATGGAGGGTAACATCTGCCCGGAAACTGTGAAACAGATGATAGAACAAACTGAATAAGGAACAGAGAAACGACATTACATGCCAGGGAGCATCTAATGAATAAAAATTAATCAAAAGAAAGGGAAATCAAAATGAAAAAGTGGAGAAAAATTGTTGCATTGCTTCTTGCGTCTGCTATGGCATTATCAGTAGCGGCTTGTGGCTCTAAGAAGGAGGAAACCGGTGGAGAAGCGGCGCCTGCTCCGGCAGAGACCGAGGCTCCGGAAGCAGAGGCTCCGGCAGAGAGCACAGGAGACGGGGAAACCTATACCATCGGCGTAGCTGTAGATACACTGGATACCCAGTTCTGGATGGCAAACTACCAGGCAATTAAGGATCGGGCGGCAGAGCTTGGCAATATCACATTGGTAGAGGCGATTGCCAGTGCGGATGCCAATGTACAGAACCAGCAGATTCAGGACTTTATCGCACAGGGCGTAGATGCCGTTATCTGTATGGCAAATGACGGTGCGGCCATTGCGGCGGCTGTAGACGAGTGTAATGAGGCAGGAATTCCGATTATTATGAATAACCGCCCTGTAGTAGAGGGTACGGCTGATCCGGACGCGCAGGTACTGTCCGACAACAAGCAGATGGCTTATGAAGAGATGAAGTGGTTTATTGAGAAGAGTAAGGAAGAAAACAAGAGCTACAAGTGTCTGATGCTGATTGGCGACCTGGGCGATGGAAATGCAGTGGAGCGCCGGGACGGCTATCAGGCGGCGGTAGATGAGTTCGGCGAGGGCGTAGTAGACATCGTTCTTTCTGTTCCTACCGAGTGGGATCATGAGGTGGCACTGGCAGGACTTCAGTCCGGTTTGGCTTCCAATCCCGACATTAACATGATGATTCTTCCCTCTGACTTCCTGTGGGAGCCGGTACAGACAGCTCTGACCGAGGTTGACAAGTGGGCTCCTATCGGTGATGACAAGCACGTGGCATGTATCTCCTTTGACGGAGACGAGACAGGAAAGCAGATGCTGGCAGACGGATACTGCTGGGCAGACGCAGCACAGTCCGCAGCCCTTCAGGGCGAGACCTGCGTAGATACCGCTTTATCACTGATAAAGGGCGAGAGCCTGCCAAACCGTGATATCAAGGATTCCGGACTTCTGGTTACCTGTGATAATTTCGAGGAGGTTAAGGACAGCTTCTAAGCTTTGAGATTTGTGGGGCTTATGATTCCCGGGAATCATAAGCCCCTGTATTCAACAACAGAGAAACGATTACCGGTTGTATAACAGCCACAGTAAATTAAAGAAAGGAAAGTATAACAGACGAACATGATGAAATCAAAAGCAAAAAAGCAGGATCAGAAATTTCAAACATTTCTGCAGGATAATATCATGCTGTTTGTTTTTCTGGTTTTCCTTATATGCGGAGTACTGTTTGTGGATAAATTTGCTTCCGCATATAACATCAAAAATTATCTGAAAAACTGCGCGCCTTTGCTGGTGGTATCAACCGGTCTCACGTATGTGGTGTTAAACGGAGGCATTGATTTTTCCACCACATCCATTATTTCTCTGGGCAGCGTGCTTGGAGCTCATCTTCTGGTGGATTCCCCTCTGGCCGGAACGCCCCTGGCGATTCCACTTACCATAATCATTGTGGTTGGGATCGGCCTTATCTTCGGAGTGGTTAATGGACTGGCAGTTTCCAGGCTTAAGATGCCCTCCTTTGTGGCAACCCTGTCCACCCAGCTTATTGGAGCAGGCCTGGCGGTCTGGTTTGGAAGCGTTCTGTTTGAAGGAGCCGTATCCTTAGGAGGTCTTCCAGAAGCCTTCAGGGCTATCGGTGGAAAAGGAATTTTCTGGCTTCCGATTGTGATTGCCGCCGTTATTTTTCTTATTTTTAACTGGCTGATCCGAAGAACGGTATTTGGGAAACAGATTTATGCCATCGGGGTTAATCCCAGGACAGCGGAGGTTTCCGGCGTACCTGTAAAGAAGAATATCTTCCTGCTGTTTGTGATAAGCGGCGGACTGGCAGGAGTGGCCTCCATTATCTATACGGCGAAAAACGGCGCGGGAGTTCCCACCATGGGAGATGCCATGTTTATTGACATTGTGGGAAGCGTAGTAATCGGAGGAACGGACCCGGCAGGAGGCTTTGGCGGAGTAAAGAACACACTTTACGGCGTAATGTTTTTGACCCTGGTATCTAACATTCTGAACCTGATGGGAATTGAGTGGTTCTATGTGGATTTAATCAAAGGCGTTTTGGTCATTGCGGCGGCGGTTCTCAATCTGATATTTAAAAATCTCGGTGTAAGAGGCCGAGGCAGGGCGTAAGGAGGGGATGCGATGTCTACAGATATTCTTACATTAAAAGGAATCCGGAAGAGCTTTTTCGGAACAGAGGTTCTGCACGGAATCGACATTTCCATCCGAAAGGGATCGGTACACGGCCTGGTAGGAGAGAACGGAGCAGGCAAATCCACACTGATGAATGTGATTGGCGGTGTTTTTCATGCGGACGAGGGGGAAATGATGGTAGACGGAAAGCCGTACCTGCCCCAGTCGCCCAAGGACGCACAGAAGGCACATATTGCTTTTGTGCACCAGGAACTGAACCTGTTCTCCAATCTGACCGTTGCGGAGAATCTCTTTATTGAGGATCTGCCCCTGGGAGCCTTTAAGCAGGTAAAGTATAAGCAGATGGAGAAGGAAACCATAAAATATCTAAAGGATTTCCAGGTGAATGTAAATCCGAAGACAAAGGTGGAGAACCTTTCCATGGGTGTGCGCCAATCCATTGAGATAGCCAAAGCGCTGATTATCAATGCGGACGTGGTAATTTTTGACGAGCCTACCACATCGTTGACAAAGGTTGAAAAGGATCAGCTATTCCGCATTATTGCGGATTTGAAGGCGCGCAATGTTACTATTATATATATTTCCCATATCCTTGAGGATGTATTTGAGCTGTGCGATGATATTTCCGTGCTGCGTGACGGTTCCCTGGTTGCCACCATGCCGGCGGAAGAAACCAGCCGGGATGATCTGATAAGCCTTATGGTAGGCCGGAAGCTGGAAAATGTCTATCCTACGGTGGAAAAGACCATTGGGGAGGAGGTACTGCGCTGCGAGCATATCGCATCGGGACCGCTGGTAAAGGATGCCAGCCTTTCTCTCCATAGGGGGGAGATTCTGGGCGTATTCGGCCTGATGGGATCGGGACGGACAGAGCTGATGCGCGCCCTGTTCGGACTGGATAAGCTGAGCGGCGGAGAAATCACATATAAGGGAAAGCCCTTTACCCATCACACGCCGAAGCAGGCTATCGAGGCGGGAATTGCCTTTGTGACGGAGGACAGGCGGGATGAGGGACTTTTGATGCCAAAGCCTGTAGAGGAAAATCTGCTTCTGGTACATCTGCCGGCACTGGCAGGAAAGCTGGGTGTGGTGGACCGGAAAAAGGGAGAGGATCTGGCAGACCAATCCATAGAGGCTCTTCACACCAAGGTGCAGAATAAGAAAACACAGATGGCCTGCAATCTATCGGGAGGAAATCAGCAGAAGGTTGTTCTGGGGAAATGGATTATGCATGAACCGGAGGTTCTGATTCTGGATGAACCCACCCGTGGCGTGGATGTGGGGGCCAAGTATGAGATTTATACCATTATCCAGGAGCGAGCTAAGGAGCAGTCCTGCGTGCTGGTGGTGTCCTCTGAGATGGAGGAGCTTATGGGAATCTGTGACCGGATTGTGGTTATGAGTGCCGGACGCATGGCAGGTGAGATAGAGCGCAGCGAATTTGAGCAGAACAGCATTATGGAAATGGCTTTGGCGGGAGGTGAAAAAGCATGAATGAGAAAACGGCAAAGAGATTTAACCTGTCCTGGAGCCGGCTTTACGAATACGGGGTTTATGTGATCTTTCTTCTGATGGTCATTGTGTTTGCATTCAGCAATCCCCATTTCTTTACGGTGAAAAATGCAATTCTGATTGTGGAGCAGTCCAGTCCTCTGATGCTTGGAGTGTGCGGCATGGCCTTTGTGCTCATGCTTGGAGGAATTGACATTTCCGCAGGAGCCAATATGTACCTGTCGGCGGTTACCTCTGCCCTTGTGATGCAGAAATTTGCGGCGGCAAACGGACCGGGGGGACCGGCTGTGTATCTGATAGGAATTTCCACGGCCTTGCTGGTAGGGGCTGCCATCGGTCTGGTGAACGGCTGCTTTATTGTGAAGTTTAAGATGGTGCCCTTTATTATGACTCTTGCCATGACCAGTGTCCTCACAGGAATCGGATTGATTCTCACCAAGGCAGAGCTTCTTCCGGTCCGGGCATCGGGCTTTCAGCCAAGCTCTATCCGGGTGGGGCCTGTGTCTATGGTTGTGGTAATCGTACTGATTTTCACGGTGGTTTTCCACTATCTGCTGAAATATACGGTTTATGGCCGTCAGCTGACAGCCCAGGGCAATAACGAGGAGGCGGCCAGGAAGCTTGGAATCCGCACGGAACGCAACGCCATTATTGCTTATGTGATCTGCGGCGCTATGGCAGGCTTCGGGGGTGTTCTGTCGGCGGGGCAGGTAGGAGCGCTCTCCAGTAATTTTGCAAAGGGAAATGAGTTTGATATCATCCCTGCGGCAGTGTTGGGAGGCATCAGCCTTTTCGGAGGAAAGGGGAGTATTCTTCCCGGAGCGGTAATCGGAATTGTTCTGGTAAACACCATTACCAACGGGCTGACTATGATGGCGGCGAATCCATATGTGTATACCATTGTGCGTGGCGTTATTATCTTTATTGCGGTTATGCTGGACAGCATCAACTATAAGGGTGAGCTGCGTTAGAATCATATAGAAAGAGGGCATGCGGATGATCAATGAATCCGGTATGCCCCCAGGAAGGGAGAGGTATATGACCGGGGAAGTAAAAGAAAAATTAAACAGGGTCCGAACCTGGATGGAGGAGAAGGCCTTTGATGGAGTACTTTTTACCACGAATCCGAATTTTTTCTGGATAACAGGAGGAAAACAGGGCTTTGTGGATAAAGGCACTATGGATGCGGCGGTAAATGTTCTGGTAACTCCGGCGAAGGCTTACGTGATTTGCAATTCCAGTGAGCGCTACCGGGTTATGGAGGAGGAATTGACGGACGGCACCTTCGAGCTTATTGCCTATCGGTGGCATGAGAATGAGGAACAGATTCTGAGGCCCTATCTGGAGGGAAAACGGATTGCCAGTGACACAGGCATCTATGGCAGTGAAAATCGGGGCGGGGAGCTTCAGACCCTTCGCTATGTTATGACAAAAGAAGAGGAGGAACGACTTGCAAAGATTGGTTTTGAGAGTGCGCAGATTCTGGAGGATTCCGTAAGAGATGTAAAAAAGGGAGAGACAGAGTGGGAGGCGGCAGGCCGGGTGACAGGCAGGCTGCTGGCGAAGGGCTACCAGGTTCCGGTGTGTCTGGTTGCCTCAGACCAGCGGGTATTAAAGTATCGCCATCCCCTGCCTACAGATAAGCAGATTGAGAACTATGTGCTAATTGTTATTTGTGCACAGAAGTATGGTCTGACCTCGTCCATCACCCGTCTGAAGAGCTTCGGACCGGTTCCTGAGGAGCTTAGGAGGAAGTATGAGGCGCTTCTGAAGGTGGACACTGCCTTCCTATTAAATACCAGGGCAGGCGTTCTGGTGAGGGAGGTTCTGGAAAAGGGCTATGAGGCGTATAAAAGCGAAGGCTATGAAGCTGATTTTCACCTTCATCACCAGGGGGGAGGATTGGGATACCTCACGCGGGACTACTGTGCGAACTTCCAAACAGAGGATTTGGTATTAGACGGGCAGGGGTTTTCCTGGAATCCGACCATTGCAGGGGTGAAGCTTGAGGATACCTACGTGATTCATGGAGACAGTCAGAGAATTGTGACAGAGACGGGAACCTGGGTCTACCGGGAGATGACAGTGGATGGCCGCACCGTACGGCGGCCGGATATTCTGGTATGTCAGGAAGGATAAGAGGCACTTTCTGTGCTTCAGGTAAAGAATTACAAAATCTAATAGAATGAGAAAAGGAGATAAGAATATGAAAACAGTAAAAGACAAACAGGTTTTGGTAGGAGCAGATTTTGCAGGCGTGCCTCTTAAGAATGCCATTGTGGAGCACTTGCAGGCAAAAGGCTGGGAGGTGACGGATATTGGTGTTAAGACGGAGGATGAGGAGAATCCGGAGATGTTCCACAGAATCGGTCTTAAGGTAGGAGCAAAGATTGCGGAGAGAGAATTTGAGCGTGCTCTTATTTTCTGCGGAACCGGCATGGGTATCCACATTGCGGCCAGCAAATGTCCCCATGTACACTGTGCGGTGGTGGAAAGTGTTCCCTCTGCCCTTCGCTGTATTACAGGGAATAACTGCAATGTGCTGTCTATGGGCGCATTTTATGTGGCTCCTAAAATGGGCATAGCGGCTGCGGAGGCATTTTTGGAGAACAACCTGGGCGATGGCTATGAGGACTGGGAGAACTTCTATGAATTCCATAAGCTGGCTTATGACGAGCTGGAGGCCTTTGACTATGAGGAGTTTAAGAAGAACGGCTTTGAGGTAAAGACCCTCGGTGAGGTGGAGCTTGGAGAGGAGCCCTTGAAATAACCTGTAATGCTTCCTTAATATAAATGACAGAACAGCTTCGGAGAAGTGTCTCCGAGGCTGTTTTGCTAAGGTGATGTGCGGTTGACAAACGGGCACAGCTATAGTAGGATTGATTTAGATGTAGGTGCGCTGGAGGGCTCTTACGAAAATTAAAAAACCGCAGGTGCATACTGTTTGAGGGCTGCGGAACTGGAATAGGAGGATAAGGATATGTCATTTGTAACATCAGAAAAAATGCTTCTGGACGCCCAGAAGGGCGGCTATGCGGTAGGCGCGTTCAATGTGGAGAACATGGAGATGGTAATGGCAGTCATAGCGGCTGCGGAAGAGCTTCGCGCCCCCTTGATGCTTCAGACCACACCGTCTACGGTAAAGTATGCAGGACTGGACATGTACCTGGCCAATGCCAGAACGGCAGCGGAGCGCACCAGCGTTCCTGTTTGCATGCACCTGGATCACGGCGACAGCTTTGACCTGGCTATGCGGGCCCTGAGGGTGGGATACAGCTCCATTATGATCGATGGCTCCCACAGTGTATTTGAGGAAAATATCGCGGTAACAAAGGCCGTAGCGGACGCCTGCCGTCCTTCCGGAATTCCGGTAGAGGCGGAGCTCGGCAAGGTAGGCGGCAAGGAGGATGATCTGGACGGCGGCAATGGCGGCTACACAGATCCTATGGAGGCGAAGGAATTTGCGGAGCGCACAGGAATCGGTTCTCTGGCTGTTGCCATCGGAACGGCGCATGGTGTCTACAAGGGGGAGCCTAAGCTGGATCTGGATCGCCTGGCAGAGATTCGCAAGGTGGTATCCATTCCCCTGGTGCTCCACGGAGCCAGCGGGCTTTCCGAGGAAGCGGTAAAGGAAAGCATCAAGCGGGGAATCTGCAAGGTAAACTTTGCCACAGAGCTGCGGATTGCCTATACGGATGGCGTGAAGGAATTCCTGGCAGCCAATCCGGATGCCTTTGATCCGAAGAAGTATGGCAAGGTAGCCATGGAGCATGTGAAGGAGATTGTGAAGCTTCGTATGAGAATGTGTGGCTGTGACGGAAAAGCATAAGTGTCAAAGCCTTCGCAGTTAAGTGCAGAAATAAGATAGAAAGCAGGAGAGAGGAACAGAGATATGAAGGTTCGCCCACTGGAGCAGTTTTACAAGGAAAATGTCAACCGTTTAAAAGAACAGATGAAAAAACAGGAAAAGGAACGGATGGATCGGGTAAAGCAGCAGATCCGGGAGGAGCAGAAGGCCTGCTATGAACAGAAGCTTCAGGAGGAAAAGGCAGCCAGAGAGCGGGAGCTGCGTCTGGTGCAGGATGAACTTACGCGAATCACGGAACAGGCTGTGAGGTTAAAGGAACAGATTGAGCAGGCATTGGAAGAAAAAGAAGGGTAGCTACAAAAGAGGCGTCGCCAAAAAAGAGCTTGCGGCGCCTCTTTTATGCACAGGCATGGAATCCATTTTTACTATTTGAGATCAAAGAAGGATAAAAGGAAAATGACGGCAGACAGGAAAATCGCAGATCAAAGGAGGAGACAGCACCTGATTTTTGTGGGTCTGTTTCTACTGTTAGAGATCCTTTTGATTCGACGCAGCTTCTATGGCTTTAATACGGCGGATGAGATGTATTTTATCGGTACATCGGAACGGATCTTCCGGGGAGAGAAAATTCTCATTGATGAGTGGAACCCTACGCAGCAGCTTTGCAGCTTTTTGCTACATCCCATTTACAGCCTGATGCGCAGTGTGATGGGCACTACGGAAGGGATTGTGATGGTGAGCCGCTTCCTGTATCTGGCCTTTGAGGGAATACTGACATTGTTTTTGTACCTGCGCCTGCAGAGAAGGGGCTTTGCTGCCTTTGGCCCTGTGTTTTTGTTTCTGCTTTTTGCGCCCTTTGGCATCTGTGCCATGTCCTACAATTCCATTGAGTTTGGTCTTATGACGGTGCTGCTGGCTGTCCTGTCGGCAAAAATGGAGCATTCAGTTCCGGAGTATCTGCTGTGCGGAATCTTGATAGCCATGATTGTACTGGCCAATCCCTTTGCCATCCTGATGTATGGGGCCTATGGCGTTCTTTGCCTTTGCGTGACACTGAGAAACCGACACAGAGGGGCAGATACGGAGGGAGCTCTTCACATCAGAAGCTTTTTCTGGATGACGCTTGGAGCCGGGATTATTCTGATTTTCTTTGTACTGTTTGTATTTCAGAGGGGAACCCTTTCGGAGCTGCTGGCTAACGTTCCCCGTATTTTGGGGGACTCGGAGCATCAGGAGGGCTATTGGTATAAGACAAAGCGCTATTTTTATCTCTGCTTTAAAAATTACAGATTTATGTTCTGCGGGCTGGGCCTGACCTATGCCTTGACGCTTCTGGACCGAAGGCGCTGTGCCCACAGTGTGATGTATATGCTTTTGGCCTCTCTGTCTGTGCTTCCGGCTATGATTTACTATGGTTTTATTGCGGAGCATATTCCGGTGAATTATCAGATGCTTCCTTTGGCCTTCTGGTGTCTGGAGGCATACTTCGTTACGGAGCGGAAGGAACGCCGGCTGTTTTACGGCTGGTATCTGCCGGCACTGTTGTTTACTATGATTGTGCAGTATGCCACCAATACGGGAATTGTCACCATCAGTGTGGCCTATAGCCTGTGCTCCTGTGTAGGTCTGATCTTCGTGGCCGGATGGCTTGGGGAGCTTCGGGAAAGGAGCGGGTCAGGCACCGAGCTAAGGGGAAGGGCAGGTGTGGCTCTGATTCTGGCTGTGGTATGTGTTCAATTTTTGGGAACCTTTCATCTTCGGATGAATTATGCCTGGGGGGACGAGGCGGTGCCGGTCCTTACCCGGAAAATGGAGCGCGGGCCCCTAAAGGGTGTTTACACCACCCCGGAGACAGCACTGTGGTATGGGGAGGTATTGGACGAGCTGGACGATCTTGAGCTTACCGAAGAGGATCAGCTGATGGTAGTGGGGGTGGCTCCCTGGATCTACCTCTATGTGGAGGCTGGCTGCGGAAACTACTCCACCTGGCAGGTTCATGAGAACAGCACCTATATACATGAGTACTATGGCCTGCATCCGGAAAAATTTCCGGACGTGATCTATATGGCTCATTGGGCGGATATTTTTCTGGAATGTGAGCTTTCAAAGCCCTTTAAGCAGCAGGGCTATGAGGTGGTCTATGAGGGGAAGGGCACCGTAATGATGTCCCCAAAGCGGGCAGCCCGGTGGCGGCAGGACAAGGGTGGAGAAGAGACGGTATGACAGAGAGATTTGCAAGGACAGAGCTTTTGCTTGGGGCGGAGGCTATGAAGCGCTTGGAAAATGCAAGGGTGGCCGTATTTGGCATCGGAGGCGTAGGAGGCCATGCGGTGGAGGCCCTGGCCCGCAGCGGTGTAGGGGCGCTGGATTTGATTGACAATGACAGGGTAAGTGAAACCAATTTAAACCGGCAGATCATAGCCCTTCAAAGCACCGTAGGCAGGTATAAGACCGAGGTGATGCGGGAGCGAATCATGGACATCAATCCGGAGGCTGTGGTAAGAGCTTATAACTGCTTTTATCTTCCTGAGACCTCCCGGGAATTTGACTTTTCTGTCTATGACTATGTGGTGGATGCCATTGACACCGTCACAGGCAAGCTGGGACTTGTGATGGAGGCTTGGAAGGCTGGGACACCGATTATCAGTTCCATGGGGGCAGGGAACAAGCTGGACCCCACAGCCTTTCGGGTGGCAGATATTTATGAGACCAGTGTATGCCCTCTGGCGCGGGTTATGCGCCGGGAATGTAAAAGCAGAGGTATCAAAGGCCTGAAGGTGGTATACTCCACAGAAAAGGCCCGGGAGCCTATTCGCAGAGAGCAGAAGGCACCCGGGAGCACGGCCTTTGTGCCTGCTGTGGCCGGATTGATTCTGGCGGGGGAAGTGATTAAGGATTTAACCGGAATACGGTAGAAAGGCGGGGAGTATGGAGAAGGTGTTGGACGGAGAGGGAAGAAGGGAAGAGATTATTCGCCTGCTGACAGAAAGCAGCCGCCCCATATCGGGCACGGAGCTGGCGGGAAGGCTGAAGGTAAGCCGGCAGGTCATTGTACAGGATGTGGCCCTCCTGCGGGCAGTTAATAAGAATATTCTCTCTACCAATAAGGGATATCTCTTATTTGAGCCGGGACGGGGCGCAGGGGAGACTAAGAAAACCATCTGTGTCCGTCATACCACCGAGCAGGTCCCGGAGGAATTCTATACGATTGTGGACCTGGGCGGAAAGATCCTGGATGTGGTAGTGGAGCATGAGCTCTATGGGCAGATCGCCGTGGATCTCATCATAGCCAACCGGCAGGATGCGGATGAGTTTTATGAAAAAATGCGGAGCAACCGGGCAAAGCCTTTAAAGGAACTGACAGAGGATATTCATTACCATACGATTGTGGCAAGGGATATGGAGACCATAGAACGGATTGAGAGAGCTTTGAGGGAAAAGGGATATTTGATGGAGGCTTGACTTCTCTGCATAAATGTGATAAGCTCCTGATTGACTGACAAGACAGTTGACTTTACAGTGCACAGGCGCAGAAAAGAGGAGCAGTTATGGAAAAACTGAAAAAAATAGGAAATCATATTTTTATTGACGGCTTAAGCGGTATGGCCCTGGGATTGTTTGCCACCCTGCTGACAGGTACGATCATTCAACAGATCGGACTTCTCATAGGGGGCGGCATGGGAGATACCGTTTATTTCTTTGGAAAAATGGCGGCGGCCGTTACAGGCGCCGGGATCGGCGTTGGTACGGCCTGCAAGTTCAAGGCAAGTCCCTTGGTGGTATTCTCAGCGGCAACAGCCGGTATGGTAGGCGCCTTTGCCTCCAATATTTTGGCGGGAAAGGTTCTGGTGGAGGGCGCTATTGTGCTGTCCGGGCCGGGAGAGCCCTTAGGGGCCTTTATTGCCGCCCTGGTAGGAATTGAGCTGGGCCGCCTGGTGTCGGGGAAGACAAAGGTTGATATTCTGGTGACACCCCTTACGGTGATTCTGTCCGGCTCAGCGGTGGGACTGATTCTGGGACCGCCTATCAGCAGCTTTATGGGAGCACTGGGAGCCCTTATTAACTGGGGAACCATACAGCAGCCCTTCCTTATGGGAATTATCGTGTCCGTGCTTATGGGAATGATTCTGACACTGCCTATCAGCTCGGCTGCTCTGGGGATTATTCTGAATTTATCCGGGCTGGCGGCAGGTGCGGCTACCATCGGGTGCTGCTGTAATATGGTGGGCTTCGCGGTGGCAAGCTGGCGAGAGAATAAGGCAGGAGGCCTTCTGGCCCAGGGGCTGGGAACCTCCATGCTCCAGGTGCCCAATATCATCCGCAGACCGGTGATTTGGATACCGGCCATTGTGTCCAGCGCTGTCTTAGGGCCTGTGGGGACCATGCTCATGAATATGCAAAGCAACGCCTCCGGCTCCGGTATGGGAAGCTGCGGGCTGGTGGGCCAGATTATGACCTGGCAGGTGATGGCTCCTATAGAAGGGCCGGCAGTCACTCTCATCAAGATTCTGGTGATGCACTTTATCCTTCCGGCAATTCTGACTCTGGCAGTCTCCGAGCTTATGAGAAAGAAGGGATGGATCCGGTACGGAGATATGAAGCTGGATCTGTAGGACAATACATAGGAAGCCAGAGGAATTTTGGGACCGCTCCTTTGAGGGCGGTCCTTCTTTGTCTATGGACATGGAGAGCTTAAGAACAGGTGTCTCCGACCGGAGTAAGCTTAAATTTTAGAAAAAATTTATATTTTTTATAATACTTTTTGAACAGGCTTTCTCTATCCGTGCTATAATTAATTATCATGAAGCTTCGTACAAAACTAATTATTACATTCCTGACCCTGATTCTGGTTCCGATTATCTTTACGGGAGCAGCCTTTTTCGGGTTTGGAAGATATCAGATTAATTCCATAAAAGAAATGTATGGTGTGGAGGTAGAGGCACTGTTTCTGGATATGACTCTGACCATTGTTCTGCTTTTGATCTTTACCAGTCTGCTTTTGACCGCCTGGATCTACAAAAGCATGGTTACCCCCATTCATCATCTGCAGATGGCCACAAAAAACATTACGGAAGGGAATCTGGATTTTGAGATGCCGGCAGGGGGTGACGATGAGATTGGGGAGCTCTGTACGGATTTTGAGGAGATGCGCAGGCGTCTTAAGGAGTCCGCGGAGGAAAAGGTGGAGTCCGAGCGCCAGAATAAGGAGCTGATCAGCAATATCTCCCATGATTTGAAGACCCCCATTGCAGCAGTGAAGGGCTATGTGGAGGGACTGATGGACGGGGTGGCGGACACGCCGGAAAAGCAGGAAAAGTATATCCGCACCATTTACAATAAGGCAAATGATATGGATCGGCTGATCAATGAGCTGAGCTTTTACTCCAAGATTGATACGAACCGTATTCCCTATACCTTTGAAAAGATTAATGTGAATGCCTATTTCGCGGATTGTATTGAGGAGCTGTCCATTGAGCTGGAGGAGCAGAATATTGAGCTGTCCTACTCCAATTATGTGGATGAGAATGTTTTGGTCATTGCGGACGCGGAGCAGATCAAGCGTGTGATCAACAACATTGTGGGAAATTCCGTGAAGTACATTGATAAGTCCAAGGGAAGGGTGAACATCCGTGTAAAGGATGTGGGGGACTTTATACAGGTTGAGATTGAGGACAATGGAAAGGGGATAGCCGCAAAGGATCTGCCCCAGATTTTTGACCGCTTTTATCGGGCGGACGTGTCCCGCAATTCCTCCAAGGGCGGAAGCGGAATCGGCTTATCCATTGTGAAAAAGATTATCGAGGATCATGGCGGTCAGGTGTGGGCGACCAGTAAGGAGCAAACGGGAACGGTCATGTACTTTGTCCTTAGAAAATATCAGGAGGTTCCGGTAACATGAGCAGAATATTAATTATCGAAGACGAAGAAGCCATCGCGGATCTGGAAAAGGATTATCTGGAGCTGAGCGGTTTTGATGTGGAGATTGAGGTAGAAGGAACCAGAGGACTGGATCGGTCGTTGATGGAGGATTTTGATCTGGTGATTCTGGATCTGATGCTGCCGGGAGTGGACGGCTTTGAGATCTGCCGCCAGCTTCGGGAGGTAAAGAATACACCGATCATTATGGTTTCCGCAAAAAAAGATGATATCGATAAAATTCGCGGCCTGGGCTTAGGAGCGGATGACTATATGACCAAGCCCTTCAGCCCCAGTGAGCTGGTGGCCAGGGTGAAGGCTCATCTGACGCGCTATGAGCGGCTGGTAAGCAGCACTGTGAGAGAAAATGCGGTTATTGAGATTCGCGGAATCAAGATTGATAAAACAGCCCGCCGGGTATGGGTCAACGGGGAGGAGAAGAATTTTACCTCCAAGGAATTTGATCTGCTTACCTTTCTGGCGGAGAATCCCAACCATGTGTTTACCAAGGAGGAGCTGTTCCGCAGGATTTGGGACATGGATTCCGTGGGGGATATAGCCACTGTGACTGTGCATATTAAGAAGATTCGTGAAAAGATCGAATTCAATTCCACAAAGCCTCAGTATATAGAAACCATCTGGGGCGTAGGATACAGGTTCAAGGTTTAAGAGTGAATATAAGCCCTGCAAAAAGGGAGCTTCCTAAGCTGTGCTGGCTTTGGAAGCTCCCTTCATGTTAGGCGTGTTCTTCCTGATATTTTTTAATAAGTGACTGAATACGCTCGTAGGGATCTAACAGATCGCTGATGGATACGTCGTGATTCAGGGTGTCTATGAGCAGGGCGATGTACTTGCTCATATCGCAGTTGATGTAGTAGGGACGCTTTAAAAGCTCCGGTGTCTGGTAAATGAGGTTGGTGGTCAGAACCTTGGTAATGACGCCCTCCTCGTAAGCCTTGTCAAACTTGCTAAGGCCATTGGTAAAGAGGCCAAAGGTGGAGAAAACAAAGATACGTCTGGCCTTGCGGTCTTTAAGCTCTCTTGCAACCTCCAGCATACTGTCCCCGGAGGAGATCATATCATCCACAATGATCATATCCTTCCCCTCAATATCGCTGCCCAAAAATTCATGGGCAATGATGGGATTGCGGCCGTCTACCAGCTTGGTGTAATCCCGCCGCTTGTAAAACATGCCCATATCCAGACCCAGAACATTGGCCAGATAAACGGCTCGGGACATCCCCCCCTCATCCGGGCTGATGACCAGCATGTGATCGCTGTCCATCTGCAGATCCGGTACGTTGCCCAGAAGACCCTTTACCATCTGATAGGAGGAGGTAATGGTTTCAAAGCCCCGCAGGGGAATGGCGTTTTGAACGCGGGGGTCATGAGCCTCAAAGGTCAGAATATTTTCCACACCCATTTCAGCCAGCTCTTGAAGGGCCAGAGCACAGTCCAGGGACTCTCTGGCTGTCCGCTTGTGCTGACGGCTTTCATAAAGGTAGGGCATAATCACGGTGAGGCGGCGGGCCTTTCCGCCGATTGCGGCAATCACCCGCTTTAAATCCTGAAAATGGTCATCCGGTGACATATGGTTGGTGTGACCATAGAGATTGTAGGTTAGGCTATAGTTGCACACGTCCACCATAAGGTACAGATCGTGCCCCCGGACAGAGTCCGCAAGGGTTCCCTTTGCCTCCCCGGAGCCAAAGCGGGGGGTTTTCCCCTCGATCAAATAGGAGTCCCGCTCATAACCGGTAAAGGCAATGTTGGATTTGTGCTCCAGCTCGCTGGAATGACGCCACTTCACCAGGTAGTCGTTGACCTGCTGTCCCAGCTGCTGGCAGCTCTTTAAAGGGATGAGGCCAAGAGAGCCTACGGGGATTGTTTCTAATACACGCTGACTGCGCTGTAGTAACATGATGATGTCCTCCATTTTTGTAATAAGCTTAAGTGCTGCTATGTAATTTCTTTTGAATTCGTATGTCGGTTTCCGGGAACTGTAAAATGGTATAGCTGCTGATAAATCTGGACAAAATGCGGTCCGAGTAGAGATCCTCCAGTGCGCCCATGTCAAGGTTGGAGGAAATCAGTGTGGATCTTCTTCGTAGAATCCGCTCATTGATACACAGAAAGAGCTGGGATACCGTAAAGGAATTGGGCAGCTCTGTCCCAAGATCATCAATGATGAGCAGATCACAGTCAAAGATATAGGGGTAGGCCTGAAGCTTTGTTTCCTCCTGGTCCTTGCCTCCGCCGAAAACAGCCTTGGACAGAAGCTGAAACAGCTGGAAGGCAGTCAGGTACACCACAGAATGTCCGGTGTCCATAAGCTCCTTGGCAATACAGTTGGAGAGAAAGGTCTTGCCGGTTCCCACCTTTCCCAGTAAAAGCAGGTTGCGAAAGTCCCGATCAAAGCCTTCGATAAAAAGCCTTGCATCCATCACATGGTGCCTCATAAGCTCCTGCTCGGAAGGGTCATACCAGGAGTAGGAGAAGGTATTAAAATTCTCTCGCTCCAGAACCTCCTGCAAATGAGATTGATGATAAAGAAGATCGATCTCGGCCTGAAGGAAACAATGGCATTTTTCTGTTCCAATGTAACCTGTGTCTTGACAGTCCGGGCAGGTGTAGGAGGGCTGTAGATCCTCCGGAGTATATCCGTGATTCTTGAGAAGGCTTTTTCGCATTGCTAAAAAAGTTGTGAGATCCGAGTTCAAACGCTCCAATTCCTTTGTGTCATTTTCGATGGCGGCCCGCACCTTCTGCGCCTGCAGGGAGGTAAGAGTGGCCTCTAAGGAGGAAAATTCCGGAATCTGTTTTTGGATTTCGGCAAGGCGCTCCTCCAGATCTCTGCGGCTGACTGCCCGCCGGCGGGCATAGGAGCGCATAATTGCATCATATTGGGTGTTCAGTAAAGGCAAGTGGTATCCTCCCGTCAGTGATTAATCAGCTTTCTTTCCAGCTCCTGAATATCATAATTGTGCTTGGCAAAGTTATGGAATCGGTTGGGAGCCGGAGCTGCTTTGACAACCTGGGTATTGGCAGGCCGCTTTATGGCCTGACGCTGCTTGTCCAAGGTGTCCACCTCGGCCGCCTGGGTGATCCCCTTTTCCTTCCAGGTCTCTAAAATCCGATCCGCGTATTCAAAGCTTGGCTGGTGAATGGTGCCCATGGTGCGGTCACAGGCCTTTGTGATCAGCTCCTGGGAAAAGCCCCATTCCTTCATCCATTTATCCATATAAGCGATCTCCGCGTCCACCGGATTGCGCCCGGAGATCCCGAAGGCCTTTAGAATGGTAAAATAGGCCTTACTGAAAAGATTTGTCTGTTCCTTGGCCTGGCTGACGGTAGTATAGCCGCTTTTGTGCCAGCCCAGAGCCACGGACTCTATGTAGCGCAGGCTTTTATGTCGTTTGGAGACACAGTACTCGATCAGATATTCAATGAGATCCGCACTGAAGCCCAGGGTATCGTGGAAGTACAGGATCTTGGAAACCTCAGAGGAGCTTAAGGTTTTACCGAGATATTGCTCACAGATAAAAAGCAGCTGCTTTATGTCCTCCTGGGACAAGGGCTTGCAGGAGGGCTGGGCAGGAGGCTGTGAGGAAGCTGAGGCCGGCTCCGGTGTGGGAACGGTGGTGTCCTCCTCTGTGAGACAGATACCGGTTAATTCCTTGGAAGCATTGTATTCCAGCTTTAACAGATGCAGCTTTTCCCAGTACTTCAGGGCGCGCTTCACATCGCTCTCCGTGTGGTCGAATTTGTCCGCGATTCGAGAGACAGAGAGGTCTTGAATGTCTGATTTCAGGCAGCGCAAAAGGTAGAGATATACCTTTACGTATTCTCCGTTGGCTGCTGGCATATATTCATCCAGGAACAGGTCAGAGACCAGTGTGTGGCCGCCCTTTGAGGGGCCGTGAAGCCGGAATTGTGTCATGGGTATTAAGCTCCTTCTATGTTACATAGGTGTATTTTAACATAACTGATTTAAATTGCAAATGGTCTTTTTCCCGAAGGGGGAGATTGGATAAATATGTGGATAATGTGGATAACTCTGTGGAGAAGTATTATTTGCAACCATAAAATAGGGGTGATATTCCCCAAAAATAAAGGAAAAGCTTGTTTGAGGTGGAAAATTTATGTCAACAGGTTGTCCACAAAAAAATCCACATGCGTTTTACACAAATTTGGTGCAAAAGCATGTGGATAATGTGGATAACTACTGTGCTAAAAGGTTTTCCCCAATGTTTATCACGTTTCCGGCTCCCATAGTTATGCACAGATCCCCGTGTAAACATTTTTTTAATAAAAATTTTTCAATTTCTTCAAAGGAAGGAAAATAATGGACATCCGCTCCAAGCCGTTTCAACTCTTCTGCTAAGACCTGTGAGCTGACTCCTAAGGTGTCCGTCTCCCGGGCAGCGTAAATGTCAGCCAGAACCACATGATCAGCCAGGGAGAGAGCCTGGGCAAATTCGGTCAGGAAGGTCTTGGTCCGGCTGTAGGTATGGGGCTGGAACACACACCAGATCTCCCGGTGGGGATAGTGCCTGGCGGCGTTGAGCGTAGCCCGGATCTCCGTGGGATGATGGGCGTAATCATCAATGATGGTGAAGCCGTTGACCTGCCCTTTATATTGAAAGCGCCGGTCTGTGCCGGTGAAGGACAGCAGTCCCCTCTGAATGGTCTCCAGGGGGATATGCAGCTGATCGGCCAGGGCAATGGAAGCCAAGGCATTGGATACATTGTGCTCCCCTGGTACACTCAAATGGAACAGGGGACAGGAACCCTTTAGGCCATTGGCCCGGAAGGAGGCATGGGCCAGATCATCAAAGGAGAGCTCCGTGGCATAATAGTCACTGTCCCGGCTCATGCCAAAGGTGACAACCTGGCAGGAGAGATCCTTTGTGATCTCCTCGTACCGCTCAATATCACGATTGATGATTAGGAGGCCCTCCTTGGGAAGAAGCTGAGCAAAGCGCCGGAAGGAGTGGCGGATATCCTCCAGATCCTTAAAAAAATCCATATGGTCTTCTTCTATATTTAATATGATCCCAATCGTGGGAAAAAAGTGCAGGAAGCTGTTGGTATATTCGCAGGCCTCCGTGAGAAAGGTCCTGGAGCGGCCCACACGAATATTTCCGCCGATGGCAGGAAGGATGCCACCCACAGAGATAGTCGGGTCGGTATCGGCGGCCAAGAGAACGGAGGAGATCATGGAGGTTGTGGTAGTCTTGCCATGAGTACCGGCTACGGCGATGGCCGGATCGTAGTTGGCCATGATCTGTCCCAACAGCTCGGCCCTGGAGAGCATGGGAAGCCCTCTCTCATTTGCGGCTGTGAATTCCGGATTGTCCGGATGAATGGCGGCGGTGTACACAACCAGCCGGCAGTCTGCCGGAATATTGGAGGCCCTCTGCCCGATTTGGATTTGGGCGCCTAAGGAGCTTAAGTGCTCGGTGAGCTCCGAGGCATTGTTGTCAGAGCCGGAGATGGGAAAGCCTTCCTTTAGAAGAATCTCTGCCAGACCGCTCATGCTGATTCCGCCGATGCCGATAAAGTGGATCAAAATCGGATTATGAAAATTAATATGATACATCACATACACATCCTGTCTTTTAATATTCTTTCCTGTTTTTATCAGTATAACCTTATTTTATGAAAAAGCAATGATTCCGGGAGAAAAAATCCGAAAAACTAAAAAATTAACAAGAAATCAGAGACAATTCCAAATAAAATAGGTAAAATGCTGATAGAGCTGTAAAAAAATGTCGCAAAATGTTTAAAATAATTTCACCTTTTTGCAAAAAAATGTTCACTATTTACAAGGGATATGGTATAATTTGTGCTATAGACGAACTAATATTACAACAAGAGGTGATTACGTGATTAAGAAAGAAATGATTGCCATGCTTTTGGCAGGCGGCCAGGGAAGTCGTCTTGGGGTATTAACCGCCAAGGTTGCAAAACCGGCCGTTTCGTTCGGCGGAAAGTATCGGATTATCGACTTTCCCTTAAGTAATTGTATTAATTCGGGCGTTGACACAGTAGGTGTACTGACACAGTATCAGCCTCTGCGCCTGAATACCCACATCGGAATCGGAATGCCCTGGGATCTGGATCGGAATATCGGCGGCGTTACGGTTCTGCCTCCCTATGAGAAAAGCACCAACAGTGAATGGTATACGGGTACGGCCAATGCCATTTATCAGAATCTGGATTATATTGATACTTACAATCCGGATTATGTGCTGATCCTGTCCGGCGACCACATCTATAAGATGGACTATGAAGTGATGCTTGACTTCCATAAGGAGAACAATGCGGATGTCACGATTGCAGTTATGCCGGTGCCCATGGAGGAGGCAAGCCGTTTTGGTATCATGATCACGGATGGAGAGAACCGGATCACAGAGTTCGAGGAGAAGCCGGAGCATCCCAGAAGCAATCTGGCTTCCATGGGAATTTACATCTTCAATTGGAAGATTCTGCGCAATGCTTTGATTGAGATGTCCAACCAGCAGAGCTGTGACTTCGGAAAGCACATCATTCCTTACTGCCATGAGAACGGCAACCGTCTATTTGCCTATGAATTCAATGGCTACTGGAAGGATGTAGGAACCTTGGGGTCTTACTGGGAGGCCAACATGGAGCTTATCGACATCATACCGGAGTTCAATCTGTATGAGGAGTTTTGGAAGATTTATACCAAGAGTGACGCAGTACCGCCCCAGTATATTTCTACGGATTCCAAGATTGAGCGCAGCATTATCAGCGGCGGCTCCGAGATCTACGGAGATGTGTTCAACTCCGTCATCGGATCGGGAGTGACCATTGGAAAGGGTACGGTTGTCAAAGACTCCATTATTATGAAGAATACGGATATTGGCGAGAATTGTACCATTGAGAAGGCTATCATTGCCGAGGAGGTAGAGATTTCCGACGGAGTGGTTCTGGGAATCGGAGAGGACATCCCCAACAAGGTACAGCCCAAGATTTACTCCTTTGGCCTGGTGACCATCGGTGAGAATTCCTATATCCCGCCAAATGTAAAGATTGGAAAGAATACGGCCATTTCCGGAGATACCACCCCGGATGATTACAAGGAAGGCGTTCTGGAAAGCGGCGAGACATTAATAAAGGCAGGTGACAGATAATGAGGGCGATTGGAATTGTATTGGCAGGCGGTAGTAATCACAGAATGAGAGAGCTGTCCAACAAGAGAGCCGTTGCGGCAATGCCTGTGGCCGGAAGCTATCGGGGAATCGACTTTGCGCTCAGCAATATGTCCAACTCTCATATTCAAAGGGTAGCGGTGTTGACACAGTATAACGCGCGCTCCCTCAACGAGCATCTAAGCTCCTCCAAATGGTGGGACTTCGGAAGAAAGCAGGGAGGACTTTACATCTTCACTCCCACGATTACCGCGGATAATAATTCCTGGTATCGGGGTACGGCAGATTCCATTTATCAGAATTTGGACTGGCTTAAGAAGAGCCATGAGCCGTACGTAGTGATTGCATCCGGTGACGCGGTTTACAAGATGGATTACAATAAGGTGCTGGAGTATCACATTGACAAGAAGGCAGACATCACCGTGGTCTGCAAGGATCTTCCGGCAGACTCCGACACCTCCCGGTTCGGCGTGCTGAAGACCGACGAGGAGGGAAGAATCCTGGAGTTTGAGGAGAAGCCCATTGAAGCCCAGGCCAATACCATCTCCTGTGGAATCTATGTGATTCGTAGAAGGCAGCTGATTGAGCTTATTGAGAAATGTGCCCAGGAGGAGCGTTACGATTTTGTACGCGACATTTTGATTCGCTATAAGAATCTGAAGCGCATCTATGCGTACCGCACCACAGACTACTGGAACAGCATTTCCTCCGTAGAGTCTTACTATGAGACCAATATGGATTTCCTGAAGGCAGATGTGCGGAAGTACTTCTTCAAGACCTATCCGGATGTATATTCCAAGGTGCTGGATCTTCCGCCGGCCAAGTATAATCCGGGATCGGATATAAAGAACTCCCTGGTGGCCAGCGGATGTATTATCAATGGAACCGTGGAGAATTCCGTTCTATTTAAGAAGGTTTTTGTGGGCAACAATTGTGTGATCAAAAACTCCATTATTCTGAATGAGGTATATATCGGAGATAATACGTACATTGAAAATTGCATCGTAGAGAGTCGGGATACCATCCGCGCCAATTCCCGTTATGTGGGCGAGAATGGAATCAAGATTGTTGTGGAAAAGAACGAGCGTTATGTTCTGTAATGCATAAAAAACAGAACGGGTTAAAGAGTTACAAGTAGATTCATGCCTTTTAAAAAAGGGGGAAACAAAAGAAATGCAGATCACAGATGTACGCGTACGAAAGGTCGCAAAGGAAGGAAAGATGAAGGCCGTCGTGTCAATTACCATTGAAGACGAGTTCGTAGTACATGACATTAAGGTAATTGAAGGGGAAAAGGGATTATTCATTGCAATGCCAAGCAGAAAGGCAGCCGATGGTGAGTATCGGGATATTGCACACCCCATCAATTCCGGGACCCGTGATCAGATTCAGAAAATTATTCTGGATAAATACGAAGCAGCATTGTTAGAAGCATCAGTGGAAGCCTGACAGGGATATAGATAGTTATGTTATGAAGGAAACAGGAAGGGGATGTCGTTTTATAGCGGCATCCCTATTCAATTGCAGGTTTTTCCTTGCAAAATGGAGAAAACTCCTGTAGTATAAGAAAGGCATTGGAAGGAATACAAAAACGGGAGTAAGAAGTGATGTATATAATTGCAGGTCTGGGAAACCCGACTAAGAAGTATGAGCATACACGCCATAACATTGGATTTGATGTAATTGACTATTTGGCAAAGCAATATAATATTAGTATGAGCACCCAAAGGTTCAAAGGAATCTGCGGGACAGGTGTTATAGAGGGAAGCAAGGTACTGCTTTTAAAGCCCCAGACCTTTATGAATCTGAGCGGAAACAGTGTGGGGGAGGCTGCGGCCTTCTACAAGCCGGATTTGAGCCATGAGCTCATCGTAATTTATGACGATATCGATCTGGCCCCCGGGAATCTGCGGATTCGTAAAAAGGGAAGCGCCGGCGGACACAATGGCATGAAGGATATTATCGCCCATCTGGGCACCCAGGAATTTCCCAGGATTCGGGTGGGCGTGGGAGCAAAAAGAGAGGGACAGGATCTGGTGAATCATGTGCTGGGCCATTTTTCCGGGGAGGATCGGGAGCTGGTGGATGAGGCCATCCGAGGCGCGGCTGCCGCAGTCGGGCTCATGGTACAGGAGGAGATAGATGCTGCCATGAATCAGTATAATAAAAAGGTTGTAAAAGAATGAAAGCCTTTCTGAAACCACTACAAAGCTTAAGTGCATATGAGGAGCTTAGGGGAAAGCTGAAAAAGAACCAGGGCGTACTGCAGCTGTCAGGCTGTATCGACTCCCAGAAGGCTCACATGGCCTGGGGGCTTACCTGGGACATTCCTTTTCGGGTTATTCTCACCTACAGCGAACAGAAGGCAAAGGAAATCTATGAGGACTGCCGTTACTTTGATCCCCAGGCGGTGCTCTATCAGGCAAAGGATTTCCTCTTTTTTCATGCGGACATTCAGGGGAATCTTCTGGTGCAGCAGCGGATTCGGGCTCTTGAGGCCCTGCTCACTCACCAGGCGCTGACTGTGATTACCACCTTTGACGGCTGTATGGATCAATTGAAGCCTCTTTCCAGGGTGAAGGAGGAGCTTCTGTGTATTGGAACGGAAAGCGTCGTGGAGATAAAGGCCCTGAGTCAACGGCTGATTGGCCTGGGATATGAGCGGACCGGACAGGTAGATGCTCCCGGACAGTTTGCCGTTCGGGGCGGCATTGTGGACATCTATGGGCTCACCGAGGAGAATCCATGGAGAATTGAGCTGTGGGATGAGGAGGTTGATTCCATCCGAAGCTTTGATGTGGAAAGCCAGCGCTCCATTGAAAATGTCAGGGAGATTGTCATATACCCGGCGGCGGAGCCCATACCGGAGAAGGGGGAGGAGGCAGTCAGCTTCCTGGAGTACTTCCCTCCTGAGAAGACGGTATTTTTCCTGGATGAGCCCTTGAGACTTTTGGAAAAGGGAAATACGGTGGAGAAGGAATTTCGGGAAAGTCTGGCAAACCGGGCCGAAAAGGGGGAGGCTCTTCCGGAGGAGGCAAGGCTTCTCTACGGGACCAGTCAGGTGGCAGCCAGGCTGAACGGAAGAAACTGCGTGGCTCTGTGTATGCTGGAGCAGAAATCCTCGGAATGGGAGATCACAGGCAAATATCAGATTGACGCCAGATCCATCAACCCATACAATAACAGCTTTGAGCTTTTGGTGAAGGACTTGAAGCGCTGGAAGCGGGAGCGGTATGCGGTCATACTGATGTGTGCTTCCGGAACCAGGGCCAGACGCTTGGCGGCGGATCTGCAGGCAGAGGAGCTGAACAGCTTCTACTCGGAGGACCCGGAGCGAATTGTACAGGAAACGGAAATCATGGTAGTTCATGGAAGCGTTCACAGAGGCTATGAATATCCCATGGTGAAGTTTGCGGTTATCTCCGAGACTGATATTTTCGGTAGGGAGAAAAAGAAGCGGAAGCACCGCAAGGCCTATGAGGGCCAGAGAATACAGAGCTTTTCGGAGCTTAGCATTGGTGACTATGTGGTCCATGAGAACCACGGTCTTGGCATCTACCGGGGAATTGAAAAGGTAGAGGTAGACAAGATCATGAAGGACTACATTAAGATAGAGTACGCCAAGGGAGGCAATCTCTATATTCTGGCGACCCAGCTGGAAATGATCCAGAAGTATGCGGGTTCGGATGCCAAAAAGCCTAAGCTTAACCGGCTTGGAGGAAGCGAGTGGGTAAAAACCAAGACCAAGGTCCGGGGAGCGGTGCAGGAGATTGCCAGGGATCTGGTGGAGCTCTATGCGGCCCGCCAGGAGAAGGATGGCTATGTGTACGGACCGGATACGGTCTGGCAGAAGGAATTTGAGGAGCTGTTTCCCTTTGAGGAGACGGAGGATCAGCAGCTGGCCATTGAGGCGGTCAAGCGGGATATGGAGAGCAGCCGGATTATGGACCGGCTGATCTGCGGGGATGTGGGCTACGGAAAGACGGAGATTGCCATTCGGGCGGCATTTAAGGCCGTGCAGGAGAACAAGCAGGTGGTTTATCTGGTGCCTACCACCATTTTGGCCCAGCAGCATTACAATACCTTTGTCCAGAGAATGAAGGAATTCCCTGTGCGTGTGGATATGCTGTCCAGGTTCCGGACAGCCGCTGAGCAGAAAAAGACCATTGGGGATCTGAAAAAGGGTCTGGTGGACATTGTGATTGGGACCCACCGGGTGCTGTCGGCCGATGTGGTCTTTAAGGATCTGGGGCTTTTGATTATTGATGAAGAGCAGCGCTTTGGAGTGGCTCACAAGGAGAAAATCAAGAAGCTGAAGGAAAATATAGATGTTATGACTCTCACGGCCACCCCCATTCCCAGAACCCTTCACATGAGTCTCATTGGAATCCGGGATATGAGCGTGCTGGAGGAGGCGCCTCAGGATCGGGTGCCCATTCAGACCTATGTGATGGAGTATGATGAGGAGATGGTTCGGGCGGCGATCAGCCGGGAGCTTTCCAGAGGCGGCCAGGTATACTATGTGTACAATCGGGTAAATACCATTGTGGAGATCACAGCTCAGCTGAGCAAGCTGGTTCCGGAGGCCAATATTGTCTTTGCCCACGGGCAGATGAGAGAGCAGGAGCTGGAGAGGATCATGTACGACTTTATTGCCGGGGATATTGATGTGCTGGTGTCTACTACGATTATTGAGACAGGGCTGGATATCTCCAATGTGAATACCATGATCATCCATGATGCGGACAATATGGGTCTGTCCCAGTTGTATCAGCTGCGGGGCAGAGTAGGGCGATCCAATCGGACAGCCTATGCCTTTTTGATGTACCGGAGAAATAAGATGCTCAAGGAGGTAGCCGAGAAGCGTCTTGGGGCTATTCGTGAATTCACGGAGCTTGGAAGCGGGTTTAAGATTGCCATGCGGGATCTGGAGATTCGAGGGGCGGGGAACCTTTTAGGCGCTCAGCAGCATGGACATATGCAGGCCGTGGGCTACGATCTCTACTGCAAAATGCTGAATGAGGCAGTGAAGAAGCAAAAGGGAATTGCCGTTTCGGAGGAGGAATTCCAGACTGTGATAGATATGGAGCTGGACGCCTATATTCCCGATACCTATATCCGCAGCGAAAGCCAGAAGCTGGATATCTACAAGCGGATCGCGGGCATTGAGTCGGCGGAGGAATGTGAGGATATGCTGGAGGAGCTTTTGGATCGCTTCGGTGATCCGCCAAAATCCGTACTGAATCTTCTTGCAGTGGCGGATCTGAAGGTAAAGGCTCATAAGGTCTATGTAAAGGAGATTGCGGAGAGGACGGAGGAGATTCGTCTGTATTTGTACGAGAGGGCAAGGCTGAATCCGGCAGGGTTTCCGGCATTTATTGACAGCTTTCAGGGCCGTATGCGGTTCCTGACAGGAGAAAAGCCGAGCTTTTTATACCGGAGGGTAAAAAACAGCCGGGAGGAGGAAAATACCATGGAGCTTGTGGAAGCCATATTGGAGGCAATGCAGGCACTGGGGGAGGATGAGGACAAATGAGAAAAAGGAAAGGGTGGATGCTGCGGCTGCTTACCGGCCTTTTTACACTAGGACTGCTGGCGGGATGCGGCGGGGGAAAGCAGCCCCAGACACCGGTGGCAAGTCTGGGAACAGAGACTATCTATCTGGAGGAGGCCGTATTTTATACCAGAATGCTCCAGGAGCAGTGGGAGCTGGCCTACTATGAGACCTATGGGGCGGATCTGTGGCAGAAAAAGCCGGAATTCGGAGAGGGAGAGGCTGAAACCATGGGGGAGGCTCTGAAGCAGGAGGTTATGGATACCCTCACGGAGATTCACCTTCTCTGCGCCCACACAGAGGAGTATGGGGCGGAGTTGACCAGGGAAGAGAAGGCAGTGTTGGAAAAACGAGCCAAGGCTTTTATGAAGGATAATACTCCGGCGGTGCTGGAGGCTGCAGGGGCTGATGTGGAGACGGTGGAGCAATTTCTCCTGTACAATGAGCAGGCTGCAAAGACGGCGGAGCTTTTGAAGGCGGCCTATAATCCGGAGATTGATGAGGGTGAGGTCAAGGTGGGGAAGCTGACCTACTGCCTGTTTGCCACAACAGGAACCTTTGATGCCCAGGGGAATCAGACTCCATTTACGAAAGAAGAGCTTGCCAGGGTGCGGCAGGATGCGGAGCGATTTGCCCTTCGCGCTAAGGAGCTTGGGGATATTACGGCCGCAGGAATGGAAATATCTCATACGGTGATTGACGTCTACTACAATGACTATACCGACGGAGGTGCCCACGAGCTGGTTGCCGGGGAGGCCCGAAGGCTTGAGGTAGGCGGAGTATCGGACATCATCGAGACAGAGGAGGGCTATTATATTGTACAGAGGGTGTCCGAGTATGAGGAGGAAGCCTCCAGGGAGAGAAGAGAGGAGCTGGAGTACCTGGCCAGAGAGGATTACTGCGCGGAAATGATAGAAGCATGGAGGGAGGAAACGCCTCTGGAACTGGATGCGAAGATCTGGGATGAGGTTCGGGTGGACGAGCTGCTGACAGAGCAGGCCGAGTAAGAGCAGGTGTGAAAGATCTGTGATTTGGGCTCATTCCCCAAAAAGAACCCTTGCCTACGGGCACAAAACGGATTATAATGGACAAAGAGTAAATACAGGGGTCCGCCGTAAACGGGCATGGACTTTGGGAAAATAGAAAGGTAGACAAAGAGGATGAAGAAGAGAGTGATTGGAATCTTATCTTTGGCATTGGCAATGGCCTTTGTAATGACAGGCTGCTCCGGAAGCAAATTGAATGCTTCGGAGACTATCGCAGTGCTGGATGAGAGTACAAATATAAGGCTGGGAGAATTCAGTCTGATGCTGCGATATCAGCAGGCGCAGATGGAGACCTATTACGGAAGTATGCTGGGGGGAGGCATCTACCAGCAGGAGATGCCGGACACCGGAGAGATCTACGGGGATACGGCAAAGAAAAGCCAGATGGAGGAATTCAATCTGCTGTATGTGCTGGAGGCTGAGGCGCCCAACTATGAGGTGGCATTGACGGAGGAGGAAAAGACTGCGATCAGCGAGGCGGCAAAGAGCTTTCTGGATGCCAACACACCCCAGTTTAAAAAGGCAGTGGGTGCGGAGCAGGCGGATGTGGAGCATCTCTTAACCCTGCTGACCATTCAGAATAAGATGTATGATGCCCTGACGGCGGGTGTGGATACGGCGGTTTCCGACGACGAGGCCGCACAGAAGCGTATCACCTATGCGTTCATCTCTACCACCGGAACCGAGACGGACAGTGAGGGAAATACCATTGACCTGACGGACGAGGAAAAGGCAGCCAAGAAAGCGGAGCTTCAGGCTGTTCTGGATGCAGCCAAGGAGAGCAAGGATTTAAATGCGGCCGCAGAGGGCAAGGAGAATATTACGGTCAACACCACCACCTACGGCGCGGACAGCAGTTCCCCTTCGGAGGAGGTTCGCAAGGCTGCGGACGCCTTGAAGGACGGAGAATTTGCGGAGATCATCCAGGTGGACAGCGGGTATTACGCGGTACAGATGGTCAGCACCTTTGACAGAGAGGCAACGGACAGCCGGAAGGAGTCTATCGTTCAGGAGCGCAAGGATACTCTCTATGATGAGAAGTGTCAGGAGCTTAAGGAGGCCCATACCTTTACTACGGTGGATGCGGTGATGGCGAAGCTGACCTTTGACCAGAACTTCATCCTGAAAACGGAGCAGTAGGAGCAAGGCTTCCGGAAGGCATATGGACGATTTGAAGATGTTACAGAAAAATTAAGAAAATATTAATCAAAGATCAAAGAAAATATTAGAAAAATGGGATATCCTAGAAAATATCCCATTTTTTTGTTACAAAATTTTTATGTAAACAGTTGAAAACTGAAAAAAAGGATGTTATACTAAAAACTACCACTGAAAAAATTATGTTAATTGGGTGTGTAAGGAAAGCAAATGAGGAGAAGGTATATGAAAGGAAAAAGGTTTTGGGCAATCAGCCTCTCTGCTGTTTTGACTGTGTCTATGCTCAGCGGCTGTATTCGCCCCCAGGTCACGGATGACATGATCCCCACGGTAACGAATCTGGAAATGGATACGGCACCGGTGGAGGAGGAAGCACAGGTAATGGGCCTGGCTATGAATAAGTCTTACATGGCTGAGCTCACAAGACTGGATGGGGATAATACCCAGGCGGCTACGGTAGATGCCAAGGAGATTCCGGTGGTTTTGAAGGCCACATCCATGGACAAGGATCTGAAGGTAAAGATCGTCAATCAGAAGAATGACAGGGTCATTACCGGTACGGCCTTTGAGGTTACCGTAACGGATTCCAATAAAAAGTCCAAGTCCTACACGGACGAGGACAAGGATGGAATCATTTACATAAAGAATATGACGCCGGGAAGCTGTACGGTGTCCATGAAGTCCTCCGGCGGGTACGGCGCGCCTCAGGATATCAAAACAGAGGTAAAGGCCAACCTGGAATATAAGGTTGTGGATATTGCCGACGAGATCAAGAAGGAAAGCGAGATCAATGTATCCAAGGAGGATTCCAACACCAACGGCAACGCCGGCGCAGGTACGGCAGTGACCTTGACGGATACGGTGGAATTCGTGGCTTCCAGTAAGACAGAAATCATGAAGCAGAAGGTGGATAAGTATGGAACACCGATGTATGAGAAGATTCTTCGGGAGCCTGCGGCGGACCATCAGGATAATAATAAGGATGGAGTTTGTGATCGGTGCGGGGCCAAGACGGCCTGTAAGCATGATTACAAGGAAGAGATAAAGGATGCGACCTGCACAGAGGCAGGAACGAAGACAAAGACCTGTACGCTTTGTGGGGATAAGCAGACGGAGACGATAGCGGCAAAGGGGCATACCTTTGAGAATGGAAAGTGTAAGGTTTGCGGAGAAGCGGATGCAAGTCATACACATGATTATAATTATAATGTGACAACAAAGCCTACGTGTACAACAGAGGGGCGTGGAATATGTTCATGTGGGGAGGAAGGTTCTATTTCGGCAATAGGCGGTGACCATGATTATAAGAATGGAGTTTGTACTAGATGTGGAGAAAAAGATCCCGATGGTTCGGATGAACAAAGTCCTTCAGATGATACCAATGCACAGCTCTCTTCTGCGACACTTAAAACTCGTATAGCGACCTTGGTAGGCACAGCCAAAGAGCCCACCAAGATCGAATACGACACAACAAGCGCCCCCGTCATGGAAGGCACCGGTACATACAAATACACCGGCTGGCAGACGATTGACGGAGCCACCTACTACTTTGACAAGAACGGCAACAAAATAACTGGTTCCCAGGTTATTCAGGGCATCCAGTATACCTTCAGCAGCTCAGGCGTTCGTTCCGGAACCATTGGAATCGACGTATCTAAGTTCCAAAAGAGTATTAACTGGCAGAAGGTAAAGAATGCAGGAATCAACTTTGCAATCATTCGCTGCGGATACCGTGGATACGGTTCCGGCGTGCTGGTAGAGGACCCCATGTTTGCCTCCCATATCAGCGGAGCAAAGGCAGCAGGACTGCGTGTAGGCGTGTACTTCTTCAGCCAGGCGATTAATGAGGCAGAGGCTGTTGAAGAGGCAAGTATGGCGGTGAAGCTGGCCAACCGCTATGGAATCAATATGCCTATCGCCATTGACAGTGAGTACGCCAACGGCGGCCGTGGCCGCGCGGACGGACTTTCCAAGTCAGACCGTACCAGAATCACCATTGCATTCTGTAACACGGTAGCAAGCTCCGGCCATACACCTATGGTATACGCCAGCAAGAGCTGGTTCTCAGACCACTTAAGCGTATCCCAGTTCCCGGGAAGCTATCGCATCTGGGTGGCTCATTATGCCAGCAAGTGCGGATACACCGGACGCTACGATATGTGGCAGAATACCTCCAAGGGACGTGTGGATGGAGTAAGCGGAAATGTAGATATGAATGTAAGCTCTATCTAAAGACACCACTCGAACGAGGAAGTTAAAACAAATACAAAATTAGGGAGCCGCAGAGAGAAAATTCTCTGCGGCTCCATATTATTTCATCTTACTCTAATTTTTCCTGGTCAACCCTTAGCGATATCTCATCGTTTTCCAAGGCAATCGTGCCAATCAAATCCTGTGAAGTGATAGAAAAATCAACAAAGGAATCCATATTCAAAGAGGCGGTATTCACACACAAACCATCGGATTCCGTTACAGTCAACATGATTTCTAAAAAATAAAAGGATTCATCAAAGATCCTTACCTCCTTCACAGCCGGATCAAAATATCCGATCTGTGAGCGGGGAATACCGGAACCCCACGAGAAGGTGTAATATAATTCATATTGACCATCCCTGTTTAAATCAGCAAGTGCCATACTTGTAATGCCATATCCTCCAAGACATGTTCCAATACTGTAAATCTCATCCTCATACATGATATAGGAATAGGACGACTTGTTATATTTGAAAACCTGAAAATCGGAATTCCCGGCAATGAAGCCGGGGGTGATGTTATAACACTCATCCCCGTCATAAGTGGTTTCCGGCTCCTTATTCTCTGAGAAAAATTCAGGAATTTGTGCCTGGGAGGAAAGGACTGACAGCTCGGATTCCGGCCCAATAGGGTTCAGAGCCTCATGCTCCTGTGGAGCAGTTCTGGAACAAGCTGACAGTCCAAGCAGAATCATGAAAAACACCAAACACAGGAGGCCCGGTATCTTCTTCATAATACTTCCCTTCCATAAGCAAAGGTCTTCCGGGCTACTCCCAGCTCCTCATTAGCCGGAATCACATGAATTGTAACAGGAGAATCCGGAAGAGAGATCACGGCATTTTCACTGTAATCCAGATTCTTTTCCCAATCCAGGAGAATTCCCATGTGCTTTAACTGATCGCACACAATCCGCCGAACGGTACAGCCATGCTCCCCGATGCCGCCGGTGAAGACCAGATGGTCAAGCCCTCCCAGCTCTGCATAGTAGGAGCCGATATAGCGGACAATGCCGTTGCAGAACACATCAATAGCCAGCCGTGCCCGCTCGTTGCCAACATTGGCAGCCTCCTCAATGTCCCGCAGATCATTACTGACACCGGAGATTCCCAGCAGGCCGCCCTTTTTCGTAAGACCCTCCATAATCTCCTCCAGCGTCATTCCCTTTTCCAGCAGGAAGGGAACAATAAAGGGGTCCATATCCCCGTTCCGGTTGGACTGAATCAAGCCTACCTGGAGGGAGAGACCAAAGCTGGTGTCCACGCTTTTTCCATTGTCTATGGCGCACAGAGAACCGCTTCCTCCCAGGTGGCAGGAGATAGCCTTCCCGGTAGAACCATAAAGCTCTGTCAAGGTTTCCGCCACATAGCTGTGTGAGGCGCCGTGATAGCCCAGCCGCTCGATACCGTATTTTTCATACCATTCATAGGGAATTCCATAGAGCTTGCGCTCCAGGGGGATCGTGGTATGAAAGGCCGTCTCAAAGGCACCTACCAGCATGGCATCCGGCGTCAGCTTCTGGAACTGGCGAATGGCCTCCAGATAGGGAATGTTGTGGGCAGGAGCAACCACCAGATACTCCTCCATTCCCTTCAATACCTCCGGTGTCAGCTCGTGAATACCATAGTGATCCTTGGAAAGCACCGTCTTAAAGCCTACACGCTCCAGCTCCTGAAGATTGGAGAGCACGCCGTACTCCGGGCTTAAGAGGCAGTCCAAAAACATCTGAATCCCTTCTGTGTAGGTGGGAATGGACAATTTTTCCCGAAAAATCTTAAAACCATCCGGCTTCTTAAAGTGGAAAATAGCGCTGTCTGTGCTCCCCACTCGCTCTACCTTGCCTTCCGCCAGGACCTCATCGCCTGGCATAACAAATAATTTGAATTTTAAAGATGTACTTCCGGCATTACAAACTAATAGCTTCATATGACCTCCTATTGTAGTCGCTGTACGACAGCTCTAAAGAGTGAAAAATATTTTTTATAAGTATAGCAAAAACTGCCTTTCAGCACAATAAAAAGTGAGGGCAAAGAATAAACGGAAAATAAAGACTTGGAAATAAGCATGAAGACAAAAATAAGTTTTTGTGGTATAAAAATTTTCTTCCGACAAATACTATTTCCAGAAATGGTCAGTACAGTAAATGGAGGAATATTTTTATGAAAGCTACAGGAATTGTCAGAAGGATTGATGACCTGGGAAGGGTGGTTATCCCAAAAGAAATTCGAAGAACATTGCGGATCAGAGAGGGTGATCCCCTGGAAATATTTACCGATCGGGAGGGCGAAATCATTTTAAAAAAATACTCTCCTATCGGGGAGCTGGGATTATTCGCCAAGCAGTATGCGGAAAGCCTGGCACAGACTACCGGACTGATGGTCTGCATTGCGGATCGGGATGCGGTGATTGCGGCAGCGGGAGGCGCCAAGAAGGATTACATGGGCAAGGCTATCAGCCACCAGCTGGAGGATGCCATCCAGGAGAGAGAGAATATCCAGGCGTCCGCCGGGGAAAAGCGGTATGTAAAAATCGTGGACGAGGATATGGAGGACTGCTATGCCCAGACCATCAGCCCCATACTTTGCGAGGGCGATGCTATTGGGGCAGTGGTTCTGTTCAGCAAAGACCCCAAGGCCAAGATGGGCGAGGCAGAGCAGAAGCTTGCCTATTCTGCTGCTGGCTTTCTGGGAAGACAGATGGAGCAGTAGAGGACAAAGAACTAAAAGCTGAAGGCTATGGCAGGAATTACAGATTCCCGTAGCTTTCAGCTTTTTCTTTCCTTTTTGTCCCTTTCGTTGTAAAATGAAGAAAATGGACTGAGCAAAAAAGGAAAGGAGACAAGATGAAAAATTATAGAGCAGAGCTGGTAGGCGTATTCGGTGACCCGGTAGACGGCAACCCTACAGGAGTAACCATGGAGGCTGCCTTTGCGGACAAGGGCCTCAATTATCGGTATTTGACCCTGAAGGTGTTGCCGGAGGACCTGGAGGAAGCCATGGGCTCCTTGCGTGTCCTGCATATGAAGGGAATCAATCTCACCATGCCCCACAAGATAAAGGTGATTCCCCTCCTGAATGAGCTGTCAGAGGCGGCGGGTATCATCGGGGCGGTCAATACGGTTGCGCTTCGTGAGGACGGGACGCTGTTCGGCGAGAATACAGACGGAAAGGGCTTTGTGCAGGCATTGCATAACCGGGGAATTTCCTTGGAGGGAAAGCGTGTTACACTTCTTGGAGCAGGCGGGGCCGCCAAGGCAATTGCCGTGGAGTGCGCCCTGGCAGGAGCAGCTTCCATTAAGATTGTAAACCGTACTCTGGAGCGGGCTCAGGAGCTGGTGGACACCCTAAAAAAGCACACCAGGGCAGAGGCGTCCTGTGAGCAGTGGACGGGATGCCACAAGGTTCCGGAGGACACGGATATACTCATCAACGGCACCTCCATAGGTCTTCACCCGGAGGGAGATCAGAAGCCGGACATTGATTATCAGGGGATTACACCGCAAATGGTAGTGGCAGATGTAGTATTCAATCCGGTGGACACTCTCTTTTTGAAGGAGGCGGAAAAACAGGAAGCAGTGGCGGTCAATGGCCTGGGTATGCTGGCATGCCAGGCGGCGCTGAACTTTAAGCTCTGGACAGGAGTGGAGCCCTCCCTTAAGGTGATGGAGGATACCCTGCGGAAAGAATTTGAGTAGAATAGCTTTTTAATGGTTGAAGCTGTTGAGGGAGAAAAGGAGGACATACCTGACTTACTGTTCGGAGATTGCTCTAATAAACGAACGGTGGGAGTTGTTTTTCATCTTTTTCAACAGCTTCATGATACCTATAAGCCATAACAGTTCTTACCCACCTTATTTAGCAATACCTCACAAATTTTATGCTCTAATATTGTGACTTTCGCCAAAAAATCGAAAATCCATTGACAGAAATATTTATTGTGTATTATATTCACGTAGACGTTTACAAGAGATATACATAGCTTGATGAGGATTGTTACTGGGAAGCAGGCAATACCGAAAGCAGAAAAGAATTGCTTTTGGTGGCCTGTATTTTTTTGTCTTATGGAGCTAATATCCCATGGACGAAAAGGATTATATCTCAGAAAGCGAGGGATGGCTCTGAAGATAGTGAAGGTACTGAACAATAATGTGGTAATCTCTCTGAATAAAAAGGGAGAGGACATTATTGTAATGGGAAGTGGAATTGCTTTTCAGAAAAAACGGGGGGATACCATTGAGGAAGAAAAAATCGAGCGTATCTTTTCCCAGCAGGTTCCGGATCTGGCGGCAAAGTTTCAAAAAAATATTGAGTGAGATACCGGAGGAATATCAGGAGCTCACGGAAGAGATCATTGAAAATGCCAGAGGAAAGCTGGAACACGATTTTGATGATAATATCTATCTTTCTCTCATGGATCACATTCATTTCAGTGTGCAGAGATACCGGGAGGGAATGCTGATCAAGAATCAGCTTCTGACGGAGACAAAGGTGATGTACCGCAAGGAGTATGAGGCGGCCCAGGAAGCTCTTGAGCTGATCAATGAGACCTTTGAGGTAGAGCTTCCGGAGGACGAGGCGGGCTTCATTGCATTTCACTTTGTAAATGCAAGCATGAGCGGCTCCATGGAGGACACGGTGCAGAGAACACGGATTGTACAGGATACCCTGATGATTATCCGCAACTACTTCAAGATGGAGTTTGAGGAAGATTCTCTTGACTACTATCGTCTGGTAACACACTTGAAGTTCTTTGTGCAGAGAATGATGGATAAAAAGCCTCTCACCTCTACGGACGGTGACAGACAGCTTTTGGAGCTTGTGGAAAGCAATTATAAGAGATCCTATGAATGTGTGCAGCGGATTGCGAAGTACATTCATTTGGAATTCGGATACTGTGTCAGCGATGAAGAAAAGCTGTATTTAACAATTCATATTGAACGAGTAAGAGATCATAATGCTTAGGATTGTGACTTGCGTGAGGATGTGAAAATTGCTTTTGGCGGGTGTGCTATCACTCGCAGAAAGGAGCTTTGAGCATGTTCCAGGGAGGCAAGACCTGAATTAATGTATCGGAAAAGATATTTTAATTTGGGTCTTTTTATATTTCTTAATTTACTCATTTCAAAAAAAGAAAGGCGGAGCGATTATGGATGCAAAAAAACTGGCCGGACAGATTCTAAAGGAAGTGGGCGGCAAAGACAATATCAAGGAAATGTTTCACTGTGTAACAAGGTTAAGGTTTTATCTAAAAGATAGATCCAAGGTGGACTTAGAGAAAGTGAAAGCTTTGGATGGTGTTATGGGAGTACAGTTCCAGGCGGAACAGTTTCAGATCATTATTGGAAATGAGGTAAATACGGTTTATGATGCGGTAATTGCACAGACCGGGTTTATTCATACGGAAGAAACGCTGGAACAGAAAAAGAAATTTAGAGTAACCGGGATTTTTGAAACTATGGCGGCAATTCTTCTTCCCGTGATTCCGGCATTGGCTGGCGCAGGTATGATTAAGGGTCTCATAACCATTCTCACTTCCTACTGCGGTGTGGACGCTGCTTCGGATGCCATTCAAGTACTGACCATAGCAGGCGACTGTGTATTCTATTTCCTGCCATTCTTGGTTGCATGGTCTGCATCCAAACGGTTTAAGACAGATACCGCATGTTCCCTTGCACTGGCAGGAGCTCTGCTGTATCCTACAATGACAGCAGGTCTTGCAGAGGGTGCGGCTCCTATGGTTTTTCTGGGTCTGCCCATACCCTTTGTAAAATATGCATCAAGCAGTATTCCGATTATTCTGGCAGTACTGGTTCTGAGCTTTGTGTATCCACTGGTTGATAAGGTGATTCCCAAGGTCCTGCGCCTGGTATTTACACCACTGTTTGTTTTGATTATTATGGTGCCATTAACCTTGATTGGCATTGCGCCTCTGGCAAATTATATTTCTAAGATTTTAGTTATGATTGTAAGATTCCTTTATGACTTGTCTCCGATTGTTGCAGGTGCGATTGTGGGAGGAACAAGATTGCTGGTAGTATTAACGGGTATGCATATGTCTTTGAGTGCAATCTGTTTGGAAAACCTGAACCAGTTTGGCTGGGACTTCCTGCTTCCTATGAACACCATGGGAACCCTAGCACTGTTTGGTGTCTGCATGGGCGTTATGGTGAGAGCAAAGAGAAGTGAGAATAAATCTATTGGCGCTTCTACAGCAATTTCAGCTTTTATTGGGATTACTGAGCCTGGTATTTATGGAATTATTTTGAAGTTTAAAAATGCATTGATTGCCGCAATCATTGCAGGTGCAGCAGGAGGAGCGATTGTAGGCGGCTTTGGAGATCGTGCAACCTCATTTGTAAACTCCTGTATCCTTTCCCTGCCGGTATTTATGGGAGAGGGCTTCTGGGCCGTATGCCTTGGTATGGCTGTTGCAGCCGGACTTGGCTTCGTCCTGGTCATGGTGATGGGGCTTTCGGAAGAAAAGGATGAGCCAAAGGCAGAGGCGAAGCCTGCGAATCGGGCAGCAGTTGGAGAAAAAAAGAATTCTGTAATTTATGCACCTGTCACCGGAACCCTGATTCCCCTTGAAAAAGTAAAGGATGCGGTGTTCTCTTCCGGCACTATGGGCAAGGGAATTGCCGTAGACCCGGAGGACGGCGTGATTGTAGCTCCCTTTGACGGTACGGTGACGGCCCTGTATCCCACCAAGCATGCCGTAGGCATTACCTCTGAGGATGGGGTGGAATGTATCATTCACGTTGGTGTGGATACGGCGAACCTCCAGGGAAAGCATTTTGAGGTAAAGGTAAAGGAGAACCAGAAAGTAAAAGCCGGAGATGTTCTGCTGGAGGTAGATCTGGCGGCAATTATAAAGGAGGGATACTCTCTGGTAACTCCCATTCTGGTAACCAACTCCGATGAGTACCTGGATGTGCTTCCCAATGAGACCGAGGGCATGATTGCAAAGAGTGAGGTTTTATTGACTGTTATCAAGTAGGATATTGTGGAACTTTTAATTAGTCCAGCTAAAAAATGTCAGGTATTTTGAAAAATATTTTTGGCTGGACGGTAAAGTCGCAAAGGCGCACGAGAGGAACTTTCATGAGTGCCCTTTCGAATGAAAGTTTCTCTCATTACATGTGCGTCGAAGTGACTTTACCCTTTAGTGCTGTCGCGCAGCGACTACAATAGGGGGAACTGAATATGTACAACGATACATCACCATTAAAATTCCCTGAAAATTTCCTCTGGGGCGGTGCAACCGCCGCCAATCAGATTGAGGGCGCATGGAACGAGGACGGCAAGGGTATGACTATCGAGGACTGCCTGCCCTACCGTGAGGTCGGGGTGGCTGACTTTACCAAGCAATTTGCATTTTCCAGCAAGGATCTGGAGGAAGCGCTTGAAGCAGGACCTGAGGCCAATTATCCCAAGCGCCGGGGAATCGATTTTTACCATCACTATAAAGAGGATATTAAGATGTTTGCGGAGATGGGCTATAAGGTATTCCGTATGTCCATCTGCTGGTCCCGTATTTTTACGGACCCCAGAGATGAGAAGCCCAATGAGGCAGGAATTGCTTTCTATGAGGATATGTTCAAGGAATGCAAAAAATATGGTATTGAGCCCCTGGTAACCCTGTCCCATTATGATCCGCCGGTGGTTCTGGCTACGGATTACAGAGGCTGGTATTCCAGAGAGGTAATTGACCTTTTTGAAAAATATGCCCGTGTATGCTTTGAGTGCTTTGGCAAATACGTGAAATACTGGCTGACCTTTAATGAGGTAGATGCCATGCTCCGCCATCCGGTTACCAGCGGCGGGCTCATTGAGGATCGCTTTACGGATATGCCCTTTGAGCAGGCTATTTATCAGGCCATGCATCATCAGATGATTGCAAGCGCAAAGGCAGTGAAAATCGGACATGAAATACTTCCGGAGGCGCAGATTGGCTGTATGGCTGCCAATACGGAGGGGCTGGACATGGCGCCCGGCAATACGGTAAACGGCGTAAAGAATCCCTATCTGCCCTCCTCCGAGTGGGGCTGGCAGACAGATCCCACCGGACTTCGCATTTCCCTGGTGGATCTCTATGACCGATACCGCAAGCCACTGTTCATTGTAGAAAATGGTCTGGGTGCAAAGGATGTGGTTGCGGAGGACGGTCATGTTCACGATCCCTACCGCTGTGAATACTTAAGAGACCATGTAAAGGCCATGAGTGATGCCATCAATGAGGATGGTGTGGACCTGTGGGGCTATACCTGGTGGGGATGCATTGATCTGGTCAGCGAATCCACAAGGCAGATGTCCAAGCGCTACGGCTTTATCTACGTAGATGTGGACGACTACGGAAACGGCACCTTTAAGCGTATTAAGAAGGACAGCTTCGACTATTATAAGCAGGTTATTGAGAGTAACGGCGAAAATCTGGAGTATTAAGGAATGATTCGGCATTGTAAGCGATCTGGACGGAACCCTGCTAAATGGCAGCTTTGAGTGGGACCAGGTCATAGAACAGGAAATCAGCCGGGTTCTGGAGCAGGGCTATGATTTTGCAGTTGCCACAGGCCGGACGGAAGAGGGCGTGAAAAACTGTCCCGGTCTGTGGTGCATGCCGGTGTATCTGATTTTGATGAATGGTGCATTGATTCTGGACCCCAGGCGTCAGCCCATTCTGGTAAAGGAGGTTTCCCGGCAGACAAAGGAGCATTTTCTCAGGAAATATCCCAAAACAAATCTGGAATTTATCACCCAGGCGGGAACTCTCACAAGGCTGAGCCGGGATGCCTACATCCGGGAATACAGTGCATGGGATATGTGGAAGAAAAAGGTACTGGATAAAAAGGAAAGTGGCTATTATGAGCGGTTTATGGCCCGCATTACCTTTGATTGTACCGAGGAAGAGATTCTTGCGTCTCCTGTGCTGAAAATCAATGGCCTGGAGCTTAAAAGTGAGCCGTATGCCCAGATGCTTGAGGAGTTGGAGGGCGCTCTTACGGATGCAGTCAATGCTCCCTTTGCGGATCATGTCATAGAGGTAACGGATCAGGAGGCATCCAAGGCAAGGTCCTTACTCTGGCTCTGCGATTATCTGGGCTGGAACAAGGAGGAGACGGCTGTGTTCGGGGACGGGGGCAATGATGTGGAGATGCTGCGGGTATTTCCCCACTCCTATGCGCCGGCAGACGCATGTGAAGCGGCAAGGGAGGCAGCCTTGGAGATTCTGCCTCCCAACCGGGAATATGCGGTGGTCGAAAAAATTAGGGAATTATTTATCTGATACAATCTGTTTACAACTTTGATAAAAATATGCTATACCATTGGTGTAGCATATTTTTATATGGTAGAAGGTACAATATTCTACGATATACAGGATTCTTGAGTATTCCTGGAAATTTTTGCAGGAGAACAGAAAAGGCAATTTTCCAGGGTACTCTGTAAAAAAGGAGTGCAAGCAGATGGACCAGAAGCGAATCCTGGTAATAGAGGACGAGAAGCCCATAGCAGACATTTTAAAATACGGATTTGAAAAGGAGGGCTTTGAGGTAGTCTGCGCCCACACGGGCGGCAGCGGGCTAGAGAAAGCGGAGGAATACGAGCCAGATATGGTGCTCCTGGACTGGATGCTCCCGGACATAGCTGGTGTGGATGTGTGCCGGATGCTCACGGAGCGGTACAACATCCCCATCATCATGCTGACCGCCCGGGGTAATGTGGAGGACAAGCTCTACGGCCTTGAATCCGGGGCCGACGACTACATCACCAAGCCTTTTGATCTCCGTGAGGTGGTAGCCCGTGTACGCACCATCCTGCGGCGCTTTGACCGTGTCCGGGGCATCCGTCAGGAGGAGCCGGCGGCAGAGGGACTTACCGTATCCGAGCAGGAGCGCATGGTTTATCGAAACGGGGAGGCGGTAGAGCTGACCCCAAAGGAATACGATCTGTTACTATATTTTTTAAAGCACCCCCGGCAGGTCTTTACCAGAGTGATCCTTTTAGAGCAGATCTGGGGCTACGACTACGCGGGCGACACCCGGACCGTAGACATACACATTCAGCGTCTGCGCCGGAAGACAGGGCTTGGGGACAAGCTGGTTACCGTATTTGGAGTGGGATATAAATATGTACCATAAAAAATCTCGTCAAAATGGAACAACGATTCGCTTTGGGATTCGCATGCAGATGACTGTGGGTCTCATTGCCGTGTTCCTGATCAGCGGGATTTTTTTATACTGGATGACCGACCGGCAGCTGCAGAAAAGCCGGGAGGATCAGATTGTAAGAGAGCTTCAGACCATCCGGGAAAATACGGAGATCTACGTCCGCCAGCTTTTGATCTTAAATGAAGCCAACAACGACGAGGAGAGCTTCAACAATCTTGCAAATACAATCGTACAGGAAATGTACGGCTCCTCCGGCCGCTATGAGTTGGCAGCCTACTCCAAGGACGGGGAGCTTCTTGCCTACAACTACCGGAAAAATCACAGTGACGTCCAGGAGGGAGGGGCTGCGGAGCTTCAGGAGGCGGTAGAGGGAAATTCAGCCCTCACCCTGGTATACTCCGAGGCCGGCACCCTGGAGGTTTGGTTTGCCATGCCGGTGATTGTTGCGGGAAAAAATGTGGGAATTATCCGTTACTGCATGAATTACACAGAGCTCTGGCAGCAGGAGGAACAGATGAAAAGCATTATCATCCGGGCTGCGGCAGCTGTATTTGCAGCGGCCTTTGTATTGATTTTCCTCCTGCTAAACCGCATCATCAAGCCCGTTCAGCGTCTCACCAAGGTATCCAGGCAGATGAGCCTTGACTTGGAGCAGGACGAGGTCAATACGGAGCTTCTGGCAGGGCTGGCCTCTTCAGCCAGACGGGACGAGATGGGAGAGCTGTCCAGGCACTACAGCGCCATGCTGGGCAAGGTGGGTCAGTACATTCAGAAAATGCAGGACGACCGGGACCAGATTCTAAAGCTTCTGAACAGCCGCCAGGAATTCTACAACAATGTAACCCATGAGCTGAAAACCCCCCTTACCACCATCCAGGGCTATGCCCAGCTGATCGAGGCAGATGAGGGGAGAGACGGGGAGCTGGTTGAGAAAGGCGTAGAGCATATTCTCCATGAAAGCACAAGGCTGCACCGGATGGTGATTCAGCTTCTGGAAATGGCGGATCGGGCAGAGCGGAAGGAAAAGGTCCAGGTGGATATGGGAAATCTGATCCGAAGCGTCTCCGAGGCTATGGAGATCAAGGCAAACCGCTACGGGGCTTTTATCCGGCTGAAGCTGGAGCCCAATCTGTTCGTGTGGGGTCAGGAGGAGCGGCTTCGCCAGGTATTTATCAACCTCATTGACAATGCGGTGAAATACGGGGAGGAGGGAACGGAAATCCGAATTTCCGGAGGACGTCGAAAGGGCCGTGTGCTTTTCTCCGTGTCAAATAAGGGAAAGCAGATGAGCCAGGAGGAGCTAAAGCATATTTTCGAGCCCTTTTACCGGGCAGATAAGGAGTTTTCCAGAGAGCAGGGAAGCGCAGGGCTTGGCCTTTCCATCTGCCAGAAAATTATGCGGGAGCACAAGGGCATCATCTGGGCGGAGAACCGCTCGGAGGGAAGAATCGCATTTTTCCTGCTGTTTCCGGCATTTGGGGGACAGCAGAAAACGGAAGCCGGACAGTAAAGTCACAAAGCCAGATAGGATGTACAGACTGACTGATTATATGGAAATTTAGAAATTAGCGTGATGTCCATTGGGTGATTTACCTGATGAGCTGACAGAAAATATATGTAAGACTACCTGAAAGGAGAGAGCCTGTGAGGAGACAAAGACATTTACTGTGGAATATTAGCATGCTCCTGCTAAGCCTGTGTCTTTTTGCGGGCTGTCAGAGGGCGCCGGAGCCCAAAACCATGCTGCTTCCGGAGGAGGAAACGGAGCAGGGTGTAGCCCTTGAGGGGGAGGAGGGAGATTGCTATGCGGTCCGGAAAATGTACAATGAGGACTATGAAACCCTGACGTTCGGAGGCTACACAGCATTTTTGCCGGGAACCGGGGAGCATCAGGTGCGTTTGGCGGAGAGCGGTACGGACGGCCTCCGTGTACGGACCCTGGATTACCGCTATGGGTTTTATGAATCAGGTGTTTTTCCGGTGGGAGAGATCATGGCATCCATTGGAATTCAAGCGTCCTGGCAGTATGGGACCCAGGACGAGCGAAGCATGGCAAAGCAGTTTTTCTCCCCGGACGGCAGATATCTTTTGTATGAGAGGGGCGATCAGTCTTTAATTGGAGACCGTCTTTATCTGCTGGATCTGGAGAGCGGTCAGGAGGAGCTTCTCCTTGATGGGGATGAGGGGATTAACGGGGAATATTCCGCGGATGAATTTATGATACTTGCAGCCTGGAGCAGAGATGCCTCGCTTCTGTGCTACGGCTTTTATCCAAGATATGTGTCTACGTGGGATACCTATATGGGCGACAAATTTCTGCTGTATTTTCGGGATATGGACACAGGGGAGACTGTCAACCGTCTCAATTATTATTATTCCGGAAAAGGAGGGAAAGCGTGGAATCTGGAGGGGACTCGCCTTTACGTGGATCGGGACGGGAAGAAGATCATTACGGCCATTGTATCGGAGCAGGAGGAGAATGAGTGGAACAATATGGAATCCCCGCAGGCGATCATTGATTTCTTCCCCCAGGAGATTCCGGAGCCGGGGATGGAGACAGAGGGAGTGGTGATACCCAGTGCGTGCAGCTGCCCAGTGGATGCGAAGCTGTATCTGGACGCAGGCGGGGAGTGTCTGTACTTTACCTCTGTGGAGGAGGGGATCATAAGACTTGGATTGCCGGACGGAGCCTATACATGCAGCATGTTAATCGGACCGTCCAGGGGGATTCAGGATTTCTGCGTGCTGGACGATGGAGAGGCATTTGTAGTGGCGGAGTATGACCGGGACCACATGGGTGAAATGGGTCCCCAGGATATCTGCCTGTACACCATGACAGAGGAGGGCGGGGAAGCCGAGGAGCCTCAGATGACAAGGCGTGTGCTGTACCAGAATGCCGGCTATGTGATACGCCTCCAATATGATCCGGTCTACCGGCGGCTCCTGGCGGAAACGGGAATTCCAAACCTTATCGAGCTGGAAAAGAATGCACAGGAATTAAAAAATGCCGGAACATATATCAGCATAGAGTGGGAATCCAACCGAAGTGCGCTGGTTTTGGAGTTTTAGCGAGGGGGAATCTGCGAGGATTGCCAAAGAAATGTAAAATTTTCTGTCACACAGACAAGGGAGAGCCGTCTAATAGGATAAGGAGGTAAAGATCTATGGATAAAAAAACAAAGGAAGAAGTACAAGCTTTGGTAGAGCAAGCCACAACAGGGGATAAAAAGGCCCTGGAAGCCCTTATCTTGGACGTACAGGATCTTGTATTCAATCTGTCCCTGCGGATGCTGGGGACATTTGCGGATGCGGAGGACGCCGCACAGGACATTCTGCTGAAAATCATTACCCATCTGTCCTCCTTTCGAGGTGACAGCTTATTTACAACCTGGGTATTCCGCATTGCCGTCAATCATCTGAAGGATTATAAAAAGCATATGTTTGCCCACCATCCCCTGAGCTTCGAATTCTATGGGGATGACATAGAAAACGGGAACATACAGGATGTGCCGGATTTGACCCAGAATGTGGAAAAGGAGCTTCTGGCAGAGGAGCTGAAAATGTCCTGCACCAACGTGATGCTGCAATGCCTTGACACGGAGAGCAGATGCATTTTCATATTGGGCACCATGTTTCAGGTTGACAGCCGCATGGCAGGAGAGATTCTGGAAATGACACCGGAAGCCTACCGCCAGCGTCTTTCCCGAATACGCAAAAAAATGGCGGATTTTCTCGGGCAATATTGCGGAGAATATGGAAACGGCAGGTGCAAATGCACAGACAGGGTCAATTATGCAATACAAAATCATAGAATCCATCCACAGCAGCTGGACTATACCACAGCCACAGAAATTCCCGTTGAGACCATGCTGGAGGTAAAAAGCGCTATGGAGGAGATTGACGGCTTATCCCAGGATTTTTCTTTCTGCAAGCCCTACCGGTCACCAGAGCGCACAAAGCGCCTGCTGCAGGAGCTTTTAGATTCCACCCAGCTTTCCGTTATCCGTAATTCGTAAAGGAGTTGACAGAGGATGAACACACAGAGAATCATAGATTATTTATCGGAATTAAGCAGTAATAATAACCGTGAATGGTATCATGCAAATAAAGAGGCTTACAAAGTGGCAAATGCTGAATTTGAGGAGCTGCTACAGGCTCTCATACTGGAAATCGGAAAATTTGACGGCAGTATTTTGCATAACCAGCCCAAGGAGCTTACATTTAAAATGGTAAGGGATACCCGCTTCAGCCATGACAAGTCGCCTTATAACCCGGCTTTTCGGGCGCATATTTCCTCAAAGGGAAAGCTGCCAGTTCCCGTGGGATATTATCTTATGATCAAGCCCGGAGATCAGTCTTTTTTAGGAGGAGGTTTGTTTGCGGACATGTTCAAGGATGCAACAGCCATGGTGCGGGACTATATTTCCCAAAATGGCGGGGAATGGGAGAGGATTATCCATGAGCCGGAGTTTGAAAGGCATTTTACAGTGGGGGGAACGGCGCTGAAAAAGGTCCCCGCAGGATATGATAAGGAACACTCTCAGGCAGAATACCTCAAATTCAAGAGCTGGTATCTGGAATATCCGTTCAAGGATGAGGAACTGAAGGATGCGGAGGCATTTACTGCAAAGGCAGCAGAGATTTTCCGGATCATGAAACCCTTTAACGACTATCTGAACAGGGCGCTTGCGGACTTTCAGATGCCTGCAAGGTGATGAGATAGTTAAATTAAAATAATTATAAATGATAAAAGTAAGAAAGAGGATGGCTGTGCGACGGCTGTCCTCTTTGTCTGTTACAGGAGAAATTTCAAATCGAGGAGATATGAGAAATTTGTGGAGGGACTTGGAAAGGGAGTTTTGCAACAATATTAACATCCGGATACAATTTTGTTACAAGTCAGAAAATTTGTCGAAATAAGGCGATGCTAAGATTATGGTAACCAAAAGAGAAGAGTATTGTGGGACTGGAATCAGTAATATCCCTGGCAGTGCACAGAAGGATTTACAGACACATGCTTTTGTGGCTGGAAATTCTTCTAAAGGTCGTGTACCGGCAGAGTGCTACGGAACTAATATAGAGGAGGTTATCAGTTATGTGTGGAATTTGCGGATTTGTGGGGAAGAAAAAGGAAAATTGGGATAGAGAACAAGTATTAGAGGAAATGAAAGACACCATCCGTCACAGAGGCCCCGATGACGGGGGAAGATGGCTGAGCGATGACGCCGCCCTGGGATTTCGCCGCCTCAGCATCATTGACTTGGAAACAGGCGCCCAGCCCATGGAAAATGAAACCGGCGACAAGGTGTTGGTCTTCAACGGAGAAATCTACAACTACCAGGAGCTCAGGGAAGAGCTGCTAAAAGCCGGCCACCAATTCAAGACCCGCTCCGACACGGAGGTACTGATTCACGGCTATGAGGAATGGGGCAGCGATCTGCTCTCCCGTCTGCGGGGAATGTTCGCCTTTGTCATCTGGGACGAAGAGAAAAAAGAGCTCTTTGCAGCCAGAGACTTTTTTGGAATCAAGCCCTTTTACTACACCGTTGTGGGAGAGTGTCTGGTATTTGCATCAGAGATAAAAAGCATACTCAAATATCCGGAATATAAAAAAGAACTAAATGAGCAGGCGTTGGAGCAATTCCTCTCCTTCCAGTATTCCGCCCTGGAGGAGACCTTCTTCAAAGGCATCTACCGCCTGGAGCCGGGAAGCTTCCTACGCTGGAAAAGCGGAAGCATCATTCTGGAGATCCAGAAATACTTCGAGCCCTCCTTACAGCCGGAAGCAGGAAAAACCGAGAGAGAATGGCTGGAAGCCGTAGATCACGTTGTAAAGGATTCCATAAAAGCCCACGAAATAGCAGATGTAGAAGTAGGAACCTTCCTCTCCGGCGGCGTAGATTCCGGCCTTATTGCCTCCGAATTTGGAGGGAAAAGAGCCTACACTGTAGGCTTCGGCCAGGAAAAAAGCCACTACAACGAGATCCAGTATGCACGAAGCACAGCCGAGCAGTGCGGCCTTGATCATAAGGGCAGGAGAATCCGCGAGCAGGAATTCTGGGAGGCCGTACCCGAAGTCCTCTACTACATGGATGAGCCCTTGGGTGATGCCTCTGCAGTAGCCCTCTACTTTCTGTCCATGGAAGCAGCCAAGGACGTAAAGGTTGTAGTATCCGGAGAGGGAGCCGACGAGCTATTTGGGGGTTATCGCATCTACTGCGAGCCGGAGGCCTTGCGCCGCTACCAGATGCTCCCCAGGAGCCTCCGTACCTGGCTTGCCCGCCTGGCACAGCATTTTCCAAACCTAAAAGGCAAAAACTTCCTCATCCGAGGAAGCAAAACCCTGGAAGAGCGCTTCATCGGAAACGCCAACATCTTTTCCCTGGAGGAGCGCAGAGCCCTCCTTCGCAAATACACCGGCGCCAGAAGCCCCCAAAGCTTCCTGGAAGAAGACTACGACAGAACCTTGGGAATGCGCGATGCCGACCGCATGCAGGAAATCGACCTGCGCCACTGGCTCCCAGGCGACATCCTCCAAAAAGCCGACCGCATGAGCATGGCCCACTCCCTGGAAGTCCGCGTCCCCTTCCTGGATAAAGAAGTCTTTGCCCTCACCCGCCGCCTTCCGGCCCACATGAAGCAAAGAGGCCACGTAACCAAATACATCCTGCGAAAAGCTGCCGCCTTCAAGCTGGACACCGACACAAGCGAGCGTCCCAAGCTTGGCTTCCCGGTCCCAATCCGCCACTGGATCTGCGAAGAAGAAGGCCAGGCCCGCATGCGCAAAGCCTTCGCCAGCCCCGCCGCCAAACGCTACTTCCGCCAGGAAAAACTAACCGAGCTCTTGGAAGAACACCTGAAAAAACACAAAGACAACAGCAGAAAGCTATGGACCATCTACACCTTCTGCACCTGGTACGATATATATTTTGGTGAGCAATAAACGCAGCCAAAACCAGGGAGAACCGCAGGGGAGGGCCGCAGGTTTTTCCGATATCAAGTGTCCGGCTGTTCGCGCACACCATGTTTGATCTGTACGAACATTGCACAAAACCTAAACGGTGAAAAAAGTGTCAAAAGCAATGTACGCACAGAGCAGACATGGTGTACGTGAACCGTCCGAACACAGATATGGAAAAATCTGCGGCCCTCCCCTGCGGTTCTCCCGTCCGTTTCTCTATCCTTCCTGATTCATCTGATCCAACAACCCCGCCTTAATCCGAAACAGCTTATCCGAAAGATCCACATAAACCTCATGAGGATTCGTCAACCTCCTGGTCTCATCCCAAAGAGTATTCTGCTCCTTCGTGCAGTAATCCCGAATTTCCATCACACTGGGCGAGGTATACACACACTCCCCTTTTTGGAACACCGGAACCAAAAGCTCCCGCATATGATAAGTGCCGCCCTTAAGCTTCGTCTTCTTCCAGGTCTCAACCGAATCAAAGATCAACAGATCCTGAGAAACATCAAAGCTCTCGTCCGCAAGAGAAATCAAATCCGCCCGAATCTTCCCGGTCTCATTATCATAAATCCGAAAAACAGTCTTATTTCCCGGATTCGTAATCTTCTCTGAATTCTCCGAAAGCTTAATCTTGGGAATAAACTCCCCTTCCTCGTCCATAACCGCCGCCAGCTTATATACCCCGCCAAAGGCCGGACAATCCGCCGAGGTAATCATATTCGTTCCCACACCCCAAGAAGTAATCGCCGCATTCTGCCCCTTCAGGCTGGTGATAAGGTACTCATCCAAATCACTGGAAGCCGAAATAACCGCATCCGGGAAACCGGCCTCATCCAGCATCTTTCGGGCCTTCTTCGACATATAAGCCAAATCCCCGCTGTCCAGACGAATTCCATAAAAGGTCAGAGGAATTCCCGCCTCACGCATCTCCGTAAATACCCGGATAGCATTGGGAACACCTGATTTCAAGGTATCATAAGTATCCGCCAGCAAAATACACGCATCCGGATAAAGCTCCGAATACTTCTTAAAAGCCGTGTACTCATCCGGAAAACTCATAATCCAGCTATGTGCATGGGTTCCCTTCACCGGCACATCAAAAAGCTGGCCGGCAAGCACATTGGAGGTTCCGATACACCCGCCAATCATAGCGGCCCTGGCTCCGTAAATACCGGCATCCGGTCCCTGAGCCCGGCGAAGGCCAAACTCCATAATGCCGTCCCCCTTGGCCGCATGAACCACACGGGCTGTCTTCGTGGCAATCAGGCTCTGATGATTGATAATCGTCAAAATAGCCGTCTCCACAAGCTGAGCCTCCATAATGGGTGCAATCACCTTCACCAGCGGCTCCCTTGGGAAAACCACAGTCCCTTCGGGAATTCCGTAAATATCCCCTGAAAACCGGAACTTACTCAAATACTCCAGAAAGTCCTCGTCAAAAAGCTTAAGACCTCTCAGATACTCAATATCCTTCTCATCAAAGGTAAGATTCTTAATATAATCAATCACCTGTTCCAAACCAGCGGCAATAGCAAAGCCATTTCCGGAAGGATTTTTCCGGTAAAAGGCATCAAAAACAACCGTTTCATTGGAATGATTTTTAAAATAGCCCTGCATCATGGTCAGCTCATAGAGATCCGTAAGCAGGGTCAGTTTCATTGTACTCATAATATTTTCCCACTCCTTGTATTTGCGCAGCAAGTATGGTTTTCCATCAACTTGTTGCGTGAATTTGATTTCTGCAGGCAGCGAACCAGGTAAATATACCGGCTCGTCTGTTTGGACAGGATAACTGTCTTGTCAGTTGGTGGACAGTGCCTGTGAATAGTTTAACAATAGCACATCTCATGAAAAATAACAAGTCACTCTTCCATTTTCCAATAAAATATATTACAATAATGGGAATGCGAAAAGGGGAAGAGAGTAATGGTAGACTTTTTGGTTCACAAATTTGTAAAGGATTATGAAAATACGGAAAATGCCAAGGTGCGCACCAGCTACGGCGTTATGGCAAGCATGGTGGGCATCTTCTGCAATATCCTGCTGTTTGCGGGAAAATTTATCGTAGGGCTGATTCTGAACAGTGTTTCAGTCCTGGCGGATGCCTTCAACAACCTTTCGGACGCAGCTTCCTCAGTCATTGGCTTTGTGGGCGTAAAGATGGCCAGCAAGCCTGCGGATCAGGATCATCCCTTCGGCCATGGACGGATTGAATATATTGCGGCTTTGATTGTGTCATTTCTGGTCATAGAGGTGGGGTTAAGCTTTCTGAAAACGGCAATAGGGAAGATTCGGGAGCCGGAGGAGCTGACCTTTAGCACAGTTTCCGTATTGGTTTTGTTGGCCTCCATCGGGGTAAAGCTGTGGATGGCGTATTTTAACCGGAAGCTTGGAAAGCGGATTCATTCCAGTGTGATGATGGCTACGGCCACAGACGCCATGGGAGATGTGGTTACCACCTCTGCCACTGTGCTGTCTCTATTGTTCTGCCGCTTTACGGGAATCAATATTGACGGATTTGTGGGGGCTCTGGTGGCCCTGGTGGTTATGTGGGCCGGCGTGGGCATTGCGAAGGATACCCTGGAGCCGCTGATTGGAATGGCTGTGGACCCTGAGCTTTATCGGCAGATAACGGAATTTGTGGAGGGCTATGAGGGAATTCTGGGAAGCCACGATCTCATTGTGCACAATTACGGCCCCACCAGAAGCCTGGCCTCCATCCATGCGGAGGTGCCCAACGATGTGAGCATTGAGATTTCCCATGAGATAATAGATAAAATTGAGCGGGAGGCGGCGAAAAAGCTTGGAATTTTCCTTGTGATTCATATGGACCCGGTGGAGGTGAGGGATGACCGGGTAACGGCTGTGCGGATGAAGGTGACGGAGGTGCTCAAAGAGCTTGATGAGCGGCTGACCCTCCATGATTTTCGTATGGTAGATGGGGAGGAGCAGATCAATCTGATCTTTGATGTGGTAGTTCCTTTTGCCTATCAGGGAGCGGAGCTGACACAGCTCCAACTGGACATTATGGAACAGGTAAGCACCCTGGATTCCCGGTATCAGTGTGTGATGACTATGGAGAAGGGGTATGTGGCCCAAGACTGAAAACGGTCAAAACCCCTGGAAAATTCCATTAAAAAGTTGTAAAAAAGTACTTGCTTTTTAGAAAGAGATATGTTATATTAATATTCGCTGAAAAACAAAGGGCTATCGCCAAACGGTAAGGCAACGGACTCTGACTCCGTCATTTCAAGGTTCGAATCCTTGTAGCCCTGCTAGAGAAACCTCGGTGGAGAAATCCATCGGGGTATTTTTGTGTCTGGAAATAGGCGGGAGAATAATTGTGTCGGTAACTAATCATTGTAATATAAACATAAATTCGTTATACTAAAAATGAAATAAGAAGGCCAAAGCAGGAAAGGGGGAACGGAAAATGGCAAGAACTATAGGGATTGGATGCCAGGACTTTGAAACAATTCGAAAAGAAGGATATTTTTATGTAGATAAAACAGAATTTATCCGTGAATGGTGGGAAGGCGGAGACAGCGTAACATTGATTACCCGTCCGAGAAGATTTGGAAAAACTCTAACTATGAGCATGACGGAAAAATTTTTTTCTGTCAATGACGCAAAAAAGGGTGGGCTGTTTGAAGGGCTTGCCATCTGGGAACATGAGAAATACCGAAAGCTCCAGGGAACCTATCCGGTTATCAGCCTTTCCTTTGCCGCTGTGAAAGAAAGGGATTACCAGACGACCGTAAGAAGGATCTGTCAGATAGTGTCAGACTTATATAGCAAGAATATTTTTCTTCTGGAAGGCAATTTGCTGACAGAGGAAGAGAAACGGTATTTTCGAAGTGTAAATAATGAGATGGAAGAGGTAGTGGCAACCTGGGCTCTCCATAAGATGTCTGATTTCCTGTCACGCTATTATGGAAAAAAAGTGATTATCCTGTTGGACGAATATGATACGCCAATGCAGGAGGCTTATGTGGACGGATATTGGTATGAACTGGTGGCATTTACCAGAAGTATGTTTAATGCGGCCTTTAAGACGAACCCATATCTGGAACGGGCAATTATGACAGGCATTACACGGGTAAGCAGGGAATCCATTTTTTCTGACTTGAATAATTTGGAAGTAGTAACAACCACTTCTGAAAAATATGCGGACATTTTTGGATTTACAGAACAAGAGGTTTTTGCAGCATTGGATGAGTTTGGAATATCAGATAGAAGACAGGAAGTAAAGTGCTGGTATGATGGTTTTACTTTTGGCAGCTATACAGATATTTATAATCCATGGTCTATTTTAAATTATTTGGACAAGAAAAAGCCAATATCTTATTGGGCCAATTCCAGCTCCAACAGCCTGGTAGGAAAGCTGATCCGCGAGGGAAATGCGGATATCAAGCAGGAATTTGAAAAATTGCTCGCCGGCCAATCGATTGTAACACCTATAGACGAACAGATTGTGTATGGAGAACTGGACGGAAATGAGGAAGGAATTTGGAGCCTGCTGGTAGCCAGCGGTTATTTAAAGGTTCTTCGATATGAGGAATACAGTGAGGATGAGGACGCTGGGGAACCTAATTATGAGCTGTGCCTGACAAACCGCGAGGTGAGGCAGATGTTCCGCACCATGGTAAAGGGATGGTTCCGAAAAAGTACAAGTGAGTATAATGGCTTTATCAAGGCATTGCTGGCAGATGACCTGAAGGTGATGAATTACTATATGAACAAGGTGGCGCTGGCTACCTTTAGTACCTTTGACACAGGAAATAAGCCCTCGGAATTTGCGGAGCCGGAGCGTTTTTATCATGGCTTTGTATTAGGGCTCTTAGTGGAGCTGTCAGATCGCTATACCGTAACCTCCAACCAGGAGAGTGGCTTTGGGCGGTATGATGTGATGTTGGAGCCCAAGCGCGAAGGTGACGGAATGATTCTGGAATTTAAGGTCCAGGATGCGGAAGAGGAAAAAGAGCTTACAGACACGGTGAAGGCAGCCTTGCGGCAGATAGAAGAGAAGGAATATGAAACCATGCTCGTATCCAAGGGCATTCCAAAGGAAAGGATACGAAAGTATGGCTTTGCCTTCTGTGGGAAAAAAGTGCTGATTGGAAAAGGGGAGTGCGGCTAAACAATGAAAAGGGTTTAAACCGGATGAATCCCCTTTTCAATCTGCCATTTTGTATAAATATTGTTTTTTGTATTTTGGAAAAAAGAATGTGTATTTGTGAAAGTGCAACAAAAATATTTTAAAATATTGGTAAAAATATATAATTGACTTCCAAATTTTATGTGCTATAATAATAACATTATAGGAGAAATTAATTATAGAGATGAGGAATGGTAAATGTGAGGGCTGCAATTGGCGTTGATTTAGGCGGTACAAATATCAAGTATGGCATCATATCAGAAGAGGGAAAGCTCCTGAAAAAAATATCAAAACCGACAGGCAAAAACAGGGGCGAACTGCAAATACTTAAGGATATTGCAGAAGAAATTAAAAAAATACAGACAGAATTTATAAAAAACAATGGTTATATCATAGGAGCAGGGGTAGGAATACCAGGGCCGGTATTAAAAAATGGATATGTAGAAAATTGTGTAAATTTAAACTTTCGAGAAATTAATCCCCAAAAAGTGCTGGAAGAAATGCTTTACAAAATGCATATTGCAGTAGGGAATGATGCCAACGTGGCTGCTCTTGGAGAAATGTGGCAGGGATCAGGAAGGGGATTTGATAGTATACTGATAGTAACCCTTGGAACCGGAGTAGGGGGAGGCGTGGTACAGGAACGTCAGATTGTATATGGAAGCAGAGGACTGGCAGGGGAGCTGGGGCATGTAGTTGTAAAGCCAGATGAAAAGGAATTCTGTAATTGTGGGAAACGCGGCTGTCTCGATCAGATAGCTTCGGCAACGGGCATTGTTCGAATGACAAAGCGCATTTTAGATTTTACATCTGCCCCCTCTATCCTTCGTGAAGAGCAGTGGCTTGATGCGGAGAAAATTGTCCATGCGGCTAAAGAAGGAGATGTAATTGCATATTTGTCTTTGGACTATTGTATGAGCTTTTTAGGAAAATGCTTAGCAGAAGCAGGATGCATAATCGATCCACAGGTGTTTATAATAGGCGGAGGCGTTTCACAAGCGGGAAGCATTTTAAAGGATATGATTCAGAGACATTATGAAAAAAATTTATCTTTGACAAAGCAAAAAACGCCGATTGTCATTGCTGAATTGGGAAACGATGCAGGAATATACGGGGCGGCAAAAATGATAATGATACAAGAAAAAGAAAGAATGGAGAAACAAAATGATGATAGAAGCGAGCCAAGTATTATATGGAGAAATTCCGGAGCCTGCAGTAGAGGCGGCCGAGCTTCCGGAAGACTTAAATGAACAGACCATGAGGGAACGATTGGATAAGGTTTTAAAAGCACTGAATGAAGAGCACTTGGATTTCCTTTTTATCTATGCAGATAGGGAGCATGGTGGAAATTTCGGATACTTAACAGGCTTTGAGCCTCGCTTTGAGGAGGCCGTATTGGTTTTACACAAAGATGGACAGGCCTATTTCTTGCTGGGAAATGAAAACCTGAAAATGGCACAATATGCAAGAATTTCAGCAAAAGTTATTCATGTGCCGCATTTTTCTTTGCCAAATCAGCCAATGGATACCAAAAGCACTATAGTACAGCTCATTCAAAGGGCTGGAATATCTGAAGGGATGAAAGGCGGGACAGCAGGCTGGAAAATGTTTACCTCGCAGTTAGAGGACAATGAGAAGCTGTTTGATATTCCGGGATTTTTGATTGATGCATTAAAGGAGGTTGTTGGAAGAAAGGGAACACTACGGAATAAAACCGCTCTGTTTATTCATCCGGAATATGGAGTTCGCGCATGTGTTAACGCAAATGAAGCAGCCTTTTATGAGTATGGAGCATCCCAGGCAGCGGTTTGTGTAAAAAAAGTAATGGATAATTTGCAGGTTGGAAAGACAGAGCTGGAACTGGCGCATTTCTTAAATGAGAATGGGCAGCCTCTTTCAGTACAGACAATCTGTGCCTCTGGGAAACGATTTACAAATGCGGTGGTTGCCCCAAGGAATAAGCCTGTAGAGAAAGGGGAGGCTTTTTCTACTACAATGGGTCTGCGCGGCGGCTTGACCTGCAGGGCGGGGATTGTGGTGAACAGCACAAGTGAACTGCCAAATGCACAGGCGCAATACATGGAAAAGGTGGCAAAGCCATATTTTTTGGCGGCGGCAACCTGGTATTCCTCTATTTACATAGGAGCTTTAGGCGGAGAGATTTATCAAGCGATTGAAGAAGCCGTACCAAAGCAGACGTTTGGCTGGTATTTAAATCCGGGGCATTTAACAGCAACAGAGGAATGGGTTTCTTCTCCCTTTTATCAAGCTTCTTCTGTTGTATTAAAAAGTGGAATGATGCTTCAGATGGATATAATTTTCTCAATACCAGGGTACCCTGGAATCAATGCGGAGGATGGGATACTGCTGGCAGATAAGGAGCTGAGAACACAGATTGAGGAGCAATATCCGGCACTTTGGAAACGAATAGAGAAAAGAAGAAAATATATGATAGAGCAGTTAGGAATTCCGATTTTGGAAGAGGTTCTTCCGCTTTCCGGGTTGTGTGGATATTTGAGACCTTATCTACTGGCCAAAGATAAGGCTCTGTATTTAAGAAAAAAGTAAAATTACAGTTTTCATAACAATGGAGGTGAAAAAACTATTAGAAACTGTACACCACTTATTAACAAATTCAAGGAGGAAAAGAAATGAAAAAGATAGTAGCATTGATGTGTATTTTGGCATTAACTGTTCAATTAACTGCATGTGGTTCCGGGGGAAAGGCAGAAACACCTCAAGCGCCCGAAACTCAAGAAGCCGCTGATACCCAGGAGGCTGACGACACGGAGAAGGAAGCGGCTTCCTCGAATGGAGATGTGAAATTTGCAACCATCATGGTAACAAATAATGATTGGGCAATGAAGCTGGCAGAGGGCGGCGAGGAGGCATGTGCAAAATATGGGTATGAGCATATTGTCATGAATTCCGAAAATGATATTCAGAAGCAGACCGATTTGGTGCAAAGTTGTATCAGCCAGGGAGTGACAGGACTTTATATTCAAACTGTAGACAGTCAGGCAATCGCACCGATTTTGAAAAAGGCAGCAGAGGCAGGAATTTATGTGTTTACGATGACGGATATGGAGGAGGCTCTCAATTCCTACGACAACTGTTTCTTTGCGGATTATGACCACAAAACAGCTGGTGCAAATTGTGCGGATGCAGTAGCCGAAGCTCTTGACGGGAAAGGAAAGGTTGGCATCATTGCAGGACTTGCGGGAGCGGACAATACAACTCAGCGTTCTGCAGGCTTCCGTGCACAGATAGAGGAAAATTACAGCGATATTGAGGTGGTAAACGAAATCAATTGTGATTGGGACCGTGCAGTTGCAATGAATGCGGCGGAGGATATGATTACGGGAAATCCGGATATTGGTGCATTTTACTGTATGGGAGAGGAAATGGCCTGGGGTGTGCTGGAAGCAGTACAGAACTCGGGAAAGGATATCAAGGTTGTAACGATTGATGCGTCCTCGCAGACAGTTCAGATGGTTATGGATGGAGAGATGTATGCTTGTATAGGATGTCCGCCAAAAAGCTTTTCAGCTCCGGCTGTAGACATGATGAATCAATTGCTGGCAGGTGAGAGCTTAGAGAAGATTTATCCTGTTGCACCCACTTATATGACAAAGGAAAATGCATCTTTCGATTTGGCAGATTATTAAAACGCAGGGAAGAAAGGGGAGGGGATGAAATTTCATCCTCTCTTTCTTCTAAAGCATGGAGGATGTTTATGAAAGATTTGATTTTAGAAGTAAAGAATGTGTCAAAAATTTTTCCGGGAGTAAGGGCGTTGGATCAAGTTTCCCTTAAGGTGCGGAAAGGAGAAATTCATGCCTTTGTAGGTGAAAATGGAGCGGGAAAATCCACATTAATGAAAATATTAAATGGAAATTATAAAAAGGATGAAGGAAGTATTTACATAGATGGACAGGAGGTAGAAATCCAATGCCCGGATGATGCCCGAAGCTTTGGCATCAGCATTATATTCCAGGAATTGAATTTAGTACCTCATTTATCCATAGCAGAAAATATTTTTATGGGGCGTTTGCTGCGTGAGGGTAAGAGATTCATTGATTGGAAACAGGTGTATCAGGAAGCAGATGCTCTTATGGAACAGATAGGATATCAAATTGATACACGGACAGCAGTAGAAAAATTGAGTGTGGCGCAGAAGCAGATGGTAGAAATAGCGAAAGCGATTTCCTATCCTAACACAAAGCTTATTTTAATGGATGAGCCCTCTGCCACATTGACAAATCGTGAGTGTGAAAAGCTGTTTGAAGTGATCCGGGGCTTAAAGGAGCAGGGGATTTCGGTAATTTATATTTCTCATAAGCTGGAGGAAATTGCAGAGCTGTGTGAATGGGTTACCATTCTAAGAGATGGGAAAATCATAGATACCGGGTCAATTTCGGATTTTACAAAGGATGAGATGATCTCAAAAATGATAGGAAGAGAAATTACAAACAAATTTCCTAGAAGAGATGTAAGGCCGGGTAAAAAAGAGATATTGAAGGTGGAAGGTCTCTCCCGGCACGGAGTAATAACAGATATTTCTTTCACACTTAGAGAGGGAGAGGTATTGGGACTGGCTGGTCTGGTTGGGGCTGGAAGAACAGAGATTGCAAGAGCAGTAACCGGAATTGACTATGTGGATACCGGGAAAATCTATGTGGAGGGGAGGCATGTGAGAATCAACAATCCCAAAGATGCACTGAAAGCGGGAATTGCTTACTTGAGTGAGGATAGAAAACAGGAAGGACTGGTGTTGAGGGCACCGATAAAATGGAATATCAGTATGGCAAATATGAACCGTATTTTGTCTATGGGAGTAGTAAATGAGAAAAAAGACGAAGCAATTGCGGATGAAATGATCGAGAGGCTCTTGATAAAAACGCCGTCACGTGAGCAATACGCAATGAATTTGAGTGGTGGGAATCAACAAAAAATTGTAGTTGCAAAATGGCTGAATACAGATGCAAAGATATTTATTTTTGACGAGCCTACAAGAGGAATTGATGTTGGAGCAAAATATGAAATTTATGTCCTAATCAATCAGCTTGTTCAGGAGGGAAAAAGCGTTATTATGATTTCTTCAGAGCTTCCGGAGGTTTTGGAAATGAGCGATCGTGTTCTGGTTATCAATAAAGGAAAAGTGGCGGCGGAATTGACAGGTGAGGCCATGAATGCTCAATCCGTGATGGGCTATGCAATATAAAGGAGGAAAAGAATCATATGGATAAAAAAATGGCACAAGGCTCCTCCAGGGCTTGGCCCAAAGTTCTGGGCAGGCTTATCATTGAGAATTTAAACTGGGTTCTTTTAGTTTTTTTAATATTATTTTAGGGAAAAACGGTACTTTCGGCAGAGAAAGCTATAAAGAAATATTATTACTTCGTTATTTCCATGAGGCACTGAAGACGCTGAATCCGTGGATGAATGAAAGTCAGATTTCCGAAGCACAGAAAGCATTGGAAAACAGACTTTCTACAGCCTCTCCTTTACAGGTGAATGAAGAAAAATATTTCCTTATTCGAGACGGCATTCCGGTTACGGTAAAGAAGCCTAATGGACAGACAGAAACGAAGAAAGCGGCTGTAATTGACTTCCAAAATCCGGATAACAACTATTTCCTTGCAGTTAAAGAATTGAAAATACACGGTGCTTTATATCGTCGCAGAACAGATATTGTGGGTTTTGTGAATGGCATTCCATTGCTTTTCGTGGAACTGAAAAAGAATACGGTTGATGTGCAGAACGCATATGATGATAACTATACGGATTATCAGGATACCATCCCACACCTGTTCTATTATAATGCGTTTCTTATGTTGTCTAACGGTACGGAAGCAAAGATTGGTACTCTTGGCAGTAAATATGAGTTTTTTCATGAGTGGAAGCGTCTTGCAGAAAAGGAACAGGGGAGTATAGCTCTTGAAACAATGCTTCGTGGTATTTGCAGGAAAGAGAACTTCCTTGATTTGTTTGAAAACTTTATTCTATATGACCATTCCGGCGGACATACAGCTAAAATTCTTGCCCGTAACCACCAGTATCTCGGTGTAAATGAGGCAATAAGAGCGTATACCGCAAGGAAACTGAATGATGGTAAGCTGGGAGTATTTTGGCATACACAGGGCTCAGGCAAGAGTTATTCTATGGTATTCCTTGCGCAGAAAGTGCGCAGAAAATTTGAAGGTTCTCCAACGTTTGTGATTCTTACTGACCGTGAAGAATTGAATTCCCAGATTAGTGATACGTTTGAAAACTGTGGCTTGCTTGGTAAGACAAAAGCGGCAAAGTTTATTGCCACAAGCGGGGATGACCTTGTGCAGAAACTGAAAGGCAATCCAAGCTTTATTTTTACGCTTATTCAGAAGTTTAACAAACCAAGTGCAGAACCGATCTATCCGGATCACGATATTATCATTATGTCTGATGAAGCTCACCGCAGCCAGTATGGCATCTTTGCAGATCATATGATGAAATTACTGCCTACTGCAGCACGTATCGGATTTACCGGAACGCCGCTTCTGTCCAGTGACAATATTACTGCTCGTACATTTGGCGGCTATGTATCTGTTTATGATTTCAAAAGAGCAGTAGAAGATGGCGCTACGGTTCCGCTGTATTATGAAAATCGCGGCGAAAAGATTGCGGACTTACATAACCCGAAAATTACAGAACAGATTCTAGATGCCATTGAAAATGCGGATCTTGATGTAGACCAGCAGGATAAATTGGAAGCAGAATTTGCGAAAGAGATACATCTGCTGACAGCAGAGCCGAGATTAAAATCGATTGCTCGTGATTTTGTAAATCATTATTCTGACTTGTGGACAAGCGGAAAGGCTATGTTTGTCTGTCTGAATAAGGTTACCTGTGTCCGTATGTATAATTATGTGCAGGAATACTGGAAAGAAGAAATCAAGAAGCTGAAAACGAAAATAAAAACAGCCACCGGGCAGGAAGCACAGGAACTTGAACGCAGGTTGAAGTGGATGCAGAAAACAGAAATGGCCGTAGTTATCAGCCAGGAGCAGAATGAAATCCAAACTTTTAAAAAGTGGGATTTGGATATTAAATATCACAGAGCAAAGATGGAAAAGCGTGAACTGGATAAAGAATTTAAAGACTCCAAAAATCCACTTCGTGTAGTTTTCGTCTGCGCCATGTGGCTCACTGGATTCGATGTAAAGTGTTTGTCCTGCTTATATCTGGACAAGCCATTGAAGGCACATACACTGATGCAGACAATCGCTCGGGCAAATCGTGTCAGTGAAGGCAAGAGCAATGGTTTGATCATTGACTATATAGGTATCGTAAAGGCACTTAGAAAAGCATTAGCGGACTATACAGCCAATGTTGGCGGAAATGGTGGAACAGATCCTACAGTAGACAAAGATGAGCTGATAGCTCATATCATTGAAACTATCGCAAAAGCAAAAGCATTTTTGCTAGAAAAAGATTTTGATCTGCAGATGTTGATGGATGCCTATGATTTCATGAAGTTGTCTTATCTGCTGGAAGCTGCGAATGCTGTTTGTGGAACGATTGAAGATAAGAAAACTTTTACTACCTATGCGTCAGAGCTGAATCGACTTATGAAATATATTGACCGTGATGATATTACGGACCATACTCGCAAGGAATATGAAGCAATAGCAGCTATTTATGCCGAACTGCAGAAAAAGCGTAAGCATGTTAACACAACAGATTTGATGGTGCAGATCAATGCAATTATCAGCTCATATGTTGAAATCCAGCATACGCCGGTGATGATACGTGAAGAACCACGCCGTTTTGATATCAGCGCTATTGACTTTGATTTGCTTCGCAGAGAGTTTGCAAAGGTTAAGAAAAAGAATCTGGTATTAAAGGATTTGGAAGAACTTATCCGGATGAAATTGGATAAGATGCTGTTTGCCAATCCGGAACGTATCAATTATTATGAACGATATCAGCAGATTATTGACGATTACAACAGTGAACAGGACAGGGCAACTATCGAAAAGACCTTCATGGATTTGATGGATCTGGCAAATAGTATGAACCAGGAAGAACAGCGATATGTTCGTGAAGGTTTTGCCAGTGATGAGGAACTTTCACTCTACGATATGCTGTTCCGAGAGGATTTGAGCAAGAACGATATCAAGAAATTGAAAGAGGTTGCAGCTACATTGCTTCAGAAAATCAAAGCAAAGATTTCGGAATTGGATCATTGGACAGATAAACAGGAAACGAAAGCGGCCGTAGATAATCTGATTCGTGATACTCTTTGGGCACAGCTGCCGGAATGTTATGACGAAATAAGTATTTCGGTGTACCGCCAACAGATTTATGAGTATGTTTATACACGATATAAAGAGGCTGCGTAGAAGGATTTATCAGTAAGAAGCATAATGGACTTATCAATGTGGTAGAAGAATATGATGCCTCACAGGAAAAAACACAGCATATTTTTGCTTTACGAAAGGAAAACTGCCATTTGCCATAGAAAAATTCAGGGTGAAACATAATAAAATGTATTATTAGGTTAAATAAAGAAAGATTATAACAATGGTTGCTTTTTTTAGAATAGTAGAGTATAATGCGGGATATGATAAAATTAAGAAAAATTTAAGATAAAATATTGATAAGGAGAGAGCGCTTATGTTACAGATTAGACCTGTTTCAGATTTAAGAAATAAGTTTCCTGATATTGAGAAAATTGTAAATGCGGGAGAACCGGTATATTTAACAAAGAACGGATACGGAGCAATGGTGGTGCTTAGTCTTGAAGAATATTCAAAGTTGACGGATGGTGTTGAAGCGGCACTGGATAAAGCAGATAGGTATGCGGCGGAAAACGATACAAGGATGAACCATGAGGAAGTTTTCGGAGGACTGCGGAGGAAGATAAATGTTCAGTAAAAAGTACAGATTGAGCTATCTGCCACTTTTTTATGATGACCTTGATGAAAAAGTTACTTATATTGCGGAGAAGCTGAAGAACCCAAAAGCAGCAAATGACTTATTGGATAAGGTAGAGTCTGCTATTATGGAGCGGCTTCCGGTGGCTGAATCTTTTGAACCATATCATTCTGTCAGGGAGCGTAGATATTCTTATTATCGTATTTATGTGGATAATTATATTATTTATTATGTAGTGATTGATGACGATCCGAATGATTTGGTTATGGAAGTTAGAAGGTTTCTTTATAATGGGCAGAATCGGGATAACATTGTGTAATATATGTGAACACAATGAGTCTGGGGAGGAAATATTTCATGTATAACCTACAATTAGATACATTTATCCGTGTGGCGGATGCAGGATAATCATTATACGGCATATATTTTGTAGATTTATTTGGAATCAAACAGAAAAAGCAAGATTTATATTTGATTAATCAGTTTATTGACGATAACGTAATCAGATTAAGAAATAATCAAAAGGATTTGAAGATATATCAAAAAATAAATTAGCTTCAACAATATTTTAGTGAAAAGCGCAGGGAAATGCTAGATACATAAAAACTCATGTGTATAAATGCCGGAGCTATTGCTAAAAAATTATTGTAGTTTCCCAAAAAAATTTTTCTGTATTATTACTTCTTTTGACAGAGGAGAAGCCTGTTTCACGGGAAGTGTTCCGAACAATATAAAAATAGAAAGAAATGGAAAATAAATGTTGGAGAGTTATAAAGATTATGAAAATCAATATATTTTATTCTTGGCAATCCGATTTACCTAATGCTAAAAATAGAAATTTAATTGAGGCTTGCTTGAAAAAAGCAATAAAACTGTTAGAAAATGAAATGGACGAAGTGTCGGAGATTTCTATTGAAAGCGATAGTCGTAATGATACTGGTACCCCTAATTTGGTAGAGAGTATTTTTGAAAAGATTGAAACATGTGATATATTAGTTGCTGATCTTAGCATAATAAATGCAGAAAGTAATTGTAGACCCACACCAAATCCTAATGTATTACTAGAAGTTGGGTTTGCAGCAAAAGCAATTAGTTGGTCAAATATTTTATGCATATATAATTGTGAATATGGAAAAGTGGAACTTCTGCCGTTTGATATACGGACTAGAAAACCTATAATTTATAATACCATAGAAGGAATTCCTGAACTCCCTTTTCGAAATTGTGTACCCATTGGGAAAGAACTTATAAATATACCTTGTAAATGGCAGATGAAAATTTTATAATCAAATATATAAATCAAAATTTGTGAAAGAGAAAAGTGATACATGGAATTTATATTATTACTGTATATAATTTTTGCATTTATTTTAGGAACTTTAGCCTTTGTATTGAAGAAAAGACACTCTCAATTTCCTGATTTTAGAGTAGGATACCATAATAAAAAGATAATGGAAAATAAAGAAAAGTGGGAATATGCAAATAATGTTGCAGGAAATTTGTGTGCCTTGTTTGTGGTTATTGATATTATTGTTTCTGTAATTTTATATTTTGTTAAAGCAAATATAGGCACAACAATAATTACATTTTTTATATATTCTATAACTACAATATTAGTTATTTTAATTGTACCCATACAGTTATCAAAAAAGTAATTATTATACTTAATGATACAATTTTTAGAAATTAATATTATGCACTGGGAACACTTTTCCGAAAAGGGAGTTCCTGAATCAAAATTAACATTAACAAAAGCGTTTAAAACTCAAATTAAAGATATTATATTTAATCGAATTATTGATAAGAAGGAATACCTTTCAACAAAGCGCAGTATTGATTTAGCGATGCAAAGTATACTGATTGATTTGTGTGATATTGTATTTGATAGAAATTCAAGGGATAAGTATAATTATGATAAGCTATTACATATGTCAACAGAATCGTTGATAAAAGTTTTATTACATAAACAGTTTTTGGGATTTTTTCTATACAGAAATATAGAGATTAATATAGATGATTTTGTAAATATTTTTAATGATAAATTAGAAACTTATTTTTTAAATGAAAAAGAAAAGCGGATTCTTGCTAAGTTAGTATTTTCATTGAGAAATTATAAAGAAATAATTCATTCCGACAAAATTTTTAATTGTATAGATGCAAATGTAGAATATTTGGTCAAACAAGGAAAGGCAATCAATCCACAGAATCCAGAAGATTCGTATTTGCTTTTGAAACCCATAGAAGATAATAAAGCAGTTGTAATAGCAGGAGGATCATTTAACAATGTTTCACCTGAAACAATGATAGATGTATTTGAACTTATAGATGAAGCTGTACCAGTTTTCGCACACCATATAAACAATCTTATTGTGTTAATCAATGACTGGATAGCAATAACTGGCAAGTATTTTATAATTAACCCCAAAGAGCTACGTGGGAATAATTAATAGAAAAATTTTATGGGTAATAATGTTGGAACAAAGAAAGATAAATCAATTTAAAAGAACAAGCAAAATTAATGCTAAAATACCAGAGTAGTAAACACCCTCAATTCCTACTACGTTTTTACTACGATTGACGGAATCAATATGCCCCGTTTTGCCCCGATTTGCTATTTCCATTATATTTTTAACAATCTCCACGCAAAAAGCAAACTCCGCAAATCGCGCCAAAACACGGCAAATTAGAGCATTTTAGGAGGAAAAACAAACATGATTTCGATACTTTTTGTCTGCCACGGCAATATCTGTCGCAGCCCAATGTCCCAATTCGTCATGCAGGATCTCGTAAACAAAAAAGGTCTTGCCGACCATTTCTACATCGACTCCGCCGCCACCAGTACCGAAGAGATAGGCAGCGGCGTCCACTACGGAACGAGGGGAAAGCTAAAGGAAATGGGAATCCCGGTGCTGAACCATCGGGCCACACAGCTTAAGCGTTCCGACTACGACCAGTACGATTACATCATCGGCATGGATCAGTGGAATCGGAGAAACATGCTGAGAATCCTTGGGAAAGATCCCGGGAACAAGGTATCCCTGCTCCTGGACTTCACTGCGCACCCCCGTGATATCGCAGACCCCTGGTACACGGGAGATTTTGACCTGACATTTGACGACGTACTGGAAGGCTGTGAAGCGCTCCTTGCCCATATTCTGCGGGAGGACAGCGACAGGCTTTACAGTTAGGCATCCCCTGCAGGTATTCCATTCAAGCATACCTCTTTGAAGGGAACGGGGATTTCAACTAATTTAAAGTATATTTCCCAACACAAAAGGCTGTAGAAAAATAAGACAAAAGATTTTTTATCCAAAAATCCCCTGTTTTCCTACAGCCTTGTTCGTTTACATCCAAACACAATCATATTCCCCAGACTTTTATAAAGATTTATTAAGATTCTATGAATACTATTGACATCACTATGTTATACGTTGTATAGTATAAACATCCTATAATACTATATGGCATATAATATTATATCTTATGAAAGATACATTATATATCATATGAGGAAAAGCGGGATTCGACGTACAGGAAATAGATCTTATCGAACAAAATCCGCTTATTCCAAAAGGGTATGCATAAATGAAAACCTATAGGCTATATGGAGCTTGCCCGCTTCAAAGGGGTGCGCAAGAATGAAGTACCCGTAAGGCATAATAAAAATCAGGATAAGGAGAGAGCTGCATGGTATTTAACACAGGGGCGGCCCTTCTGGATGCAATCGTGCTGGCCGTGGTATCCAACGACACAGAGGGAACCTACGGCTACAAGATCACCCAGGACGTACGCCAGGCCATTGAGATTTCCGAGTCCACCTTGTATCCGGTACTGCGCCGGCTTCAAAAAGATGGCTGCCTGGAGACCTACGATATGGAATACGGAGGCAGAAACCGCAGATACTACCGGATCACAGAGGCAGGAACGGCACAATTAAATCTGTACAAGACAGAGTGGAAGCAGTATTCCACCAAAATTTCGAAACTATTTGCGGGGAGAGGTGTGTAATGAATCGAACGGAATTTATGGAAAGGCTTGAGCGTCTGCTGTGGAATATCTCAGACAGCGAACGGGAGGAAGCCTTACAATACTACAACGACTACTTCGATGACGCAGGCGAGGAAAATGAGGCAAAGGTCATCGAAGAACTGGGAAGTCCCGACCAGGTAGCCCGGAAAATCAAGGCGGGATGCTCCGACTCGGCTTCCGAATATTCGGAACAGGGCTATGAGGACACACGCTTTCGAACGGCCCAGGAGGTAATATCCAAGGAGGAAGCCGAACGGGCACAGGCAAACGGAGGAAGCGGTCGGGCCGACATGAACCACAGAAGAAGCTCCGAGGCAAACACCTGGAAGGTCATAGCAATCATTCTGCTGTGCATACTGGCGTCCCCAATCATCATTCCCATCGGAGCCGCCATATTTGCAGCCATAGCGGCTGTGGTTCTCGGCATTGGGGGCGTATGCATCGGAATCGTTGTGGCCGGTTTCACAATCCTCATTGTAGGCATCGTTTTAATCGGGACCGGAATTGCGGAGATCTTTGTGACGCCGGCCGTGGGTCTGGCTTTGACGGGAGTGGGCTGTCTCATCTTTGCGCTGGGAATCCTGCTGTCGCTTTTTACCATCTGGTGCTGCGTGAAAATATTACCGTGGCTGATACGGGGAATTGTGGGCCTGGTCAGCTATCCATTTCGAAAGGCAGGTGCAAATAAATGAAATCATTGACAAAATTTTGCCTGATTGTGGCATCCATCTTTGTAGTATTGGGAATTGTGGGCGTAGTTGCCGGCGTAAGTCTTGGCGCAAGGCCCGGCCAGTTTCTGAGAATGGTACGTTACCATAACGACGCTCTGCCCTGGAGCCATCATTATTGGGGCTTCTGGAATGACTGGGATCTGGCAAGCGATGTGGAGGATTTGCAGGAGGATCTGCAGGATGAACTGGACGACCTGCAGGACGAGTTAGACGACTGGCAGGAGGACGCCGCAGACTGGAGCGATGACTGGAGTGATGATGTGTCGGACTGGAAAGACGATATGGACGAGTGGGGCAATGTGCCGGCCATTGATGAGACAGAGGAGGCAGCAGGGGAAAGCATGTATACGGATAATGGAATCTTTGGGGGAGCACACACGGAAAAGCTGCGACTAGACCTGGATCGAAGCTCCGTAAAAATCTACACCCATGATGAGGAGGGAATCCGAATCAAGACCCGGAATGCCGGTGATTATTTTAAAATCATAGACAATGACGATACGCTGTTTCTGGAGGATCACAGGGGAATACGCCGTAAAAATGCCCTGCTTCTGGAGATCTATCTTCCCAAACGTTCCCTGGAAAAGATCGAGATCGAACTTGGAGCCAGTAATCTTCGCATCGATTCCATCCAGGCAGAAAAACTGGAACTGGATATGGGTGCAGGAAAGGCGGAAATCCATGCCGTGGAAGTGGAAAAAGCCGAGGTAGGGCTTGGAGCCGGTGAGATTCAGATGGACAGTCTGTCCGCAGAAAAGGCATTTTTACAGGTGGGAACCGGAACCCTGGGCGTAAAGAGCTTCAAAGGCGGAGATTTGGAACTGGAATGCGGAGTTGGCGCTCTTGACATCAATGTACAGGGAAGAGAAAGCGATTACAATTATACCATGAGTTGCGGCATCGGAAGCATCGACCTGAACGGCCGCAGGTATTCCGGTCTGGGCCGGGAAGAAACCGTCAACAACAATGCATCCAAGAAAATAAACATGGAATGCGGAATCGGCGATATCAATCTGAAAATGGTAGAAGAGTAGACAGAGCCGTGCAAGATAAGCTTTATGGAACTGGGAAACAGTAGAACTGATATTTTGTATGGAAGGATAAAGATGCGGAATATCGGTTTTACGGAACTGAAATGGAGAGTAAATAAATATGGAAGAAAAGAGATTAATCAGATCAAGAACCAACAAAATGATTTGCGGCGTATGCGGAGGAATCGGCGAATACTTTCACATCGATCCAACCATCATCCGTCTCATATGGGTCATCCTGACCATCGGCGGTTTTGGAAGCGGCCTCTTGGCTTACATCATAGCGGCCGTCATTATACCTGAAGAGTTTTAAATTACAGATGTGGAGACACAGGAGAAGGGAGCTTTCGACAAAAGGAAGCTTCCTTCTAATCATATTTCACCCTTGTTATGATACTGTTTATGCCTGCATTTATTTTTCATGTTGAGATTGTTTAAATATAGGAGGGATGCTATAATAAAGTCAATATTTGACAAGCAAAAAGTGATTTTCTATAGGAAATCTCCTAATATACGAAAGAAAATATATTCTCAAAGAACTTATCGAAGCGAAATAATAAAAAATTTTAGCAATGACAGGAGGTTATTGTGACTTTATTAGATTATCCACAAACAAGGGCAAAGAAAGCGCCTGTTGATTGGGATAGCTTTTTGATACCAAGTGAACGTGGAAAAAACGTAGACGAATATATGAAGGAGATGCGTGAAGATGACAGACTTTAAAAAGGTTTTTGTTGATATGGCGCCTTTTATATATTTCATCGATTAGTAAAAACGACAAATATGGAAATTGTAGAAATTAATCAGGAAATTGCAAAGAAAGCCGCACAGATAAGGGCGGAATATAAAGGGTTCAAAGGGATGGACGCTTTACAGCTTGCAGCAGCGTGTCTGTCCGGATGTGATCTGTTTCTGACAAATGATAAACAGCTAAAGCAATTCAAAGAGATAAAATGTCTTACAGTCAGCACACTGGATTAGCTATGGAAAAATCATATGGCCTACACAGCGTCCCCTCATAGGAACTGATACATCTTGTTGGGCCAATATGTCCGTTTACGGCGGAAAATCTTGCACCACACATATAAGTTTGCTATACTAAATAATCATGACACCGGCCTGCAAAGGAAGGAAGCGAAAAGTACTAATACATGAGCCTCAGAATTCCGCCCGGTATCACGATAATCTTAAAATGAAAGAGGTGGTAAAATGGTAGAACTAGATCAGTTTAAGTACACCTTAAACAACTATCAGGGACCATTAGTAGAATTGAGGGATTCACTTTGACCTGGCTGACAAGGCAAAGAGAATCGAAGAATTAGAACGTGAAATGGAAGCCCCCGGCTACTGGGACAACACCGAAAAATCCCAGGAGGGCATGAAAGAGCTAAAAAATCTAAAAGACGAAGCCGAAGACTATAACAGTCTCAAGCAGCAATATGAGGACATTGAGACCCTCATAGAGATGGGCTACGAAGAAAGCGACGCCTCTCTCATTCCGGAGATACAGGGAGAGCTGGATGCCTTTGTGAATAAACTGGAATCCATGAAAATCAAAACCCTCCTGTCCGGAGAATACGACGGCAACAACGCCATCCTGAAGCTGAACGCAGGAGCCGGCGGAACCGAAAGCTGCGACTGGGCCGGCATGCTCTACCGCATGTACACCCGATGGGCCGAGCGCAAAGGCTTCACCGTAGAAGTCCTGGACTATCTGGACGGAGACGAAGCAGGCATCAAATCCGTCACCTTCCAGGTCAACGGCGAAAACGCCTACGGCTATCTGAAATCCGAAAAAGGCGTCCACCGCCTAGTACGCATTTCCCCCTTCAACGCCCAGGGCAAGCGCCAGACCTCCTTCGTATCCTTAGACGTCATGCCGGACATTGAGGACGAGATCGACCTGGAAATCAAAGACGAGGACCTGCGCATCGACACCTACCGATCCAGCGGCGCCGGCGGCCAGCACATCAACAAAACCTCCTCCGCCATCCGGATCACCCACCTGCCCACCGGAATCGTCGTCCAGTGCCAGAACGAGCGATCCCAGTTCCAGAACAAAGACAAGGCCATGCAGATGCTGAAAGCCAAGCTCTATCTCCTGGAACAGCAGAAAAACGCCGAAAAACTCTCCGGCATCCGCGGCGAAGTCAAAGAAATAGGCTGGGGCAACCAGATCCGGTCCTACGTCATGCAGCCCTACACAATGGTCAAGGACCACCGCACCAACGCCGAGATCAGCAACACCAACGCAGTATTGGACGGCAACCTGGACCCCTTCATTAACGCCTACCTAAAATGGCTGACCATAGGCCCGGAAGAAGAGTAACCCGAAAAAAATTATGCCCAGGCATTACAATGCGGAAAGCATCACAGCCATTCCCAGGCATTCTAATTGATTTTACAGTATTTTAATCAATACCAGCCCCAGGCGGAACGTATACTTCCTGACAGGCGTGTTAGCCCTCTGGGCGGAGCAGGTCAGGAAGTATACGTTCCGCCTGGGGCGTCCACACTAAAAACCAGACAAAAAATCAACAAAATTCCCTTCATCCCACTTGCAATCCCCCCAAAATTATGATACTATTTCCCTTGTTGAATCCATCACAGAAAAACAAATGTTTTCAACACACGCACACGGAGGGGAAAAAGATGTCAGAAAAAACCAAATATTTCGTAGTAAGTCAAAAAGCTGTCCCAGAAGTACTGCTAAAGGTAGTAGAAGCCAAGCGCCTCCTGGATTCTTCAAAAGCAATCACCGTGCAGGAAGCCACCGAGCGCGTAGGTATCAGCCGCAGCTCCTTCTATAAATACAAGGACGACATTTCCCCCTTCCACGACAACTCCAAGGGAAAAAGTATCACCTTCGTCCTTCAGATGGATGATCAGCCCGGCCTGCTATCCATGGTCCTGAAAACCATAGCCGACTACAAGGGAAACGTCCTCACCATCCATCAGACCATTCCCATCAACGGAGTAGCCTCCCTGACCCTCACCGTAGATCTGCTTCCTATTACCAAGGACGTATCCGCCATGATTGAGCAGATAGAGAGCCAGGAGGGAATCCACTATCTAAAAATACTGGCAAAGGAGTAAAGCAATATGATACAAATAGCAGTTATGGGCTACGGAACCGTAGGGTCCGGAGTGGTAGAGGTGTTAAACACCAACCAAGCCAGCATCAACCGCAGGGCGGGAGACGAGATCAACATCAAATACGTCCTGGATCTTCGGGAATTCCCCGGCGACCCGGTAGAATCCAAGCTGATTCACGACTTTGAAACCATTGTAAACGATCCGGAGATCCGTATCGTGGTAGAGGTTATGGGAGGCGTAGAGCCAGCCTACACTTTCACCAAGCGGTGCCTGGAGGCAGGAAAAAGCGTCTGCACCTCCAACAAGGAGCTGGTAGCCAGACATGGAGCTGAGCTTCTGGAGATTGCCAAGGAACGAGAATTAAACTACTTATTCGAGGCCAGCGTAGGCGGTGGAATCCCTATTATTCGCCCGTTAAACTCCTCCCTGACCGCAGATGAGATCATAGAGATAACCGGAATTCTCAACGGAACCACCAACTACATTCTAAGTCAAATGACCCACGAGGGCATTGACTTTGACACCGCCTTAAAGGAGGCCCAGGAAAAAGGCTACGCAGAGCGCAACCCCGAGGCCGACGTGGAGGGCTATGACGCCTGCCGGAAAATCGCCATCCTCACCTCCCTTGCCAGCGGCTGCCAGGTAGACTATGAGGATATTTACACAGAGGGCATCACAAAGGTAACGGCCGAGGATATCAAGTATGCCAGAAAAATGGGGCGTGCCATCAAGCTTCTGGCCACCAGCAAAAAAGAAAACGGCCGTTTCTTCGCCATGGTAGCTCCCTTCCTCATTAACGAGCTCCATCCCCTCTACAGCGTTAACGACGTATTCAACGCCATTTTCGCCAAGGGAAATGTGCTGGGCGATGTGATGTTCTACGGAAGCGGAGCCGGAAAGCTGCCCACAGCCAGCGCAGTTGTGGCTGACGTGGTGGATGCGGCCAAGCATCTCCACCGGAACATTATGACCTTCTGGAGCAGCCAGAAGCTGGAGCTGACAGATCTAAGCGATGCAAAGCGCCGTTTCTTCGTTCGGGTGAAGGGCAATAAAAAGACAGATGTCATCAAAATGGCTGAGATTTTCGGACCCATAGAGGTGGTAACAGCAGATCTGGCCGGAGAATTCGGCTTTATCACAGGAGAATACACAGAGGCGGAATACAAGGAGCGGGCGGCCAGGACAGACGCCGTCATCCATATGATCCGCGTGGAAGGATAGAAGGCTATGAAATATGTAATCGTTTTGGGCGACGGTATGGCAGACGAGCCAATAGAAGCCCTTGGAGGAAAAACACCCTTGGAATATGCAAGGACCCCCGTGATGGATGACCTGGCCGGCCGTTCCCAGGTGGGTTTGGCCTGCACCATTCCCGAAGGTATGAAGCCCGGAAGCGACACGGCCAACCTTGCGGTCCTAGGCTACAATCCAAGACAGTACTACACAGGCCGTTCTCCCCTGGAGGCTTTAAGCATAGGGGTAGATATGAAGGAGGATGATATCGCCCTCAGAACCAATCTCATCACCTTATCTGAGGAGGAAGAAGCTTATGAGGATAAAAGGATTCTGGACCATAGCTCCGACGAGATAAGTACTGAGGACGCGGCCATTCTGCTGGACGCGGTTCGCAGAGAGCTGGAGGATGATATGTACCATTTTTATGCGGGAACCAGCTACCGCCATCTGCTCATCTGGTCAAAGGGCAGTGTAGTGGAGCTGACACCGCCCCACGATGTACTGGGTCAGAGAGCCGGAGATCACCTTCCTGCAGACGAGAAGCTTCGGGCCATGCAGAAAAAGAGCTATGAAATACTTTCCAGGCACCCCATCAATCTGGAGCGGAAGGCAAAGGGCCTCAATCCGGCCAACTCCTGCTGGTTCTGGGGAGCCGGAACCCGGCCGTCGCTATCCTCCTTTGAGGAAAAATACCACAAAAAAGGCGCCATGATTTCCGCCGTGGATCTGCTGAAGGGGATTGCCGTGGGAACGGGAATGACCAATATCCACGTGGAGGGAGCCAATGGCGGCCTTCATACCAACTATGAGGGAAAGGCCCAGGCAGCCGTGGATGCTCTTTTAAGAGATGGCTTTGACTTTGTATATGTTCACGTGGAGGCTCCGGATGAGATGGGCCACCAGGGCAGTGTGGAAAAGAAAATACAGGCCATTGAGTACCTGGATGAGCGGATTATAGGCCCCATTCGGAAGGCTCTTGACCAGTCAGGGGAGCCCTACCGCCTGCTGGTGCTTCCGGATCATCCCACCCCCATTCGGGTGCGGACCCATACAAGCGATCCCATTCCCTACCTCCTATATGACAGTGAAAAGGAGCTTCGCAGGATTGGTGCATATAATGAAAGAGAGGCAGAGATAAGCGGCACCTTGGTAGAACAGGGATATGAGCTGATTGCAAGGCTGTTTCAGGGGTGACAATCGGATATCCGTATGGTATACTTTGATTACTGTTCACATAGCACTATTCCGCCAGGTGTTTCCGCATATTTTATGCGGAAATCCCGAGCAAGTATTTTGGCATTCACAGCCGGCAAACTGATAAATCGATAACGAGGAGAAAAAGCAATGCTGATAGTGAAAAAATTTGGAGGCACCTCCGTGGGCGACAAGGAAAGAATTTTCAATGTGGCTAGGCGGTGTGCCGAGGAGTACAGAAAGGGAAATGACATTATCGTAGTTCTTTCCGCTATGGGCAAAACCACAGATGATCTGATTGCCCTGGCCCAAACCATCAACCCCGATCCCCCCAAAAGGGAGCTTGACATGCTGCTGACCACAGGAGAGCAGGTGTCCACAGCGCTGATGGCCATGGCCTTTGATACCATGGATGTTCCTGCGGTATCCTTAAACGCCTTCCAGGTAGCCATGCACACCACCCGCGTTCATGGCAATGCCAGATTAAAGCGCATTGACACAGACCGCATCATGCACGAGCTGGAGCACCGGAGAATCGTCATTGTTACAGGCTTCCAGGGTGTGAACAAATACGACAACTATACCACCCTGGGCCGAGGCGGCTCTGACACCACCGCCGTAGCCCTGGCAGCAGTCCTCCATGCGGACGCCTGCGAGATTTACACCGACGTGGACGGCGTATACACGGCAGATCCCCGTTACGTGCCCAAGGCAAGAAAGCTTGAGGAAATCACCTACGACGAGATGCTGGATCTGGCGACCTTAGGAGCGGGCGTGCTCCACAACCGTTCAGTAGAAATGGCAAAGAAATATGGCGTACAGCTAGTAGTACGTTCCAGTCTGAATGATCACGAAGGGACAATTGTTAAGGAGGAAACAAACGTGGAGAGAATGTTAATCAGTGGAGTGGCACTGGATAAAAATACGGCCAGAATTTCTGTAATCGGATTAAAGGATCAGCCGGGAATGGCATTTAAGCTGTTCAACATGCTTGCAAAGGAAAATATCAACGTAGACGTAATTCTGCAGTCCATCGGCCGTGAGAACAGCAAGGACATTTCCTTTACCGTATCCAGGGACGAGGCGGATGCGGCTGTCAGGATTCTGGAGGGCAACTTGAGTCGAGTTGGAGGAAAGAGCATTTCCTGCAACAAGGAGGTGGCAAAGGTATCCATCGTGGGCGCCGGCATGATGTCCAACCCTGGTGTGGCGGCCAAGATGTTCGAGGCACTCTACAATCAGAACATCAACATCAACATGATCTCCACCTCAGAGATTCGCGTAACCGTACTGATTCACGAGAAAGACGCAGAGCGGGCAGCCAATGCGGTTCATGATGCGTTCGGCTTAGAGGAATAGCGGGTGCTTTACCGCTATAAAAAGAAAAGAAGAGTCCCCGGACTGTGGTGCAACACAGTTCGGGGATTTTATGTGCGCCCAGTATGGGCGTAATCTAATCCCTATCTGATATCAATCAAGGACTATACAACAATAGAAATCTGCGGTTCCTCCGGAAGCTCCTGATGGCTGACTTCCATATAAAACTGGCTCATAGTGGTATGAAAATAGGGCTTTACCCACAAAAGTGCCACACCAGAGGTTCCTGCAATCAGCAGCACAAAGGGAAGAAAGCTGAGCCACAGCCGAAACAGCCGCAGATAATTCCCCTTCATAAGCCGGCGGCTGGTACCAAGAGCCTCATGAGCGGATAGATACGGCTGATCCAGAAGCACATAACAGGCCAGACCGTAGGGAAGCGAAGCCGCAAGAGCCGGAAGAACTCCGGCCAAAATCAGCAGGCACACAGGCAGAAGCGCCTTCATAAGCGCAAGGGGATCCAGATTGACCGGAAGCCTCCGGGCCTCCAATATGGCAGGAACAAACCACACCAGAGCCAGCAGATACCGGAAGCCGTAGACCAGAAGAAAGGTATCGGGCTGCTTGCCAAGGGCATAAAAAAGCTTAGGAGTCTCCTGCTCCTTCCGGCTTAAGAGATACACATAGCGAATCAGCCCCACCTCAAGAAGTGAGCCCAAAAGTGCCATAATCAGCCACAAAATATAGTAGAAGGCAATCCCGGCAGGCTTTTCTGAGATTCCCAGCCCGGTATGCTGTAAAATCAGGGTAACAAAAAAGGAATACAGCATCAGGGAGCAGGCCGTATTAGCAGCAAAGAAATATTTTCCCTCTAACACACAGCGCGCCCGGCGCTTCAATTCTCTGGATGGAATCGTCATAGTCCGCCGCCTCCTGTCTGTAGAGTGTTGAGATATTGAAGCATCCATTCATTCAAAGCTTTCTGCAAAGCCACCGGGTCCTCCAGCACATCGGCCCCGAATCTCTGAGCCAAGAACTGCTGCAGATACAGCGTTGCAATAAAAAGAATGGCGGCAATCACAATGGCAAAGGATGAGGTGATAAATCCGGCTATGGCCTTATCCGGCATCCGAAATCCGCTGCCCCTGGAAAGGGTGGCAAAAAGAATGCTTAAAGAACCACAGAAAAAGGAGTACACCGGTATTGCAAATGCAAGGCCAATGGCAAGGACTCCCAGGACAAGGGATGCGGTAGCCATTGGATTTCGTTTCGTTTGTTGTAATGATTCCATGGTAAACCTCCTGTGCTTATCATAGCACAGCTTTTGGTGAAAAACAAATGCTTCTTGCGAAGCCCTCCGGTTTTGTTTATAATGGGAATATTGAGACAATACCCATGTACATAGGGCAAAGGAGCTAATTTATGGATATTCTGAAGAAACTGACCGACGAGCTGGGCGTACAGCGCTGGCAGACCGAGGCGGCCATGAAGCTGATTGACGAGGGCAATACCATCCCCTTTATTTCCAGATACCGCAAGGAGGCCACCGGCTCCTTAAATGACGAGGTTCTGCGGAATCTAAGCGAGCGCCTTAATTATCTTCGCAATCTGGAGGAAAAAAAGGAGCAGGTGCTAGGTAGCATCCGGGAGCAGGGAAAGCTCACAGAGGAATTGGAACAGCAGATTTTAGCCGCAGAGACTTTAGTAGTAGTGGACGATCTCTACCGCCCCTACCGCCCAAAACGGCGCACACGTGCCACCATTGCCAAGGAAAAGGGCCTGGAGGGTCTGGCGGATCTCATCCGTCTGCAGATGGTAAAGCGCCCCCTTGTGGAAGAAGCGGCAAGCTATGTGTCCGAGGAAAATGGCGTGCTGACCCCCGAGGAGGCCATAGAGGGAGCCAGAGATATTCTGGCAGAAGCCATTTCCGATGAGGCCGATTACCGGATCTATATTCGAAAGCTTACCTTTGACGAGGGAATCTTAACCTCTGCTGCCAAGGATGAAAAGGCTGAGAGTGTCTACGAGATGTACTACAGCTTTGAGGAGCCAGTGAAGAAGCTGGCCGGCCACCGGATTCTGGCCTTAAACCGAGGAGAGGCAGAAAAGCTGCTCACCGTCAAGATTGAGGCGCCGGAGGAGCGCATTTTGCGTTATCTGGAAAAGAAGGTGATTGTAAGGGACAATCCTTACACAGAGCCGGTACTGAAAGCAGTCATAGAGGACAGCTACAAGCGTCTCATTGCTCCGGCCATAGAGCGTGAGCTGCGAAATGAGTTGACGGAAAAGGCAGAGAACGGCGCTATCAAGGTATTTGGCAAGAATCTGGAGCAGCTGCTCATGCAGCCTCCCATTGTAGGGCAGGTAGTTCTTGGCTGGGACCCGGCATTTCGTACCGGCTGCAAGCTGGCAGTGGTGGACGCCACGGGAAAGGTCTTGGATACGGTGGTGATCTATCCCACAGCTCCCCAGAATAAGGTGGCGGAAGCAAAGGCTGTCTTAAAGAAGCTGATTTCCAAGTATCATATTACCCTGATCTCCGTAGGCAACGGCACAGCCTCCAGGGAATCGGAGATGGTGATTGTAGAGCTTCTTAAGGAGCTTCCCGTAAAGGTCCAGTACGTGATCGTGAATGAGGCCGGAGCCTCCGTCTACTCCGCAAGCAAGCTGGCAACGGAGGAATTTCCGAATTTTGATGTGGGACAGCGCAGTGCGGCTTCCATCGCAAGGCGTCTTCAGGACCCCTTGGCGGAGCTGGTGAAGATCGATCCCAAGTCCATCGGCGTAGGCCAGTACCAGCATGATATGAACCAGAAGAAATTGAGTGAAGCTCTGGCCGGTGTGGTGGAGGATTGTGTAAATAAGGTAGGTGTGGATCTGAATACAGCCTCCGCATCCCTGTTGGAATACATTTCCGGTATCAGCAAGACCTTGGCAAAAAATATTGTTCTTTATCGGGAGGCAAATGGACGCTTCACAGATCGCCGCCAGCTTTTGAAGGTGGCGAAGCTGGGACCCAAGGCTTATGAGCAGTGCGCCGGCTTTATGCGTATTACCGGGGGAAGCAATCCCTTAGACGCCACCAGCGTGCACCCGGAATCCTATGAGGCGGCAAAGAAGCTATTGACCTCCATGGGCTACAGCGGGGAGGATCTGCGAAAGGGCGGGCTTACGGGGCTGTCAAAGCAGGTGAAAAATGTGAAGAAGCTCTCGGAAAGCCTGGGTATCGGTGAGATTACCCTGCAGGATATTGTAAAGGAATTGGAGAAGCCTGCCAGAGACCCAAGAGACGAGATGCCAAGGCCCATTCTCCGCACGGATGTGCTGGAGATGAAGGATTTGACACCAGGCATGATTCTCAAGGGAACCGTGCGGAATGTCATTGATTTTGGCGTGTTTGTGGACATCGGCGTACACCAGGACGGCCTGGTACACATTTCCCAGATTACGGATAAGAAGTTCATCAAGCATCCCCTTGAGGTTTTGAGTGTGGGGGATGTGGTGGAGGTCAAGGTCATGAGCGTGGATCTGCAGAAGAAGCGGATTGCACTGACTATGAAGGGGCTTGGACAGTAAAAGAATTGAGCAATGTTTATAGAAAAAGAAACATCCTTACAGGCTCAGCCAACATTGTGGCTGTCTGTAAGGATGTTTTTGCATGTAAACGTATATTCAGGTGAAGGGAGAATGGGAGCTGTGCATACTCCGCACATTTTTATTCCATCCAAGCCGCTGAGAAATTTTTTCCGCGGACTGGCGCATATAGGAGGCCATCCGATTGAGATAGATCTCATCTAGAAGTTCATCCGGGCTATAACAGGAGGAGCTGATAGCCGCAATGATCTCTCCGCGATAATCATAGATTGGAGATGCAATACAGCACATATTATCCTCATGCTCGCCAAAATCAATGGTGTAGCCGTTTTTGCGCCCTTGTCCAATCTGTTTGAGATAAATGGAAGGATCGGTAATGGTACGCTGTGTGTAGGCGTGCATTCCATATTGATCCAGAATACTTAAGATCTCATTATCTGTATGATTCATAAGCAGCGCTTTTCCCAGAGAAGAGCAGTGTACAGGAATGGATTTTCCTATCTGAGAGTACATGGTGATTTTAGGGAGAACCTCAATTTTATCTACATATACTACATTGCCGGAGGAGTAGATCCCCAAATGTGTCGGTTTTTGTATAGTATTGGCAAGATCAATTAAAAAAGGCCGGGTTTCTGTCAATAGTTCAATATCGGAAAGGCGGGAGCAGCACAGCTCCAACACGGACAATCCGATTCTATATTTTCTTGTAGCCTCATCCCGCTCAATAAAATTTTCATTCTGCAAGGTAAGAAGCAACCGGTGAACGGTGGTCTTATTCAGGGAAAGCTCCTGACAAATCTCGGAGGCGTTCATTTTGTGTGTGCCGATTGCTTTCAAAATATCCAATGCCTTGACAACGGTGGAAGACTGATACTGATCTTCATGGGTTTTCATGTTTTGTAATAACCATTTCTTTCTAAATTATTCTTTGCATTATTATAGCTTACGCTAAGGTATTTTGCAAGAGAGAATGGCGGTATAGGGCTTTCTGCCTATAATCTAGTGCCTGATTTGATAAGATATGGATTGTATAAAATGCATAATTATTTTGAATTGGGATTGACAGGAAGTGTAGGAGATGATAATATAGTTTCATAATATAAAAGTAAGTTTCAAATAATGAAACTAGAAAGGAGAAAGAATGAGGAGAGCCAAGCTTGTGGGAAAACAGACCATTGAGATCTGTGAGGAAGACTTTCAGGAAGCTCCAAAGGCGGATGAGGTTGTGATTCAGGTAAAGGCAGTGGGAATCTGCGGAACGGACATTCACATTTTTAATGGTGAGCGTAAGGATGTAGAGTATCCCAGAGTGATGGGTCACGAACTATCTGGTATTGTGGTAGAGGCGGGGGCGGATGTTTTGAATGTAAAAGCCGGGGATCATGTGATTTTAGATCCGGTTATGGCATGTGGAACATGCAGAACCTGTGAAAGAGGCCATGAGAATGTCTGCGGGTCGGTAAAGTGCTTCGGCGTGCAGATGGACGGCGGTTTTCAGGATTACATTCGTGTTCCGGCAAAGCAGGTATACGCTGTTTCGGAACAGGTGCCCTTTGAAGAGGCAGCGGTCGCGGAGCCATTTTCCGTGGCGGCGAATATTCTCGCCAGAGCTGAGGTTACATCCGAGGATCGTGTGGCGGTCATCGGTGCAGGTACGATAGGCCTTTGTATTGTCCAGGGGGCAAAGGGTATTGGAGCCCAGGTTCTGGCAATGGACATTTCCGAGGTAAAGCTTAAGAAGGCGAAGGAATTCGGGGCAGATGCCTGTGTGGATACGAGGGATACTTCCTTTGAAGCTGCGGTAGAAGCATTTGCACCTGGCGGCGTTGACGTGATTATTGACGCGGTAGGGATTGCCCCCTTTGTAGAAAAATGTATTGGCCTTGCAGCACCCTTTGGAAGGATTGTAGTTATCAGCTTTGACGAGAGGCCGATACAGCTTTCTCCTGCTGTTGTTACGAGGAAGGAGCTGTCGATTCTGGGCTCCCGTATGAACTGCAAAAGGATGCCGGTGGTCATTCAGTGGATGGAAGAGAACCGGATCAATCCCAAGGCAATGATTAGCAGGATATATCCATTGGAGGAGCTTCAGAAAGCATTTGAGGAGACTATCCGCGATGGGCAGAGTAATGTGAAGACGATTATTCGATTATAGAATTTGAGCAGAAAGGAGGGATAAAATATGTTGGACTTATTTGACTTAACCGGCAAGGTGGCAATTGTTACCGGAGCTTCCACCGGATTAGGTGAAGGTATGGCAAAAGCCTTGGCCCAGGCAGGAGCCAATGTTGCCGGTGTGGCGCGTACCAGCTGTGAGAGTGCAGGAAAGAAGGTAGAAGACGCAGGGACTCGTTTTTTGGAGATTCGGGCGGATCTTTCGTCCACGGAGCCTGTGGAGCGGATTCTTTCCGAGACCCTTAAGGCATTTGGAAGGGTTGATATTCTGGTAAATAATGCCGGTATCATTCGCAGGGCGGATGCGCTAGAATTTAGTGAGAAGGACTGGGATGACGTAATGAATGTAAACCTGAAAACTCTGTTCTTCCTCAGCCAGAGGGTGGCAAATGAATTTGTTCGTCAGGGAACCGGCGGAAAGATCATTAATACGGCTTCCATGCTTTCTTACCAGGGAGGCATCCGTACGGCATCCTATACATCTTCCAAAAGCGGTGTAATAGGATTGACACGGCTGCTGGCTAATGAGTGGGCAAAATACGGAATCAATGTAAATGCGATTGCGCCAGGGTATATGGTAACCAACAATACAAAGGCACTTCGCGAAGACAAGGCACGCTATGAGGAAATTCTGGGACGTATCCCGGCCGGCCGCTGGGGAACACCGGAGGATCTTGGCGGAGCGGCCGTATTCCTGGCAAGCAGGGCTTCCGACTATATCCATGGCTTTACCATTGCGGTGGATGGCGGCTGGCTGGCAAGGTGACAGGCCATACAGGGAGGGTAAAAGCAATGGAGGAAAGAAAAAGCTCTGCAATGCAGTACCAACAGCCGGAAGGAATTAAGCTGAGTGTTCAGATTCCCCCGGATGTATCCGATGAGTATCTGCAGTTTCTGCAGCAAATGGGAGTTGAATATTGCTATACATGGGTGAGCGACGAGCAGGCATGTTATGAGTTCTTGAGCGGGCTCAAGGAGAGAACAGAACGTTTCGGCATCAAGATCTATAATGTGGGCACTATGAACCTGGGAAAATCGGAGGCTATCCTGCTGGGAAGAGAGGACAGGGATGAGGCCATAGAGCGTTTTGGGGAGTTTTTACATACGCTGAGTGCCCTGGATATTCATACTACAACCGTAACCTGGGAGCCCAATAATACACTGTCTACCACACCGGACGGACGAGTGGTTTCCGACAGACTGGGCGGGCACTGGGCAAATACCGATACGCGGGGAGGAGCCAGAGCACGCATTGTTGATATGGCTGTTATGGAACAGGCTCCATGGACTCAGGAGAGGCAATATACCAAAGAAGAGATATGGGATAATTTTACATATTTTGCAAAGAAGCTTCTACCCACAGCGGAAAAGACCGGTGTGCGGATTGCATTACATCCCAATGATCCTCCGGTAGACAGCTGCCTTGGTATCGCAACTCTCATTCAGTGCTGTGAGGATTACCGGAAGGCATTTGAGATAGCGGACAGTGATTTCCTTGGCATGGAATTTTGTGTGGGATGCTGGCTGGAGGGTGGAGAAAAATTCGGAAGCCTGATGGAAAATATCAGAGAATTTGTGGAGCAGGACAAGGTGTTCATTGTGCATTTTCGGAATGTGGACGGCACATTACCGTGCTTTACGGAGACCTTTGTGGACGATGGATATCAGGATATGTACCAGGTTATGAAGGCATTTGTAAAAGCCGGATACAATGGAACCCTGACCATGGATCATACACCCCAGATGGTGCCTTTGGCTGGCAGTGTAGGTGAGACGGCCTATGCGGTAGGATATTTGAAAGCTTTGCTGCAGGCGGCAGAGGACGAAGCAGCAATGTAAATAATTATTTAATTTTAAGGAAGGAGATTTATTCATGAAAAAGAGAATCTTAAGTTTCGTAATGGTACTGGCACTTTCCGTATCGATGCTGTCCGGATGCGGAAGCAAAACAGAGAGCCCGGCTCCGGCACAGGATGCTCCGGCAGAGGCAGAAGAGCCTGCTGAAAGTGAGGAGCCGGCAGAGGCGGCGCCTGAGGCAGACGGTGAGGAGCTGGTATTGAAGCTTGCCATGACCAGCAGTAATGATCTGACGAAACCGGCAGTTGAAATCTTTACCAGCCATATTGAGGAAAACATACCTCGTGTAAAGTTTGAGGTTTATATCAACGGAGAGCTTTATACAAATGCTGAGGATCTGCAGGCAGCGGTCAGTGAGGGTATTATTGACGTATCCCTTGAGGGTGATATGGCAATGTCATGGGCCAGCCCGGAGTGGTTAAGCTGGACCTCCGTTCCCTTTGCCTTTAGCAGTAAGGAGCAGGCAAAGAAGTTCTTTACAGGCGATGCAGGAAATGAGATTAACGAAATTCTGATTAGCGATTACAATATGCGCTTCTTTAACAATGAGATTGGCGTTCGTGGCGGTCGTATGATTACAGCCAATAAGCCTATCTATTCTCCTGACGATTTGAAGGGTGTAAAGATGCGTACGCCGAACGTTATCGGTACGGTAGCATCCTGGGAAGCAATGGGAGCCACGGTTATCAATGTAGCATGGGGAGATTTGTTTAATGCTCTTCAGACAGGTGTAGTTGAGGCAGAGGAAAACCCATTCCTTGAGCTGGATTCCGGCGGATTCTATCAGGTTCAGAAGTATATCATGGAAACCAGCCATCAGATTGGACCTCAGGTCATCTGGATGAATGAGACAACCTTCCAAAAGTTTACCCCGGAAGAGCAGGAGATCATTTTGGAAGCAAATAAGCTGGCGTTTGAAAATTATAATTCCAATTATGAAGCAAATGATGAGAAGCTGAAACAGAAATTCCTGGACAACGGCAATATTATTATTCCGGCAGAAGAAATTGATTTGGATGCATTCCGTCAGATCGTTTTGGACAAGATCGTGAATGGCGATGTATCCAAGGATTACAAAGAGGGCGGCTGGGATTATATCCAGTCATTGGCAGAGTAGAAACCGTTTCAATATGGGAGAAGGGGCCGGTTTGGCCCCTTCCTGTTAATCAAACCGGGGGTATACAATGAAAAAAATGTATTATAAGGTAGTAAAAGTAATTGAGACAGCCGTATGGGGCTCGGCGGCAATTATGCTTCTGGCTCTGGCAACTCTTGTTTCCGTAGAGCTGATCTGCCGCAATTTCTTTGACTTTTCGCTTAAAATTGTTGAGGAATGCAGTTTTATCATGCTGAGCTATATCTCCTATCTGTCGGCCGCATACGCATTTCATAGAAGGGCGCATGTGGCAGTAGAGTTTGTATACGGAAAGCTGCCAAATGTGGCCAGAAAGGTTTTATATATTTGTACCTATGTGGGAAGCCTGATTTTTCTTGTTTTCGTAACAAAGATCGGATTCGAATTTGCAATGAGTGCAGGCAAGATCCCGCTGACTATTACAAGGCTGCCCAAAAATGTCATTTATATCTGGCTGCCTGTAGGCGCGATTTTTATGATGTTCTTTATTATTTGTGATTTGATTGAGACACTTGTATTTAAGGATCCAACCTCCCTGATGACCGCTGAGGAAAAGCAGGCTCAGGAAATTGAGGAAATGCTGGCACTGGAGAAGGAGGCGGGTTAATGTCATTTTTTGATATATTTCTGATTATTGGTTTTATTATATTGGTAGTTCTTCGTGTACCGGTTTGCTTATGTATGCTGCTGACTGCATTTTGCTACAGCCTTATGAGTGGTGCACTGCCAATCTCCTATGTGACCCAGACGATGGTTTCCAGTGTTTCCTCTTTTACGATGCTGGCGGTTCCGTTATTTATGGCAGTGGGGGAGCTGATGAATGCTACCGGTGTTACGGAAAAGCTATTTGATTTTGCAGATTGTCTGGTAGGACATATACGGGGCGGTCTGGCCCATGTAAATATTCTTGCCAGCCTGTTTTTTTCCGGCGTGTCAGGTTCCGCAGCTGCAGATGCGGCCGGACTTGGTAACATTGAGATTAAAGCGATGACCGAAAAAGGATTTGATAAGGAATTTGCAGTAGGTGTTACTGCGGCATCTTCCATTATCGGACCGATTTTTCCACCGTCCGGCCCGATGCTTGTATTTGGTACACTGGCATCCATTTCCGTAGGCTCTCTGTTTATGGGAGGAGTCACAGTCGGTATTATTATGACTATCTTTTTAATGGTAGCAGTGTATATTATCACAAAAGGGAAAAATTATCCGGTACGTAAACGTGCGAAGCTGAAAGAGATTTGGTCATCCTTTAAGGTTTCCTTCTGGGCTCTTTTGATGCCTCCACTTTTGATGGTTGGTATGACAACGGGAATTGTGACTACCACAGAGGTAGCAGCTCTTGCACTGCTGTATGCGCTGTTTCTTGGAACTGTTGTATACCGCAAGCTCACAATCAAAAAGATGGTTGAGATTATGAGGAAGGTTATTGAGAGTGTGGGAATGATTATGATGCTCATTTCCGCAGGCTCCGTATTTGCCGGTATGCTTGGTGTTCAGAGAGTTCCGGCTAATGTTGGTAATGTGCTCTTTAATCTTACGGATAATAAATATATTTTGATTTTGATTATCTTGGCATTTATTCTGTTTCTTGGAACATTTATGGAGACTACAGCAGCCATTTTGATTTGCGTACCGCTGCTGATGCCCATTGTAACCCAGATAGGAATGGACCCGGTGCAGTTTGGCATTATGGTTATTTTTGGCCTGATGATCGGACTGCTTACGCCGCCGATGGCTATTTGCTTATTTATTACCTCTAAGATTGGCGGTATTTCCTTTGAAAGCTCATTTAAGGCGGTGCGGGTGTACTATATTGTATTTATCATTATTCTTCTCATGGTTGCCTTTATACCGCAGCTGACCTTATGGCTTCCACGCCTGCTGTATGGATCGCTGTAGGCTTTGACGGCTGATATGAAAGAATAGAACAGGAAGGGGGATGGAAGGACATGAAGGTCATTTTTGGACAGATTAAGGACATTTACGATGTGGAGACCTATCAGTTTGCAAAGCAACTTGGAGCGGAGGGGCTGAATTTTAATACTCCGCAGCTTCCGGGTGAGGAATACTGGACCTATGAGGATTTGCAGGCATTGGTGGACCGCTGTGGGGAATATGGCATGAGTGTGGATATGCTGGAGAATGTTCCCATTGAATTTTATGATGATGTGATGCTGGCGGGACCCAAGCGTGACCGACAAATAGAGAACTACTGTAAAATTATTGAGAATATGGGAAGGGCAGGCATACCTGTTCTGGGTCATCATTTTGCGCCGAATTTTGTCTGGAGGACATCCAATGACGTGATCGGGCGTGGCAATGTACATGTAACGGCCTACGATGCAAGGGTGGAGGCACGGACAGGAAACTCTGTTCAATATTCTTATGTGGATGACCGCCCTATCCCGGAACGGGAGGTGCTGTGGGAAAACTATGCATATTTTCTGGATCATGTACTCCCGGTTGCGGAGCAGAGCAACGTAAGGCTGGCAGTACACCCCTCAGATCCGCCCATGGAGGTCTGCGGCGGAGCAGCGAGAATTTTTGCCAGCCTGGAGGATTTGAAGTATGCGGAGAGCCTGGCAAAGGGAAGTCCGGCTTGGGGACTGAATCTATGTCTCGGCTGTATGTCTGAGATTGAGGGTGAGAAAACAGTCCTGGAGGCTATCAAATATTTTGGGCCCAAAAAGGAATTGATTCAGATTCATTTTCGTGACGTATGCGGCACATTACCGGCTTTTAAGGAGTGCTTCCTTGGAGAAGGAAACTTTGATCCGGCAAAGGTAATGGTTGCCCTTAGGGATTATGGATTTGATGGCTATATTATGGACGACCATGTGCCGGCAATCGTGAATGATTCTCCGTGGGGACATAGAGCAAGAGCGCACCAGACAGGTTACATCATGGGATTGATTAAAATGATGGAATTGGTGAAATAGGCTGTGTAAATGACGTAAAGGGGATGTCGCATTCTTATCCGCTGTGGATAACCGGAACGATATCCCCTTTTACTTCTATATTTCAGTGAAGGATTTTGTGACAAAGGAGATTGAACATGAAAAGAATCGAGGAGCAGCTTGAGAGCCTGGGGATTGTTCCGGTAGTAGTGCTGCATCGTGCAGAGGATGCTCTGCCCTTAGCACAGGCGCTGATAAACGGAGGGCTGCCCTGTGCGGAGGTGACCTTTCGTACCGATGCGGCAGAGGCCTCCATTCGCCGGATAACAGCGGAGTATCCGGATATGCTGGTAGGAGCCGGAACCGTGCTGACAGTAGAACAGGCAGAGCGCGCCAGGGATGCGGGAGCCAAATTTATTGTAAGTCCGGGATTTGATCCGGAGGTTGTAGATGATTGCTTAGCAAAAGAGATTCCGGTTTTTCCAGGCTGTATTACACCCTCTGAAATCGCACAGGCCGTAAAAAGAGGATTGAGCGTGGTTAAATTTTTCCCATCGGAGCAATTTGGAGGGACAGCGGCTATCAAGGCATTGGCGGCACCCTATACGGCGGTGCGTTTCATGCCCACCGGAGGAGTGAATATAAAAAATCTAAAGGACTATTTGAGCTGTGATAAGGTGATTGCCTGTGGCGGAAGCTGGATGGTAAAGGCAGATTTGATCGAAACCGGCGCATTTAAAAGGATTTGTGAAATGACAAAGGAAGCCGTTGCCCTTGTGAGAGAAATCCGCGGATAATAAAAGGGAATAAGGAGGTGGGGTCATGAATTTGAATTTGAGACCAAAAGAGGAGTGCAGGTTTGAGGAGGTTTCCCTTGGAGAAGTAATGCTTCGCCTGGACCCGGGAGAGGGCCGTATTCGTACAGCCCGTTCCTTCCGTGCATGGGAGGGGGGAGGAGAATACAATGTTGCCAGAGGCCTTCGCAGATGCTTTGGAATGAGCACAGCAGTGATTACGGCATTTGCGGATAATGAGGTGGGAATGTTGATGGAGGATTTTGTTCTCCAGGGCGGTGTGGACACTTCACTCATTAAATGGATGAAAACGGACGGAATCGGCCGCGTCTGCAGAAATGGGATTAATTTTACGGAAAGAGGCTTTGGAATCCGTGGAGCCGTGGGATGCTCGGACAGGGCTAATACTGCGATTTCAAAGGCAACACCGGAGGATTTTGATTTTGAATATATTTTTGGGGAGCTGGGAGTTCGCTGGCTGCATACGGGAGGAATCTATGCGGCTCTTTCCGAACAATCCTGTGAGACCGTTCTGGCAGCCATTAAAACTGCAAAAAAATATGGGACAATTGTATCCTATGATTTGAATTACCGCCCCTCCATGTGGAGCGCAATCGGAGGCCGGGCTAAGGCACAGGAGGTAAATAAGGAGGCAGCCCGTTATGTGGATGTTATGCTGGGAAATGAGGAGGACTTTACAGCGTGTCTGGGGCTTGAAATTGAGGGCAATGATAAAAATCTCAAGGAATTGAATCAGGATGGTTATAAGAAAATGCTGGATGAGGCAGCCAAAAGCTATCCAAATTTCAAGGCTGTGGCAACTACGCTGCGGCAGGTAAAGACGGCAACAATCAATGATTGGAGCGCTCTTTGCTGGGCGGAGGGAAAGATTTATAAATCCAGAGATTACTTGGACCTGGAGGTGATGGATCGGGTAGGCGGGGGAGATTCCTTTGCCAGTGGTCTCATCTATGGCTTAATGACCACAGGGGATGTGGAGCTTGCCGTTAACTACGGAGCAGCTCATGGAGCACTTGCTATGACTACTCCCGGCGACACTACGATGGTGAGCAGGAAAGAGGTAGAAGCGGTTATGGGCGGGGCAGGAGCCCGCGTGCAGAGATAGAAGGAATGGGACAGTCCGAATTTTTGGGCTGTCCTATTTAAATTGCTATTGAGAGTTGAATTTTATAACAAATTTAATATAATAAAGAAAGGAAGAATGAATGTATAAGCTCATTTTTTTGAGGAGAAAATCTCCAAGAGTGAACAGCCTCTTAAAGATTCTGCTTTCTCTGGGATATGAGCTGAAGATTGTTCCCATAGAGAAGCAGCCATGAGCTTTTGCAGATACGGAACGGTCACAGTGAGGTAATAGGAAGTGAACAAAGATCCATTTAAGGAATATATCAAAGAGTCTGAGCCGTCAAAGCGGGACAAGGGATATGCGTGGCATACGGCCATAGGTCTGCAGGCGGTCGACGGACTTAAGACATCAGAATATCTGGCGCGTACTGCCATCCGAAATATTGAGGGTGAGATATCCCTTGAGGAGGCAAATGCGCTTTTGCAGGCTTACTACGAGGAAAATCCTTCCTGTGATGCGAAAGACCGCACTGAGGAGGCCGACAAGGTCTCAGCGCGGATCGCGGCACTCCTGTCCGAGCGAGCGTTCAGTTTTACACCGAATGAGTATCTTTCCATTCACAGAAAGCTGTTTACTGGTATCTATTCCCGTGCGGGATGCATTCGTGACTATAACATCACAAAAAAAGAATGGGTGCTGAATGGAGCGACCGTGCTATATGGCAGTGCCGCGGAGCTGCGGGCCACTCTGGACTATGACCTTTCCGAGGAGAAGAGGTTCTCCTATGGAAACCTTTCAATGGATGAGATCATTCATCACCTTGCAGTATTCATATCCGGACTGTGGCAGATCCATGTTTTTGGCGAGGGTAACACCAGAACAACTGCGGTATTCTTCATCAAGTATCTTCGAACACTGGGTTTTGACGTAACAAACGATATTTTTGCCGAACATGCGTGGTATTTTCGGAATGCACTGGTCAGAGCGAACTACAATGACCTGAAAAATGGTATTCATGAAACGACGGAATACCTTGAAATTTTTCTGCGCAATCTCCTGCTAGATGAGAGCCATCCGCTTCGTAACCGGACACTGCATATCAGCGGAGCTTTCAAAGTACCGAAAAAAGTGAATATTAAGAATCAAAAAGCGAACATTGATACAAAAAAAGCGAACATTGAGGAACTGTTTACACCTAAGACAGCCGCTCATGTTCAGGAATTACGAGAGGCATTTGCTTCGCAGACCGTCTTTGGCAGGTCCGATGTCCAGCGGGTACTTGGGTTGAAGCCGACAAGAAGCTCTGCGCTGCTTCGCGAGATGGTGGAACATAGAATCATCGAGCCGATATCTGGATATGGAAAAGGAAAGTATCGGTTTCGGTGAGGGGCAGTCCCTTTGGCCCCCTAATTTCATTGGCCCCATGCCAATCAGCGGCATGATTGGTGTAGATGTGAAAGGTAACTAAAGGAGATGCCATGAGCTTTGTAGAGATTGTATTTGGAAATATATTAAGCATGACGATCAACATGCTTTTCATACTCTGGATATCCGGCGTTCTGCTGGGCCCGTTTCCGGGCTGGAGGACGAAGCGTACCCTCACATGCGCCCTGCTCACCCTGCTCCTGGTGGTGATACTTTCAACCATGGGGGCAGCCTGCTATAAGACAGGCTTCTGGCACCTGCCCTATGGCATCGGCATGTTTGCTTGGGAGTATTTTGTGCTGGTCTGTGAGGCGCTGCTTCTGCGGACGCTGTACGGCGCCTCCTTTCGGGACTGCTGCCTTAGCGCTATGATGATTGAGATCCTGTGCTCCTATGGGAATATTCTTTCAGAGCTATATACCTATGGGCGTTTCTTCAATCTCGCAGTTGCCGCAGAGCGCCAGAGTTATATGCTTTGGCTGTATGGGATAAATCCCGCCTGTCTTTTTCTCTGTGGCATGGTGATTGTAAAATCCGGTATGGCGAAAATCTACCGCCAGTGGCTGGAGCAGGAGAAGCTTCATAAGGGAATTTTGCTCCTTTTGGGTCTCTATCCCGTCTACCTCTTTGCGTTAGAGTATATGGCAAACAGCACAGAGAAAAACAGGGCATATTTGCTGCTTCCTCTGGCCCTGCTCCTGGTGATCCATATAATTTTCACTTATGTAGGACGTGATCGGCAGCAGAAGCAGTACATACTTGCTCAGGAAGCAAACCTAAAGCAGCAGACGATTTACATAGAAAAAATGGAGCAGATCCAGGCAGAGCTTCGCCGCTTTCGCCATGACTTTAAAAATATGACAGCCGGCATGTACCTCCAGGCAAAGGAGGGGGATCTGGATGCGGTCCAGTCCTTTATCCAGGACATGACCGAGGACTTTGACCGGCAGGTAGGCGATCAGGTGCGGCTTTTGAACCAGCTGGCCAACGTGCATATGGTGGAGGTCAAGGGGCTCCTCTTGGAAAAGCTGGCCCGGATGCAAAAGGAGGAGATCCAATGCGAGCTGGAGGTGCTGCGGCCCTTTGAGGGCACACGGATGCGGAGTACGGATCTGTGCCGGTGCCTTGGCATCCTTGTTGACAATGCTATGGATGAGACCAGGGGAAAGGAGAATGCCCGGATTCATCTGATGATCAGCAGCCAGGACGGATGCACTACGTTTCGGATCAAAAATACCCTCTGTGGGCGGGTAGACTTTGAACGCCTTGGGACGGGCGGCTACACCACCAAGGGAGAGGGCCATGGGATCGGCCTGGAGAGCTATCGGAGAATTTTGGGAAAATATGATTTTGCTTTTCCCTTTACAGCCATCCAGGACGGGTACTTTGTACAGGAGCTAAAAATTCAGGAGGTATGACAGAGGGAGCTTAAGGCTTATTTTTTCTCTCTCCGCGCTTTCAGCCGTTCCTTGCGATACTGCTTCTCAGCCATATAGACCTCCTCGTGCAGACGGGAGTTGGTGATCTTGATATATTTCCCTTTTACCCCCTTAGATTTCGTACTGATAACGCCGGCGGCCTCCAGCTTCTTGAGGGCGCCGGATACGGTAGAGTGGGTGGAATAGCTTTTCTGAGCCACTGCGTTTAGAAAGATATCACCCTCCGTACCCCCTAAAATCTCCAGTGCTGCGGACACGGAGCGCAGCTCACTGAAGGTCAGGGAATTGACAGCCAGCTTTGCGGCGGCGATTTCCAGGGATTGCTGCTGTATGCGTGTCTGCTCCTGGCGAAGCATTTCCAAGGAAATAATAGCACTGGTGTATTCGCAGAGGATGTTATCCATCTGGGAGAAATGGTTGCCGTAGCGAATCAGAAGCATGCCTGCCGTTTTTTGAAAATTAGAATATATCGGATAGAGTGAAAAATACCGGTCATCAAACTCACAGATTTTCACATCCTGGTAGGTGCAGACAGGAAGCTGCTCATACTGGTCAATCACTGCCTTATCCTCGGATAGAAAAATTTCGTAGTAATAGGGCGGAAGCTGTTCCTCCTTGAGGGAGCACTTGGTGTAAGGGCACTCAAAGGCATCGGCGATGGAATAGGCAAAAATATGGCCTTCCCGGCTGAATACGTAGATGTTGCAGCCTATGATATTGCAGAGCTGGTCACACAGAGCACTCAAGGGCGTCAGTGTGGTTGCAGATTTGCTGAAAATGGAATTTAACTGTTGAATTTTTCCTAAAAGGGTATCCATCTGCCAATCTCCTTTCTAGAGACCTGGTTGGTTAAAGAATTCTGAATTCTTGATTTCCAATAAAAGACAGGAAATCCTGGGAAAGGGGCCCGCTCTTTAGCAAAAACCCATAAAAATCAGGAATTCCATTTGTGCAGTTTGCTTATTTTTAGGAATAATATGATAAATTTTTACAGATAGCGATCACGTTAAAGTGTAAAAGGATTCTGAATTCTCGCAATTTTCATTTTGTCTTTGTTTCTATGATATACTTTTAACAAGCTAAATTCAACAGCTTTCTACATTTTCCGGAGCAAGAAAATCACAGGTTGTTACAAAAGGAGCCTTCAGAGAAAAAAGTGGCAGATAACAAAATTTTCCCTATTATAAATGAAATATACGGTCAATGCCAGGAGGAAAGGGCCTTTCGTATCATGAAGGAGGTTGCCCGCCACCACAGAATTCAGGCATCAGAGGGCTACCGGGAGGCGGCAAGGGCTTCCTGGGAGCTTTTGAAGGCCGGGGGTCTTTCTGCGAGGATTTTAAGCTATCCGGCAGACCTTCAGAATGTATGCTTTACTCAACGCATTTTTCGTGAGTGGAACTGCAAGGAGGCGTGGCTTGAGCTTACCTTCCCCTGGAAGGAATCCATGGCCTGCTTTTCCAAAGAGGAAATGTCTCTGATTCAGAGAAGCGCGCCGGGAGACTACGCGGACCAGGATCTGCCGATTCTGTACGTGCCTGACGAAGTAGATCCGGAATCCTATACGGACAGTCTGGAAGGCAAGCTTCTCTTTGTGGAAAATGGCTATGAGTGCTGGATAAAAAGGGTGAGTGAGGAACATGGGGCAGCGATTCTCACTGTATCCATGCCGGAGATAAAGCCGGTTCGCGTGAACATGAGTGAGGATGAGGAGCTTTGTGAGGCTCACGCAAACCTGAGCTTTCATCATTATACCAGGGAATCGGAGGGCTCACTTCGCGGTTTTGCCCTCACTCCCCGCATGGGAAGGAAGCTTCGCGAGATCTGCATTTCCCTTGAGGAGGAGGGAAAATATCCCACAGCCCGCTTTGTTGTGGATTCTTCCTTTCAAAATGGCTCAATCGAAAATGTGGAGGCTTGGATTCCCGGAGAGAGTGAGGAGGAGATTCTGCTTACGGCACATCTTTGCCATCCTCGTTCCAGCGTCAATGACAACGCGTCCGGGGCTGCCTGCGGGATGGAGGCTATGCTCGCCCTTCATCACCTGATTGAGAAGGGGATTCTGCCAAGGCCAAAGCGTACCATCCGGCTTCTCCTGATTCCGGAGTTTACGGGCACCTACGCCTACCTTTCGGAGCATAAGGAGCGCCTGGAGAGGATTGTGGGCGGCTTTAACATTGATATGGTTGCCGGAAGGCAGAATGGAAATGCAGGCCCGCTGATTATCGTGGACACTCCGGACTGTGCCCATTCCTTTTCAGGGGATTTGGGAGAGGCCATTTTGGAGGCACTTTCCGGCGAATGTGCCTTTGGGGGCGGCCAGGTGGCTGTGCCGCTGTTTTCTTCCATGAGAGTGCCCTTTGTGTTTGGAAGTGATCACTACATACTTTCGGACCCAACCATTGATATTCCCACAGTTGCCCTGACCCAGTGGCCGGATAAGACCTATCACACCAGTGCGGATTCGGCTGAGCATGTGGACCCGAAGCTCCTGCGCCGGGGGGCAGCCATAGCCGCGTCCTACTGCTACCTCTATGGGTCCCTGACCGGGGAAATGCTTAAGGAGCTGCTGCCTTTTACCGCCCGCCGTTTTTTTACACGGCTTGATAAGCTTCGAAGAAGTGATTCTTCGGACAGAGCAAAGAAGGCATGGCATTTGGGGCAGGTGATAGAGGCAACTTTAGGGCGCTATGCGTCTCTCTTTGAGGGGCAGGAACGGGAGCAGGTGGAGAGGCTTTTAGATCAGGAGAGGCGTCTGTATGAAGCCCTGCTGTCAGACCTTGGGAGGGATGAGACAAAGAAAAGGCAGGGAGTTGTTCCTCGGAGGCTCTTTCAGGGACCGGTGGCCATGCGCTGTGTTCTTGCCGGGATGGCAGAGGAGGAGCGTAAGCTTTGGGAGGAGCTCAACAAGCAGTATCCCCGGCTTGCCCCGAACATGGATTATATTTTCTATGAGACGGACGGTGTTCGTTCCATGGAAGAGGTGGCGGACTGTGTGAGCTGCCAGACTGATATAGACTGCTCGGAAGGACTTCCTTCATTTTATGAGTTCTTTGAGAGGCTTGGGCTTATAGAGCTTACAAAGGCTAAGGAGCAGCTTTGAGAGATACAATTGAAAGGGAGAGAAAACATGATAACTGAAAAGATGATTCCCGCTTTTCAAAAGGCGGAGGGAGGTCTCTTTTCCTCAGTAGAGAAGGCAGATGTGGGTGACGCAGTGGTGAAGCTTAAGGAACGTGGAGTGGCTCTGATGTCCTGGGCGGACCCCTTCTACCCGGACCCGTCCATGCCGCCCCATGTGGCGGAGGCCATGATGGAATCCATCCAGAGCGGATTTGCCAGTCACTATACCACGCCCATTGGTAGTGGAGAGCTGAAGGTTGAGATTGCGAAGAAGCTGAAAAAAGTAAACGGACTGGATGTGGTTCCGGACAGGAATATTATCATCACACCAGGCTCTGATTCCGGTCTCTTTTTTGCAATGCTGCCCTTTATTCAGGATGGTGATGAGGTTATGGTCATAGATCCCAGCTACCCCAACAACTTCCAAAACGTAGAGATTATGGGAGGCGTTGTGGTTCGGATTCCGGTTTACGCGGAAAATGGCTATCAATTTGAGCTGTCCGATTTTGAAAAGAGGCTGACGGACCGGACAAAAATGATTGTCCTGACCAATCCCAACAATCCCACCACAACGGTTTACCGGAGGGAGAAGCTTCTTGAGCTGGCAGCCTTTGCGGTGAAGCATGACCTGGTTGTGGTTGTGGACCAGGCTTTTGAGCAGCCGGTGTTTGACGGCATTGAGATGGTAACCATAGCGGCTCTGCCGGGTATGTGGGAGCGGACGGTTTCCGTATTTTCCTTTTCCAAGGGAATGGGCTTGAGCGGGCTTCGCGTGGGCTATCTTGTGGCTGATGACCACATTATGGACAAGCTGTACGGTACGGCGGTATCCGTGGTTGGGGCCACCAATACATCCGCCCAGGCAGGCGCCATTGCAGCCCTCAGGGATGACAGCTTTATGGAGGAGTACTTTGAGTGCTTTGAGGAGAGAAGAAGGATTGTGTATGACAGCCTTCATGACATTCCGGGTGTGTCCATGCAGCTTTCCGAATCGGGCTTCCTTTCCTGGGTGGATGTGTCCAGGCTTGGAACCGAGAGTGAGGTGCTCTCTTACCTTGGGGAGCATGCTCTTGTATCCATCAATTCCGGGGCGCCCTACGGTGAGGAGGGAAAAGGCCATATCCGTATTGTGCACGGCGTATTTTCCGATAACCAGGCTCTGAAGGAAGCAGTTGAAAAGATGAGAGCAGCCCTGTTCCAGCTGGCAAGGGAAAAGGGTCTGTGTGAATAGAAAAAATAAAAAAGAAGGAGCGAAAAAAAGTGTCCAAATACATTGGAAAGAGACTTTTGATGATGATTCCGGTTCTTTTAGGCGTTATGATCATCGTGTTCACCATTAATTTTCTGACACCGGGCGATCCGGCGCGGATGATCCTGGGTGACGGCGCGACCCCGGAGGCTCTTGCCCAGGTGACGGAGGAGCTGGGGCTGAATGACCCGTATCTGGTTCAGCTGGGAAGATACATTGGAAATGTGGTATTTAAGCTGGATCTGGGCGAATCCTACATGACGGGCAAGCCGGTATTCGAGGAGATTGCCTCCCGCTTCCCCACCACAGTGAAGCTGGCTATCTTCAGTGTGTCCATCTCGGTGCTTGTGGGTGTCTCCGCGGGAATTATTTCCGCTACCAAGCAGTACTCCATTTTTGACAGGATTGCCACCTCCTTTTCCCTTCTGGGTGTATCCATGCCCACCTTCTGGGCCGGACTGATGGCGGTGTTGATCTTCTCCGTGAAGCTTGGCTGGCTTCCTGCCTCCGGCTCCTACGGGCCGGAATACTGGGTGCTACCCTCATTTACCCTGGGGCTTCACTCCTCTGCCACAGTTATGCGTATGACTCGCTCCAGTATGCTGGAGGTGATCCGGGCGGATTACATTCGTACCGCCAGGGCCAAGGGCCAGAAGGAAAAATGGGTGATTATTACCCATGCCCTGAAGAATGCCATGATTCCGGTTGTGACGGTCATTGGTATGCAGTTTGGTGGACTTCTTGGTGGATCGCTTCTGATAGAGACCGTATTTGCAATTCCGGGACTTGGAAAATATATCATAGACAGCATCAGCACCCGCGACTATCCGGTGGTACAGGGCGGCGTACTTTTGCTTGCAATTTCGTTTAGCCTTGTGAACCTTCTGGTGGATATTCTGTATGCATACTTAGATCCGCGGATTAAGTCCCAGTACAAGGCTGCCAAAAAGAAGAAGGGAGGCGCAAAAAATGCAGAAAGCACATGCTGAAACAGGAAAGACAGTAAAAACCGGCTTCTGGCGTGACGCATGGCATCGCCTTTGCAAGAATAAAGGCGCTATGCTGGGCCTGTTCCTTCTGCTGGCGCTGATCCTGTGCGCCCTGTTTGCAGGGGTGCTGGCCCCCTACCCCTATGACCTGCAGGATTACTCCCATACCTTTGAGGGACCCAGTGCCCTGCACCTTTTGGGAACCGATAACTTTGGACGTGATATTTTAAGCCGTATTATTTACGGAGCGCGGATTTCCCTGCTGGTGGGCTTTTCCTCCATTATCACTGCCATAATTGTGGGCGGCCTTTTGGGAGCTATCTCGGGCTTCTATGGCGGAAGAGTTGACAATGCCCTCATGCGTGCCATGGATATTCTGATGTCCATTCCGGGTATGCTGATGGCAATTTCTCTGGCAGCGGCTATGGGGCCGGGACTGGCGAATATGGTAATCGCCATTGCCATTGCGGATATCCCAGGCTATGCCCGTGTGGTGCGGTCCTCTGTGCTCACCATCAAGGACCAGGAATACATAGAGGCGGCACAGTGTATTGGTGCCTCCGATTCCCGCATTATTTTGCGCCACATTATACCAAACTGTATTGCTCCGATTATTGTACAGGCAACCCTGGGCATGGCAGGCGCGATTCTTTCCGCGTCCTCCCTAAGCTTCCTGGGACTGGGAATTCAGCCGCCGACGCCGGAGTGGGGCTCCATGCTTTCCGCTGCGAGACAGTATATCATGAATTACCCGCATATGTGTATTTTCCCGGGCGTGGCAATTATGATTACCATTTTTGCTCTGAATATGCTGGGTGACGGTCTGAGAGATGCACTTGACCCGCGTCTGAAAAATTAAGGAGGGGTTGACGGATAATGGAAAATATACTTGAAATCAAAGACCTCACAATTCAATATCGTGCGGATAACCGGATTGTGGAGGCAGTCAATCAGTTGAATCTTACCCTGGGCAAGGGTGAGAGCTTAGGGCTGGTGGGAGAGACCGGTGCCGGCAAGACAACAACAGCTCTTGGAATTATGGGATTGATTCCGGACCCTCCGGGAATTGTAACCGGAGGTGAAATCATTTTCGAGGGCGAGGATCTGCTGAAGCAGAATAAGAAGAGAATGCGTTCCATTCGCGGCAAGAAGATCTCCATGATTTTCCAGGACCCTATGACCTCTTTGAATCCGGTCATGACCGTGGGAAGCCAGATTGCCGAGAGTATCCGGATTCATGAAAGGTGCTCCAAGGCGGAGGCGGCTACCAAGGCTACGGAGATGCTGGAGCTGGTAGGTATTCCCGGGGAGCGCTATGGGGAGTATCCTCATCAGTTCTCCGGTGGTATGAAGCAGCGTGTGGTGATCGCCATCGCCCTTTCCTGCAACCCGGAGCTGCTGCTGGCAGACGAGCCCACAACAGCCCTTGATGTTACGATTCAGGCTCAGGTTCTGGATCTGATTGTGAAGCTGAAAAAGGAGAAGCAGACCTCCATGATTCTGATCACCCACGATCTGGGCATTGTGGCTGAGGTCTGTGATAAGGTGGCAATCATGTACGCCGGTGAGATTGTGGAGTACGGAAGTCTGGAACAGATTTACAACCATACCTGTCATCCCTATACAAAGGGACTGTTTGGTTCCATTCCGGATCTGGATTCCCACGTGAAGCGGTTAAGCCCCATTCCGGGACTGATGCCGGACCCGGCGGATCTGCCTGCGGGCTGCAGCTTCTGTCCCCGCTGCACTTGTGCCTGTGAACGCTGTGAGAGCGAGAATCCGCAGATGATAGAGGTGGAAACGGGACATTTTGTAAAATGCTTTCAAATAGGAAAGGAGGAGGAACATGTCTGAGCTTTTGAGAGTGGAAGGACTGAAAAAATATTTTAAGACCCCCAAGGGGCAGCTCCATGCGGTAGACGGCGTTTCCTTTTCCATTGAGAAGGGAAAGACTTTAGGAGTAGTCGGGGAGTCCGGCTGTGGAAAGTCCACTCTGGGCCGCTGTATCATTCACCTTCTGGATACCACGGATGGCAAGATTTTCTTTGAGGGGAAGGATATTACCAATATCAGGAAGGAAGACCTGAAGGAATCCCGCAAGGATATGCAGATGATCTTTCAGGATCCCTTTTCCTCCATCAATCCGCGTATGACCGTCAAGAGCATTATTATGGAGCCCATGGTTATCCATAACATGTACGGCGGCGACAAGGCAAAGCAGGAGGAAAAGGTGCTGGAGATTATGGATACGGTGGGTCTTGCCAGGCGTCTTGCGGATTCCTATCCCCATGAGCTGGACGGAGGGCGCCGTCAGCGTATCGGTATTGCCCGGGCCCTGGCGCTGGAGCCAAAGTTCATTGTCTGTGACGAGCCGGTTTCTGCCCTGGATGTATCCATTCAGGCACAGATCCTGAATCTGATGCAGGATCTTCAGGAGGAGCGGGGCCTGACTTATATTTTTATCACCCATGATATGTCGGTGGTAAAGCATATCTCAGACGACATCTGTGTGATGTATCTGGGAACGCTGGTGGAGAAGTGCCCTGCTGACAAGCTGTTTGAGAAACAGTTCCATCCCTATACGGAGGCGCTGCTGTCGGCCATTCCGGTGGCAAAGGTGGGAGCCAGACGTGAGCGGATCTTGCTGAAGGGCGAGATTACCTCCCCCATTAATCCGGAGCCGGGCTGCCGCTTCGCGCCCCGCTGTCTTCGTGCAAAGCCCGAGTGCTTCCGGAAGCAGCCGGAGCTTAAGGAGCTGGAGCCGGAGCACTTTGTAGCCTGCCATTTGTATTAGGCAGCTCATTAACATTTGTTCATAAAATAGTTTCTTAGGAGGCTGTTTTTTGATATAACGCAGGAATGCGGAACAGGAACAGCATCTGCAAAGGATGCGGAACTGTAATTAAGAAAGGAGAAAAAACATGAAAAAGTTCAACCGCGTGCTGGCACTTCTTCTTGTGTTTGCCATGCTGACAGCAGTTGGCTGCGGCGGCAAGGGCAAGACTGAGGAAGGCCCGGCAGAAGCAGAAACAGGATCAGGATCTGAGGGAGAAGCAAAGGATACCCTCACAATCGCTCAGGGGGCAGACCCGGTATCACTGGACCCCTACGGAACAACGGACACACCGGCTATCCGTGTGGCCAGCTGTATTTTTGAGACACTTGTAACCCGCGATGACAATGGAGATATTGCTCCGGGTCTTGCAGAGTCCTGGGAGATCGTAGATGACTGTACCTACATTTTCCATCTGAGACAGGGCGTGAAGTTCCACAACGGCGAGGAGCTGAAGGCAAGTGATGTGGAGTTTTCCTTCTCCAAGATTGCGGAATCTCCCCATGCAAGCTCTATTCGAGCTACCATTGACTTTGAGAATTCCAAGGCTATTGATGACTATACCTTTGAGATGAAGATGACCGAGCCCTTTGGCCCGATTTTGAACCATCTCGGACATGCTGTTATGGCCATTGTAAATGAGAAGGCTTACACCGAGGCCGGCGATGCAGTAGGTCAGAATCCGGTGGGTACCGGACCTTACAAGTTTGTAAGCTGGGCGGCAAGTGACCGTATCGTTCTGGAAGCAAACCAGGATTACTGGGGAACTGCTCCCACGATTCCAAATGTGATTTGGAGAACCATTCCGGAGGTTGCCACCCGTTCTATCGAGGTAGAGGCAGGCGGTGTGGATGTAGCTGTGGATATTCAGGCATCGGATGTAGAGCGTCTGGAGAGCAAGGATGGCGTGGAGGTATTCCGTGAGGTGGCTTCCTCCATCAACTTTATCGGTCTTAACACAACTATGGCTCCCTATGACAATGTGAAGGTTCGCCAGGCAATTGATCTTGCCATTGACAAGGAGGCTATCTACAATGTAGTTTACCAGGGAACCGGTACTATTGCGGAGGCGCCCATGAGCTCTGTGGTATGGGCATACAACGATCAGCTTCCGAAGCATGAGTACAATGTGGAGAAGGCAAAGGAGCTTCTCAAAGAGGCCGGATATCCGGACGGATTCAAGATGGTCATGACTACGGATGAGAGCCAGGCACGTCAGGATACGGCGGAGATTGTTCAGTCTCAGCTGGCAGCCATTGGTATTCAGGTAGAGATTAAGTCCCTGGAGCGTACTACCTACATTGGAGAGGTATGTGCAGGTACTCTGGAGGCATTCTCACTTGGCTGGTCCTCCGATACGGGAGACCCGGACTATGCTCTGTACGCAAGCTTCCACTCCTCACAGCATGGCGAGGGCGGCAACATGTCCTTCTACACTAATGAGGAGGTTGACAGACTGCTTCAGCTTGGCCGTACCTCTACGGATCAGGATGAGCGAAAGGAAGCATACCTTGAGGCACAGGCCATTGTATGGGAAGAGGTTCCGTGTATCTTCCTGCAGTGCCCGGAGGATCTGTATGCTTACAACTCCAATCTGAAGAACTTTGGCGTATATTCCAATGGACAGATGAGAGTTCCGGAGTTTTCTTTCTAGGGGAATGAAATGACCCTTGCGGCGGGATGCCGGGAAACGGTTATAGAAATAATTTTTGCTAGCTGGTAAAGTCGCAAAGGCGCACGAGAGAAACTTTCATGAGTGCTCTTTCGAATGAAAGTTTCTCTCCTTATATGTGTGTCGAAGCGACTTTACCCTTTAGTGCTGTCGCGCAGCGACTGGGAACTGGAATAGGAGGTATTTAGTATGGATGGTGAAAGCCTGCGGATTTTGCGGATTCGGGAGGTTCTTAGGGAGAGAGAGCTTGACGCTGCTCTGATTTTTAGTCCCCCCAACCGGCGCTATCTCTGTGGATTTGCGGGAAGCACCGGCTATGTGGTAATCACAGAGACCCATTGCAGCTTTCTTGTAGATTTTCGCTATCAGGAGCAGGCCAAGGATCAGTGTCCGGGCTGGGAGCTTGTGAAAATTACCGGGGAACCGGACGTCTTTTCCTGGCTTAAGGAGCAGGGGCTTCAAAGGCTTGGTGTGGAGCATGATTTCATGACTCTGCGTTTTTCGTCCTTACTGGCAGAGAAGGGGCAGGTAAGCGTCACGGAGGATATCAGTGATGTGCTGCTTGAGCTTCGCATGGTAAAGGATGAGGAGGAGCTGCGCAGAATCCGGGGAGCTTGTGAGATTACGGACCTTGCTTTTGAGCATGTGCTGACCAGGATAGGGGAGGGCATGACAGAGGTGGAGATTGACAGCATGCTCCAGAGCTTTATGCGCGCTTACCCGGAGGTGGAGCGCATGGCGGACCGCTTTATTGTGGCATCAGGGGAGCATGGCGCTTTGCCTCATGGAATTGCCGGGGAGCGGCGTGTGAGGAGAGGCGAATTCATCACCATGGATTTTGGATGCTGCTTTCAGGGCTACTGGTCTGATGTGACAAGAACCGTTTGCCTTGGAAGGGCTGGTGAGAGACAGCGGGAGATTTACCAGGTGACGCTGGAAGCTCAGGAGGAGGCGATTCGAGCAATATCCCCAGGAAAAACCGGAAGGGAGATTGACAGAATAGCCCGAAACGTAATCCGCAAGACGGGATATGGGGAATATTTCGGCCATGGGCTGGGCCACAGCTTTGGCCTTGAGATTCATGAGAGCCCCCGCTTTGCTCAGAATGAGGCAGGGGATATTCCCTTAAAGCCGGGGATGATCCTGACCGTGGAGCCAGGAATTTATATTCCGGGCTTTGGAGGCGTCCGTATCGAGGATGATATAATCATTACGGAGGACGGATGTATTGATTTGACGAAAGCGCCAAAACAATTAATAGAAATATAGAAATATTTTGCGACTTTACCCTTTAGTACCGTGACGAAGCGACTTTACCCTTTAGTGCTGTCGCGCAGCGACTAGGTAAAGTCGCAAAGGCGCACGAGAGGAACTTTCATGAGAGCCCTTTCGAATGAAAGTTTCTCTCCTTACAAGTGTGACGAAGCGACTTTACCCTTTAGTGCTGTCGCGCAGCGACTTTAATTTAGGAGAAAAAGAATGTATCAGAAGGTAATTGACAGTATGAAGCAAAAACTGGAGCAGGGGGGACTTTATCCCTTAAAGGCTCAGGCTGAGCTTAGCACGCGCATTTTGAAGGAACGCCTTGAGGTGGTTCTGCCCTGGGCTATGGAAAAGTCCGGGATGGATATGTGGATTGTACTCTCACGGGAGAACTGTGAGGACCCGATTATCCATACATTATTTACATGGGATATGCCGGAGGCCAGAAGGATCAGCATTTTGATGTTCCACCGGAACCCGTCCACCGGTCTTATCCGCAGGATGGCAGTGGGCATGCATTCCCCGGAAATGAGCCAGATTTATGAGAATGTGCAGGGGAAGGATGAGACGGTTTGGGAGGCAGCAGGCCGAATGGTAGCGGAGCTTGCGCCGGAGAACATAGCTGTGGACAGAAGCTTTCTCTATGGCTTTTGCGACGGACTTTCCTCTACGCTGTATGAGAATCTGAAGGAAGCGGTGGGAGAAGCCTATGCTTCACGTATCTGTGACGGTGAGGAGCTGACCGTGCGCTGGCTGCAGAGAGTATCTCCTCTTGAGAAGGAGACTATGAGGATTCTCACCAGCGTTACGCACGATATTGTGGATTACACCTTTAGCGGAGAATTTGTAAAGCCCGGCGTTACCACTACTACAGATATTGAGTGGTGCATGCGTGAGATGATCTCTTCTCTTGGGTATTCCTACTGGTTTGGACCGGATGTGGATCTCCAGAGAAAGGGAAGCAATGTTTCCAGAATGTTCCATGAGGTGATTCTGCCAGGGGACTTGATTCACTGCGATATTGGACTAAATGGCCTCTATGTGCATCTCCATACGGATATGCAGTGGGTGGCTTATATTCTGAAGGAGGGGGAAACCAAGGCGCCGGCGGAATTTGAGGTGCTCTTTGACAAGGGGAACCGCTTCCGTGAGATTGTGATGGAGGAGCTAAAGGAGGGCGTCTCTGGCAATGAGGTCTTTGCCAGCTCTGTGCAGCGCGCGAAGGATGAGGGCATCTGCCCCATGCTTTACACACATCCACTTGGAACCTTTGGCCATGGTTCGGGTCCGAGCATTGGGCAATACGGCAACCAGGGCTTTCTTCCGGGAACTGGGGAGCGCCCTGTGGAGGACAAAACCTGCTATGCGCTGGAGCTGAATGTATATGATGATGTTGCTCTCTGGGAGGGACAGCAGGTATTTATGTATCTGGAGGAGGATATCTGTAAGGATGGAAAGGTAGAATACCTGGATGGACACCAGGAAAAGCTGCTGCTGATCTGAGGATCAGCAGCAGTTTGACTTTTGTCCATTAAAAACATATACTGAGCATGTATGCCGGGGGACTGTGATATAAGAGCGAAACGGGGACGTGGTATGCCAAAGAAGAGAGGTGTAAGGGTTGCTGCCGATTTATATATGCGAGGATGAAGAAAAAATTCGGGATGCGGAACGCACCTGGCTGGAAAAACAGATTCTCATCGAGGATCTCGATATGGAGATTACCTTGTGTACGGCAAGCCCGGAGGAGCTTTTAAAGCGGCTGGATGAAGAGCCAAGGCAGGGAATCTATTTTCTGGATGTGGAGTTAAAAGGCGCTTCTATGGACGGCTTTGGTCTGGGGCAGGAGATTCGCAAAAGGGATGCCAGAGGCTTTCTTATCTATGTGACCGCCTTTCAGGACTTAGCCTTTGAGACCTTTCGCTATCATCTGGAGGCTTTGGACTATATCTGCAAGAAAAATCCGCAGAGGATGTATGAAGATCTGTCCCGCTGCCTGAGAGTAATCGCAGAGCGTGTGAGCCGGGAGCAGGGTGAGCAGCAGGAGTATTTTACCGTCAAGACCCTGGATGTGATCCGGCATATCCCCCTGAATGAAATCTTTTACTTTGCCACCTCCGGTCGTACCCACCGGATCGAGCTTCACGCCCGGCAGGAGCGCCTGGACTTTATCGGGAGCATCCAGGAGCTGGAGGAGAAGCTGGCACCACAATTTATCCGGGTACACCGAGCGTACCTGGTCCGTAAGGATCAGATTGCCCAGATAGAGCTGAAAACCAGGGAGATTGTATTAAAAAATGGAGAGCGCTGCCCGTTTTCCAGAAATATGAGGCAGGAGCTTCTTAAATAATAAATAAGGATGGCTTCTGCCTCGTGTAATCTTGACAGAACCTTATAATATATAATCATGTGAGAATCCATACGGAATTATTTTTCGTATTACTATCAAAAGAAAAACAATTATTTTCCGCTCAGGCAGTAAAATAGACTGTCTGGGCATTTTTTACCTTCCTAAGCTTAATGAGTGATAATATAAAGAGGTGTCGCAAATAAAACTATTAGCCTTTATTTTACGATGCCCCTATATGATCCTAAAAAGAAAGAAGTGGTATGAAATGACAGAAACAGAAAAATCCAAAAAACAATTCCTGATTTTCCTCCTGATTGCCTACGGAGTAACCTGTGTGATGGGAATTCTCACCTGGTATGGGAGTACGATTTCTGCAGAAATGAGCGTATTTCCAAGTGCCCAGATGTTCTATCCGGCAGCCGGCGTTATGCTTGCCTATCTGTTTACGGAGGGAAAAGACAGCCTGCTTCCAAAATGGTTTTACATCTGCTTTTTGCTGGCCACCTTTGTTATGATAGCCCTCTGCCTGCTGTCTCTGGCAATGCCGGAACAGACCATTACCGCCATGGGACAGCCGATTTCTCTGTGGGCTATACTCAGCCAGTATATCATCATAGGCGGAACCATCCTCTGCTGGATTGGGCTTTTACTGTCCGGCAGAAAGAGAAGAGCGGCCTATGGTCTGGGATGGAAGAAGTGGAAATCCTCCTTTTTGTGTATTCTTGTATTTTTGCTGATCTATTTTGTCCGTGGCATTGCTGCCTATGCCATGGAGGGAACACCGGAGGTTATGGTGGAGATTTTGAAAGACCCCACCACATGGATTTATCTGCTTGTTCTGCCGGTGAATTTTCTCCTTGCCTTTGCGCCGTTTTTTGGAGAGGAATATGGGTGGCGCTATTACCTGCAGCCCTTGCTTCAAAAGCGGTTTGGTATGCGGACCGGCGTGCTGATCCTGGGTGTAGCCTGGGGCGTATGGCATGTGTTCCTGGATTTTTTCTACTACACAACACCGGATCGGGGACTGATTATGCTGGTATCCCAGATCATTACCTGTGTGACCATTGGGATCTTTTTGGCCTGGGCTTATCTCAGGACAAACAATATATGGGTTCCAACGATCATCCATTTTTTGAATAATAACCTGGTGGCGGTGATTGCCAATGATTATTCCGCTGAGGTACTGGAAAATCAACAGGTGACCTGGGGGATGATTCCCTCGGCGCTGCTTTTGAACGGAATTTTGTTTGGGCTGTTTTTGCTGTCAAAGGAGTTTCGGGGCTTCCGGGACAGGAGCTCAGAGAAGGCTGAAATTTAAATGCAGGTTTTCCGGTAAGCCCAAATAGGGCTTGGCTTTAAAAAGCTATAGACCTTTTCCATGCGCTGTGCTATAATACCCTCAGTTGACAGGAAACATATTCCTGCCGGCTGAGGGTAATCTGTTTGATAGAATCCCTGCTACAATCAGATAAGAAATACTATGCAAAATAGCTCTCTCTCATTATGGAGGTGCTTTTTTGATCTGCAAATAAGGATGGAAGCAAGAGGTAGATGTTTATGAAGGTATTGCTACAGCTATATACAGCATGGTTTAAAATGGGCCTCTTTACCTTTGGCGGCGGCTATGCCATGCTTCCCATGATTCAGCGGGAGGTCATTGAAAAATACCATTGGGCCACCGAGGATGAGATTATGGACTACTATGCCATAGGGCAGTGCACGCCCGGAATTATTGCGGTGAATACGGCCACCTTTGTGGGCTATTATCAGAAAGGCATTTTGGGAGGCATTATGGCTACCCTTGGGGTGGTCAGCCCTTCTGTGATTATCATTGGCCTCATTGCCTCCCTGATTTCCAACTTCGCAGAGCTGGAGGTGGTGCAGCATGCATTGATGGGGATCAATGTAGCCGTATGTATGCTGATGATCCAGGCCATTGCAAATCTGTGGAAGAAGAGCATCAAAAATATTGCGGCCTTCTGCGTGTTTGCTGTTGCCCTGCTGCTGTCTCTCTTTACCAGCCTTTCCACCGTATGGCTGGTGATTCTGGCAGGTGTTTTGGGTGTGATACTGAGCAAAGCGGGGTGGCTGAACCATGAATAATCTGTGGCTGCTGATCCTGGAATTTATGAAAACAGGACTTTTTGCGGTGGGAGGCGGTCTGGCAACCATCCCATTTCTCAATGAAATGGGTGTGAAATACGGCTGGTTTACTATGGACACCCTGTCAACCATGGTTGCCGTATCCGAATCCACCCCAGGCCCTATTGGAATCAATATGGCCACCTATGTGGGCTACGCCGTGGCAGGTGCTGGCGGTGCGGTGCTGGCCACCTTGAGCATTGTGACCCCAAGCATCATCGTCATCTGCATCATAGCCAATTATTTTCAGAAATTTAAAAATGCCAAAATCGTTCAGATGATATTTGCAGGCTTAAAGCCGGCGGTGGTGGCCTTTATTGCCGCCGCCTGTCTCAATCTGTTTATCTCCACCCTGCTGCATGCGGAAAATGGCATAAGCGGAGGAATTGGAGAATTCTTCAACTGGAAGTGTATCATTTTGCTGGCAGTATTGCTGGCGTTTAAGCAGAAATTTCCGAAGGTGCATCCCATTGCGTTTATTGTGGCTGCGGCGGCTGTGGGAGTAGCATTTTCTTTCTGAAATTAGATGGCGTAACTAATATTGGATTTAAAATTATGGAGTAAATACATGATAGTAGAAACCTTTTCAGAACAGGAGACAAGGGCCTGCGGGGAGCGTTTGGGCGCCCAGGCAGGACCCGGAAGCATCTACACGCTGACGGGTGATCTTGGTGTGGGCAAAACCGTATTTACCCAGGGCTTTGCCAAAGGCTTAGGGGTGGAGGAGCCCGTGAACAGTCCTACCTTTACCATTGTCCAGGAGTACCAGGGCGGCCGTCTTCCTTTCTATCATTTTGATGTATACCGCATCGGAAATGTGGAGGAGATGGAAGAGATAGGCTATGAGGATTATTTTTATGGAGACGGTGTCTGCCTGATTGAGTGGGCCAATCTTATAGAGGAGATCTTGCCAAAAGAACGGTTTGATATCACCATAGAAAAGGACTTAAATCAAGGCTTTGACTATCGGAAAATCACACTGAAAAAAAGCTTTTGTGAAACTGAAAACAACAGCACGATACTTTAGTGCTGCAAGACTGGAATAGAGGAATACACATGAAGGTTTTAGCACTGGACAGCTCCGGCCTGGTGGCCTCCGTAGCCGTTGTGGAGGATGACGGAGTGGGCAGCAGCCTGCTGGCAGAATACACAGTCAATTACAAAAAGACACATTCTCAAACCCTGCTCCCTATGCTGGATGAGATTGTTTCTATGATAGAGCTGGATCTGAATACCCTGGATGCCATTGCGGTAGCGGCAGGGCCGGGCTCCTTTACGGGCCTGCGGATTGGATCGGCCACAGCAAAGGGGCTGGGCCTGGCACTTCACAAGCCCCTGGTACACATTCCCACCGTAGATGCTCTGGCTTACAATCTCTATGGCACAGACCGGATCATCTGTCCCCTGATGGATGCCAGAAGAAATCAGGTGTACACGGGAATCTATGAATGGAAGGATAACCGCCTGCACACTCTGGAGCCGCAAATGGCAGTGAGCATCCAGGAGATTGCAGAAAAGCTCTGCAGCCTTAACCGGGAGGTGATTTTCCTGGGAGACGGGGTGCCCGTATACCGGCACCAGCTGACAGAGGTGCTGATGGCAGGACAGAGGTTCTTCTTTGCTCCTGCACATCTAAACCGTCAGCGTGCGGGGGCCGTAGGAATGCTGGCTGTACAGTATGTGCGGGAAGGACGGACAGAGAGTGCCATGGAGCACAGTCCCGACTATCTGCGTCTGCCCCAGGCAGAACGGGAGCGGGCGGAAAAGGAAGCAAAGAGCCATGAGTAAGCTGATTATCCGGCAGATGGAGGAGGGGGATCTGTCCCAGGTATGTGCCATAGAGGAGGAGACCTTTTCCATGCCCTGGTCAAGAAAATCCTTTCAGGAGACCATTTCCTATTATCATACCCTGTTTCTGGTGGCGGAGCTTGAGGGGAAAATCGCAGGCTATGCCGGATGCTATCAAAGCCTGGAGGAAGCGGAGATAACCAACATAGCCGTAAAGCGTGAGCTTCGGGGGCAGGGAATCGGAAGGAAGCTTCTGATGGAGCTGATGCGTCTCGGAAAGGAACGAGGAGCCTTCGCCTACACGTTGGAGGTGCGGGTCAGCAACCAGGCGGCTATACATTTATACGAAAGCCTGGGGTTTATTTCCTTTGGCATCCGTAAGAATTTTTATGAAAGGCCCAGGGAGGATGCCATGATTATGTGGCGGCATTGGGAAGTGTAGCGTGGGCAAGTTAAGGAAACACCCTACGGGTATCCCATTATGCCCAAAAAGCATGGGCGAGTTAAGGAAACTTGTGGTTGTAAGCAATTTCCACTATCTGCGAATGAAATTCTTATGTAAAATAGAATTGCAGCAGACAAAACGTACATTTGAAATTTCTTATGTATCTTGTTCCTGAGACTGATGGAAGGACAGATGCAAAGAGCTTCAGGCAGTACGCAAAGCAGATAGGGAGGACAGGCAGTATGCGTGAGTACAAGAAGGAAGAGACAAAGGCTTTAGAGCGGATTATTTGCAACGGATGTGGCAAGGTCATTGCCGTAAAGCACGGAATGCCCATGGAAGGGGTACTGCAGGTGCGAAAGGCATGGGAATACATGTCCGGCAAGGACGGTCAGGTGGACAGCTTTGATCTGTGCGAGGAATGTTACGACCGGATGACAGAGCAGTTTTGCATCCCGCCCACCACGACCGAGGCTGTGGAGCTTGTATAGAGACAAAGGGGCTGTTGAGAACGGCCCTGTACATAGAGATTATCCTGTCAGTTTTATGATCCTGTCCCCTTGGAGTTGTATAACATTTGTAATAAGGAAAATATGGAGATTTTGAAATGTTAGATGTATGTTTGCTGGGAAGCGGCGGAATGATGCCGCTTCCGTATCGCTGGCTCACGGCGTTGATGACCAGATATAATGGAAGCAGCCTTTTGATTGACTGCGGAGAGGGTACCCAGATTGCCATTAAGGAAAAGGGATGGAGCTTTAAGCCCATTGACATTATCTGCTTTACCCATTTTCACGGGGATCACATCAGCGGCCTTCCGGGGCTGTTGCTGACTATGGGAAATGCGGAACGCACGGAGCCCCTTACACTGATTGGACCAAAGGGTCTGGAGCGGGTGGTAAATGCCCTGCGTGTAATTGCGCCGGAGCTGCCATTTCCTATGGAATTTATTGAGCTTACCCAGGCGGAGGAGGAGCTGTGTCTGGGCGGATACCGCATTAAAGCATTCCGGGTAAATCACAATATTACCTGTTATGGCTACTCCCTGGAAATCGACCGGGCCGGAAAGTTTCAGGTGGAGCAGGCTATGGAGCGCCAGATTCCCAAGCATTTCTGGAGCAAGCTTCAAAAGGGTGAGACGATTACCCTGGAGGATGGCACGGTTTATACGCCGGATATGGTCATGGGCGCTCCGAGAAAGGGCATTAAGGTGGTATACTGCACAGATACCCGCCCAACCACCTCTATTTCCGCAAATGCCAAGGATGCGGATCTTTTTATCTGTGAGGGCATGTATGGAGAAAAGGGAAAGGAAGCCAAGGCGGCGGCCTATAAGCATATGACCTTTTATGAAGCGGCACGGCTTGCCCGGGATGCCAAGGTGAAGGCTCTTTGGCTGACCCATTACAGCCCCTCCCTCAACCGGCCGGAGGAATATATGGATGAGGTGCGCCAGATTTTCCCCAGGGCGGAGGCCGGAAAGGATCGGAAATCCATAGAGCTGGATTTTGAGGATGAATAGTTTGAAAGAAAATCTCTCAACCCTGATTTGAGGGTCAAATGAACATGCAAGCATGTCTGCTTGGCCCATGGAGGCAAAAATGAGCGAACAAAAAGATATTTATATTCTGGCAATTGAAAGCTCCTGTGATGAGACGGCCGCTTCCGTGGTGAAGAACGGCCGCTGCGTGCTGTCCAATGTGATTTCCTCGCAGATTGAGCTTCACAAGCTTTACGGCGGCGTGGTGCCGGAGATTGCTTCCAGAAAGCATATTGAGAAAATCAATCAGGTCATCGAGGAGGCTCTGACCCAGGCCCAGGTTACTTTAGATGATCTGGATGCCATCGGCGTGACCTATGGTCCGGGACTGGTGGGAGCTCTTCTGGTGGGGGTGGCGGAAGCTAAGGCCATCAGCTACGCAAAAAAGCTTCCCCTGGTAGGGGTGCATCATATTGAAGGACATATTTCCGCTAACTATATCGAAAATCCCGATCTGGAGCCACCCTTTATCTGTTTGGTGGTGTCCGGTGGTCATACCCATCTGGTGAGGGTGAAGGATTACGGTGTCTATGAGATCCTGGGGCGGACTAGGGATGACGCGGCAGGGGAAGCCTTCGACAAGGTGGCAAGAGCTATCGGTCTTGGCTATCCCGGCGGCCCGAAGATTGATAAGCTGTCTAAGGAAGGAAATGCGGAGGCGATTGCATTTCCCAGGGCAAAAATTGCGGATTCTCCCTACGATTTCAGCTTCAGCGGTGTGAAATCGGCGGTTCTCAATTATCTGAATAGCTGTCAGATGAAGGGAGAGGCGGTGAACCGGGCGGATGTGGCGGCTTCTTTTCAGAAGGCAGTCTGTGATGTGCTGGTGGAGCACGCTATGATGGCCATGAAGGAGCTGGGAGAGACCAAGCTGGCCATTGCCGGGGGAGTGGCGTCCAATTCCACTCTGTGCGCCGCATTTGCCGCAGCCTGTGACAAGGAGGGAATTCACTTCTATCATCCGTCACCGATTCTGTGTACGGATAATGCAGCCATGATCGGGGCAGCAGCCTACTATGAATATGAGAAAGGGGTCAGGCACGGACTGGACCTGAATGCGGTGCCGAATCTGAAGCTGGGGGAGCGATAATGATAGAAGGGGGAAACATGGGCAAATTAAGGAATTGTACTGCGATTGTGCTGGCAGCAGGACGGGGAAAGCGCATGGGAGGAAACGTCCAGAAGCAATATCTGGAGCTTGAGGGAAAGCCCATTATTTACTACACCCTGGAGGCTTTTCAAAATTCTCCTTTGATTGACAGTATCATTCTGGTGACAGGACCGGAGCAGATGGCCTGGTGTAAGGAGGAGCTGGTACATAGATACAATCTGTCCAAGGTAGACACCATCACTACAGGCGGAGCGGAGCGTTATACCTCCGTGTGGAACGGGCTGCAGGTGATCGAGGATGATATGACCCAGGCGGATCGGGAAGGGATCGTCTTCATTCATGACGGGGTGCGTCCCTTTGTGGATGATGAAATTTTTGCCCGGACCATGGAGGCGGCCGAGAAGTATGGAGCCTGTGTAGCGGCCATGCCCGTGAAGGAGACCATCAAGCTTGCGGATGAAAACGGTTTTGTGGAGAGCACGCCGGCCAGGAGCCGGGTGTGGGGAATTCAGACGCCCCAGGTGTTTGATTTTCGGCTGGTCTATGGGGCTTACCAGACAGCCGTAGAGAGCGGGCGCACAGACATGACGGATGACGCTATGATTGTGGAGAGCTTTACGGATGTGAAGGTGAAGCTGGTGGAGGGTTCCTATGAAAATATTAAGATAACAACGCCGGAGGATTTGGAGGTTGCGGAGGCGTTTTTGAAGCGTAGAGGAGAAGGTGCTACTACAGTTACAGTAATAGGATAACAATACAGAAGAGAATCGTTAAACAGCTGCTATAACATAGACTATTAGGTTTATGCTATAGCAGCTGCTTATTTTGTTTCACATTTTTAAATAACAAGAAGAATTCTCCCTGAGCAAATGTAAAAAGGATGGAGAAGGAGAGAATGATTTAGGATATTGCTGCAACAGAATCACGCACAACGAGTTTTGTTCCAATCCTGCTTTTTACAGATACCATCTCATCAGGGGTTAATATTTTGCTTTCGATTCTGGAAAGGAGTTGCTTGATAGCAGTGCTACCGAAGGAAGCCTTAATATCAATGGTAGTTAGAGAGACGACGCCGTATTCACTGGTAGGGCGGTTGGAAAAGCCAACAATAGAAAAATCCTTGGGGATTGTGTAGCCGGCAGACTCCAAGGCTCGAATAGCGCCAATGGCAATAATATCGTCATCAGAAACAAAGGCAGTAGGCAAGATTTTATTATTCTTTAAATGATGAAGCATTTCTTTTTCAGCAGCTTCTACAGAAAACGGAAGCTCAAAAATCCAGTCGCTTTTAAACTTAGCACCAAAGTGAAGACAAGCAGAGATGAAGCCCATATCCCGTTCATAGAAGCTGTGAATGAAGTTGGAGCTCTTTAAGTAGCCAATTTTTTGATGCCCCATACTCGTCAAATACTCCAAAAGCTGAAAAGTTCCCATGGAATTATCGACAGCCACACTGTCTACGTTGCGGTTTTCAAAGAAGTTGTCCATAAAAACACAGGGATAAGGGAGAGCAGAAAAATACTTTAGATCCTCATTCAGCATTTCTGTGGCAAAGACAATGGCGCCTGCACAGGATAGGGTGCGCAGCCATGCAATCTGATGTTCTGTTTCCTCACGCACATCAAAGAAGGCCATAATCATATTGTACCCCAGGGTCTGGGCATAGGAATACATGCTTTCTGTAATGAGAGAAAAAAAGGGAGATTGATCCAATATATGGCCACTGCGCTTGAATACGATAAAAGCAACATTTTTATTAATGATAGAATCTATGCTTTTAAGAAGGGCGCCCTGTCCAATGGATTGGAGGCCGGTAATCACACGCTCTCGCATAGAGGTAGAAAGACCAGGCTTATTGTTTAATACCAGAGAGAGTGTGGCGGGGGATATGTTTAATTTCTTTGCAATTTCGCGTTGCGTCATACAATTACTCCTGTTACACAAAAAAACTTAATACGAATAATTACATGATAACATTAAAACATCATACCGTCAATATTTATAAATTTTATAAAATAATCTACAAACAAAAAATGCGAGCAACGACACGAAAAAACTTAGAGAGCAGCATTTAGCATAAAAAAACTAACAAAAATATGTGTATATTGTACATTAACACGGAAATATATTGGGGTGTAATATTATTATACAAACTTATTTCACAAAAGTTTATAAACTATAAGGAATAAAACGCACAAAATCAGAGCCAAATAATGTCAAATTTGTAAATGTTTATAAACAAATCAACAAGGAGACTCGTAGAAGTGCAGAAAACAGGAGGAGAGGAAAAGATGAAACGCACAGAAAATATTCCAGCAAAAATGAAAGCAGTTATGTGCTGCGGGCCAAATGACTACAGACTGATGGAAGTGGATACGCCACAAATTGATGAGGACGGTATCCTTTGTCAGGTGGAAGCCTGCGGTATCTGCGCGGGTGATGTAAAAAGCTGGCGGGGTGCAGCAATGTTTTGGGGAGACGGCGATGTTTTGCCGGTATGGAATGATGCTCCCTGTGTAGGAGGACATGAGTTTATTGGCCGTGTGGTAGCCATCGGTGACAGAGCGGCAGAAAAATGGGGATTGGAGATTGGGGATCGTGCTATTGCAGAGCAGATAGTACCCTGTGGCCATTGCCGTTATTGTCGGGACGGACATTATTGGATGTGCGAGGAGGCTCATATTCATGGTCATCAAAAAGAAGTTGCAGATGGTGGCATGGCCCAGTATATCCGGTTTGGAGCAAATGATATTGTCCACAAGGTTAATAAGGACATTCCGGCTAGAGAGGCTGCTATGATTGAACCCCTTTCCTGCGCGGTACATACCATTGAACGTGCAGATATTGGATTTAATGATGTGGTCGTAATTGCAGGCATGGGGCCCATTGGACTGTGTAAGCTTCAGTTGGCTAAGCTTAAGAATCCGAGAATGCTCATTGCTATCGACGGCAAGAAGATGCGGCTGGATCTAGCAAAGGAGCTTGGGGCAGTTTTTGGTAAGAAGACCATCAGACGTGAAAAAGGCCAGTGGGAGAGTTGTGGTAGAAATCATCAATTCTACCAGCTTTATGGATCACGATCGTGTGTGGCTGCTGACTCATCAGCAGATAATGCGAGAGGGGGATGTGTACGTTGGTCTTACAAGCAAGCCTGTCACTATGAAAACCTTACGAAAATACGATCTAAAACGATATCAGCCGCTTTCCTGGGATAATCCCCGCGAAAGTCTTTTCCCGGCGGAGCTGCTTGGCAATATGCCAGGAGCATCCTTTCCGGAGACTGAGGATGGCCTTATTTGGGACATGCTTACGGAATTGCCGGAAAGACTTAAGAGGGAAGAAAGCTGTCTTGGAGAAATTATGCCAAAAAGGATTTATCTTGCAGGTTGGTCTCAGTCAGGCTCTCTTATGATTACCTACACCAACTATTTTGCGAAGGCAGACTTTGAGGCGGGACGAAAGCCCGTTTATGATGGTTGGTTTTCAGCAGGTCCGGCTCCAGCATGTGCACCAGCTTTGAATCAAAGTGAATGCATGGATGCAGAAGCTGGTGATAACAAAATTCGCTTTGCAGGTGTACCCTATTTAGAAATGCATACAGAGAGTGAAAATGCATTTTTGGGAACTGCAGCAGCAAAAATTGATGATTCAGATGATCCACAGCTTCAGTATCGTTTTTATACGATTGCTGGTGCAACACATGATGCGAAGAGTACTATGCGGGATTATTATCATGACGATCGAAGTGATCAGGATAAGGTGGGAGTCTTTTTCGTGTATCCGGGTAAGGAGCCGTATCCCAATGATTTTCCATATGGGATGGCGTACTGTGCAGGACTCAAGTGCCTGTATGATTGGGTGGAGAAGGGAATGGAGCCACCAAAGGTGGAGGATGTTTCTGTAAATGCGGATTTGACCAATCAAAAGGATGAGCATGGCAATGCCTTAGGAGGGTGGAGACTGCCGGAGATTGAGCTTCCGGTCTGTACATACCAGCAATTTTCCACACCACTGGTCAAATCGGAATCTGGCGCGCTGTATGGCAGTGAGATCCCATTTTCAGTAGAAAAGCTTAAAGGGCTGTATCAGGATGTGACCCATTACCGCAGGCTTGTGGAGGAAAAGGCGGATGAGGCAATCGGAAAACGGCTACTACTGCCAGAGGATCGAGAGGCGTGTGTCGAGCATGCTGTGGCAAAGGCGATAAAATATGGTTTGGAAGGAGGCTGCTGAATATGGTAGATAGCTATCGAGAAATACCGGTGACAAAGGATTCCCACCCACTGATTGGAGCAGCAAAAAAGTGTGACTTTGCTAAGCGAGGCTATGTGGAGGAGGAGCTGTTTGCATATGGAAGGGCGAATGTTTATAAAAGAGGGGAAAAGGGTGTAGAGCTTCGGACAGAAAATGCTCCTTATATTAATAGAATTCTTGTGCGCCGTCCGGCAGATCCACGGACAGCCAGCGGCAGAGTGGTGGTGGAGATTCTAAATGCCACTTCTGCAGTTGATATTGATCGTGTCTGGCTGCAGACAAAAAATCTGCTGATGCGTGAGGGAGATGCCTATATTGGAATTACCAGTAAGCCCTCTAGTATTGAGGTGCTGAAAAAATTTAACCCACACAGATATGAGGAGCTTTCCTGGAAAAATCCAGTAGATGAATACTTGCCACAATTTTTGATCCAACAGACCATCAATGGAGGCGTGATTGATCAGAGCACGGAAACAGGGCTTATCTGGGATATGCTGACGGACTGTGCCCTTGATTGCAAAAGCGGGAAGCTTCCGTTGGGCGGCATTTCTGTGAAAAAGGTTTATCTGTCTGGATGGTCTCAGTCAGTGGGTTATGTAATTCGCTATGTAAATGATTTGGCTTATAAGGATGGGGATACACCATATGATGGTTACCTGGCCTTTGGAGGTGTTCGTATGCATGTGCCAGGGCTGAATCAGTATGAGATTTTTTCTGCGGCAGGTGAGACGGATACTTATATTAAGAAGGTAACCGTTCCCTTTATTGCAGTTCAGACAGAAAGTGAAAATGGTAGTCTGGGAAATGAGAAGGTACGGGAGCCGAATTCAGATGAACCAGATAGACTTTATCGTACTTATGATATTCCAGGCTCTACTCATGATAATTACTATAATATGTCCCAGTATTTTGTGGGGGATACGGATGTTCATGACAGTGGGCGGATGACAGTATATACAGGTGAGGAGCCCATTCCGAACAATTATCCATATGAATTTGCGTTCTGTGCTATTACCAAGCAGATGTATGATTGGGCGGAAAAAGGTATCGCGGCTGTTAGGTGTAAAAGGATTCCAGTATCTGCCGCAGGATATAATGTGCGGGACAGGCTGGGAAATGCGAAAGGAGGATGGAGACTTCCGCCTATTGATGTGCCAGTGGCCGTTTATGTTCCGCATGTACATTTTATTATTCCAAATCCGCTGGGCTTTCAGCTATATGGCTGTGTGAAGCCGTTTTCGGAGGCGCAGCTGAAGGAGCTATATGGGGATTTGGCGAATTATGAGAGACTTGTCAGAGAGGCTGCAAGAAGGTCTGTGCAGGAAGCGAGATTGCTGCCGGAGGATGAGGAGGAGTGCATTGCATTTTGTCTGGCAGAAGCAGAAAAATACGGTCTGAAAGGATAAGAAGAAAGGGGCTGTCTTATTTCTTGACAGCCCTTTTTAAGAGAGTGTGAGTCTATGACAGTAAAATTTTCAAAGGAGCAGCTGCTAGTGCTTGTGGGGGCTGCTTTGTTTCAGTGCGCCTTAATTGGAGTGTTGATGAACAGCACGGGAGTTTTTCTTGCTCAAATACGAATGGATCTCGGACTGTCTATGACAAGGGTGTCGGTTCATAATACAATCCGGAGTATAGCGGGAGCTTTGGGAGGAGCTTTTTTGGTTCGTATGTTTTTCCGGACCCATAAGGCAAAATTTATGATGGGCACTATCTTGGTAATTGTGTTGGGCTATCTGCTTCTTATCATAGGTGCGGATACGTGGCTTTGGTATGTGGTACCTGTTTTTGTAAGCCCTACAGCCAGCATTGGAATTATTGCCGTTCCCTATATTTTGAATCCCTGGTTCCCGGAAAATGTGGGAGCTGCTACCGGATTGGCGTTAGCCTTCAGCGGTGTGGGAGGGATTGTATTTAACCCTGTTGCAGCATTTTTGATTGAAAAGCTTGGGTGGAGGATGGCAATTTTGATCCTGGGGGCAGTTACAATTGTTTTTGCCTTAATTGGAATTGGGCTGATTTTTCGGAGGAAGCCGCCAAGAGAGGTGGAGGCAGAGCAGGAGGAAAAAATAGGTATTAGAAAAGAGAAGGGAAGGAGTTGCACAAAAAAGACATTTCTACTGTGCTGTATTTGTATGCTTGGGGGCGGCATCTGCACGCAGCTTGTAAATTATATAAGTATGTATATTGAATCAATCGGATATTCCCTTACCGTTGGGGCGATCATGACTTCGTTTGTAATGGCTGGTAATATTGGTGGGAAGCTGCTGTTTGGAATTTTGAGTGATTTGGCAGGTGTTTGGAAGGCGATGCTGTTCGGCTTACTTTGTGTAGCGGTGGGAGCTATGGGCTTGGTGATGGCAAGGGAACAGCCTTTGCTTTTGAGCGCTGCTGCGCTTCTTTATGGTAGCTGCTATGCTATTTCAACTATTGCAGTTTCTAGATGCTGCATCAAGGCTTATGGAGCAGAGGGAGGCAAGGCTTACAGTGGGATTCATACAAGCATCAATAGTGCTGTGGGAGCATTGAGCTCTTTTGGGGCAGGAGCGTTATTTGATATGACAGAAAGCTTTACGCCGATTTTTTTGATAGGAGCAACTGCCTGTGTATTGTCCATTCTGGCAGTAGCTATGATTAATAGAGGAAATTCTTCAAAAATTTCTTCAAAAATTTACGCGAAAAAGTTGAAAAGCTGTTGACATGAAAAAATAAAGGTGCTAGAATACAGATCGTCGCCACGCAAAGGCGGTATGCAAGTCAGAGTGTGGAGAGGTATCGAAGTGGTCATAACGAGGCGGTCTTGAAAACCGTTTGTCCGAAAGGGCGCATGGGTTCGAATCCCATCCTCTCCGTTTATTACCACTATTTGAATCAAGAACGATTTTGAAATCGAGCATCTTGGAGAAGTACCCAAGCTGGCCGAAGGGGCTCCCCTGGAAAGGGAGTAGGTCGTTAATAGCGGCGCGAGGGTTCAAATCCCTCCTTCTCCGTTAAGCTTAAAATTTATTATTGACAAGCTTTGGTAATTGTGATAATATGTTTAAGCTGACCTGTTGGACAAACAGGAACGAACCTTGATAACTAAACAGTGTAAAAACCTTGAAAATTCTAAGAGAAGAATTCAAGAACAGCCTTATTTCAGAGATGGAATAAAGCGACCTTAAAACAGTAAGAACGGGAAGAAATTGCTAGTAGTGATTTCTGACCAGACAAACACTTAAACATGAGAGTTTGATCCTGGCTCAGGATGAACGCTGGCGGCGTGCTTAACACATGCAAGTCGAACGAAGC
>QZDX01000067.1 GCA_009917555.1 bacterium 1XD21-13 | reverse complement strand
GTTGATGACGTAGTGGACGTGGCGGATGATCTTGGAGACACCATGAAGGTGGTGGATAAGATTGATGATGTGGCGGATGTGGTGGATGATGTTGCGGATATTACGAAAGCTGCGGATAAGGTGGATGATGTTGCCAGGATAAAAATTCTTTCCAGTGAAGAAGCGGAGGAATTGGCTTTTAATGCTATTAAAGGGCCGGACAAGGCGGACTCTATAGTATTAGGAAAGTTTGATGCAGTTAAGGATGAGCTAGGAAATGATATTTTAGATGTAGCAGGAAACAGGATTCCATCAGAAAATTCATATAATATAATTGCTAAAAATATGGATGCCCAATATTTTGAATTAGATAATTGGAATGAGTTAGCAGATATATATAGCAATGATGAGATTTGGAAGATAAATGAAAAGTTTTTGGATATTCAAATTGGATCGGGGAGAGAAATATATTTAACTGCAAATCCTGCAGATTTTATTGATGTTCCATCGTTTTATTCTAAAGAACTTAAATATTTGCAAGAACATGGATATCGTTTTGTAAAGGAAGGGGATTTATGGCATGCAGTACAATGATGAATTTTATGAGAATTGTGTCCATGCGTTCGAGGAAAATATTAAAAATATGTTTTATGGAGATATGAAGCAAGTGATAAGATCATGTGCATTCATGGATCATGGAAGCTTTCGATTATCTTATGAATATATTCCATTAAAATATACTATTACGATAGAAAGTGAGATGAGGACATTTGATATAAGAATCGAAGATGAAGAAAAGGCTTCCACACATTTATGGAGAATTGAAAAACATGAAAATACCTTAAATGAAAAGAATATATATGACGCAATTTGCTTATTAAAAAAAGCATTAAATATGGATGATATTGATTTATATATATATACAGACAAAAAGGTATATGTAAAAAATAAACAAGAGGTAAAAAGGGTAAAAAATTGGAGGGCATTAGTAGATGAGTGGATATAGTATTTCAGATGTATATCTGCATTATAGAGAGCAGGTATTAAACTATTCCCATATTGATATGAATTTAAAATTAGAGACAGATAATCAGGTATATATAGCAGTATTTGATATTCCAGTAAAGAGTTGCATTGTTGGAATGAATTTGCAGACACTTGCACTAGTGTTTGGGCTGAATACACATATTTATTTTGGAAACGGGGATGCTTGGACAGGATTGGAGAAGAATCAAAATGTGATGAAAGCGATGCAGTCGCTTTTAATAAGTTCTCACCAGGTACTATCCAAAATGCAGCTTACAAACACACCTCAATTTTATGAAAGTGAGAATATCCGAGCTTATTTAAAAACAAGAAAAGGAATTTACTTTAAAGAATTGATCGGAAATTGTAAAGAAGATAAATTTCTGCAAATGCTTTTGAACAATTTACAAAAAGAAATATCCATTGCGATTCAAAAAAGGCAGTAATTTAGTTATACACCACTTTACAACTTTTGAGTTAAGCTGTTTCTCCCAAACATAGCTTTCGTAAGGCTTTAATAACAGCC
>QZDX01000066.1 GCA_009917555.1 bacterium 1XD21-13 | reverse complement strand
AGAGGGGTGGCGGTGTAATGGCACACTCCTTGACCCTCTATTTCGCCTTTATTTGCCCTCTGGACGGCTTTGGGGGGCTGTATGGTATTTCCCCTTACCTACTCCCTCTAAAAGCGTGTACACGCCCTACAGCGGCTTTCCTGACCGTTTCTGCTCCTATCCTCATTTTCTTTTTTATCGCTAATCAATCCTAACGCTTTCCAGAACCCCCAAAAGTTATCCACATACTGCGGCTTGCGGGGTCGTCCCTTGATTGATAGCTTGATTTAGCACTTGATTTATCTTTCTTGATTTCCCTCCTGATTTAGACACTCGAAAAAGCCCGATTTTATGCGGCTTTCCGGGTTTTAGCACCATAGACTTTTCCATGACGCACCATAGACTTTTCCCGGTAGCACCATAGACTTTTCCCGGTAACACCATAGACTTTTCCTGATAGCACCATAGATTTTTTCAAGAAGCACCAACTTTTTATTGACAAAAAATATGGTGCTATGCTATCATGATAAGGAAAGGGGTGATACCATGCCACGAAGAAAGAAACTCCCGGCAATCCCGGACTATAAGGGGGCAGGGAAAGAGCCGGACAATCTGCTTATCCAGAAGTCTAACCCCCTCTTGTCCCTCTCTGAAACCGGGCTTACGCTCGCAGAGTTTAAGATACTGGACGCATATCTCGGACGGATAAACAGTCATGACCCGGAAAAGAGGTTTATTCGGTTTGAGAAAGGCGAAATAGAGCGGCTTTTGGACGTTTCCCAGATAAAGCCTGATGACCTCGAAAAGCGGGTTAAGAATCTTTTTCAGACTATCAAAATCAAGGACGGCAACAAGCGCAAGGGCTTCACGCTCATAGCCTTGTTTGAGAAAGCAGAGTGCTATCAAGACGAAGATGGACTATGGCAGGTGGACTTAGGGGCAAGCCCCTCCGCTATGGAGTATATCTTCAACCCGGAACGGCTTGGATACCTGCGGTACAACCTGCGGAACGTGGTCAAGCTGACTTCCAGATACAGCTACGTCTTGTTCTTGTACCTCGAACAGAACAGGCATATGCACCTTACTTGGGACGTTTCTCTGGACGATTTGAAAACCCTCCTACGGTGTACTGCCGATACATACAAGGCTTACTATCGCTTTAACGAATTGGTGCTAAAGAAGTGCCACGAAGAACTGAACGCAAAGACTGACTGCAAATTCTCCTATGAGCCGATAAAGAGGGGTAGGACGGTCAAGGCGGTACGCTTCACCTTGGAGCCGCTTGCTCTGGCTGAAGATATACCGGGGCAGATGTCCATTGATGATTTTCCGGAAATTATGCCGCCGTCCTATGATGATGTCTATGACGAAGAAGCGGCAAGGCGGGATAGGATTTGCAAAGGCTTTGACAGTGCAGAGTTTTCCGGCTTCACCGATGAACAGCTTGCCCTGCTTAAAGACCTTGGCTGGTCAAGGAAACGTGAAAGCGACATAGAGCGTTTTCAGGCTGACGTTGACAGCTTTCCTGACGCTTGCCAATATGCAACAGCCGCCTATCTCCGGCAGACAATCCTGACGGCAAAGGCACG
>QZDX01000065.1 GCA_009917555.1 bacterium 1XD21-13 | reverse complement strand
AGAGGGGTGGCGGTGTAATGGCACACTCCTTGACCCTCTATTTCGCCTTTATTTGCCCTCTGGACGGCTTTAGGGGGCTGTATGGTGTTTTCCCCTTACCTACCCCTCTAAGGACGTGTACACGCTTTACAGCGGCTTTCTTGACCGTTTCCGCTCCTATCCTCATTTTCTTTTTTATCGCTAATCAATCCTGACGCTTTCCAGAACCTCCAAAGTTATCCACATACTGCGGCTTGCGGGGTCGTCCCTTGATAGATAGCTTGATTTAGCACTTATGATTTCTTACTTTTGATTTCCTACTTTTGATTTAGACGCTAAAAAAACCTGATTTTATGCGGCTTTCCGGGTTTTAGGGGCGAAGACTTCTTCCGCAAGGGGCGAAGACTTCTTCCGCAAGGAGCGAAGACTTCTTCCGCAAGGAGCGAAGACTTTTTCTGTTAGGGGCATAGTCTTTTTCCAGAAAAGAGAATTTTATACTTTACAAAAATTCGCCCTTATGGTATCATGATAAGGAAAGGAGTTGATACCATGCCACGGAGAAAGAAACTCCCTGCAATCCCGGACTATAAGGGGGCAGGGAAAGAGCCGGACAATCTGCTTGTCCAGAAGTCTAATCCCCTCTTGTCCCTCTCTGAAACCGGGCTGACACTTGCGGAGTTTAAGATACTGGACGCATATCTTGGCCGGATAAATAGCCATGTTCCGGAAAAGCGGTTTATCCGGTTTGAGAAAGGCGAAATAGAGCGGCTTTTGGGCGTTGTAAAGATAAATGCGCCGGACTTGGAAAAGAGGGTTAATAATCTTTTTCAGACTATCAAAATCAAGGACGGCAACAAGCGCAAGGGCTTCACTCTCATAGCCTTGTTTGAGAAAGCGGAATGTTATCAAGACGAAGATGGACTGTGGCAGGTGGACTTGGGTGCAAGCCCCTCGGCCATGGAGTATATCTTCAACCCGGAGCGGCTTGGATACCTGCGGTATAACCTGCGAAACGTTGTCAAGCTGACTTCCAGATACAGCTATGTCCTCTTTCTGTACCTCGAACAGAATAGGCATATGCACCTTACTTGGGACGTTCCTCTGGACGAATTGAAAGCCCTCATGCGGTGTACGGCTGACAGTTACAAGGGATACAAGGAATTTAACGACAAGGTTCTAAAAAAGTGTCTCTCGGAACTGAACGACAAGACCGACTGCAAATTCTCCTATGAGCCGATAAAGAGGGGTAGGACGGTCAAGGCTGTGCGCTTCACCTTGGAGCCACTTGCTCTGGCTGAAGATATACCGGGGCAGATGTCCATGGACGACTTTCCAGAGATTATGCCGCCGTCCTATGGCGATGATGTCTATGACGAAGAAGCGGCAAGGCGTGATAGGATTTGCAAAGGCTTTGACAGCGCAGAGTTTTCCGGCTTCACCGATGAACAGCTTGCCCTGCTTAAAGACCTCGGCTGGTCAAGGAAACGTGAAAGTGACGTGGAGCGTTACAGGGCTGACCTTGTTAGCTTTCCTGACGCTTGCCAATATGCAACAGCCGCCTATCTCCGGCAGACAATCCTGACGGCAAAGGCACG
>QZDX01000064.1 GCA_009917555.1 bacterium 1XD21-13 | reverse complement strand
AGATATGAATCTCAGTGATCTCCCCACTGACTATGTCCAACAAGTAGCTAGCTATAGAAACAATATTCCACGTAAAAGTTTAAACTACAAAACCCCACTAGAAGTATTCATGAAGTACATTACAAATGAGCAAGTAGTTTTTTTCTAACTTAATTTGACAATTCAGGTCTCACAAAAAAAAAAGATAAAGTCCATATAATTGTGTAAAAGTTAAAAGGCCATGTAACAGCCCTTTTTACGGTACAATGTTTTTAACCACAAAAACATACCTAGGAGGACGTTACATGACCCAAGTACATTTTACACTGAACAACAAAGAGATTCAAAGTATTATTGAACATTCGGTAAAAGATGATGTATCTAAAAACATTCTAACCACTATTTTCAATCAATTGATGGAAAATCAACGAACCGAATATATTCAAGCCGATGACTATGAACGATCAGAAAGTCGTCAGAGTCAAAGAAACGGCTATTACGAGCGAGATTTTACGACTCGTGTGGGTACACTTGAATTAAAAGTACCTAGAACACGTGATGGTGAATTTGCACCGACGGTGTTTGAGCGTTATCAGCGAAATGAAAAGGCACTGCTCGCTTCCATGTTAGAGATGTATGTCTCAGGTGTTTCTACCCGTAAAGTTTCAAAGATTGTTGAGGAACTCTGTGGAAAATCGGTATCGAAATCTTTTGTTTCTAGCCTGACTGAACAGTTAGACCCGATGGTCAACGAATGGCAGAACCGTTCACTCTCAGGTACGAATTATCCTTATCTGATGACGGATGTTCTCTACATAAAAGTCCGAGAAGACCATCGAGTGCTTTCTAAGAGCTGTCATATTGCAGTCGGAATAACGGAAGATGGTGACCGTGAAATCATTGGCTTCATGATCCAAAATGAAGAAAGTGATGACACATGGTCCATCTTCTTTGACTACTTAAAAGAACGCGGTCTACAGGGGACAGAACTCATCATTTCTGATGCCCATAAAGGCCTAGTGTCTGCGATTCGTAAGTCCTTTACCAACGCAAGTTGGCAGAGATGCCAGGTCCATTTTTTAAGAAACATCTTCAGTTCCATTCCAAAAAAGAATTCAAAACCGTTTAGAGAAGCAGTAAAAGCGATCTTTAAGTTTACGGATATTGAACTCGCTCGAACAGCTAAGAATGCCTTAGTCGGTGAATATATCGACCAGTCTAAATATACAAAAGCTTGCGAAACATTGGATAATGGCTTCGAAGAAGCCTTTCAATATACGGTTATCGGAAATGGGCACAATCGGCTAAAAAGCACCAACCTTCTTGAACGACTGAACCAGGAAGTCCGCAGAAGAGAAAAGATTATTCGGATTTTTCCCAACCGAACGTCTGCCAATCGACTAATTGGAGCTGTCCTTATGGAACTTCATGACGAATGGCTCAGTTCTACAAGAAAATATATTAAGTTTGATCAATGAGAGACCGGTAAAACATTGTATAGTATTTTACACAGGATTATGGACTTGACTTATTTTTTTTCGTTCTTTTTTAGTGGAGGCATTATCTAATGTTTCTTCAAGATGTTTTATTTTGTTACGTACAGCGATCAC
>QZDX01000063.1 GCA_009917555.1 bacterium 1XD21-13 | reverse complement strand
CTCAAACTTCGCATTTGAATAAGCGCAAGTGCACCTTGAAAATTCAATAAAAACTGGCAATAAAATAGCATGAAACCGTCTGGTTTGGTATAATTGAGTTGTCGAAAAACAATTAAAACCGGAGGCTCATGCTATGAATAAAAGTATAACACAAGCAAACCAGAATGATAAGCAGATTTCGAAATCTATTAAAAGATTTTTTTCAAGATTCCATATTTCTTCAGTACTGAAAGCATCTAACGCTTATAAGAAAAAAGGTATTCCTGTTGTTGAAGTTTTCCAGTATCTCTTTTTGCTGATTTTTTCTAACAGAAGTATGTACATGAGTCTGATTACCGGGAAAAACTCTCCTGGGTTTGCAAAAGATACTGTGTACCGGTTCATGAAGAGTATCCAGATTAACTGGATTCACTTTACGACTCTGTTAGCTTCACGAATCATCAAGGATGCTATTGTACCTTTGGATTCGGAGGATCGTGCAAATGTATTGATCATTGATGATTCCATGTTTGAACGCAATCGTTCCAAGAAAGTAGAACTTCTTGCAAAAGCTTATGATCACGCTAATCACAGATACCGTTTCGGATTTCGTATGCTTACACTTGGATGGTCAGATGGAAGAACATTTCTCCCCGTCAATAACGTTCTTCTCTCATCTGAAAACAAAAAGAACAGAGTCAACGAAGCTTCGGAGGTTGACAAACGAACTATCGGATACAAAAGAAGAATGCTTTCCATGCAAAAAGGAACGCAGGCGATGCTTGAACTCTTAAAAGCTGCTAAAAAAGCTGATATTCCGGCCAAATACGTTCTTTTTGACAGTTGGTTTTCTTCCCCAAGCACGCTCCATGCTGTAAAATCAATTGGCTATGATGTCATTGGCATGGTGAAAAAGACTCCAAAAATGTTCTTTCGGTACAATGGTAAAGATATGTCTCTTATTACAATCTATAACCAGAATAAAAAGAGACGCGGCCGTTCCAAATACCTTCTTTCTGTGGTAGTTGATGTTGTAAAAGATGGAGAAATTATTCCGGCTAAAGTTGTATATATCCGTAATCGGAATAAGAAAAAGGAATACTTGTGCCTTATCTCTACAGATACAGCTCTGGATGAAAATGAAATCATCCGCATTTATGGTAAGCGCTGGGATATCGAAGTTTTCTTCAAAGTATGTAAAAGCTGCCTGAATCTCAGCAAGGAATGCAACTCCTTATCTTACGATGCAATGACTGCCCACACTGCAGTTGTTTTTACACGGTATATGATGCTTTCCCTGGAAAGCCGGGAATCTAACGACAGCCGTTCACTGGGTGAACTTTTTCTATACTTTTCTGACGAAATGTCTGATATCACATGGATACAGGCATTTCAAATGCTGCTTCAAATGTTCCGAACCATGCTTAGCGACAACACAGAACTGTCCGAAGATAAAATTGACGAACTGGTTGATACGTTTATGAACACGGTACCTGCTTTACTGAGGACACGGCTTCAAGCAGCATAGCAGAGGGATTAAGATAACCGAATAACTGCCAGGTATTGAATTTTCAAGGTGCATAGGCTAAATCTATGTGCGAAGTTTGAGTT
>QZDX01000062.1 GCA_009917555.1 bacterium 1XD21-13 | reverse complement strand
CTTAGAGTATAATTATCATTGGCAAAAATAAAGGGAAGAGATCGAAACCTCTTCCCAAACATACAGATTTCGCTTATGATTGAGTTTGCGAAAAAACAAAGATAAGGGACTGTATGATGAATTCAATGATAATGGAAAACGGTGTAACTTTCAAGACTTTAGAGAAAAATATTTTTTCATGGGTATGTGAAATCGGCCGGCAGTTCACAACCGAGTTCCTGGAACGGTATGACCGGATGCTGATGGAGGAACGGGACAAGAAAAAGTACCGCCACAAGGGTTACCGCCAAACCACAATCAAGACCGTGTATGGGGAAGTGACTTACCGGAGGGCGGTCTGTGAAGTGACACAAGAAGATGGCTCCCGGCATTTTGTATACCTGCTGGACGAAACCCTGCAGCTTGACCACGTCGGCCTGATTTCCACAAACATGGCGGAACTGCTGGTAAAAGGGGTCACCGAACTGTCTTACCGGGAGTGTGCGGCAAAAGTCAGCGAAATGACGGGGCAGACAATCAGTGCAATGGGCGTATGGAACGTAATACAGTCCCTGGGAGAAAAAGTGTGTGAAGAAGAGGCACAGCTGGTGGAAGAACATAAAAAGGGCCACATACAAGGAAAAAGGGAAGTCCCTGTGCTGTTTGAAGAGGCGGACGGGGTTTATGTGAGGCTGCAGGGAAAAGACAGAGAAAGCAGCCGCCAGGACAAGGCAGAGATAAAAGTGGGGATTGCCTATGACGGCTGGAAGAAGACCGGGAAAGAGAGGTACATCCTTTCCGACAAGGTGGTGGTGGCGGGTTTTGCCAGAGCGAAAGAATTTCACGAATATCGGGAGGCGGCGATAGCCGAAACATATAACCTGGAAGAAGTATGCGAACGGATACTGAATGCAGACGGGGCATCGTGGATTAAAAAAGTAAAAGACAAAAGCACGTGTTTCCAGTTGGAGCCATTCCATCGCAACAAAGCGGTCCGGGAGAGGGTCCACAATCTGAAAGCGGTGAAAGACATCATGGAGCTGCTGGACGGAGAAAAGATTGAAGAGTTGTTTGAATACCTTGAACTATATCGAAACAGTCTGAGCGAAGAGGGGGAGATTGAAGACGTGGAGGAACTGATTCGGTATTACAGGAACAATAAAGAGGGACTGCTGCCCTACCAGTCGCAGGGCCTCGAACTGCCGAAGCATCCGGAGGGACTGGAATACCGGAACATGGGGACGATGGAGAACCATGTATGGAGCGTAATAGCCAGGCGGATGAAGCACAACCATACAAGCTGGAGCAGGCGGGGAGGGAACCATCTGGCGAAGATTCTGGCGAAGAAGTGCAGCAGAAAACTGTATGAGGTCACGGAGAAACGGAAGCACCCCGCATTTGAAGAGGAAAAGGTGGAGGAAATCTATGGCGAGATACTGATGTCGTCAAAAACGCCAAAGAAAGATGGGAAAGGATATGCATATCCGGTGCTGGGTCATTTGGTGGGATTGGAAGGAAAGGTACGGGGGGACAGAAGGAAACTGCTTGCAATGGCCGGGTGCTAGGACGTGAAGAGTGGCTTGAGATACAGCCTGTGTGCGGCATCAAAAATCTGTATGAAAAGAGTTGCCAATGATTACTTGACAGTAACC
>QZDX01000061.1 GCA_009917555.1 bacterium 1XD21-13 | reverse complement strand
TAATATTTTTAGCTAAAGAGGCTGTGACATAAGTCTCTATCTTTAAAGAAGACCATTCGAATTTTTTGAAAATTTTGAAAAATTCGGATGGTCTTCTTTTTGTTTTTATTATTTGGTGATATTTTTGAACTACTAGTGGACATTTTCCACATGTTCAATGCCATTAACGCTATCCCCATTTGTCGATTTACCTTTTTCTTACTTCGTACGGTAAATCGAGTAAAACCCAAATAAGCCTTCAAATTACCGAAAATAGGTTCGATCTCATACTTTCTTCTACGATAGATCTTATTTTTTTCAGTATTTGAAAGGTTTGTTTTTACTTTCCCCTTGAAATATTCCCATTGTGGATTGATATAGATCTTTCTGACATTTCCTTTTTTGGTCAATGCATTTGGATTTTCTTTACGATCTTCATCGAATTTTTCAGCTTCATATACTTTAAAATTTCGTTTATAACCATATGTATCATGGCGATATGCATAGCGTTTAAAGTTAAAACGAACATTCTTTGGATCTATATAGTAATCATCTTCAGCGTTATAATGCCAATTCATCACTTTGCGCTCATCTGATCTCCAACGTTTGGTTTCTTCCTTTAACATCGTATTATATGGAATAAGGTAATCAAACACTCCGAATTTATCTTCGATAAATTCATAGTTAGGTTCAGATCCATAACCAGCATCAGCAACTATCGGACCTTGGATAACATCTGCATCCATCTTTTCTAAAAATGGGATCAAAGTACGCATATCAGTTGGATTAGGTGCGAGGGTGTAGTCCAAAGCAAATTGATTATTAGCAGCGACTTGGAGATTATAGCCAGGTTTGGTTTGACCATTTTTCATTGGATCTTCTTTCATACGCATAAAAGTGGCGTCATTGTCAGTTTTAGAATAGCTGTTTCGCTCGCCAACGATGGCAAACTGTTCAGCATATTTAGAGTTTTTCTGTTTACGCTCGCGTGTTTGTTTTAAGTATTTCTTGGCCGTCCGTCGTTCCTGCTTCGCAGGATTAGGGGAGATCTTCTTAGTCTCTTCGACTTTTTCATTCAAATATTCAATTCGTTGTTCCAATCGGGCACATATCTCATCAAGTTGATCAACAGTCAGATCATCAGCAAAATCAATATTGACGATCGATTCTTTGATCTCTTTCAATAACTTTTTAGCTTTTTGTCGATTTAAATCATCATAGCGAATAGTATTTTTCTTCCAAACAAACGAGTATTTATTTGCGTTAGCAAGAATCTTAGTACCATCAATAAACACAGCCTCATCAATGAGCCCATTTTTTCGCAAATATTCTCTAAATTCAGAAAACGAACTTTTTAGCATCATCTCAATAGTATCAGAGACAACAAAGCGAGCAATAGTACGATAAGTAGGTTGGGCTTCCTGAGTCAACCACATGGCAACAACGTTTTCCCGAGCAAAACGTTCGATCTTTCGACAAGAAAAAATACCATAACTATATGCCAAAAGAACTAACTTGAGTAAGACCCGAGGTTCATATTCGAAAGGACGCCCAAAGGTATAAGAGTCATCAAAAACAATAGATTCGACTAAATGGTGTATGTAGTGTGCTTGATGATTTTTTTCAGGTTCATAGAAGGTCGCCATGTTCAAACTGAGTTGATTTATGTTA
>QZDX01000060.1 GCA_009917555.1 bacterium 1XD21-13 | reverse complement strand
CCCGTTTTGTAAACAAGATTCCCGGATTTTCATTTGGGTTTCCATATGTTATAATACGTTCAGCAATAAATTTGCGTACGACAACCAGAGATCAATTCCCTCTCGAAATTTTTGTATTCGGAGAATCCATCCCTAGTTTGATTGGATATGATTGTTCTGTTCTGGCGGCACTCCGCAAATTTATCTGTTACTTTTTGAGAAGTCTGGGCTTCAAGATGATGTTCTCGGCGGCAACCGGAGAACACCCTAGTTTCTTGAGCACTTCTTCTCCGTAATAAAAGCTGAACGTTTCGTATGGGCTGCGATTGTTCAGCTTTTTTCTTTTATAAGAATTGATGTGGTTCATCATCCGGAAAACATCCCGCTGTGTCAGCTCGTCAAAACTGCTCCCTTTTGGCAGGACACGCCGTATCAATTCATGATTCACTTCGCAGGCACCTTTTTGATATGGGGCACTTGGATCGCAGTAAAATACTTTTGTTCTGTTACATGGAATCGTGTCACGCCGTTCGATTTCCTTTGGATTTGAAAACTCGCTCCCATTATCTGTCAGGATGACCGGAAACAAACAATTGAATGTCGGGATTCCAAGAACCTTGTCCAACAGGTTTATAATCTCTATGACAGACGCCGACGTGTTTGAATCCCGTAAAAAGGCTAACATCAAACTGGTTTCCACAAAATGTATCGTAAGGAGACATTTGCCTCCCACACGGCCAATGACGCTGTCCATTTGTACAATCGTCGTTTCCGGATAATCTGCGAGATACTTCTGAAAGTCCGTGTAGCTCCGACCGATGCGGCAGCCCCTGTCAACCTTGAATTCAGGCTGTTTATATCGTGGACGGTATTTGACCTTACGGGGCAGGTCAATGTTTCTGACATCAAAAAGCTGGGCATCCACATAGTTATACAACGTCTTTTCGCTGCACATCAGTTCATCCACATGCTCCAAATAGATCTGATGAAGGGACTGCCCGTTTTTGACCAGGGGACTGATAATCCGATTGATTCTTGCTATGTCATCTTCGTTGGACAGAATGCCGGTCCGTGCTTCTGAAATGACATGATGAGCTTTCTCATGTGCATCAGCCGGGTCATAAATACGTTTTAACAGTGTGCATTTTGAAAGCTGGCCGCAGCCATTACAAACATAAGGCGGTTTGCTTTTAACAGAGCAGACATCCTCTATAAAATCCGGACAGTGAAGAGTGCACTCGGGGCACAAACTGCATTTATAAGCGGATGGATGCGTACAGATCGAACCACACAGCTTTTTCGCTTTGCATGTGGTACGGAATTTACATGGGTTGTAAGGATACCCGGGACGACCGCTTTTTTTATCGTAGGAATACTTTTTGATTTCCTTAGCGATAGTTGTCCGGTCTTTCCCCAACTCCTTACCAATTGCACCAAAGGAGGCGTTTTCCTGAAGGCGTTGTGCAATGACCATTCGATCTTCATAAGATAAAAACTTTGACATGTTGGCTCCTTTCCGGCCGCCAGAAAACAAAGCATAACAGAAAAGAGACCAACCATCCAGTCAGTCTCATCTGATTTGTAAAAGAAAATCCATACCTTTCTTTTACATCAATAGCTATTAACTTTTTACACTTATCCGGGATAGCAGGTATGGAATCTTGGATTACAATTCACG
>QZDX01000005.1 GCA_009917555.1 bacterium 1XD21-13 | reverse complement strand
GAAATCTGTATGTTTGGGAAGAGGTTTCGATCTCTTCCCTTTATTTTTGCCAATGATAATTATACTCTAAGTCCATATAGACAATTTCCTCGTTCACAATTTCCCTCGCACAAGCCCGTATGTTATTCATCCTCCCTCTGGTCACGGATGATCTTCTCCATCTGGGTTGCCAGCGTGACGGAAAGATTGTCCTGATCCGGCCATCCCAATGAAGTGGTCAAATCCCCCTGCGGATCTGCGTCCACAAGAAGTACCCTCTTTCCTGCGTTCGCCAGTCCAATGCCTAAGTTGACGGTTGTGGTGGTCTTTCCGGTTCCTCCCTTTTGGTTCGCTATGGCGATTACTCTGCATGTGTGCATCTTGTTTCCCTCCTTTCTTTTGATAAATTAACAGCCACTCCCCTTTTACAGAGAATGGCTATGTAGAAAAATGGGCATGAAAAAAGCCGGTCGATTTTCGTTTTTGTGAAAATCAACCGGCTATGTATCATTAGGATTTTTTATTCTCTTTTTAAGAAAGTATTCCTATTAACTGCTCTACAGACTGGAATTTTTAGTTTTGTTTCCATTAAAACAGCCTTAAAGATAATCGCATGAATTACTCTAAACCAAGTGTTATATATTGAGCTAATATTATATTTATACTTTCTTTCTCTTCAGCCGTTACAGATAAGTTCTGATTGTTCTCGTTGTCATTGAATGTTCCACATTCCGAATGATAATAATATGTTCTTTCATCAATTATAAGTTTGCAATCATTGGCACATTCGGCAGTCCCTTCTGTATTCCAAGTGCCATTTTCAATAACGTCTGCGATTATTTTTACTTCTTCTTCGGTCAAATCATAAATTTTATCTTCATCAATACGAGTAATTGTTCCACTTATACTTTCAACAATCGCTTGCTGTGTCTGCTCTGTTTCACCAGAAACATTTTTATCAACCTCAGACATATTTGAAACCTCATCATCTATTACAGATTCAGTTGCTTTATCACAAGCAACTAATGAAAACATACAAATCAATACCAAAAATAGTGCTAATACCCTTTTCATAGGAATACCTCCTTAAATGCCGATTTGTTGTTCTAAATATTATCATAAGCATCCAACTGGTTCAATATACAATGATGAAATTACCTGTGTTTTTCTGAGCAAGGCTCTAAGCCAAAAAAAGACTTATTTTTTTCCACAAAAAAAGAGGACACTTCCTATTTCTGAAAAATGTCCTCTCAATACGGCTCCACTGACGCTTTTCGTGCATCCCGCAGCTATGTTTTTGTTTCAGGGTTCACAGTCACATGCTGTGCGGAACCCTTTCATTTTATTGTTTTTTATATGACCTAACTTGTAGCAAAAAACCCTGCAAACGCCCAGTTTACAAGGTTTTTCAAGCTCCCCGAGTTGGGCTCGAACCAACAACCCCGCGGTTAACAGCCGCGTGCTCTACCATTGAGCTATCGAGGACTATTCTGTTGTTTCCCCTCTTTTTCTTCGGTGTGCGAACGAGACATCGCTCTACCATTGAGCTATCGAGAACTATCTTATTTATGAACAATATTTACACATTTAATTGTTCATCTTCTTCTGATAATCTATGATAAAATACGAAATTTGGGGGATGAAAACACAAATTTGGGGGAAGTTGCGGTATCCCCCAAAAAGAAACGCAAAGCAACTTTCCAGAAGAACGACGCAAAGTTTAAAACACCATTTGGGGGATGCCTTTCCCCCAAATCTTCCCCCAAAAAATCCCCCAAATTTGGCTGAAAATATGATAATTTGTGATAAGTTATGGTCCCCACCCAAGATCACAAAAAACCCTCGAAAACGCCCATTTTCCGGGCTTTCCAAGGGTTTTCAGCTCTTATTCTCTTCTACCGCCTGACAGCGATTACATATTCATCTGCTTCGCCACCTCAGCCGCAAAGTCCTCGTTCTTCTTCTCCATACCCTCACCAGTCTCAAAGCGAACAAATCCTTTGATGGTGATGTTAGCGCTATTCGCCTTAGCCACCTGAGCCACATAAGCCGCTACAGACTGCTTGCCGTCCTCAGCCTTCACATATACCTGATCTAAGAGACAGATCTCCTTAAGCTCCTTATTGATACGCCCCTTAATCATGCCCTCGATCACCTTCTCCGGCTTCTGGGACTCCTTGGGATCGTTCTGGATCTGAGCCAGGAGAATTGCCTTCTCCTTCTCAATATACTCTGCATCCACTTCCTTGTCGCTGGTATAAAGCGGCTTCAAAGCGGCTGCCTGCATAGCGATGTTCTTAGCCATCTCTCTCACATCATCATTGATAATATCCGTCTCAACGTCCACCAAAACGCCAATCTTGCCGCCTGCATGAATGTAGGAGGCAATAAATCCATTCTCCTCCTCCATCTGCTGGAACCGGCGGATGTTCATGTTCTCGCCAATCACTGCGATCTGGGCTGCCAGAGCCTCCTTCACGGTCATAGAGCTGTCCTTCTCCCAAGTCTCTGCCATAAATGCATCAATGTCTGCTGCACCGGTATTCACTGCCTGTGCCGCAACATCTGCTACAAAGGACTGGAACTTGGCATTCTTGGCTACAAAGTCGGTCTCCGCATTCACCTCAACCACAACAGCCTTCTTGTCATCATTGACAAGACAGGTTGCCACAATACCCTCGGCTGCAATACGGCCGGCCTTCTTCTGGGCGCTTGCAAGTCCCTTCTCTCTCAGCCAGTCGATAGCTGCATCCATATCTCCGTCCGTTGCGGCAAGGGCTTTCTTACAGTCCATAATGCCGGCGCCGGTGGTCTCTCTTAACTCTTTTACCATTCCTGCTGTTACTGCCATTGTTTTCTCCTCCATCTATGAATTCCCATAAATGCATAGCTGTCTGCTCCATGCAGATCCAGCCGTTATGGGATAAATAATCTTTTTAAAGCTCTGATTTACTCCTCTACCGGAACCTCAGCCTCGTCCGCATAGTCGTAAGCTTCCTCTACGTCCTCTGCCTGTCCCTGGTTTGCCTCCACAACAGCGTCTGCCATCTTGGATACCAGCAGCTTCACGGCTCTGATTGCATCATCATTGCCGGGGATTACATAATCAAGCTCCTCCGGGTCACAGTTGGTGTCTGCGATACCGATAAGTGGAATTCCCAGAGTATGTGCTTCCTGGACACAGATTCTCTCCTTCTTGGGATCTACTACGAAGATTGCATCCGGAACTCTCTTCATTTCCTTGATACCGCCAAGGTTTCTCTCCAGCTTCTCCCACTCTTTTCTCAGGGCGATAACTTCCTTCTTGGGAAGTACGTCAAAGGTTCCATCCTCGGACATTCTCTCGATCTCTTTTAAGCGGTTTACACGGCTCTGGATGGTCTTGAAGTTGGTCAGCATGCCGCCTAACCATCTCTCATTTACATAGAACATACCACAGCGCTCTGCCTCTGTGCGGATTGCATCCTGCGCCTGCTTCTTGGTTCCCACAAACAGAATGGTGCCACCCTCTGCCACGATGTCAAATACGGCCTTGTAAGCCTCATCTACCATTCCCACAGACTTCTGCAGGTCGATGATATAGATGCCGTTCCGCTCGGTGTAGATGTAGGGAGCCATCTTGGGGTTCCATCTTCTTGTCTGATGTCCGAAATGAACACCTGCCTCCAGTAACTGCTTCATTGAAATAACGCTCATGTTTCTTACCTCCATTTTGGTTGTTCTTCCGCAAGCCCTGTCTGCCGCAAAGACCAAAGCTCCTACTTTGGCACCGCTCTTGGCAAGGACCGCGTGATTTTTCGCTAACTTAGAAAGTATACCATGCAAAAAGGGCTTTTGCAAGCCCTTTTTCCTATAAATTCCTGTATTGTTTTATGAAATTCCTGTAATGAAAACAAACATAAAAATCTGCTTACAAACAAGCTTGACGCATCTTTTTATGTTTGTTTTCCAGCCGTCTAAACAGCTACATCACATTCTGGGTAAACAGAGACTTCACATGCTGAACCTCTTCCTCAGAAGCCTTGGAAGCCGGCACATAGTACTGCTTTGCTCTGGCAATCTGATAGAGCTCCTCCTGGGACATCTCGCACTTGTTCCGCAGCTCCTTCAAGGTCTGCTTAAGTCTTGGCTCCTCGGTTTGAGGAATCATTTCGCTGAACATCTTTAGCTCTCCGTTGATACCAACCAGGGTATCCGCTACCATTGTCTTCTCATTCATCTTCGCACCCTCCTAACCTAAGAACTGCATCAGCTGCTGCTTATTTTCCTTGGCAGACTGGGCTGCCTTCTGGAAAAACTGCTTTACCTGCTGATCCGTGGCATTGTTTGCATAATCGTTCATTTTGCAGTGGGTGGTGTCGTAGCCTCCGATGAGATGACGAAGGTTCTGGACATCCAGTTCAGATAATTCTGACTTCATAAAAAATACCTCCTATTCCAGTTCCGTAGAACCCCATATAGTACGCATATACCGGAGATGAATTTCCGGTCACCTAATGCATGTGCCCGTAAATCCATCTGGGTACTATATGAGATTCTACTGTTTCCAGTTCCGTAGAACCCCATATAGTACGCATATACCGGAGATGAATTTCCGGTCACCTAATGCATGTGCCCGTAAATCCATCTGGGTACTATATGAGATTCTACTGTTTCCAGTTCCGCATTTTCCTGCTCAACAATCATTCCGAACAGTTACTTACAGTATCTCAAACAGAAGGTATTTTTATACGGATTTTCTACAGACAAAGTTTGCCTGCCCCGAGGGCAGGCAAACAGCATATTCGGCAATAACCTTTTGCAAAATTAACCGGCTAACCAATTGTATAATTCTTCATACTTCTTCGCGGAAGCTCCCCAGGAGAAGTCAACGGCCATAGCCCGATCCACGATCTTGTTCCACTCGCGCTTCTTGTCATAATATACCGCCTCCGCGTAACGGATGGTGTGAAGCATCTCATGAGCATTGTAGTTCAGGAAGCTGAAGCCTGTTCCCGTGCTCTCATACTCGTTGTAGGGCTCTACTGTATCCTTCAGGCCGCCTGTTTCACGTACAATGGGCACGGTACCGTACCGCAGACTCATAAGCTGGCTTAAGCCGCAGGGCTCAAACTGGGAGGGCATCAGGAACGCATCACAGGAGCCGTAAATCTTATGAGACAATGCCTCGGAATAGAAGATATTGGCTGACACCTTGCCCTGGTACTTCCATGCAAAATGGCGGAACATATTCTCGTACCGCTCCTCTCCGGTTCCAAGAACTACCAGCTGAATCTCATCCTGGCACAGCTCATCCATCACATAAGCAATCAGGTCAAAGCCCTTCTGATCCGTCAGACGGGAAACCACGCCGATCATCATCTTCTTGGGATCGACATCCAGTCCCAGCTCCGCCTGGAGAGCTGTCTTATTCTTCACCTTCTCCTTGCGGAAATTCACCGCATTGTAATTCTTGGTTAAGAACTTATCCGTCTCCGGGTTGTACTCATTATAATCAATACCATTGACAATTCCCCGCAGTGAGTTGGCCCTTGCATTCATAAGGCCGTCCAGGTGCTCGCCATAGTAGGGCATCTTGATCTCCTCCGCGTAGGTCTCGCTTACGGTAGTCACCGCATCCGAATATACGATGCCGCCCTTCAAATAGTTGGCATCTCCATAAGCCTCCAGCTTATCCGGCGCAAAGTAGGATATGGAAAGTCCCGTAATATCCCGCACCGTCTTCATATCCCACACACCCTGGAACTTCAGGTTGTGGATGGTCATAATGGTCTTGATTCCCTGGAAGAACGGATTATTCTGGAAGGAATCATTTAAAAATACGGGCACCAGTCCGGTCTGCCAGTCATGGCAGTGGATGATATCCGGCCGGAAATCCAGCGAGGGAAGAGCTGAGATAGCTGCCTTGGAGAAAAAGGCAAACTTCTCAATATCCTCATAAATATTTCCGTAAGGCTTTGCACCTGCAAAATAGTATTCATTGTCAACGAAGTAGAACTTGATTCCCTCATATTCCATCTCCAGAATCCCAACATACTGGCTCCGCCATGCGAGATTCATATAGAAATGTGTCACATACTGCATCTTGTCCCGCCACTCCTGCTTGATGCACAGATACTTGGGAATCATTACACGAATATCAAAATATTCCTTGTCAAAATACTTGGGCAGAGATCCAACTACGTCTGCCAAACCTCCGGTCTTAATAAAGGGTACTGCTTCGGAAGCAATAAATAATATCTTTCTCACCGCATTTCCTCCCTATTTCCCATATGTACATGGGTATTTGTAATATTTTATAATCATTATACCTCATATACGGAGTATTTGAAAGGGAAAATTTCGCAAAACCTACGATAAAAATATGAAGTACCCCTTATGACACCTTAGCCTTATATTCCAGCCGTATCCGATCCGAGATCAATGCGATAAATTCCGAATTGGTAGGCTTTCCCTTCCCGGTGCTCACCGTATACCCGAAAAGCTCGTCTATGGTGTCCATCTTCCCTCTGCTCCAGGCCACCTCAATGGCATGGCGGATGGCCCGCTCCACACGGCTGGGCGTGGTTTGATGGTTTTTAGCAATGGTGGGATACAGCACCTTGGTAATGGAGCTGAGCATGTCCATATCCTCCACGGTCATCATGATAGCGTCCCTCAAGTACTGATAACCCTTGATATGAGCCGGAACACCAATCTCATGAATCATATTGGTTACATCCGTCTCCAGGTCCCGCTCCTCGTAGGAAACCCGCTTCCGCTCCACGGTCCCTGCCGCCTTGACGGGATTTAAAATGCGCTCTCCCCGGCTTCGGATGCTTCTCAACCGTCCCAGAAGCAGCTCGTTATTAAAGGGCTTCATCATATAATAATTGGCTCCCAGGGCAAATGCATCCTCTGTCACGTCCTCCTGACCGATGGCTGACAGCACAATAAAGGCCGGCTGTTTCTTGAGGCTCTTATCCTCCTTCAGCTTCTCCATCACTCCAAGCCCGTCCATCTTTGGCATAATCAAATCCAGGAGCACCACATCCGGCTGGCTTTTTCGGATCATGTCCACCGCATCCTCTCCATTTCCGGCCGTTCCCACAATCTCCATTCCATTCTCACTGCGTATCATGGTGTTTAATAGCTCCACAATTCGTTCATTGTCATCTGCAATTGCAACCTGTAGCTTTTCCATCTCTGTCCTCCATACCCTTGAGCAAGGCCGGCTCACATTTTGGCGGCTCTTGTCCGTTTTCCAAATGTTTCCTCTTACAGCTTTTATTATAGACAGAAATACTGACAGGAAGCAATTCCTATCGCTCTCCTTTTTCAGACAGCTCATTACAGCTTTCGACGTAATCCTCTAAAGATTTACATGTTCCAGCATATTCTCAATAAAAACTCCAAAGCCTTTTGTGGAATCCTGTACAAATACGTGGGTTACGGCTCCCACCAGCTTCCCATTTTGAATAATAGGGCTCCCGCTCATCCCCTGGACAATCCCGCCGGTCAAATCCAGAAGCTCCGGGTCCGTGACCTTGAGAATGATTCCCTTGTTCATATCCTCGTCCTTCCCATGGATCTCCAGAATCTCCACCCGGTAATCCTTCATCTCACCGCTGACGGAGCTTCGAACAAAGGCCTCTCCAAGCTGAAGCTCCTGCTTATAACCAATTTGAAGAGGCTCCCCGTCCACCTTCTCATAAAGCCGATCCTCCCCGTTTCCAAAGATTCCCACAGTGGTATTCTCTGTCAGCTGCCCGCAGATCAGCTCCTGACGATAGCGGATCAGCCCGGAAAGCTCCCCCGGCGTGCCCTTTTCCCCCTTTTTGATATCAATAATATTGGTGTCATAGAGAGCACCCTCCGATATTTTGAGAAGACCTCCGGTGTCCACGTCATTAACCCCATGACCCAAGGCTCCGAAGCCTCCGTTCTTTGTGAGAAAGGTAAGGGTCCCGATTCCCTGGGTATTGTCCCGCACCCAGATGCCAAGCTTATATTCCTCCTGCCCTGTCTGCACAGCCTCCACCTTTACCTGCAGCGGCTCTCCGTTTCGCTCCAGATCCAGGATCACATCCTCACTTCCCTGTGCATTGACCTCCTCAATCAGCTCCTCCTTGTCGTAAACGGCTCTCCCGTTGATGGCCCGAAGATAGTCTCCCCTCTGAACAATCCGATAGGCAGGCTCATAGGTCAATCCGTCCACTCCGGTCACCTCTCCTGTCCCTATAATCAGAATTCCTTCCGTTTCCATATAGATGCCAATGGGAACCCCGCCCGGAATCACATAGGCGGGCTTTAGCACCTCCACCCTTGCTTCCTTTAGGGGAATCAGTCCCATCAGCTTATATTCAATGGTATAGCCCTCTGACGCATACGCATTGGCCGAGGCCTCCGTAAGCCCTGACTTTATTTCCTCCGTGACAAAAAGATTGGAGTAGGAGGGAGCCGGTTCACCCTCTGTCTGCGTATAAGAATCAGGAATTCCGTCCCGAAGCTCCTCATAGCCTAAAAAACCAAGCCCTGCAAGTGCAATCACCAGAATGCAGATCAAGCAGCGCCGATATCTTCTATGATCCATGATTTCACATCCTCTGCTAAAATCGTAAAAAGGATGTAGATTTGCCTACATCCTTCTCTAGTATGTGAAATATAAAGCTCCCTAGACTAGTATAATGTTTCCAAAATAACTTCTGCCAATCAGGTATGAGATTTTTTCCCTTCTGCCAGCCGCTTCATTTCCTCCGCATTTTTCATTACAGCATCCGTGATCTCAGCGCCGCCTAAAATCCGGGCAAGCTCTTCAATCTCTTCTGCTTCCTTCAATTTCCGGATCTCGGTTCTGGTTTCCCCATTTTTTACCATTTTTTTAATACGGTAATGGCTGTCCGCCATGGCTGCTATCTGGGCCAAATGGGTAATACAGATCACCTGCCTGGTTTTTCCTATCAGCATCATTTTCTCGGAAACCCGCTGGGCTGTCCGGCCGCTGATTCCCACATCAATTTCATCGAAAATAACCGCGTCAATATCATCCTTATCTGCCAGCACGGTCTTAATCGCCAGCATAATCCGGGACAGCTCGCCTCCGGAGGCAATCTTCATCAGCGGACGCAGAGGCTCTCCCGGATTGACGGAGATGAGGAATTCCACATCATCTCTTCCAAGAGCTGTATAGCCCTCCAAGGCTTCAAAATGCATTTCAAATTTTACATCCAAAAAGTTCAAATCCACCAGATGCTCACGGATCGCACCGCACAGCCTCTTGGCTCCCCTTTTACGGATTTCCGATGCCTCACGGCAAAGCTTAGACAGACGCTTCTCTTCTTCCTCAAGCTCTCCCTCAAGCCTCGCCAAATACCCATCGTAATCCAAAAGCCGCTCCAGGCGCTCCCGGCTTTTCTCCTGCCATGCAAAAACCTCCTCCAAGGTCTTCCCATACTTGGCCTTTAGCTGATTGAGCGTATTTAGCCGCTCCTCTGTCTGATAAAAGGTCTCCGAAGAGAATTCCAGGGATGTCAAATACTCTGCCATATCCCGGTTAAAATCATTTAAAAGAGCATCGATATCTGTCAGCTGATCCAAAAGAGGGGACAACTCCTCGTCGTAGTCCGCCACACTCTGAAGCTCCCGCAGGGCATGTCCAAGCATCCCTCCAGCGGCCTGCGGCTCCTCATAGCCTGTCATGGAATAGGCCGCTCCTGCCGCCTCTAAGATCCGTTTCCCGTGAGTCATTCTCCGGTACTGCTGCTCCAGCACCTCATCCTCACCAAGCTCCGGGCATGCCTCCTCGATCTCATGAAGCTGAAATTCCAAGAGAGAAATCTCCCGAAGACGGCTTTCCTCGTCAAGCCTGGCCTCCCTTTGCTTTTCCGAAAGCTCCCGCCAGTGATGATAAGCCTGTGAAAGCTCCTCCTTCACCGGACCCAGCTCCTCCTTAGAAAATTCATCCAATATCTCCAGATGCTTCTTCCTCTGAAGAAGGGACTGATGCTCATGCTGCCCGTGAATGTCAATCAAAACAGAGGCCGCCTCCTTCAATTGGCTTAAAGAGACCGTCTCGCCGTTTATCTTATTGATGCTCCGTTTATCAAGAATTTTTCTGGAAATAATTACCTGATCCTCTTCCAAAATGACGCCCAGCTCAAGGAGACGCTTCTGCTGGCTCTCTCTTGTCACCTGAAAGACCAGCTCCACCAATCCATAGTCCGCTCCCTCCCGCAGCATATCCCGGGAAAACTTGCCTCCCAGCGCCAGGCTCACGGAGCCTATGACAATGGATTTTCCTGCTCCTGTCTCTCCTGTTAAAATATTAAGCCCCTCGGAAAAATCAATCTCCGCTTCCTCGATCAGTGCCAGATTTTTTACATGCAAATAGCTTAACATAACTTCCCCTATTTCAAATTTTGCAAGCTCCTCCCGCATCTATGCAGAGAGAAATTTTGCTATTTCACTCCCGCAGCATCTTCCTCAGCTTATCCATCATGGGAAGCGCATCCTCTACCGTGCGAACCGCACAAAAAACCGTATCATCGCCCGCAATGCAGCCCACAATCTCCTGCCAGTGAAGTGCGTCCAGGGCTGCTCCCACTGCCATGGCCATGCCTGCCACCGTCTTAATCACCAGAATATTCTGCGCCATATCCACCGACAGAAAGCCCTCCCGCAAGATTCCTATGTACTTTTCTCCCATTTGGCGGCTATGCTCCTGAACCACCACATACCTCTGTTTGCCGCCTACGGTCATCTTTGTCAGCTTTAGCTCTCGAATGTCCCTGGATACCGTGGCCTGTGTCACCCGAAAGCCGGCTTCATTCAGCTTGTCCGCCAGCTCCTCCTGGGTCTCTATGGCATAATGTCCAATCAATTCAATTATTTTTCCATGCCGCTCCCGCTTCATAAAAACTCCTCCTATTCCAGTCCCGTAATATCCTTCCACTACACCTGTATGAAATCAATTTCCAGTCACTAGGACACGTGCCTGGAAATCGATTTGTGCACTGGAAGGATATTACTGATTCCAGTCCCGTAATATCCTTCCACTACACCTGTATAAAATCAATTCTCCCTCATCTTATTGCGCAGGACCTCTAAAAAGCTGATTTTACTTATTTTTAAAATATCCGCAGCCTTTTCAGACTTGCAAATCTCCACATAGTCACCAGTAGCTATGGGAACGGAAACCTCCCCGTCAAAGGTGGCATAGGCCTCCTCCCGATCCGTCCTCCGCCCGGAGCCCAGACGAATGGTGATCCGATCCTCCCCGGACAGCACAATGCTCCTGGCCGTCAGGGTATGGGGACAGATGGGTGTCACTACTATCATGGACGCCATAGGGGAGACAATGGGCCCTCCTGCAGAAAGACTGTAGCCTGTGGAGCCTGTAGGCGTGGAGACTATGATTCCATCCGCAGAATAGCGATTTAAGAACTCTCCATTTACATAGATCTCATAATCGATCACGCGAAGGGCTCCCGCACGGTTCACTACGATATCGTTTAAGGCCAGGTTATGAACACGCTCCCCTTCCTTCCGGCAGACCGAGCCCTCCAGCATCATTCTGGGCTCCAGCGTATAAGCGTCTGCCATCAGCTTGTCCAGGGCATCTGAAACTCCGGCTCTCTCGATCTCCGCCAAATATCCAAGCTTGCCCAGATTGATACCCAAAAGAGGAATCCTCCGCTCTACCGTATCTCTGGCCGCCTGGATCAACGTACCGTCCCCTCCCAGCACCAGAATACACTGTGCATCCTCCGGTATCCAGTCCGCGTCCGTATAGCCTACAACTTCGCCCTTCTCACGGAAGAGCTCCTGATTCACCCCGCCACCGCCTTTGTTCAGCTTCTGATACTCCCGAACCGTACAGGTGCACCCGTGAGCGGTCAGGTAGTCATAGATATCCTTTGTTGTCTCCAACCCTTCATCTTTTTCACTGTTGGTAATCACATAGAAATGCTTCATAAACGTTTCCTTACAGATAAGTATAAGTACAATTGCGAATTTACAGTCAACGTTCCCAAAATGATACGTCTGTGTACAGTTTCTTGATCATTACAATACACTAGCTCAGGGTCTCATGGGCCTTGTCCACCACATCCTCCGTCCGTATATGCTCCGGACAGCCTGCGACTGCTTCCTCCGCCCTCATTTTTTGCAGGTACAGCAGATATTCAATGTTGCCCTCCGGTCCCCGCACCGGGGAAAAATCAAGCTGCAATACCCGGTATCCAATGGAGCAGGCATAGGAAATCACTTGCTCAATAACCTCCAGATGGGTTTCCTTCTCCCGCACCACACCCTTTTTTCCGACCTTTTCTCTTCCGGCCTCAAACTGAGGCTTAATAAGAGCCACAACCTGTCCCTCCTCCGTCAAGAGCTCCCGCACCGGAAGAAGCACCTTGGTAAGAGAAATGAAGGCCACGTCGATGGAGGCAAACTCCGGCGGCTCCGGGATCTGCTCCGGAAGCAGGTAACGAATATTCGTTTTCTCCATACACACTACCCGCTCATCCGTGCGAAGCTTCCAGGCCAGCTGATTCGTTCCCACATCTACCGCATAAACCCTTCGGGCTCCATTTTGCAGCATACAGTCCGTAAAGCCCCCTGTGGAGGAACCCACATCCATACAGAGCTTTCCGGATAAGGACAAGGAGAAGCTTTTCACAGCCTTTTCAAGCTTTAACCCCCCTCTGCTCACATAGGGGAGCTTATGACCGTGGACCTCAATGTTCACTTTTTCCTCAAACATAGAGCCGGCCTTATCCTCCCGCTGGCCGTTTACAAAGACGCTGCCGGCCATGATAACAGCCTTTGCCTTTTCTCTGGAATCTGCCAGTCCCCGGGACACCAGGAGTATATCCAGTCTTGTCTTCATATGCGCCGCTCCTTACATCTGACCAACATAGGCAGTAATTATCCGCTTTGCAATGGTCTTTGGATCAAGACCTACCTCCTGATAAAGCAGGGCCACATTGCCATGCTCCACATACTCATCTGGTATGGAAACATTCAGCGTCCGAACCGGAAGCTGCCGGTCCGTCACATAATCCAGCACCTTTTCCCCAAAGCCGCCGCTCCTTACGTTTTCCTCCATGGTAACGAAGAGACCATGGGTTTTGGAAAGGAGCTCCAGACATTCCTCGTCAATGGGCTTCACAAACCGGCCGTTTACCAGGGTACAATTATATCCCGCATCCTTTAAGATTCCCCGCACCTGCTCTCCCACCTTCACCATGCTGCCCACGGCCAGGAGGGCAATGTCCGCCTCCTCATAGATGATCTCACTTTTTCCGTAGACAATGGCAGGACGGAATTCCTGCAGTCCGTCATAGGCCTCCCCTCTGGGATAGCGCAGGGCAATGGGGCCGCCAAAATTGACGGCATATTTCAGCATATCAGAAAGCTCCCATTTATTCTTTGGAGCTAAAATCGTCATATTGGGAATACTGGACAGATAGGACAGGTCAAAAATCCCCTGGTGCGTCTCCCCATCGCTTCCCACCAGTCCCGCCCGGTCAATGGCAAAGATCACATGGAGATTTTGGATACACACGTCATGGAGGATCTGATCGTAGGCTCTCTGTAAAAAGGAGGAGTACACCGCCACAATGGGCTTCAGCCCTCCCGCCGCCAGCCCGGCCGCAAAGGTCACCGCATGCTGCTCCGCGATCCCCACATCAAAGAACCGGTCCGGGAACATATTTTTGAACCGCTTAAGGCCGGTTCCGTCAGGCATAGCTGCCGTAATCGCCACTACCTTCTCATCCCGATCGCCCATTTTCCGCATAACCGTAGAAAAAATGTCCGTATAGTTTGCCTTGGTCCTTTTGTGGCTGGGAAGGCCTGTGGCAATGTCAAAGGGCTCCGCTCCATGGAAACGGGCCGGATGGCGCTCCGCCGGGGCATATCCCTTTCCCTTCTGGGTTTTCACATGGATCAACACCGCATGGCGTATCCGTCTGGCATCGTTAAAGGTTCGAATCAGCTGCTCTATGTTATGGCCGTCCACCGGGCCCAAATAGGTAATCCCCATATTTTCAAAGAGCATTCCCGGAATTACCAGCTGCTTTAAACCGTTCTTTGTCTTTTTCAGCTGGCGGACCAGGCCCTCGCCGTAGACCGGAATCCGCTCCAGGGTATTCTGCAGTCCCTCCTTGAAGCCCGTGTAAGCCTCTGCCGTTCTAAGCCCGTTTAAGTATTGGGACATTCCTCCCACATTCTCCGCTATGGACATTTGGTTGTCATTTAAGACAATGATAAAATTGCTCTTTAGCTGGGAGGCATTGTTGAGAGCCTCATAAGCCATTCCCCCTGTGAGGGCTCCGTCTCCGATGACCGAAATCACCGATTCACTGCCTCCCTGGAGCTCTCTGGCTCTTACCAGGCCAATGCCGGCGGAGACGGATGTGGAGCTGTGGCCCGTGTCAAAGCAGTCACAGTCACTTTCCTTGCGCTTGGGAAAGCCGCTCATGCCGCCATATTTGCGCAGGCCGTCAAAGCCCTCCTTGCGCCCGGTGAGCAGCTTATGGGTATAGGCCTGATGCCCCACGTCCCACACCACCTTGTCATTTGGGAAATCAAATGCCAGATGCATGGCCATGGTCAGCTCCACCACACCCAGGTTGGAGGCCAGATGCCCGCCGTTTACACTGATCTTTTCAATGAGAAATTCCCGAATCTCCTCCGCCAGAAGATTCCACTCGTACTTTTCCAGCCTTTTGATATCATTTACCTGATTAATCTTTTCCAGTGCCATCCCTTTATCCCAATTTGGCAGCATCGCCTGCCGCCCTCGTCTTATTTGTCTTCTGCTTCTATTTTTCTCTGGTAATCAGCATGGTAATCAGCTCCTCCAAGAACGGATTTTTCCGCTCAAGGGATGCCAATGTAGCAAGAGCCCTCTTGGAGATTTCCTCCACATCCTGTCTTGCCTTATCCAGGCCCTCCAAGGTTACATAAGTCGTCTTTTCGTTCTTCTCATCGCTGTGAATGGGCTTTCCAAGGACCTCAAGCGTGCTGGTCACATCCAGAATATCATCCTGAATCTGGAAGGCCAATCCCACATCCCGTGCCGTCCTTTCAATCCGCTCCACCTCATCCTCCGTGGCACCGGCCAGCACCGCGCCAATCATCATGGAGCTTTCAATCAGGGCGCTGGTCTTGAGACGATAAATGAAATCAAGCTTCTCCCTGGAAATGGCATATCCCTCGGATTCCACGTCCACCACCTGTCCGCCGATCATGCCATAGATACCGGCCTTTTCTGCCAAAATCCTCATGGCCTTCGCCGTCCGCTCACTCAGATCCAGCTCAAAGGCCTGGGCCGCCGTCTCAAAGGCAAGGTTCAGGAGAGCGTCTCCGGCCAGAATTCCCATGGCCTCCCCATAGACCGCGTGTGTGGTCTTCCTGCCTCTGCGGTACTCGTCGTTGTCCATGGCCGGCAGGTCATCATGAACCAGAGAGTAGGTGTGAATCATCTCAATGGCCGCCATATAGGGCTCAATCACCGGACCGCTTCCTCCAAACATACGATAGGTCTCTCTCATGAGTATGGGGCGCAGACGCTTTCCCCCGGCCGTCACGCTGTAATTCACAGCCTCCAGCACGGTTTTCTGAAAGCCCTCCTCCTTTGGCAGATAACGTCTCAAAAGCTCCTCTATTTCTTCCGTTCTTTTCTGAAGCTCCTCCTTAAAACTCATCCAGCTTCCCCTCCTCATTTAACACCAGCATCTTTTTTTCTACCTTATCCAGCTTCTCGTTGCAATATTTCAAAAGCCTTGTTCCCTCCGCATACACCTGAAAGGATTCCTCCAGGGCCGTATCCCGGTCCGAGAGCTTTACAAGCATTTGATCCAGCTGCGCAAATGCTTCTTCCAGGGTTGTTTCCTGATTTTCCATGGGTTCCTTTTCCATATTTCTTCCTCCTGACCGGCTGTTGTTATCTCTTTACTTCTCTGCGCTCTTTCACCAGGGCGGTATAGATACCGTCCGTCACATGAATCCGCAGCGTGTCCCCCGGCGCGGCCTGCCGGATACTGGTCACCGCCCGGCCATCCGTTCCCTGGGTATAGGAATAGCCCTGCTGAAGCTTCAGAAGCGGGGAAAGCCCGTGAAAGCGCTCAATGTACAGAGCCAATTGATGCTGCCGCAGGCTGAGCTTGTCCTTCATGGCCTGCTCCATCTGATTCTCCAAATCCGCCAGACGCATGCGCTTCTCAAATACCTGCTGTCTGGGCCCTGCCTGTATGAGCCGGCCCCGAAGCTGTTCCAGGCGGCTTCGATACTGCTCCAGGCGATAGCCAAGGGTCTGATTCAGGCGCTGCCGATAGGTCCTCATGCGCTCCAAAAGTTCCCTCACATCCGCCACCGCCAGCTCCGCGGCCGCCGAGGGGGTGGGCGCTCTTAGGTCCGCCACAAAGTCCGCAATGGTGGTGTCTGTCTCATGGCCCACCGCAGAGATCACCGGTGTCCGGCATTCAAAGATGGCCCTGGCTACCTTTTCCTCGTTAAAGGCCCAGAGATCCTCTATGGAGCCTCCGCCCCTGCCCACAATGATCACATCCAGTCCCATCCGATCCAGAGTCTCCAGCCCCCGGACGATACTGTCCACCGCGCCCTCCCCCTGCACCAGAGCCGGATAGAGAATCAGCTGCACGTAAGGGTTTCTTCGGGAGGCAATGTTGCGGATATCCTGAACGGCCGCACCTGTAGGCGCCGTCACAATCCCAAGCCTGCGGATGTAGGCCGGAATGGGCTGCTTGTACTCCTCGGCAAACATGCCCATCTCCTCCAGCTCTCTTTTCAGCCGTTCAAATTCCTCATAGAGACGGCCGGTTCCCTCCAGCCGGATCTCCTTGGCATAGAGTTGATAGCTTCCTGTCCGCTCGTATACGTTGACACTTCCAAGAACCGTTACATGCTGCCCCTCCTTCATGGAAAAAGCCAGTCCCTTGCGCTGTCCGGCAAACATCACGCAGGACAGGGTTCCGCTCTCATCCTTCAAGGAGAAATAAATGTGTCCTGAGGTATGATATTTACAGTTGGAAACCTCGCCCTTTACATAAATGCGGCTGAGCAGAAAATCCTGGGAAAACATATTTTTGATATAATGATTGACCTGGGCGACCGTATAAGCCTGCTTCATTCTTTCTTTCCTATTTTTCCTAAAATTCCGTTTACAAAGGCCGGGGAATCGTCTCCCCCAAACTTCTTGGACAGCTCCACCGCCTCATTGATAGCCACCCCTACGGGAACGTCATCATCGAACTCCATCTCATAGACGGCCAGACGCAGAATAGTCAGATCCACCTTGCCCATGCGGGAAAGCCGCCAGCCCTTAGCCGTCTCCTCAATCTGCTTGTCAAGCTCAGGAAGCTTCTCCACAATGCGCCTGTACTTTTCCTCCATATAGGACTGATCCTGCTCCTCCAACTCCTCCAGGCCCTCAAAAAACAACCGGATCTGCTCCGGCATCTCCTGGGAGCTGTTAAATTCAATTCGAAACAGCAGTTCAAAAATATGCTCTCTCAATTCTCTTCTTTTCATATCTGATTCTCGTCTCCTGCCAACTGCGAGTAAGGGGATGTCGTAAAACATCCCCCATTTCCTCTGACCTTATCCTTGGTGTACGAATCGCTTTTCCTAAGACTGCTGGCGGACCTGTGACCCGGACAGCCAAAGGGCACAGGGCCTGTCCCCTGATGTCCTATTTCGCCTTCTCCATATTGACACTGGCAATGCGGATATTCACCATAGACACCTCAAGCCCTGTCATATTCTCAATGGCAGCCTTCACCTTGTCCTGCACCTTCTCCGAAACCTTCATAATGCTGTAGCCGTATTCAATGTTCAGCGCCAGATCCACATCCACATTCCGATCTGTCACCAGAACCTTCACACCCTTGGACAGATTCTTCATGCCCAGCTTGCTGATGAGCTCATTGGTGATATTGCCCGCCATAGCGGACACGCCCTCTACCTCCGTAGCGGCCAGACCTGCAATAATGGCTACTACCTCATCTGCAATCTGGACCTCTCCCAGCTTTCCGTCCGCATGTATCATATGAACACTTCTGTTTTCTTCTCTTGCCATATCCGAAACCTCCGTTGCAATCTCCTGTTATTTCTATTTCTTCTGATTCTAGCATACTTTTGGTAAAATGGAAACTCTTTTTTACCTTCCAAACTCCGAAAGCACCAGCCCCGGATTCCGGTCTAAGGTCATGCCCACGCTCCAGGCATTGGCCCAGATAAGCAGGGGACGTCCCTTCAAATCCTTGATCTTCTTCATGTCGGAGGTTCCCACCAGCTTACTCATGTCAATCTCCTCATTCTCGATCCATCGAATATGCTCATAAGGCAGAGGCTCCAGCTTAATCTCCACATTGTACTCATTTTCCAGCCGGTACTTCAGCACATCAAACTGAAGGACACCTACCACACCAACAATGATTTCCTCCATTCCCGTATTGTATTCCTGAAAAATCTGAATGGCGCCCTCCTGGGCAATCTGCTCAATGCCCTTCACAAACTGCTTCCGCTTCATGGTATCCATCTGGCGTACCCTGGCAAAATGCTCCGGCGCGAAGGTGGGAATTCCCTCATATTGAAGCTTTCTTCCCGGCATACAGATGGTATCCCCGATGGAGAAAATCCCCGGGTCAAACACACCGATGATGTCCCCCGCGTAGGCCTCCTCCACAATCTTCCGATCCTGTGCCATAATCTGCTGGGGCTGAGAAAGGCGAAGCTTTTTCCCGCCCTGAATATGGTTGACCTCCATACCCGCCGTAAATTTCCCGGAGCAGATACGCATAAACGCAATCCGGTCCCGGTGGGCCTTATTCATATTGGCCTGAATCTTGAATACAAAGGCGGAAAACTCCTCCTTCAAGGGGTCAACCTCCCCAATATCCGCCCGCCGCGGCAGCGGTGAGGTGGTCATCTGAAGGAAATGCTTCAGAAAGGTCTCCACGCCGAAATTGGTCAGGGCCGAACCGAAAAATACGGGGGAAAGCTTACCGGCGCTGACCTGTTCCTGATCAAACTCCGCGCTGGCCCCGTCCAGGAGCTCAATGTCTTCTAAAAGCTTTTCCCGCTGCCCAGGCTCTAAAATGTCTCCCAGGGCCCCATCCTCCAGGCCAAGCTCCTGCTCCTGCCCCTCCTTGGTTCCCTTCTCCGTATCCGAGAACAGCAGCACCTTCCTGGTATTCCGGTCAAATACCCCCTTAAAGGCCTTACCTGATCCAATGGGCCAGTTCACCGGGCAGGTGGCTATGCCGAGTTCATTTTCAATATCATCCAGAAGCTCAAAAATATCCATGGCGTCCCGGTCCATCTTATTGATGAAGGTAAAGATAGGAATATGGCGCATGGCGCACACCTTAAACAGCTTCCGCGTCTGGGCCTCTACGCCCTTGGATCCGTCTATTACCATCACGGCGGAGTCCGCCGCCATCAAGGTTCGGTAGGTATCCTCGGAGAAGTCCTGATGTCCCGGCGTATCCAAAATATTAATACAATAATTGTCATATTCAAACTGAAGCACAGAGGAAGTAACCGAGATACCTCTCTCCTTTTCAATCTCCATCCAGTCTGACACCGCATGACGGGCCGTGGCCTTTCCCTTCACGGAACCGGCCAGATTAATGGCTCCGCCGTAGAGCAGAAACTTCTCTGTCAGGGTAGTCTTTCCTGCATCCGGGTGAGAAATAATCGCAAAGGTTCTTCTCTTTTCAATCTCTTTTACATAGTCAGCCATATTTTTTCTTCCCTTATCTATTATCCTGCAAAATCATAGAAAAAACACCTTATTCCAAGGCAACAACTACTAGTATACACATTTTCCATATATTTTCAAGACAAAACCTGGGGAAACATAGCGGTTTGAAGCATACCAGTTGGAAAATGAACGTGGTAGCAAAAAAGTGTAAAGCCGTCTTCCTTATGTTCTGACCCAAATGGTCGAAGGTATAATATAGGAAACTTTATTTGACATGTGCTGATTAGAAGAAAGGGGGGAATTCTATGAAGCCTGTAACAAACCGCTGCCAGGAAGCAAGGCTCTGGCAAAATCACCGGACCACATTGCGGGACATCCAGGAATCCGTATCCACAGACAAAAGCAGCATCAACCAAACTATCACGCAAAAAGATCAACTGGATCTCACAGACCCGGCGTCAACCAGTCTGGAGGTCCGCACGGAAAAGCTTCTGGAGCAGTTAAAAAAGAATTTTCCCGGAATTTCCTTTGAAATTGTTCCTGACAGCGACTATCTGAATCTAAAGGATAAAGCCGCGGCACTGGGCCGGGGAAAGCATCTCCTTATCTCCGAGTCTTTCCTGAAGCGCATGGGCAGCAGCGAAAAAGACTTTGAGGCCTGCAAAAGCATGCTGCTGGCTTCTACTCTTCTGCTGTCGGAAAATAAAGCTGCCGGGGTGTTCTTAGGCGAAAAGCAGGCCACTTCCTGGACCGTCAAAGAAAAAGATGAGGCCAAAGACCCGGAAGCCGAAACTCTTGCCAAAATGCTGGAGAGCCTGAAGGAAGCAAAAAACAACTCCAAAATCAAGGTTTCCTCCAACGTCTCCTATGAAACCGGAGAGCTCTACCGCAAGCTGGCAAGGGCCGGTGACAAAGCCCTGGTACAGAGTGTTGTGAGCGAGACCTACCAAAATATGGGCGCTCTTCGCCTAATCGCCTGCATGGGCGAGGATAAGGAGCGGGCAAAAGCCCAAAAAGCTATCCGTTCTTTAGAAAAGCTCGTCACTCGAAGCCGGCAGAAAATGCGCCAGCTGGACAAGGAAGAGCTTTTGAAGCTAAAAAGGAAACGAGCCATCAAGCGTCAGGAGGAGGCTAAGCTCAAAGAAATACAGCAGGAGCTAAAGAAACTGCAGACAAAAAAGGCCCGCCTGAATAAGAAAATCCTGGAGGAAGGCGAGAAGGCTGACCTGGAAATCCGACGCCTAAAGCAGTATTTGGCTCATGTAGGACAAATGGATGCGCTTTCTGGGACCTCTGCGGGTATGAGTGAGTTCGGTGGCGGGGCTGCTTTGGATGGGGGAGCCGTAAGCGCGGAACAAATTGAGGTGGCGGAGGCTGTGGCTTTTTAGAGGGACGGACGGGCTCTCCGGGAAAGCGGGCCCCAAGCTTTTCCATATCCGTGTTCGGACGATTCACGTACAGGCTGTCCTGTCCGTCAAAATGCCGGTCTGGTGTCCCAAGCCAGCTTGCCACGCCGTGTTTTCTTTTGTATAATAAAGGCAGGAAATGCAGGAAGGAGGCAGGTTTTTGGCGCGGCCAGCGAAAAAACAGAGGCTTTAAAGCCCCCTGATGAGTCAGGAGAGGGCGTTAAAACGCAGGGAGTTGGAAGTCCCAGTATGGGAAGGTTTCTTTCAGCGGGCCGGGACGGTAAATACGGCCGGAGGGAGCAATCTGGCAAATGCGGTGAAGTATGCCCTGGACTACCGGGATACCTTAAACAACTATCTTTTGGATGGGAAATGTGAAATATCAAACAACGCTGCGGAGCTCAGAGCCAAGAGTTATGCCATAGGCCGAAAAGCGTCTCTTTTCCATGCCTCCGAAGCCGGGGCACGGGCCAGTGCAGTAATCTATAGTATTGTTGAGACAGCCAAGGCAAACGGTCTGAACGTGTTCCAGTATCTGTACATGGTGCTGTTGTATATGCCGGACTATCAAAATGAGCCCGCAGGCATAGAGCAGCTGCTTCCATGGAGCAATTTTATCCAAAAACATTGTTCAGGCCTGATCGATATAGAAAACATAACAGCAGAAGCACATGTGCCATTTCCTGTTTAAAAACGCAGTAACACCAAGGGGATAGTCTGCAATACGGCAGGTTATTCATCGCTTACGTTTTATTGCTCCTGCAGTAAGCCATTGTCCTTTGCATGATATCCTTTAAATTCTCTATGTCACTCAATGTATGCTTGCTTTCCAGGGAATGATTGCAGCCGTCATACACTGTCAGCGGAATATGGTTTGCATTGGAAAGCCGGATAATCTCGTCCGTATCGCTCCATGGGTCTGCTGTTCCGATAAAGCTAATTGCGTGCTTTGGTGGGAAAAGATATGTTTGTGCTAAAGGAGTGTATAAGACATGCCTTGCATCCTTTAATCCATATTTCGCAGCATAGGACGTCGCAATGATCGTACCTATACTTTTTGAAACAAAGAGTATATCATCATATTCAGACCAAGCAATGTCCGCAAGCTCTGTTTCAGCCTGCAAAAAAAGCGCCTCATACGCTTCCGTCATCTTCGTTTCATTTCCGCGGATATTGCCGGCATTATATGTGTAGCTTATATTTCTATAATTCTTATATCCCAGCTCGCAGGCAATGCTTCTGCTGTAATATAAAAGAGGCTTATCACAATGGTATCCAATGCCCGGAAAGTAAATAGCTATCTTCGACATAATCGTTCCTTCCAATTCTTAATATTTTTCTATTAGATAATAGCACAAACCCATTGCCATATCCATTTATTTTCCATGAAAATTTAGTTGTATTCCAGTTATTCATTACTGTCTAAGCCAAACGCCCCGCAAAAAGCTAGTGAACCATCAGGCTTGCAGTGCATCTCTCCAAAAAACCAGGGCGATCCGCAAAATAAGGCCCCTGACTTCTCCAATATCCTAGTGTCCGGCTGTTCACGCACAGGCTGTCTGATACGGGCATACAGTGTCCAAGAAAAACTTCCAGCTTAAAACACCTCTCTGGGCAATGTATGTCCGGAGCAGACTGCATGTATGTGAACCGTCCGAACACGGATATTGAAAAGTCAGGGGCCTTATTTTGCGGCTCTCCCGTCCGTCCCCACCCAACTTTAATAAAGATTCTTCACCTTAAAATCCTTCTCCGCCTCCCGCCTCTGATCCTTCTTCGCAATATCCTGCCGCTTATCATAAAGCTTCTTCCCTCGTGCCAGCCCAATTTCCACCTTCACCAAACTCCCCTTGAGATACACCTTAAGAGGCACCAGCGTATACCCTTTTTCTGTCACCTTGCCGCCAATCTTATTAATCTCATACCGATGCATCAAAAGCTTTCGCACCCGAAGCGGATCTTTATTAAAAATATTCCCTTTCTCATAAGGACTGATATGCATCCCGTAGATAAAGAGCTCCCCCTTCTCCATCTTAATAAAAGACTCCTTCACACTGCACTTCCCCATGCGGATAGACTTCACCTCCGTCCCCGCCAGAGAAATCCCTGCCTCATAAGTCTCATCAATAAAATAATCGTGATAAGCCTTCTTATTATTTGCAATCAACTTAACTGCATCCTTACTCATAATCTCCCACTCTCCTTATCATCTCTCCAATTTCGCCCGCAGTAGTAGCTTGATGTCGCTGCGCAACATCAAGCTCAGGGCATTCGCCCTATGGAATAAGCCAGACAAAAACCGCCTTACATGCAAGCATGACAGCGTTTTTTGTCTGTCTTATTCCGCACTGCTCATTGCTAACTGAAAGTCTATAGTCCTGCAAAGCCTGTCCGTTCCCTTCACCCGAATCTTCACCCGCTGCCCCAGCCGATAGACATTGCCGGTATGCTGTCCCCGAAGCTCGTAAGCCTCATCCACATACTCATAGTAATCATCCTCCAGAGCATTCACATGGACCAGTCCCTCCACCGTATTGGTAAGCTCCACATACAGCCCGTACTGGGTAATCCCGGAAATCACTCCCTCAAAGACCTCCCCCATATGCTGCTCCATATATTCCACCTTCTTAAGCTTCTCCGTCTCCCGTTCCGCCTCGTCCGCCCGGCGCTCCGTCTCACTGGAATGCTTGGCCACCTCCGGCAGAATCGACTCATAGTGCTCTACCCTGCCGCTCACCAGGCGTCCCCGCAGGTTCTCCTTAATAATCCGGTGAATCTGCAGATCCGGATATCGCCGGATGGGAGAGGTAAAATGGCAGTACTGCTCTGCCGCCAACCCAAAATGCCCCGTACAGTCCGTAGCATACTTGGCCTTCTGCATAGCCCGAAGGGTAAGCCGGCTCAGCATGGCCTCCTCCGGAGTTCCCTCCAGCCGGTCCAGAAGCTTCTGGATCTCCCCCGGATGCACCTCATCCCCTCCCACATGAAGGGAATACCCGAAATTCTTCAAAAAGAGTATCAGCTTATGGAGCCGTTTGGCATCCGGCTTCTCGTGAACCCGGTACACAAAGGGCTGGGCCTGCCAATAATAATCCGCTGCCACAGTCTCATTTGCCGCCAGCATAAAATCCTCAATGATTTTTGTAGCCGTATTCCGCTCATAAGGACGAATCTCCACCGGCGCCCCCGTCTCGTCCAGCAGAATCTTGGTTTCAGGAAAATCAAAGTCAATAGAGCCCCGTTTTCTCCGCTTCCTGCGAAGAAGCGCTGCAAGCTCCTCCATTTCCTCAAGCATGGGCACCAGCGCCTCATATTCCCGGCGCTCCGCTTCATCCTTATCCTCCAGAACCCGCTTCACGCTGGTATAGGTCATACGCCTGGTAACCCGAATCACCGTCTCCGCTATGGTGTGATCGATAATTTTCCCCTTTGGATCTATGGTCATGATACAGCTCAATGCCAGCCGGTCCTCCCCTGCATTCAAGGAGCAGATGCCGTTGGAAAGGCTGTGGGGCAGCATGGGAATCACCCGATCTACCAGGTACACACTGGTTCCCCGCTGAAAGGCTTCCCGATCTAAAGCGCTGTTCTCCTGCACATAATTGGTCACATCCGCAATGTGCACGCTTAAGATATAATTCTCGTCTTCCCGCCGAAGGGAAACCGCATCGTCCAGATCCTTGGCATCCTCCCCGTCAATGGTAACACAGACCTCATCTCTCAGATCCGTACGCCCCTGCATGTCCGCCTCGGATACGGGCTTCGCCACCCGCTCCGCCTGATTTAGCACCCGCTCCGGAAATTCCACGGGAAGGTCATATGCCCTTACAATGGACAGAATATCCGTCCCCGGATCATTGCTGTGTCCCAGTATCTCAATCACTTTGCCCTCGGGACTTTTCCGCCCTGCGCCGTAGTCGGTAAGCTCCACCACAACCTTATGCCCTGTCACCGCTCCCCTGGTGTGCTCCAGAGGAATAAAAATGTCCTTTGTGATCCGCTGGTTATCCGGAATCACAAAGCCATAGCTTTTACTCTTCTCAAAGGTCCCCACCACCTGGGTAACGCTATGAGCCAGGATCTTCGTAATGACACCCTCACAGCTTCTGCCGCCTCCCGAATGTCCCTTGATCGCTACCTGCACCGTATCCCCCAGAAACGCATCGTGGGTATCCTGCTCTCCGATGAAAATATCCTCCTCCTGATCCTCCACAGACACAAAGCCAAAGCCCTTGGCATGACTGGTAAAGATGCCTGTGACGGTCTTTTCCTCGGCTTTGCTGTAGCGGCCTCTCTTGGAAAGGGCAATTTTCCCCTCTGCCAGAAGCTCCTCCAGGGCCCACGTAAGCTCCTCCCTGCGCTCCCTGGGCACCTGCAGCACTATCGCCAGCTCCTTCTGCTTCATAGGTACATAGCGGGCATCGCAGATAAATTCATATATAATCCTTTTCTTTTCTTCCAAAATTCTGTTATCCATATACTCTCCGTCTAAAAGCCTTGCCTTCTAAAGAACCGCTTTCAGGAAGCATCCCTTACTCATAGTTTCCTTGTGCAAAGGGCTGTGATGCAAAAAAGCACTCTCGGCCAAAATCCGGGAGTGCTTCGTCATTTGCTTTCTTTAGAAGAAACTCATATTCAGCAAAAGAGCCAGTACAATAAAGGCAACTGCCAAAATCTTTGTCGCCAATACAAGCTTCCCCTCCGTGGAGCGGTTCTTATTCTGCTCCCAAAAGGAATTCCCGCCTGCAATAGCGCCCAAGCCTGCTGATTTTCCTTCCTGCATCAAAACAATCGCGGTCAAAACGATACTTACTAACACAAATATAACGGTAAGGATAATTCTCAAAATACCCATCATCACACCTCCTATGGTCAAACAAGGTATAGTTTACCATAGATTATTCGAATAATCAAGGAATTTTATGAAAAGGAAAGCAACTATTTCAAACTATTTCAAACTTCCTTACTCTATCAAAACATACGCTTTCAACATTTTATAGACCCCAAAGCTTCCCACCAAACCTTGAAGCCCAAAAAATCCGAAAGGAAATAAAAACAAGGTCCAGGGTACAAAAAGAAGCCCGCAAAAGCACAACATTCCTTCTATAAAAAATACACTTAAAATCCGAACGCCACTTCCTTTCACCAAAAGCAGCCGGCCAGAATTCCGAAAGATTACCTTTAAAGGCAGCCTCGTCAACACAAGCATAGGATAAGCATAAAAAGAGGCCGCTATCAGTAAAAGGGAGGTAATCGCCATAAGGAAAAAAGGAAACAATAGTATCGGGTTTTCTCCTGAGCTCAACCGATAAAACCAAGCTCCAAAGCCTGTTACCAAAATTGCCAAAAGGAAAAAACCGCCTAAAAGCTCCGCCCTTTTAAATTCTTTCCAAAATGTACGAAAAAAATCGTGAACTAGAAATCTGGGTTTATCTTCCACCATAGACAAGGTGATTCGGGACAAAGCAGCCGTAGCTGCCGGAATCGTAAGAACAGGAAGACAGCTCACCGTATACAAGAGGCTTAAGGGAATGATTTGCCTATATTCTAACACTAAAATTTCAAAAAATCTCTTGACGCCTTCCTTTGGCAAAGCATCCGGATCAATGCCATCTCCTGGCTTATCAAAATTTCGTTCAAACAGCTTCATTGTAACCGTCCCTCATTAAGATACAAAATCCGTTCTCCCAAAGCCTCCGCTTCCTGCTGGCTATGAGTCACATATAGACATGTCATACCCAGATCTTTATGCAGCTTTAAAAGAATGGAAATCAATTCCTGGCGCAGAGCTTCATCTGCACCGGAAAAGGGCTCATCCAAAAGCAGAATTTTCGGCTTCCTGCATATAGCTCTTCCCAGGGCAACACGTTGGCGTTGTCCCCATGACATCTGCTTTGGTCTTCTATTCAAAAGATATTCTATCTGAAGCATCCTTGCCGCCTCCATCACCAACTCCCGTATCTTCTCTTTTTTCACTCCCATATTCACAAGAGGAAAGGCCATATTTTCAAAAGCTGTTTTCTGTGGATACAGGGCATATTCCTGAAATACAAAAGAAAGCTCCCTCTGTCCCGGCGCAAGCTCATCTGCCGGACGATCGTATAAAAATACTTGTCCACTTGTCTGCTCCTCCAAGCCAGCCGCAATGCGAAGAAGTGTAGATTTTCCACTTCCGGATGCCCCCATTAATGCGACAATTTCTCCCTTCTCTATCCCGAAACAGATGTTCTCAAGTGCACACACCTTTAAGGGAGGCATCTTCCTTTGCCTCCCCGGTATCTCATATATCTTTGTAATATCTCTAAGCTCAATCTCTGCCATCCAGCCTCGTTCCTCTCATGCAAACAGGCTCTTCGTCGTCTCTTTATGAAACAACTGCAGCACTCTTCCATCAACCGTAAAATGGACCTCGCCACCTGACTGCATCGAATCTCTCCCCATCTTAGAAAGCCCCAGGGTTGGAACAATAACGACTGCATCCCTTCCATTCACATTTACATGAAGATGAATGGAACTTCCCATCAGCTCTGACACATCCACCAGGGCGCTTAACTGTGCTTCTTCTTTCTTTTCACAAAATTCCATATGCTCCGGGCGGATTCCAAGGACTACATCCTGTTCTTCAACCCGATTCTCCTTAAGCTTCGTCTGCTTCTCCTGTGGCAGCTCCACCCTTCTGCCCTCTAGCATAACATAATATTCTCCATTTTGCACCTGTAAACTGGCGTCAAAAAGATTCATCTGAGGGGAGCCGATAAAAGTAGCTACAAAAATATTGGCTGGGTGATCGAAGATCTCCTGGGGCGTACCTATCTGCTGAATGACTCCTCCACTCATGACCACAATTCGATCTCCCAATGTCATAGCCTCTGTCTGATCATGGGTCACATAGATAAAAGTAGTATTAATCCGCTTCCGCAGTTTTATCAGTTCTGCCCTCATCAGATTTCGTAGCTTCGCATCTAGATTGGAGAGAGGTTCATCCATCAGAAACACCTTGGGATTACGCACAATGGCACGGCCGATTGCTACCCTCTGACGCTGACCTCCGGAAAGGGCCTTCGGCGTACGCTCCAGCAAATCTGTGATCCCCAACACTTCCGCCGCATCCCGAACCTTTTTCTCAACTACGGCTTTAGATTCCTTTCTGAGATGCAAGCTAAAAGCCATGTTTTCAAAAACAGTCATATGAGGATAAAGGGCATAGCTTTGAAAAACCATGGCAATGTTCCGATCTTTAGGCGCTACATCATTAACCAGTCGATCCTCAATATAAAGCTCCCCCTCTGTAATCTCTTCCAATCCGGCCACCATCCGCAGAGTTGTAGATTTTCCGCATCCGGAGGGACCTACCAGCACAATAAATTCCTTATCTTGAATTTCCAGATTAAAATCTTCTACGGCAACCACCTTTTTGTCATATATTTTCTTTATATTTTTTAGTGTTACACTTGCCATTTTTCCACTCCTTACTTTTGTTTGCTGTAGAACCAGATACTTCCGCTTCTGGGTGCGAGAGTTTCTACGATTCCCTCTGTTGCCTTTTTCCCTGAAAGCTCCTTTCTCTCCCCAGTCTGCTCATTTTCAAATACATAGGTAGCTTCTTCATCGAAGAAAGGATATACCCTTTGCTCTTTCTGTGTACACCGATTTCCTGTGGCAAAGAGTAGGAAGCCATCTCCGTGCTCCGGCGAGTCAAACTGTCGGCACCACCATTTGGAAGGATCCTTATGATAGGGTGTTAGGGGATAAAAATCACTCCGCAGCATCAAATCTGCTGCCCGCCGCCAGGTATCCTGCATTCTGCGAATATCCTCAAAGCATTCGTCTTCTCTGGAATACACGGTCATGATCGTGACTGCCGGAGCCAAAGCTGTATAGAAGGTATAAGCATCTGTCAATGTATCCGGCTGATAATTTTCATCATTTAGATAGCTTCCATCCGGATTTTCCCAGCTCCATAAATGGGACTTAAAATAAGGCAGCCAATCATGCATCGTCTGCTCAAAGCCCATCTTCACCGGTTGATTCCCATAGCCAATATCCGAATAGTGGAGAGGTACCGAACGGCGCATGGTCTCCAAGTCATTGCGGCGGCCTCCAGATGCACAGGCGTCAATCTGTACTCCCGGATTTCTTCTAAGAATCTCATCCCAGAATTCTAGGTATCCCTGTATGTATTGGTTCTCTATCATTCCGATTCGCCCCTCTTCCTCATTGGCCTGCCAGTGCTTTAAGGGCCAGATATTATAATCCTGCCGATACCAATCAATTCGATTTTTCTTAATAAAATCGCAAATAAGATCGGTAATATAAGCTCTCGCCTCCGGATTTCCCATATGAAAAAGGCTGCTCTCAGGAGCATATACACTACGGCTTCCCTTAAGCTCCGAATCGCAATTTTTCTTTAACAGCCACTCAGGATGCTCAAGAGCCAGCTTTGTTCCCTCATATACCCGTTCCGGTTCAAACCATAGAATCAGCTTTGCACCATGAGATGCACAGCGTCTCTGAACTCCCAGCATTCCTTCCGGATAATTCGGCTGCCTCTCCTCCCAGGTTCCTGTGTGCTGCCAGATCCTCCCGCAGTCATACCATCCGGCATCAAGCCAAAATGCATCGTACTTCACTCCCCGGTCCCTATAAGCCTCAAGGGCCTTTTCAATATTCTCCTGGGTGTAGCCTGTGTGCTCCGGATATTCTTTCGTAGGTTGCTCTCCGTGAATGATCAACATAGGCTTTGTGCAGCTGCCATTATTCTTTGGGATGACATGAGCCATATACCATCTGCGCCATAGATTGGCCGCCCGCCGTTCATCTCCCTCAAAAGCCATTACGGTCATTCTGGGCGTGCGTACCGTCTCTCCTGGCTTCAAGTAGAGATCCGTCTTGGCCTGTCCCGCTTGGATATGGGCCTTTTCTCCTTTCTCCCACAATGCTGCCTTCCATTGGCCTGGCCATCCTATGGAAAGCGTCAGCCCCTTTCCCCCATGAGCCGATAAAATCCGCATATAAGGAAAGGCCGCGTCGCAGCATCGTCCCTGTGAAGGCTGCATTTCAAAGGGTTCCTCCGAAAGAGGGCGATCAAAGAATTCAAAACTGTCATTTCCCACAGCATCCCCGTTTCCATACTGCAAAATGGGCGCTGGAATATCAAAAGCTGCTTCCAAGCCTAAAAGCTCTCGTATCGGGGGAGTATTCGCCATCCCCCGATTGGTTAGATAGACCGTCCACTCCAGCACTGGAAAATCCTCGTATTGCTCACATACTGCTAAGATCTCAAGCTGTGTTGCAGGATCTGTTCCCCGGATGCTTGTAAGGGTTAGATTTGCATCCACTCGCTTCCAGGTGGTTTCTGTCTTCCAGGGGATTCCTCTAAGCTTTTCTTTTCCATAAAAAAAGGAGATAGGGAGCCCCGTTGGTGTACAAAAATCCTTGGTAAAACCCCGCAGTAAATCAAAGTCCCCTTTTTGGGGCCTGTTATCTGGTATCATTTTTTGTTTCCTCCTATTTTTAATCGCTGCGCGATGGCACTAAAGGGTAAAGCCGCTTCGACACACCCTCCTTTATCCTTTTACGGCTCCTGCCGTAATTCCATCAATAATATGCTTCTGAAGTCCCGCAAATACAGCTAACTGGGGAATTACTAAGATCACAATTGCTGCGGTCATCATGGCGTAATCTGTACTATATAGGCCCTTAAACAATGCAGAAGCCATAGAGATCGTCTGCAAGTCATTGGAAAGAAGAAGTACTCTGGCCAGTACAAAGTCATTCCACACACTTAAAAAGGAAAGAATAAAAATCGTCACCATCGTAGGCTTCATCAGCGGCATATATACTTTAAAGAGAATCTTCCAGATGCCACACCCATCAATGGCCGCGGCCTCCTCCAATACGGAAGGTATCCCGCGAAAAGCATTGACCATAATAGCGGTATTCATAGGCGCACACCAAGAAATATGTACCAGCGCCATTCCCAAAAGACTGTCATACAATCCAATTTTATTCATAATCAGATAAACCGGAAACAAAAGCACAAAACCCGGAATAATAATTCCTGCAATAAAATAGGTATAGAGTGTATTGTTCCATTTATCATTGCCAAAACGAATCTTGGCAATTGCAAAGCTGCTGCACATAGAGATAAACATCCCTACAGGGATTGCAATAATCATCTCCGTAAAAGTATTCTTCAACATTCTTATAAAGGGAATCTTCCGAAATGCAGTCGTATAATTACCCCACTGAATCTCTTCCGGAAAAGATAGGGGATTAAAGAAAATCTCGTTGTTGGTTTTTAAAGAAAGGAACACAACCCAAACCAGCGGAATCAAGGCTACAATTACAATGAGTAACACCAATAGTTCTTTTAAAAGTTTTCCAGCTACATGAATTCGCCGTATTTTCTCAAGCTCCTTTTGTTCCGTACTTATGTCGTTTTTCATCAAAAGCTTTGCCCTCCTTTATAGATCTACTCTTTTTCGATTTGACAAAAACATGGAAAGAGCAGTTACCAGAAGTGCAAAGGTAAATTCTACGACTGCTATTGCCATTCCGTATCCATACTGTTTATCCTGAAAGGTTGTTGTGTACATGTAGGACACAATGGATTCCGAGTAGTGATTGGGTCCCCCTCCTGTAAGGATGTAGACATACTCATAGATTTTAAGAGCTCCTGTGAGAATAAAAATAACAATGGAAGTGATCGTTCCCCGAAGCATAGGCAGCATCACCTTCGTAATCTGCTGACTTTTGCTGCAGCCATCAATCAAGCTGGCCTCCAATACCTCTCCCGGAAGATTTTTAATGCCAAGCTGCCACAAAACCATATAAAAGCCAAGACCACTCCAGACACACACTACACCAATCGAGTAGGGGCTTAAATTTTTCCCTCCAATCCATTGCAGCGCCAAGGCATCCAAGCCTATGGAACGCAGCACACTGTTAATCAGACCACTTACCGGATCTAACATAAAAAGCCAGATAAGACCTGCAATGGCTCCTGGTATTACATAGGGCGCAAAGAGAATCGTCTTATAAACAGTATTCTTCTTGCTGGTCTGCCTAAGGAGATAAGCGAGAAAAAAGGATAAAGGAAGGGTTAAAATCAAATTAATCGCTGCCATTTTTAAGGTATTAATAATAGAAACACCTAATAGCTTATCCGTAAGCAGCAGCTTGTAATTCTTAAAGTTATTCCAGACAGCCTGTCCAACACCCCGGTAACTGGTAAAGCTGTATCCAAAGGCCAGAAAAAGCGGAAGGATAAACAGCAGAGTAAAGGCCAAAAACATGGGCAGCGAAAAGAGTAGAAATTTCTTTTTTGTATAGATATGGTGCACGAAATACCACCTCTCTTTCTATGAGCGCTGCCGGCCACAGGGAAACATTTTCATATTCTTTGCAGCCGGCAGCCAATCTTTATTTACAAGCGATCTGCCCAATCCTGAATCTGAGAGAGGGCCTCATCCACATCAATGGTCTGTGACAATAGAGAGGTCAATGCATTCCAATAAACAGATACAATCGAACTGTCCGGACACAGAGAGGTAGGATCTATTACGGAAATCACATCCGCCTGTGCTGCTTCCATCGTAATCTTACCTACAGGGCCCAGAGTTACGTTATCTGTATCTACCGCTGCTGCCGGAATATGACCAAATTTCTCAATCTCAATCTTGGTGCGTTCAGGGCTTGTGAGCCATTTGCAAAAAGTAGCCGCTGCCTCTGCCTTTACCGGATCATCTCCAAGTCTGGAACCAAAAGCAATCACCCATGAGTAGGGACGCATTCCACTCTTGCCAGAAAGGACACCATCCGAAAATTCCGGTCCGAAATTGAAAACAATCTCATCCGCAATAGCACACTCATCCATCTCCTTCATCTTCCAGCTTCCACATGCATACATGGCAGCGCCCCCGCCCACAAAAAGCTCCTGCGCCTGGGTGTTGTTCATAGAAGTGATATTTTCCGGGAAGGCTCCGGCCTCTGCCAGCTCCAGGGCTTTCTCAAAGGGTTTTCTCAGCTCTTCACAGTCCGCCGCCTTTACTTCACCACTCATAATCTTGTCCCAGGTCTCAGCTGTTAAGCCATATCTGGAAAACCATGCGTGATATCCCCACAGGGGCCACGGATCCAGTCCACCATGTGCAATGGGAGTGATTCCCTTCTCCTTAAGAACCTTTACACAATTAAGAAAATCCTCCCAAGTCTCAGGAATCTCCAAACCAGCATCCTCAAAGATGGTTTTGTTGTAATACCAACCCTGAATCTCTGTCTCTGTAGGGAATGCATAGAAGGTTCCCTGAGAGTAATAATTATTGGTAGCCAAATCCAGAGCTCCATCCTTAAATCTTCCAACAAAATCGGCATCTGTTCCCAGGTAATCTTGCATATCATAGAGAACATCCGCTTCAATCATCTCCTTAATAAAGCTTCCGCTGTTCATCTCCATCAGATCCGGAAGCTGATTTCCTCCTGCTGCTAATTGATACTTGGTCTGCTGATCTTCATTACCGGCACCTAAAGCTACCCGGTTCACATAGATCTCACCCTCATACTCTTGATTGAACTCTTCTACAACCCCCTTCAAATAGTAGCTGTCATCCTCTGAACCATCTCCCATAGTCCAGAACTCCAGCTCTACGGCACCCTCTCCGGATTCCTGTGCTGCCTCACTTGTACCTTCTGATACATTACTGCTCGGTTCTTCTCCGCCGCTTTTTCCACAGGACGCCAGAGATAAGGTCAAAGTCACTGTCATCAAAAGGGCCATCAACTTTTTCATTTTCATTTCTATACCTCTCCTAAAATTTATTTATCATTGACATACGATTCATACATCAAATGACATCGTGGTTTGTAATACATATTAATCTTTAATTCGTTAATTATTAACTATCTTAATAATACAATAAAAATTTATTTTTTCCTAGTATTTTTTTGCATAATCACTATTTTCTACATTATTACTATTTTTTCTACCCAATTTTTGTATATTTTTAACGATTTATGTTTTACATTTTCCACAGACTCCCATTTGATGATAAGATTTCTTATTTAGCATCTTAGCAAAACACATAGGCTCTCAGACGCTCAAAAGCCTCCTGAACCTTAGAAAAGGGTAAGGCCAGGTTCATTCGAATATGGAAGTCAGCTTCAAAAAGCCGTCCATCCTGCCAGCCCACGCCGACTTGCCAGCCAGCTTTCAAAACTTCATCCAATGTCTTCCCATGGTCCCTGCACCATTCATTACAATCTATAAAAACCATATAAGTTCCGTCTGTCTCTGTAAGAAAAACACCTGGAAAATGTTTCCTGATATAAGCACAAGCATATCTCATATTTGCCTCCAATACACTGCAAAGCTCCCTCACCCAAGGAATGCTTTTTGGACTGTATGCTCCTATTAGCGCATGCATGGATAGAACATTCTTGTTATTGTAAAGGGTCATCTCTGCCTCTTTCTCGATGCGATCACGAATCCATGAATTATAGATAATACGATAGCTTCCCGTAATCCCGGCCAAATTAAAGGTTTTGGTTGGCGCATACAGTGCTACGGTGCGGCTCCTCGCATCCTCACTGATGCTTTGCACTGGGATATGGCGATGTCCCTCAAAGATCAGATCCGACCAGATTTCATCTGACACAACAAAAACATTGTGCTTACGAAAAACCTCCATAGCCTGTGCCAATTCCTCACGTTCCCATACGCGCCCACATGGATTATGAGGCGAACATAAAACAGCGGCATGTATTCCATTCTCCACAATCTTTTGCTCCATATCTGCAAAATCCATCCGCCATATGTGATTTTCATCCTGAACAAGCCAAGAATAAATGCATTGATACCCGCAGAATTTCAAAGTATCCTTGAATCCGCGATAAACCGGTGCATGAAGCAGTACTGGGTCGCCTGGGGAACAAAACACTTTTAAAGCGCTTACCAGTCCACCCATAACTCCATTATCCATACAGATATGCTCTGCCTTCAGATCTTTCACCTGACAGCTTCTCTCCTGCCAGCGGATAATAGACTCAAAATATGTATCACTCAGTTCAAAATACCCAAACAAAGGATGACGAATTCGCTCTGTAAGAGTCTCCACAATGGCTGGAGCTACTGGAAAGTTCATATCTGCCACCCACATAGGAATACAGTCAAAACCCTCCTTTGGCAGTTCCGGAGCAATGCCGGGAATTCTGCCTATCCAATCTACTGCAAATGCATCTTTTCCTCTCCGATCGATAATAGAAGTAAAATCAAAGCTCATATGTCTCCTCCTGTATAAATATAGTACCCACCCTTTTTATTCAGAGCAGAATATTATTAAAGTTTCTACATCTTGTTTGTTATTAATTTTAAAGTACCTTTACTATTAGGTAAAATTTTTTACCGAGCTGATTGCAGGCGCTAATCTTCCTATTCTGCCCCGAACTGCTCTTTGCTGCGACGCACATCATCTCGATAAATCTCATTGATACATTCTTGTATCTTAAGGCAAGTAGCCAGCTCTTCATCGCTGAAGCGTTCCAGCTCCTGAAAGGCCAGCTCCTGGCAATGACGGTTGAACTCCACATGTACCTTATAGAGCTGCTTTCCACTCTCTGTCAGGCATAGATTATATACCCGCTTATTCTGCGGGTTACGTATCTGTTCCACCAGCCCTTTACCCACCAGCTTTTGAACAATCTGGGAACAGGCGCTGGTGGTTTTTTTTAAAATTCCAGCCAACTCCGTGGAGGTAATCCCTGGCATCTGACCAATCTGATTGACGATATAGGCCTCTGCCTGGTATAAAACCGTATCCCCATAATAATGAGGGAGGGAATCATACTCTTCCATCAAATCATACGCGTCATCCTGTGATTTCCAGATTGACTGAAATAATTCTTTTCGATTCATATCTTATATCCCCACTCTCCCACCATTCTCCAAGGAATGACGTTTTCTCTATTGTTAAAGTAATTTTCACGCTTTTCTCACAGCTCACCATGTTCAGTATAACGAATTTTCATAAATTTTACAATTATTTATTGTAAAATTATTCCGGAACTTTTGCATCGTAAAAATTTACTTTTAAAAGTCAAAAACCCCACAGCAAGCTGACAGGGCATTAAAATTGCAGCCCAGCAGAGCTGTGGGGTGTTTAACTCTTGTATCTATAAACTATTTTTAGGATCTTTTATAAAAAGGATTAAAGTACATCCCCACAGGATCCAGCTCCTCCGCAATCCGTAAAAGCTGATTATACTTTGCAACCCGATCCATCCGGCAGGGAGCTCCTGTCTTGATCTGTCCGGCATTGACTGCCACAGCCAGATCCGCAATAAATTCCTCCTCCGTCTCGCCGGAGCGATGTGAAATAACCGTAGTGTAGCCACTTACCTTGGCCAGCTCAATGGCATCCATGGCTTCAGAGACCGTACCAATCTGATTTACCTTTACCAGAATGGAATTTCCTGCTCGTTTCTCAATTCCCATACCAAGCCGCTTGACATTGGTTACGAAAAGATCGTCTCCCACTAACTGTACCCGATGTCCCAGCCGTTCTGTCATATGCTGCCAGCCATCCCAATCCTCCTCCATCAAGCCATCCTCAATAGACGCAATGGGATAATGGTTCAGCAGGTCTTCATAGTAATTCACCATTTCCTCCGGAGAACGCATAATCTTCTCTCCACTCATGCGGCTCTCCCCAGGAAATACATATTTTCCAGTCTTTTCATCATAAAGCTCACTGGAAGCTGCATCAATGGCAATGCAAACCTGCTCTCCCGGCTCATACTCCGCCATATGAATCGCTTCCACAATGCAATCCAATACCTCTCTGGAATCCGCCAAATCCGGTGCAAAACCGCCCTCGTCTCCCACGGCCGTGGATAATCCGCGTTTTTTCAAAAGCAGCTTCAGCTTGTAATAGATCTCCACTCCCATCCGAAGTCCCTCTTTAAAGGAACAGGCACCTACCGGCATGATCATAAATTCCTGGAGATCCACCGTATTATCTGCATGCTTTCCTCCATTTAAAATATTCATCATAGGAACTGGCAGGTTCTTGGCATGAACTCCGCCCAGATATTGATAGAGAGGAATCTCCAGATACCTAGCTGCAGCCTTGGCTACTGCCATGGATACACTTAAGGTTGCATTAGCTCCCAGATTTGACTTATTGTCTGTACCATCTGCATCTACCAAAAGGTGATCAATATATGACTGGCTAAGCGCATTTTCACCTATGAGCACATCCGTAAGCTTTACATTCACATTGTGGACTGCCTTTTCCACTCCCAAGCCCAGGAAGCGATGCTGGCCGTCTCTCAACTCTACAGCTTCAAACTTTCCTGTGGACGCTCCTGAAGGCACCGATGCACGGCCTGTGATACCGCCCTCCACCGTAACCTCCGCCTCCACCGTGGGATTTCCTCTGGAATCCAGAATCTCTCTGGCATGAATATCGGTAATGGGTAAAAATAAATGCATAAAAAACCTCCTTTTTCTGCAACAGCACTACGCTTCTTATGACTGTTCATACGCCTTATACTATGAATGTCTGATAAGGTATTTTTTGCAGGAAAAGGAGGTTCTATACTGCTTTTCACATAAAATTCCTTTGTATTAATCTATAAATTTACCGGACTGCCTTAACGCAGCACCGCTGAGCACCTCGCCCGGCTGAACAAGAGAGACTTGTCACTTTCATCCGTTTTTTCTCCGTTCCATTGTTCCAGATAATAAAAACCGTAAGCCGGGACAGACAGCTCCTGCAGCAGGCAGGCTTCCCCCGTGAGCATATCCGTAAACTCCTCCGGATCGTAAGGGAATGTAACTGTCTTTTCCCACTCCGTAAAGTTAAATACGCCGATGATTTTCTGCCCTTTCGCATACCGGCTGATGGCCAGCAGGCCGTCGTCGCCGCTGGCAATATCATCATTGTAAAGCTCCCCCCGACTGTTGCTGTTACCCGTATATCCCTGAAAATAATCGTTCAGATACCGCTTATGGAGCACCTCATCTGTGCCGAAGTTCTGTTTCAGCCACTCATAATCCAGACCCCAGCCAATGTCATCGTGGCAGCGGAGATAATTAAGAAACACGTATTTCTTAGGCAGGGCGTTTACCGCATCCAACTGCCTGCGAAGCAGACGGGTATCCCTGGTTGCCACCGTATGCCACGTGGTGCACATGGTGGTCGCATTGTATAACAGGTGGCATTCCGGCTTCTCGATACTGCCAAAGTAAGGAACGACCTTGACCGGCTCATGTATTCCCCGTCTCCCTGGCGGGCTTTTCTGGCCCATTCGTGGTCCTGGCTGGTATGGTTCATCACAAAATCAATACACAGATTGATTCCTTTTTTATGGCATACCTCCGCCAGCTTTTCCAGATCCTCCATGGTTCCCAGATCGGGCCGGACCTTACGGAAGTCCGCCACGGCGTAACCGCCGTCGCTGCGGCCGGGCACCGTGTCCAGAAAAGGCATCAAATGCAGAAGATTTACTTCCGCCTGCCGGATATACGGCAGCTTTTCCCGAAGCCCCTCCAGATTTCCGGCAAAATTGTCAATGTACATCATCATCCCCGTAAGAGCGTTGGACTTGTACCACTCCGGATTCTCCTCCCTCTCCAAATCCCGGTCATTCCTATCACCTGCTTTCCTATAATAAATTCAGTTTTTCAAACCCGCTGTAGAGACCGTCCTCCGTCACCGGCGGACAGACCATGTGGGCCATCTTTAAAAGTGTGGGACTGCCGTTGGCCATACAGACACTTGTCCCCACCGCCTTTAGCATCTCCAGATCGTTCATGCTGTCTCCGAAAGCAATCGTATCCTCCCTGGAAACTCCCAGGAACTCGCATAGCCTTTTTACCGCACTTCCCTTATCAAAGGCCTTGCTTGACAGCTCCCCGTTCACAATGCCGCAGGTATCCTCATCCTGTATACAGAAATCAAATTCCTCCCCAAGCAGCTCCATGGGCTTTCGCAGCCGTTCTGCTCCACGGCTCATGAATGCCATGCCGTAGATGGGCTCGCCGTCATATTCGGACATGGGGCGAATGTCCAGCTCGCTTTCAATTTGAATCCGCCACCGCAGCAGCTCGCTGTTGGCCTTGGAGTCCGTATTTTCCGCAAGAAATTCCTTAAAGCCCTCGTCCGTGTAGCTATGATTCCGGCCCCCGATGGTGCGGTAAATGCCGCTTTCCTTAAAAACATCCAGCACCCTGGCCTGCTGCTTCGGGGTCATGGGGCAGTCGTAAACCACCTGACCGTTATATTCAATGTAACCGCCGGCACTGGCAACCAGACCGTCAAATCCAAACCGAAGCACCGGGAAGAGCATTCCGTAATTTCTCCCGGAACACAGCACCACCTTGTGCCCCCTTTCCCTGGCCCGTCGGACTGCGTCGACCGCAGATTCGGGCGGAACATTTTTTCCCGGTTCTGTCAGAGTCCCGTCAATATCCAGAAATATCAACTTCCGATCCATAGTAACCTCCTCAAATCAAATTAAATTTCCATTTGCAATCTTATGTACTCGCTTTCATTTTGTTTATTATATAGTCCAAAAATCCATCTGTCAATCCGGGAATCTCCTTTTTATGTTTTGTACAAATTCCCTTGGTATTTTTTGTATAAAATGCTGATTTTCAATTTTTTTCTGGCTACTCTATTGACTTTCCTTTCCCTGCCGTGTTATTCTCATCCAAAATGAACACGTGTACATTATGTAATGTTTTGTTTCTGTGAGCACTGAGTCAAAGGGATGGAAAGCACCCATTTGGCTTGATGTATCGAACAAATTATCAAGGAGGTAACTATGAACTACGATTATGCGAAAATCGCAAAAGAAGTCATTCAGGCTGTGGGCGGTTCGGAGAACATCAGGTCTGCCGCCCATTGTGCCACCCGTCTGCGTCTCATTGTCGCAGACCGTTCTCTGGCGGACGACGAAAAGGTCGGTGAAATCGATGCCGTAAAAGGAACCTTTTTCACGGCGGGCCAGTATCAGATTATCTTCGGCACAGGCCATGTGAACCGTGTCTATGAGCAGATCACAAAGCTGGGTATTGCGGAGACTACCGCAAGCGAGGCGAAAGAAGCCAAAATGGATGGTAAAAACCAACTGCAAAAGGCCATTCGTACCTTTGGAGATGTGTTCGTGCCCGTAATCCCCGCCCTGGTAGCCACCGGTCTGTTCCTTGGTTTAAAGGGAGCTCTGCTCAATAACAATTTCCTGGCTTTATTTGGTATGACCAACGCCGATATTCCCCAGACATTTCAGGTTCTGGTGGATGTGCTTTCCGGAACTACCTTTGCATTTCTGCCTGCCATTGTGTGCTGGTCTACGTTTCGTGTATTTGGCGGCTCCCCGGTTCTGGGACTTATCCTGGGACTAATGCTGGTAAACGGCTCCCTGCCAAATGCCTACTCCGTGGCGGACCCCTCAAGCGGCGTCACGCCCCTTATGCTTTTCGGCTTTATCCCCATCGTCGGCTATCAGGGCAGCATCCTGCCGGCCTTTGTAGCCGGTGTTATAGGAAGCAAGCTGGAAAAGAAGCTCAGAAAAACGGTTCCTGCCGTCTTTGACTTTATGATTACGCCTTTTCTGGTACTGTTTGTTATGCTGATACTCTCCCTCCTGGTAATCGGACCGCTTCTGCATGCACTGGAAAATGTTTTGTTAGTCATCGTTGAATATGCACTGGAGCTTCCTTTGGGAATCGGCGGCCTGATTGTCGGCTTCTTCTGGTCCATCATCACCCTTACGGGTGTGCACCACATTTTCAATATGCTGGAAATCAGCCTGTTAGCCAGCACCGGCTTCAATCCGTTCAACGCCATTTTGTGTATGTGCGGCTTTTCCTCGGCCGGCGTATGTCTCGCCATCTCCATAAAGGCCAAGAAAAAGGAAATCCGTGCCATCGGACCCAGTGCCACCGTGTCCGCCCTGCTGGGCATCGGCGAGCCGGCATTGTTCGGTGTTATCCTCCGTTACGGCATGAAGCCATTTCTGCTTAGCTGCTCCATCAACGGTATCGCCGGTATGATTACCATGCTGCTGGGCATGAAAGGCACCGGCAACGGCATCACCACGATTCCGGGTATGCTGCTGTACATATATAGCCCGTCCCAGCTTATCATGTATGTGATACTTGCCATTGCCACCTTTATCACCGCTTTCGCCCTGTGCTGGTTCTTCGCAGTGCCGCCGGAGGTTATGGTGACCGAACAGCCGGGTAAAAAGGAAGCTCCGAAGCCCGCCCCGGCACCTTTCCCGCATACGCTGGGTGCAGCGGCCCAGGGAACCTTTGTCCCCATGGAGGAGATTCCCGACCCGACCTTTTCCCAGGGCATCCTTGGAATGTGCTGCGGCATTGAGCCGGAAACCGGCAAGGTCTATTCTCCTATGGACGGTACCATCAGCCAGCTTGCCGATACGCTGCATGCCATTGGCATCGAAGCAGGCGGCGTGGAGCTGCTCATCCATGTGGGGATCGACACGGTAGAAATGAAAGGCGACGGCTTCAAGAGTCACATTAAGGAGGGGCAGGCCGTGAAAAAGGGCGATCTCCTGCTGACCATAGATCTGGAAAAGATCAAGGCGGCCGGCCACCCTGCAACCATTATGGTGGCAGTTACGAATTCCGACGAGCTGGCATCGGTGGAAGCTTCGGCGGCCGGCAAGCTTATGCCCGGCGATCCGCTGATGAGCCTGAAAGCGGAATAGTGATGCGTGAACAGGGTTGTCGGGAAGTAGACGGAAGACTTTTCTGTCACTTCCCGACAACCTTTTCATTCTTGACAATAAAGTGTGTCTGGAATAAAATATTTTTATGTGAAATCAAGAAAGGAGAGATTGCCGTGGTCAGTATGCAGGATATTGCTGACAAAGCGGGCGTTTCCAGAGTTACCGTTTCCAGAGTTCTTTCCAACAACCCCTCTGTCAAGGCCGAGACACGGCAAAAAGTGCTCCATTGGGTAAAGGAACTGGATTATGAGCCGAATCTCATTGCCCAAAGCCTGGCAGGAAACCGTACAAATATCATCGGCCTGCTGGTTCCGGAAATCGCCTACCCTTTTTTCAGTGAAATTATTGAGTCCATAGAGAATCAGGCGTTTTATGAGGGATACAGCATCATTATCTGCAACACCCACCGCAGTCTGGAAAAGGAAAGAAACATCCTCACCCAGCTGCGTCAGCGAAAAGTGGACGGCGTTATTGCCGTTCCCGTTTCTACCAAAGAGAGCCTGCCTGCCTACCAGCGACTGACGGTCCCGGCTGTGATGATCACCAAGCCTCTGGAGGGATTCAGCAGCGTATATATCTCTCACTATCACGGCGGCCAGCAGATAGCCCGGCATTTTCTGAACATGGGCTTTCAAAAAATCGGATATATCGGTCCCACCAAGGAATCTACCTCCGCCCTGAAGTACGAGGGGTTCCGGCAGTTTTTGTCTTCCAATCAGATAAATCTTACCGATGTGATTGAATGCCCGGTACCGAAAAACCTAAACGCCAGCATTGTCTATAAGCTGGTGAAGCAGTATGCATCAGACTTTGGACTGCATTGCGAAGCGTATCTGGCCAATGATGACATTACCGCCTGCGAGGCTATCACTGCTTTTCGTGAGTTGGGCTATTCCATTCCACAGGATATCGCCATTGCCGGCTTTGACAATTCTCTTCTGGCCAAGGAAATCAGCCCCAAGCTCACTGCTTTGGCTCAGCCTTTGGATGAAATCGGGAAAAAATCCGTAGAAATCCTGCTGGATCAGATCAACAACGGCACTGAGCCCCGCATGTATGAATTAGAATCCCGCATTATCGCAAGAGAATCTACGATCCGCTTTGTGTCTGCCTGACAGCAGGGGATTGTGAAGGATAAAGAAATTGTCACAAAGACAGCAGCCATTTCCAACATCCGGTGTCCGGTTTTCATGTACCTTCCGAACACAGAATAGGAAATGGCTGCTGTCTTATTTTTCAGCACCCCCTCTTCAGGGGATGAAAGATTCTATTTTACCAGCAGGGACTTACCAGTCATCTCGGCAGGCTGCTCCATGCCCATGAGCTCAATGAGCGTAGGAATGATATCTGCCAGACAGCCGCCCTCGCGCAGCTTGTACGCCGGGTCCGCATTTACCAGAATAAAGGGCACCGGATTGGTGGTATGCGCCGTAAAGGGGGCGCCTGTGCCGTAATCCACCAGCTGCTCCGCATTGCCATGGTCCGCGCAAATAAACATCTGGCCGTCTACCTCTTTTATGGCCTCCACAGCCTTGCCCACACACTCGTCCACAGCCTCCACGGCCTTGATGGCTGCGGCCTCTATTCCCGTATGGCCTACCATATCCGGGTTGGCAAAGTTGATGATAATCACATCATACTTCTGGGAGCGGATGGCCTCCGTCAGCTTGTCGCAGACGCCATAAGCGCTCATCTCCGGCTGCAGATCGTAGGTGGCAACCTTGGGTGACTTCACCAGAATCCGATCCTCACCCTCATTGGGCTCCTCCACGCCGCCATTGAAAAAGAACGTCACATGGGCATACTTCTCTGTCTCGGCAATTCGGGCCTGGGTCTTCCCATGGGCTGCCAGATACTCCCCAAAGGTATTGTGAAGCTCTACCTTGTGGAATGCCACCAGCTTGTTAGGAATGGTCACATCATATTCCGTAAAGCATACGTAGGTGAGATCCAGCTTCTTCTCTCTCGCAAAGCCTGTGAACTCATCATCGCAGAATGCTCTTGTAATCTCTCTGGCCCGGTCGGGGCGGAAGTTATAGAAGATAATAGAATCGCCGTCCTGAACGGTTGCCAGAGGCTTTCCGTCCTTCATCACAACGGCCGGAACTACGAACTCGTCATTGACGCCCTTCTCGTAGGAGGCTGCAATGGCGCTGACCCCATCTGCGGCCTCTACACCCTCACCCTTTGTCAGGGCCTTGTAAGCCAGCTCCACACGGTCCCAGCGGTTGTCACGGTCCATGGCATAGTAACGTCCCATAACGGAGGCTACCTCACCCACGCCGATCTCCACCATCTTATCTACCAGCTCCTGCACATAATCCTTGCCGGAGGTCGGCGGTGTATCTCTTCCGTCCAGGAAGCAATGTACATAGACCTTCTTAAGGCCGTGGCGCTTTGCCAGCTCCAAAAGGCCATAGATATGGGTATTGTGGCTGTGCACGCCGCCGTCGGATACAAGGCCGTACATGTGGAGGGCGGAATCATTTGCCTTGGCATTCTCTACCGCCTTTACCAATGCTTCATTTTCAAAGAATACGCCGTCCTCGATCTCCTTGGTGATACGGGTCAGCTCCTGGTATACAATACGGCCTGCACCCATGTTCAGATGTCCTACCTCAGAGTTGCCCATCTGTCCGTCGGGAAGTCCCACGGCCAGTCCGCTTGCATTGCCCTTCACAAAGGGGTATTCTGCCATCAACTTATCCATCACCGGGGTCTTTGCCTCGGCCACCGCATTGCCGTCTGTTCTCTCATTCAGGCCGTAGCCGTCCAAAATCATCAATACTGTCGGTTTCTTACTCATTGCTCTTCTCCACCTCTGCTATTGCTGCTTTTTTCATGGGAATTCTGCAGTTCCGGTTGCTTCCGAACTCTACAATTACATCATCCTCGGTAATGTCAATCAGAACGCCGTAAAATCCGCTGGTTGTCACTACTACGTCGCCTACCTCCATGGTAGAAAGCATGGCGTTCACACGCTTCTGCTCCTTCTTCTGAGGGCGGATTGCCATAAAGTACATCATGGCGCCAATCAGTACCACATACATAATGATAACCTCAAAGCCCATGGCTCCTCCGCCGCCTGTTGCCAGTAAATTCATATGATTTCCTCCTATTCTAAGTCGCTGCGCGACAGCGCTAAAAGGTAAAGTCTGGCTTTACCAATTCCAATTCTACCTCTAAACCAGCTCTTATACCTGGCCTCAAAGCACTATTACAATACTAGCACATGAGAGAATCTTTGGTCAAGGGCGTATGGTATTTTCTTCATTACTTTTCTCACCCTTTTCTCAAGGGCTGTTACCGTTCATTCCGTGACCCGTAACTAAGCGCTGCCTCTGCTCATCCGCTCCAGCTTCTCCTTCTTATAGGCCCCATAGCGCCCTTCCTCAATGGCCTCGCGGATCTCCGTCATCATGGTATTGTAGAAATACAGGTTATGGAGCACGCAGAGCCGCATTCCCAGCATTTCCTTTGCCTTTAATAAATGGCGAATGTAAGCCCTGCTGTACCGCCGGCACACCGGACACTGGCAGCCCTCCTCAATGGGCCGATCGTCCAGCTCGTACTTTGCATTAAACAGATTGATCTTCCCATAGTTGGTATACAGATGTCCATGTCGGCCGTTTCGGCTGGGATACACACAGTCAAAGAAATCTACCCCTCGGTCCACGGCCTCCAAAATGTTGGCCGGCGTTCCCACTCCCATGAGATAAGTAGGCTTGTTCTCCGGCAGATAGGGCACCGTTTCTTCTATGATGTGGTACATTTCTTCATGGCTCTCCCCAACGGCCAGGCCGCCGATCGCATAGCCATCCAACTCCAGCTCCGCGATTTCCTTTGCGTGCTCGATCCGAATATCCGCAAAAATAGCTCCCTGATTGATGCCAAAAAGAAGCTGCTCCCGGTTAATGGTATCCGGCAGACTGTTGAGGCGCCCCATTTCCGCCTTGCATCTTTTAAGCCACCGGGTAGTCCGGGCTACGGAGCGCTCTACATAATCCCGCTCTGCCAGAGCGGGGGCGCACTCGTCAAAGGCCATGGCGATGGTGGAGGCCAGGTTGGACTGAATCTGCATACTCTCCTCAGGTCCCATAAAAATTTTCCGACCGTCCACATGGGAATGAAAGTACACGCCTTCCTCCTTGATTTTCCGCAGGGAAGCCAGGGAAAATACCTGAAATCCGCCCGAATCCGTGAGGATGGGCTTGTCCCAGGACATAAATTTATGTAAACCTCCAAGCTTTTTAACAATCTGATCCCCAGGGCGCACATGGAGATGGTAGGTATTGGAAAGCTCAATCTGGGTGCCAATCCCCTCCAGGTCCGAGGTTGCTACTGCCCCCTTGATAGCTGCCACCGTGCCCACATTCATAAAAACCGGTGTCTGCACCACCCCATGTACGGTAGTCAGCTCGGCTCTCTTTGCATTTCCATCCTTTTTTATAATCCGATACATTTAGCTCAGCCCTCTCGCCTTCAATTCATCAATGACCTTTTTGTATATAGGTATGTCCACCCCGTACTCCTTGGCCAGCTCCTCCACATGGTAGACCAGCCCCTGAATCTCGGAGGCTCCTCCCCTGGCAATGTCCCGCTGCATGGAGGTTCCTGCCTGGGGGCTTAAATCTGCCAGAATCTTCAGGTTGGCCTCCACAATGTCCGCCTGAAGCCCAAGCTTCATGGCCTTTGCCAAACCCTCTAGCTCCCTCACCATCCCGATAAAGGTTTCTCTTGGCTCTCCCTCCCTCTGGAACTCTCCGGCCTGGGCATGAAAATATTCCCCTGCCGCTGCCATAGGGCTTACGTAAGTAAATTTCTTAAAAGCATCCCGTTTAACCTGCTGTGTGTAGTCTCCGTAAATGCCGGATTCATCCAGATCTATTTTCACCTGGTCCAGCTTCTCCATCTGTATCCTTCCTGCCTGCTGCCCCGGACGAAGGCCATAGACCACCCGAAAGATATCGCCGCCATGGGTGATCTCCCCCGGTGCGGAGATATGGGCCGCCACGTAGATACAGCCGTCCGTTATGGTAAGCTCCGGGAAGTCTCGTTGAAGCCGCTCCCCTGTGCCGTAGATATTCAGAACCGGAATTACCACCGTCTCCCTGACTGCCACACGGCGAATCAGCTCTGCTGCCTCCTTCAGTGAATAGCCCTTCACACATACAAAGATCACATCCGGCGTATCCTCGTAGGCTTCCATGGTCATGGCCTTCACCGGACAGAGGGTAAAGTCTCCCTTTGCCGTCTGCTTCATGGTAATTCCCTGCTCCTGTAAGGCTTTTAAGTGGGCGCCTCTGGCCAGAAAAACCACATCCTTGCCGGCCCTTGCCAAAAATGCTCCGATACTCCCGCCTACGGCGCCGGAGCCTGCAATTACATACTTCATCTTCATTTCCCCCATATCCTCTTTACGTATTCCATTTTGGCCCCCATTCCCTCCAGCAGAGCATCTGCCAGAACCAGGGCTGCCATGGCCTCCACCACCACTACTGCTCTGGGCACGATCACCGGATCGTGGCGTCCCCGGATACTAACCTCAATGTTTTCGCCATTTTGGTTTACCGTGTGCTGGGTTTGGGAGATGGAGGGCGTAGGCTTAATGGCCGCCCGAAATACCAGCTCACTCCCATCGCTAATCCCCCCAAGAACGCCTCCTGCGTGATTGGTTTTCTTGGACACAGCTCCCTCCTGGCATGTAAAGGCGTCGTTATTTTCACTTCCCCTGGCTCTTGCCACTCCAAAGCCATCCCCCAGTTCAAAGCCCTTTACTGCTCCAATGGACAACATGGCCTTGGCCAGGTTTGCATCCAGCTTGTCAAAGCAGGGCTCTCCCAAGCCTGCAGGAAGTCCCCGCACCACACATTCAATGATGCCCCCGGAGGAATCCTGCTCCCTCATGCACTCCTGAAGGTAGGCTGCCGCTTCCTCCGCTGCCTTGGCATCCGGCATGAAGAACGCATTTTCCCAGATAGTCTCCTCCGAAAAACGCTCTCTGTCTATTTCTACCGGGCCAATGGCACAGGCATAGGTGGTCAGGTGGATTCCGAGCTCTCCCAGCAGCTTTGCCGCAATAGCTCCCGCCGCCACCCTTCCGATGGTTTCCCGGCCTGAGGAACGGCCGCCGCCCCGGTAATCCCGAAAGCCGTATTTCTGATCAAAGGTATAATCCGCATGGCCCGGACGGTAATAGGAGGCAATCTCACTGTAATCCTTGGAGCGCTGGGAGGTGTTGCGCACCATCAGGGAAATGGGTGTACCGGTGGTCCTTCCCTCAAAAACGCCGGAGAGGATCTCCACCTGATCCGCCTCCACGCGGCTGGTGGTATACTGTGATTGGCCTGGCTTTCTCCGATTTAAATACTTCTGAATATCCTCCTCCGCAAGAGGCAGTCCCGCCGGACATCCGTCCACCACCACACCGATGGCCTTTCCGTGAGATTCCCCCCAGGTTGAGATGCAAAAATGCTTTCCAAATATCGATCCTGCCATGACTATTGCTCCTGTTCTATCCAATTTTCTTCTATGGCTCTTGAACCAAAAAGTAATACCTGTCTCAGCCCACAGTCCTTTGCCAGCCTTTGAAGCTCCCAAAAGACATCTTCTCGGATTCCTGTATTTTCTATCATACATAGGCTCCTTTTCCAATTGCTTTCATACATTTTCGAAAAGCTATTTATTATCATAGCGGACTTTTTTCCATTCGTCAAATGTTATGTCCCCTCTGTTTCGTCCCCTTCACTTTTTTGTATTAACTCTTGTAACTGTTCTTTTAACTCTTTTACAAATTGTTTTAAATCTTCTAACCTAATATTAAATTTATATCCCAAAAAGTATCCTGCCTGCTGCCTTTCTATCACAGCCCCATTCAGCCACACTTCCGTATCAATTATTATGTCTTCCCAATGGTCATCCTTGTTCTGAAAAAGAATTTCAAACTCAGCCTCAGGACCACAATAACTAATTTTCTCATACTCGCTGGACATATTTCGTTCGTTAAGAACATATTCCATTTTTCTAATAAAGCATTTTAATCCTTCGAGGCTGAAGGATATGCCATCAATTACATGCTTATCGTTTCCAACTGCTAATTCAAGCTTATAGGGAATCCAATTTAAATAATCTTCCTGATCTTTTTCGTATATCATCCCTTCTTCATATAAATTTAAATCTAACCCTATTGCAGGTTTATCGTAATAATTTTTTATTTTAGGCATTTCATACCTCCAAATATTGAATCGAAAGGAATTATTTCATATCCTCCAGTATTCATCAACATTCTTTTTGCGCCGCAAGGATCTGGCAATGTATCATTCTACCATAGAGAAAAATGAAATACAACAAGAGCCCGACACTTCTGCCAGGCTCCCATCTTTGCTCATTAAAATTTTCCTGCTGTTACGGAAGCATTGGAACATCATTTCTTTGTATCTAACCACTACTCCGCTTCCGCCATAGGCGTAATCACAATATTCTCCCCGGAGATTCCGGTCTTGCGCTTCACGATATCCTCGATCTGGGCCCGGCCTGCGTCGTCAATCTCCGTCATATTCACAACCACATCTGCCTGGCCGTCAGTGATGCTGACCACCACATCCTCGAAGCCCTTGGCCTGCAGCAGAATCTCTGCGGCGGATTCACGCTCCGCAACATCTGTCAGAGCAATCATACTGTCAATGGCCTCCTGCTTCTGGGCATCGGAGATATTCGTGTTGTTGATGACCTCCAGAAGAATTTCCTTATTCCTGGAGCGAAGCTGCTCCCTGGTCACCTTTGCCTCGGCGGAAAAGCCCACGCCCGACGCAGAATTTGCCAGTACGGCCTCCCCCGGATTCTCGTCCTCTCCAAGCTTAGCGGAGTCCAGATCCGATGGGTCCTGGTCAAGGCTTGCAATGTCGCCCTCCGCAAACTGCAGCTCCTCCAGTCCGGTCTCGGCATACAGATCCTCCGCGGAAATATCGGAGGCTATGTTATCCTCATCCTCTTTTGTGGCCGCATCCGAGCCTGCCGTAATTTTGGCAGAATCAAGCTTTGTTCCGGAATAGTTTAAGTACCCTGCTACCGCAATCATAATAGCCAGTGCGGTAATGATCATCTGGTTTTTTTTGAATATGTTCTTCACTTTGAACCCTCCATCTTCATTATTTTTATTTTATGTGCCTCCACAGGAAATAATGCCTGAACTGCCTCCAGAATATTCTGTTTTACCACAGCATTCCCTCCCCCCTGGGCAATCACAATCACACCCTCCACGGTGGGATTTCGCTCCTGCACCACGTAGGGGGTCCTTTTTCCATCCTCACCCTCCTCATAGACCGTGGTCTCCTCCCGCTCATTTTCCTGTGTGGTCCTGCTCCCGCCCTGGGAATCGGCTTCTTCTGTCCGCTGGCTTCTGGAGGGGGCATCCTTCTCCACCACCTTCTCTGCGGAGGAGCGAAGGGTAATCATCACCTCCACCCGGCCCACGCCCTCCACCTTCTGTAAAACCTCCTTTAAGCGTTCCTCCTGCTGCCGCTCATAGGAATCCGAAGATGCCTGTTCCTCTTCTCTTAAGCTGTTATCCTCATTCCCTGTCTTCTTCTCCTGGGATCCTTTTTCCTTCCTCGGCTCCGTTGGAATAGCAATTACCAGCAAAAGGACGCCAAAGAGCAGGAGAATCACCAATTGATCCTTCTTGGGCTTCTTAATCCTCTTCGGGTTTTCCGATTTCAATATGGATTTCAGAAATTCCACTGCTTTCTCCCTCCTCCTTTTCCTGCTCTTTTCTTTGCTGTTCTTCTCTTTCCTGTTCCTCTCTCTGCTCTTCCTTCAGGCTGTCCGCCTCATCCCGGGCCTCGTAGAGCTTTTCCTCCAGATGCCGCCGGTATTCCTCCTCTATGGCCTCCTGCCTCTCAAGAAATTCCTGGAGCTCTCTGTCATAGGTCCCTCTGGCGTAGCTCTCATCCAACTGCCGCTCCAGCCCAAGGGCCGACAGGAAAGGAGAAATAACGAGAATCATCAGAACAATTCCCATAAAAAACTGCAAATATTTCCGCTGGCTTTTTTCCGGCAGAACGTGGAGCACCACCACCATCAGCAAGGTATAAAACGCAATGTCCTGTATCCAGCCAAACAATAATTCTTTCATATCCCAGCTCCGTAATATCTTATTAGAGTCGCTGCGCGACGGCACTGAAGGGTAAAGCCGACTTTACCCTTCGGCAATAAATGCTTCTAAATAAATACTTAACATTTCTTAGCCGGTCTATTACCCTCGCACTGACACAGTCACTACTGCAATGGTCAGCATAAACAGCACCGCCGTAGTGAAAACCACCCGAAACAGCAGGCGGATTCCCTCCCCTACCCCGGCCACACAGCCGGTCATCCGCTTATCTGACACCGGCTGAAGAAGGGCCGCTGCCAGCTCCAGAATCAGCATCAGAACTCCCAGCTTTACAAGGGGCATCAGGCAAATCAGCACAATCACCACCAGGGCCGCCGCTCCGATTCCGTTTTTTATGAGAACGGAGGAGCCGAGAACCACATCCGTCACAGAGCCGGCAATATTGCCGATGCCGGGAATCATCTCCGCCGCCCGGCTGAACAGGGTGGTTTTTAAGGAATCCACCGCCGGATTCAGAATTCCCTGAATGGTGTTAAAGCCAATCACCACCGCCAGCATGGATTTTAACAGCCATACGGTGACCTTGGACGCCATTTCCTTCATCTGAGACAGATACTCCTCCTTGGTCAGATGATTTACAAAAACGAGAATCACATGGACCTGAATCAGCGCCATGAGCCCATTTTGAATCAGCCTCTGAATGAAATAAATCAGCCCCAGGAAAAATTCGTAGAATACCAGGGCCGTAGTGCTGCCGGAGGCCATGGTCACGGCCAGACAGAAGGCCGGAACCAGCACATTCATAAAGTCCTGGATTCCAAGCAGCACCTCCCTGGTAATCTCCATAGCTCCGGAAAATATCTGCAGCAGAATCAGAAACAACAACAGGTAGGTAATCTCAAAGCTCACCTCCGCAATCTGCTGATTCTGAAAAATATTGGAGAAATTGGACATAAGGGCCGCTGCGATTCCAAGCAGCAAAATGGAGAGTAACAGATGCTTTTCTGTGCGCCAGTTGTTTTTCATCTGATCCACCACCGCCGTGACAAAGCTCTCCAGGGTAAAGGACTGCCCTCCGTTTAAAAACTCCAGCACCGTATTTTCAAACTGAAATTCCCCGCCCAGGATCTCATCCACGGACTCCTCGATCTCGTCAAAATCCAGCTCCTCCATCATGGAGAGATCCGCCTCTGACTCCCCCATAAGGGAAGGGGGTTCTGCAGCCCTGGTTTTAAGAGGAAGAAAACAACAGCCTGCCAGCAGCCCAAGGAGAATACCCTGGCTTACAAGCCCCAGGATAGGCTTTTTCCTTCCTCCCTGCCCTCTCCCCCTCATGTTCCCAAAAACCCGCGAATGGTATCCAAGAGAGCCGTAATGATGGGCATGCTCACGGCCAGAATGGAGAGCTTGCTGAATACTCCGATCTGTCCGGCAATGGCACCGTAGCCCGCATCTCTGCAGATATCCGAGGCAAATTCCGATATGTAGGTGATTCCAATGATTTTCAGCAATGCCTGGATGTAGGAGCTTTGGATGGAAATGGAGCTTTGAATCAGCTTTACACTCTCCACCACAACCTCCAGCTTTTCGGCCGCCAGAAGCAGCAGAAAGACACTGGTGGCAATGCTTAGATAGACGGAAAATTCCGGTTTCACCGCTTTTATTTGAAGTGCCAGCAGAACACCGGCAATTCCAATCATGGCTGCCTGAAGCATATTGTAGTTCACCTCAATTCCAGTTCCGCAGTATCTACAACGCAAAGAGACGCTGCATAGTGTCAAACAAATCAAAAATATAAGGAAGAATCCAGAACAGCACCAACACCAGGCCTGCAAGGCTGGTTAAAAATGCCTGCTCCTCCCGTCCGCTGTGCTTTAGAATCTGGCTTAGCACAGAGACCAGGATTCCAACCGCCGCAATTTTAAATATGAGATTCACGCTCATAGGTTCCTCCATTTACACCAACAGGATCACCAGAAAAATTCCTCCGGCAACTCCCAAGCTCTGGTATAATTTCTGTTTTGTCTGTGCCGCATCCTGGGCCTCCCGAATGGAAAGCTCCAGCTGCTCAAGGTAGAGATCGATGGAAGAAAGCTGCATCTCCAGGTCCAGATAGCCCAAAACCTCCCCAAGACTGCCAAGCTGCTCCTTGTCCCCTTTTTTCAAATGCGTATCAGAAAGCCACTGTTTAATCTGCTTCTGCCATAGTTCTCCGAAGCTTCGCCCCTCCATACTTCCCATCTGCTCTGCCGTCTGTTCCAGGAAGCTTCCGAAAGGTTCCTTTATGCGGACTGCAATGCTGGCAAATGCTTCCGGCAGAGGTGTCTTCGTATATTTAATCTCTCCCCTTAACATATAAATCATCTGTTTCAGCAGCCGAAGTTCCATACATCGTCCCTTTAAATCGCTGCTGAAACTTGCACCGATTCCCGCAGCGGAAGCCAGAATCAGCAGTGCACCAACCCCTTTTAACATAAACTCCTCCCCCTTTCATCCAGAATATGCCGAATCACACCTGTTCGTACAAGATTATCCAAAATTACATAACGCTCAAATATCTGTTCCTCCGCCAACCGTCGAAGAAGCGGCTTGGAGCGAATATCCTCCAAAGAACTGCCGTGAACTGTGGCAAGAAGACGGCAGCCGCAAAACAAAGCTGTCTCCAGGGCACTTATATCCTCCTGACCGCCAATCTCATCCACTGCCAGCACCTCCGGAGCCATGGAACGGATCATCATCATCATACCCTCCGCCTTGGGACAGGCATCCATTACATCTGTCCGAATACCCACATCATTTGCCGGAATCCCCTGATAGCAGCCGCAGATCTCAGAACGCTCATCCACGACTCCCACTGTCCGTCCCGGATGTTCCCGGCTTCCATTGGAGATTTGCCGAATCAGATCCCGAAGCAGTGTGGTTTTTCCACATCGTGGAGGTGAAATAATAAGTGTATGCTTAAGTCCCGTCTCATCATAGAGATAAGGCAACACCTTGTCCCCACAGCCGGTAATCTGGTGGGACAACCGGAGATTGAGACAGGAAATATAACGAATACTTTTCACCTTGTCCCCCTCCAGAACGACTTTTCCGGATATTCCCATCCGGTGTCCCCCCTGAAGAGTCAGATAGCCCTGTTTCAATTCATCCTCATAGGCATAGAGAGAATATTTTCCCACAAGCTCCATGGTTTCCCGGATTTCCCTTTTGGTCACCACCCAGGCATCTGCCGGCTCTTTCAAAGACTTTCCCTGTCCGGACAGAAAAAACTCCTCCCCATCCAGCCGAATCAGAAATGGCTTCTCCGCACGAAGACGAATCTCCTGCAGTCTCCCAAGATCCAGCCTGGCCTGCTCCAAAATCTCCCGAATATGCCCGGAAAAGAAACACAATATTTCGTCCTTGTCTTTCATCATCTCACCTCTTAGGAAAGTATATGAGGACAGGCCGAAAAAAAGACTAAAGAAAAAGTGGATGTCTTAGTTCCCGACACCCACTTTTGGCTTATTCATTTTTCTTACGCCTTTTTCTTTGCAAAAAATGCATCTATCTCTTTCTTAATTTCCTCCGGTTTTGCGTTCTTCAGCAAATACCCTGCCAGTTTTAAAGGCATAACCTGAATGATACTCTGGGGATCTCTGCGGCCCGTCAAGAAAATAACCGGAATATCTTCAAAAGCTTTCTCGGCTCGAAGCATCTCCAGTGTCTGCTTTCCGTCACAGACCGGCATTTCATAGTCCAGAAGAATCAGGTCCGGCCGATTCAGGGTTATGGTCCGAATTGCCGCTGCCCCGGATTCCGCTGACGCCACTTCATAGTCCTCGCTTAACAGCCGCTTTATTCCCTCCCGTATGATAAGCGAATCGTCCACCGCCAACACTTTCTTTTTCCTATTTGTCACCTCCTGTTTTTCCCGCTTCATCAGATACTTTTCCACTTCAATCAGTTCATTTTCCACCTCAATAGGTGTCCCGACACCCCTCTCCAGCAGATAGGGTGCAATGGTGCAGTAAGCAAAATAGCCGGCACCTGTATTAAACAGAAAACTAATCTGCAGTTTTTCCTTTTCAACTATATTCTGAAACTCTTCATAAGAGAGTAGATTTTCCTCTTTCAGCTTATAGGCTTCTTTTGCGGGAAAACACGCCAAAAGACGCCCTACGAACTGCCGGGCCGTATATCTGGCAGCATGAACCAGCCTGGCATCCAGTTTGCCCGTCCTAAGCCCCAGCACCTTTCCTACGGTTTCGATCAGCAGCCTTTCCTCAAAAACCATCAGAATTTCCTGCTTCTCTTCCTCCTGCCCCGTCTCATAGACCAGGCGGTAATATACGCCTTTTCCGAATTTCTCTCCATTGTAGGAGTCACTGATCATCTGAGATTCCAGATGAAACATATCAAATACAAGCTGGACAATCACATTCTTCATCTCCACAAGCTCTTCACCCGGCAAAAGATTCTCCCACTTTCTGATTCTCTTTCCCGTAATTGCAAGATCCTCCGTCAACGTGTGGCCAATCAGCCATCCTGCACAGACAGCCAAAAAATGCTGCACGGTGTCTGACGCATAACCTGACTGCTCCAACTCCTGTTCCAGAGCCGGAAGCGTATTCTCCCGAAAGCTTTTGTGCAGACGTCTATGTTCTTCTGTTCCCTCATAGCCAATGGATTCCATATATGCTTCTTCATCTGCAAAATGCTTCGCTACATGCCCTTTGAAAAACTTAATTCCCTCATGACATGCCCATTCATTGTTCTTCTCTTCCTCTTTGAACGCAAAAAGCTTATTGATTATCTTAAAAAGTCTTCGATGCTCCCTATCAATCACATCTATTCCAATGTTGAACTCTTCCTGCCATTCAAACCGGATGTCCATACTATATCCTCCTTTGCTGCATCAAGCTTATTTTTCACACCCCTTTCACAAACGTGCTCTAAATACACCTTGACTTTTACTATACAATATATAGTATTCATAATGTAATCTTAATTGTGCGAAGATTTCAAAACAATCATCGTCTTTATGCTTCCCACTGCAAAGGCATGTTGTTGGCTTTCATTGATCAGCTTGCATCCATACCGGACATGTACGCAGAAAAGAACCGTCGGGAACTAAGACAGAAATGGCTGATGTCTTAGTTCCCGACGGTTCTTTTTCGATTCCCTTTATTTGATTAATTCTCTTTTACGTCTTTCATGCTGAAGCTCAAGCGACCCATCTTATCCTTACCCAGGCACACGACTTTCACCACATCGCCCAGGGTCAGCACGTCCTCCACATGGTTGATTCTCTGCTTTGCAATCTTGGAGATGTGAACCATGCCCTCTTTGCCCGGTGCAAACTCCAGGAACGCACCGAACTCCTTGATGCTGACAACCTTGCCGGTGAGCACCATGCCCTCCTCAAAGTCAGTTACGATGATCTTGATCAGCTCAACGGCCTTGTCCATGTTGGCCTTGTCCGTACCGCATACGGATACGGCACCGTCATCATCAATATCGATCTTCACGCCTGTCTGCTCAATGATGGTATTGATAGTCTTACCTCTCTGACCAACCACATCACCAATCTTCTGGGGATCAATCTGAATCTGGATAATCTTCGGTGCATAAGGTCCAACCTCAGCTCTCGGCTCTGCAATACAGGGCTTCATACAAGTGTCCATAATGAACATTCTTGCTTCCCGGCATCTTGCAATGGCACCCTCCACAATGGGACGGGTCAGGCCATGAATCTTAATATCCATCTGGATGGCAGTGATACCCTCGGTGGTTCCGGTTACCTTGAAATCCATATCTCCGAAGAAGTCCTCAAGTCCCTGGATATCCGTCAAGAGCACGTAGTCATCATCCGTCTCACCGGTTACCAGACCGCAGGAAATACCTGCTACCATCTTCTTAATGGGCACGCCTGCCGCCATCAGAGACATACAGGATGCACAGGTAGAAGCCATGGAGGTAGATCCGTTGGACTCAAAGGTCTCGGATACGGTACGGATGGCATAGGGGAACTCTTCCTCAGAGGGAAGCACCGGCAAAAGTGCACGCTCTGCCAAAGCTCCGTGTCCAATCTCCCGCCGTCCCGGTCCACGGCTTGGCTTTGTCTCACCTACGGAGTAGCTCGGGAAATTGTAATGATGCATATAACGCTTGCTTGTCTCATTTTCATCCAGACCGTCCAGTCTCTGTGCTTCTGACAAGGGTGCCAGGGTACAGATGTTGCAGATCTGGGTCTGTCCTCTGGTAAACATTGCGGAACCGTGAACTCTCGGAATCAGATCCACCTCTGCTGCCAGGGGACGGATCTGGGTAATCTCACGTCCGTCGGGACGCTTGTGATCCTTTAAGATCATCTTGCGGACAGTCTTCTTCTGATACTGGTAAATAGCTTCCCCAAGAACCTCAAGCCACTCTTCCTTGTCTGCAAATGCTTCCTCCAGCTTTGCGGTAATCTGACGGATGTTTTCCTCTCTTACCTGCTTCTCGTCGGTAAATACGGCCTTTTCCATCTCCTCCGGGGGAACCTGCTCCTTAATGGCAGCAAACAACTCCTCAGGAACCGCACAGCTTGTGTAGGTATGCTTTTCCTTGCCGCACTCCGCTACAATCTTATCAATAAAGGCAATCACTTTCTGGTTGACTTCATGGGCCAGATAAATGGCTTCAATCATCCTGGCTTCCGGAATCTCATTGGCTCCGGCTTCAATCATAATCACCTTTTCTCTTGTGGAAGCTACCGTAAGCTTTAAGTCAGACACCTTATACTGGCTCTGTCCCGGATTGACGATAAATTCTCCGTCAATCATGCCAATCTGGGTCATGGCACAGGGTCCGGCAAAGGGAATGTCGGAAACCGCCGTTGCAATGGCAGAACCCAACATGGCAGTCAACTCCGGGCTGCACTCCGGATCTACGGAAAGCACCAGGTTGTTCAGGGTTACGTCGTTGCGGTAATCCTTGGGGAACAGGGGACGCATGGGACGGTCAATCACACGGGAGGTCAATACGGCATTCTCGGATGCCTTGCCCTCTCTCTTGTTGAAGCCTCCCGGAATCTTGCCTACGGAATAAAGCTTCTCCTCAAACTCTACACTTAAGGGGAAGAAATCAATGCCCTCCCTGGGCTTGTCAGATGCTGTTGCTGTGGACAGCACGGTGGTGTCGCCGTAATGCATGAAGGCGGCCCCGTTTGCCTGCTTTGCCACTCTGCCGATATCTACGGTCAGGGTACGGCCCGCAAGCTCCATGGAATAACTCTTGTACATGGGTAATCTCCTTTTCTTATACTTTACATTTTGGGTCCAGGAGAATTCTGTCTGTCACGGTCCGATATTCGGATCGCAACCCCGAAACTACTGATCTGTATATGAGTGAAATCATATGATGCCAGGCATTTGTGATTGGCAGATCATAGCTCTATGTTTTCTACTATGATGCCGCTCATATATACATCAGTGGTCTCGGTACCATTCTCCTGTGGGGTTAATAGGTTTACATAAACATAAATGAGGGCGGAAGTATTCTCCCGCCCTTGTGAAGCTTATTTTCTGAGCCCAAGTCTCTCGATCAGATTACGATAGCGTGTGATATCGTTTCTCTTCAAATAAGCCAGCATGTTACGTCTCTGACCAACCATCTTTAAAAGTCCTCTTCTGGAATGATGATCCTTCGGATTGTCCTTCAGATGCTCGGTTAATTCCTGGATACGCGCGGTCAGGATAGCTACCTGTACCTCCGGTGATCCGGTGTCGCCCGGCTTTAAGCCATACTCAGCGATAATTGCCTGCTTTTTTTCTTTTGCGATCATGATGATTGCCTCCTTTTTTTCATACGCCGTGTATCAAGTAATGGTCGGAGTGTCCGATTACTGAATACCGGCAGGTTTCATACCTTTTAGACTTTACCATACCTTTTCTTTTGTGTCAAGATGGCATTTTTGTGGCTGGAATATTGGGCGGACGCCGTGAGGGAAAACTATATTTCCCACCATGCTCCGCCAGAGGCTAACACGCCTGGTGGGAAATATAGTTTTTCCCTCACGGCTGGCTGTGGCTCCGGAGGTGTACCTTGACACTGAGGCTATGTGTTGCGGCTCCGGTTTTATTGCTTGCAGAACGGGTATGGGAGCTGCTCCTGGCTGGAGGCGGTGGCTTTGGTGAGCTGTAAGACTATCTCGCTGAAATAGCGGGGGCTTACCTCCTCAAGCTTGTAGCGGTTTTCTTTTTTGATGGTGTCGTATACGTAGCTTCCCCGCTTGACTGTGCGGGCTCGGTAGAAGGTGGCGCCGTATACGGTTACTTCGTCGTTCTCGTCGCCTACGTAGCTGCCGGAGAATTCCAGCTCTACGCCTATGTCCCCATCCTCCCGGTAGAAGGTGCTGTAGACACCGGCATCCTGAACGGAGCCGCGGTACCAGCCCATGCCCTGGAGCTTGCCGGACAGGGATAGGCCATTGAGAAGCTTTCCGCCAAAGCGGGTCAGCTCGGCGGTGCCGGTTTCCTCCTCTGTGATTCGGTAGACGGAGCGCTCCAGCTGTTCTATGGGCTGCACAATCTCGTAGTCAGACAGCTGCTCCTTCCAGGCTGACAGCTCCTCCTGGGACAGCTCGATGGGGTGGACCAGACCGATCTGTGCCTCTGTGGGAAGCTCAAATTCCTCCTCATCCTTGGTGTTGAAGCTGCCGTCCTCCATGTAGCGGAAGGTGTCCTTTAGGGTACCGTTTTCGTAGGCTCCCCAAATGAGGCCAATGGCAAATTGGTGCATGACCGGATTTTTGACGAAGAGCTCCTCCCAGGCTTTGGCCGTCCAGAGGCGCTCTGCGGTGAGGGCCTGCTCCAGACGCATTTTCTGGTTGGTTACCACGGTTTTCATCTGCTTTTTCATCTGCTTGAATTCGGCGTAGGCCGCGGCTGCCTTTTCCTCATCATCCCGTTTGCCGGGGGCCGGGAGGTTTTTGAGCTTCTTTTCTGATTCGTCAAAGATCTCAAGCTCCAGGGCCGGGGTCAGGTAGACGCTAAAGGTGCGCGTTCCATAGTCAAAGGTCCGCTTCAGGCCCTCGTCAAAGCCCAGGTTGGGCACGATCCGATCCTCCAGCTCCGCCCTTGTGATTCCCAGCTCCGAGGCTGCGTATTCCAGGGCCTCTCCTGCTGCCGTCTTGACCTGACGGAATTTGAATTTCCGGGAAATCTGATCTACATATAGGAGGGCTTCGGAGCTTCCGTTCAGGGCCAGGGCTTTTACGGCCTCAGCGGCAAGGGCGCCTCTGGAATGCTGGGGCCACTCCTGTATCTGATGGCGGAATACGTCTATGATATCTCTTGTGCCGTGAACGGAGGCTGCGTAAAGCACCCATTTTTTCTTGGCCTCAGCCCCTGATTCCAGCCATTTGTGGAAGAGCTCCCCTACATAGGCTCCAAGCTCGGAGGGCTCCAGAGCGGATGCCAGGGTTACGGCCTCCGGGCTTAAGCCGGGAACGGTCCGGTCCGCATAGGCGGTGAGAATAGCCTGAAGGTATTCCTCCTCTGCCTCACTGCCGTCCTTTTTATGTACGGCCGGAAACGGGGTCTCATAGGCCCAGGCTACCTTGCGCTTTTTGCCGCCCTTTAATACCCCTTTTACCAGATCGTTGGAGGTTTTGGGGGCCGCCTCCTCTGCCGGTGCTTCCGGCTTGATGCCCAGACAGTCGGAAAGGAGCTCCTTTAGCTTCTTGCTCTTTTCTGTCTCCAGGGCTTTTGCAAAGGCTTCCTGATATGCCTCCGCTCCCCAGAATTTGAGTACCCGGATGGCAAGCTCCCGCTCCTGGGATTTTTTGGAGGCTATTCTTGCCAGCATGTCCGGCTCCCATTCCCGGTGGGCAGTGCAAATGACCACAAGCTGCTCCCGAACCTGCTTGGAGCTGTCCAGGGCGGAGACCAGTATCGCGTCCTTTTCCTCCTGCCAGAAGGTGTCCAGGGCCCGAACACAGATGCAGCGTCCAATGGAGGTGCTGTCCCTTGCGGCATCCCGAAGCTCCTGGGCCCGGTCCTGCCACATGGCGGAAAGGATTTGAGCTGCCATATCCAGAACCAGATTTTTGTCCTTTTCCTGGTAGCAGGCATTGTAGATGCCCTCTATGGCGTCAGCCTGATAGCGGATGGGAAGCTCCTCCTTCTCAAAGAGCTGTACCAGATCCTCCATTTCCTCCCGAAACTGCTTTTGGTTGGTTTTGTTTCCCCGAATGGAATGGAAATAGTATCCTGTAAAATAGCTTCCCTGCATGCGAAGAGCCTCCAAAATCACACCCCTGCGAAAGAGACGGCCCTTATTTCTTCGTAAACTCTGCAATTTCTGAAAGCGCTGGTAATAGTAGCTGTGGGTTCCTCTCCAGTTATTTACAAAGGGGTAGAGGGTGTCAATGGAAGCTTCGCCCAAAAGATATGCCTTGGCCTCTGCCTGCCCGGTGGTGATATTTGCAACCAGCTCTGTGGCAAGCTGGTATTGATATTTATCCGCATTTTGGGTCTGAAGCTCCTGGTAGAGCCTCGGATTTGCCTTTTGGGTGTGATCCAGGATGCGCTGATATTCGTCGGTGGTGGCGGCGTGATCTGCCACATAACGTACTGCCTCCGGGCAGCGGACTGCCATGCGGGCCATTCCCTCTCCTTCGTCATTTGCCGCGTACCAGCGGATCAGGGCGTCAGGATTCACAGGCAGCAGGTTCTCAAGCTGTTCTAAATGCTTATGGAACCAGGAAGCCTTGTCATTGGCAATTCCTGTCATATCTCTGCCTGCCTTTAAAACCGTAGGCAGGGCCAGGGTGCCTGCTATCTGCAAAAAGGCTGCAAAGCATGGGGAATGGTCTATGGCAAGAAATGCCGCCCCCGAAAGGAGGTAGACCATATATTCCGTGTAGCTGCGGCCATTGAGCAGCTTCTGTATGGACACAGGAAATGGCTGGTCTACGGGGTGACTGCGCACATAAGACTGCAGCTCTTCTATCTGGCTCTTTCCCAGATCATGCTTGATAAACATTTCGGGGAGGCTGTCTATCAGGTTCTTTTCCAGAAATTCTACCGTCTGTGAGAGGGCATCCTCCCCTGTGGATGCATTTCTGGTAAAGAGCCCCAGGATGCCGCCGGACTTTTTGGCCTCCGGCTTTTTGTTGTTCAGGTAGATGCCTGCCAGCAGAACCTTGGCATTGTCGTAGCGGTGATAGCACAGATCTATGGCCCTTCTTATGAGCTCCGGGTCCTTGCGGCCTTCATTCAGCAGGGGCTTCATGCGTATGTAGTTGAGAGAATAGGTATTCCATACAATCCCCTCCGCGTACATGGCCATCTCCTGCTCCGGGGTCAGGTATTCCTTTACGGAATCCAAGTTCCAGCCGTAGCGGTTAAAGAGGTAATAGGCGGTGGAGCCTCCTGCGGCTGACAGAAAACGCACATAGCGCTTAAGCTCCTCTTTTTTGCCCCGCTTTCTCAGATGCTCTACATAGTCAATGCTTTTTTGCTGCTTGTCAGAGGTGAGGCCGGAAAAATCCTGATGCTCGATCTCTCCTAACAGCTCTATTTTTTCCGGCCCGCTAATGTCCAGATATTCCTCTGCGAGCTGTCGGTTTTTCTGTGACAGCTTTAGAGCCTCCAGGGTATCCATTTGCTTTTGATAGTTTCTTTCTTCACTTAGATTCATGGCATTCTCCTTATATTGAAATCCACTGCTTTTTGATACACATTTCATCCCACCATTTCAATCTCTCAGGCTCATAGGGTTCATACCCTACAAAATAGAGTGAGCCGCTTCCTCTTCCGTCAAGACCTTCAAAAACATTTCTCTCATATAATCCTTTGGATAATTTCCCAAATCCGGCATGCGCTCCTTACTGATAAAGCCGCCGCCCATAGTGGCATGTCCGCCTCCGTTTCCCAGGTCCTTAAGTGTTTTGTGAAGCAGATCTCCGGCATGAACCTCCGGGGCTTCGGAACGTACCGACAGCTTGATACCGTCCTCCCGAAAAGAAGCTATAATTGCTACCTCCACCTCTATTAAAGAAAGAATAAAATCTGACAAAATCGCCACCAGCGCATCCGGGCAGGAAAAAGGAACTGCAGAAAATCCCACCTTGCCATAAAGCTCAATGTTCTCAATGGCCGCCCCATATGCCTTTAGATCTGCAAATTCCATATTATTCCGCTCAAGGTCGGACAGAACCTCCGGGTCACAATAGGAAAACAGGAAGCCGATCATTTCGATATCCCTTGTTGTCACGCCTCTTGTAAGGTTCAAGGTGTCCATCTTTATGCCATAAAGCAGCGCTGTTGCCACATCTTGGTCCGGCTTGTTTCCTGACAGCTTATAATATTCCGCAATCAGTGTGGCACATGCGCCAGTTATGCGAATATCCTCATATTGATACTCCATGGTCACAAAGGTTGGATGATGGTCAATACAGGCCACCTCATCCCCCACAAAGTCTGTCACATTTCCAGCATGCTTTTGCGTATCCACGCAGATAATCCGATCCGTTTTCTGCATATTGGCCGCCAGGCTCTCATAGGGCCACATTTGGATTTCAAAGGTGTCCAGCATCTTCGAGGCGCTCAATTTGTCGATTCTTCCATCATAGCAAAGCTTCGATTCCACACCATACACCGCAAGCAGCTTCTGCAATCCATATGCAGAAGCGATGGCATCCGGATCCGGAAAATTATGGGTTTGAATATAAACAGGACCCTCCTGACACAATGCAACCAAATCACTTAATTTACTCATTACGCAAGTCCCCCTCTTTTTTCTTACAAATCACCGATCTGTGATCCTCTCAAAGTACACTTAGTTTACCATAGATGCCTGTCTATTTCAATCAATGGGTACGGTGGTTTCCTCTTCCTGCATCTTTAAAAATGCCTGATCCTGTGATACCTTTTCCTGACAAAGCTTCACATACGCCATAAGGCGAAACCAGGTCTTCAGTACCGGATCCGGGGAAAATTCCATCTGGTGGCGCTTCTCCTCCAGAGACTTTGCAAGAAAGGTAAGAGCCTCCTCGGCACTATGAAGGCCAAGAGCTCCGCTTTCCTTGGCCAAGCGGTTCAAATTCCCCAGGGTTTCCTCCTGAACAGAATGTAAACCACTTTGAAACAGGTCTCCCAGAGCCTCCCGGATCTCTCTTAAGAATCCTTCCATTCCCTGTACAATTTTTTCATCCTTTACACTTGTCCCAGTCTCCGCTCTGACATCCGCCTTTTTCCTGCTCTCCTCCTGCTCCCTTAAGTATTCCTTAAGCTCCTCCTGCTCTGCAAAAAAGCGCTCTCTTCCAAACACCTCTATGGGATACAGGCACAATTTTCCCTGTTCTAAATGGGGGATACCGAAGAAAATCAAAGTCTGCTCCTTCTCCTTTTTCAACCGCTCGCTTAGACGCTCCAATACCTGGATGGTCAGCTTTTCCTCCTTGGAATAGGCTACGGTTACGAAAAGCCTTCGGCCCTTCGCATCCAGAATCTCCATAGAAAACTGTTGATGCACGGTATCGAAGCTGGCCTTGCGGCAGGAAAGAGCTCCCACCAGGGCAAGACGTTCTCCCTGGTCCCCTCTCTCCTGCTGTTCAAAGCAGTCAGAAAGAAGCTGCTCGTAATCCCAAAAAACAGCTCTTCGAACCTCCTCCCCCTGAAAGCTCCGAACACCCACAACCTCACTTTTCGTCTCCTGGCTTGCGGATAACCGCCCATCTCTGGCTGCCTTTGCGTGATCCAGATAAAATTCCAGCTCCATCATCTGTTCTCTGCTGCAATGAAGGTCCCAGGGAGCCAGTGCTTGCTCCGCCCTTCCGGGAGGCCGCCTGCCCACGCCCTCATAAAAAACCGGCCGGGCATCTGTCCAGTTATAGAAAAGACCCTTGTCCGGCTCCAGAAAATAGTATCTCTCCCCCTCATAGCCCGTTTTGCTGTGAAAGCTTCGACCTCCCATAGCGATCAGATGGAGTCGGGGCATTGGACGGTAGGCTTCCCGAAAGCTTCCGGCCAGTGCGCGCAGATGCTCCGGTTCCCTCGTTTCCTTCAGTTTATCAGCTCTTTGATACAAGGCTAAAAGCCTCTCTAAAAGCTCCTCTGTCCGAAAGGCCGCCGCCCGGTCAAAATACAACCGATATTCAGAGGCTGCTTTGCGAAGCTCGGTTTCAAAGGCTGCCAGGCCGGCTCCGTGACTGATCACTGCCAGACGCTCCATACTCTCTGCCGCCTCCGGGGATAAACGGGAGAGCCCCGTCATAAGCTGCAGACAGATTCCCTCTTGAACGGAGGACGCTGCCCGGTCAAGCTCTTTAAAATCCCACTCCTCCTTGCTCTCCCATAGCTTCTCCAGCTGTTCCAAGGTGACTGCATTTTTATAAAGCTGAAAAAGCAGGATGGCCTGAGCCTTGTGGGTACAGAGCTCTTTACTTTTACAGGAACAGGTGGAGTATTCCAGGGGACTTAAAAGCTTTACTGTGGCCGCCTCCCAGGGGAGCTTGATGGTGATCACGGTTCCCTCCTTAAGCTGTGGGAGCTCTCCTGCTTTTACATAGCTCAGAAGCTCTGCATATCGCTTACTGCCGCAGGCACGTTTGAGCTTTTGCAATGGGTAGGAAAGCAGCTCCTGCTCTAAGGCCCCCATTAGCACAGTTTTATCTGGCTGTATTTCAACTGTTTCTTCTATGGCTTCTGATGGGGTTCCTTTTTCCGACGAGTTTGGTTTTTCTGATATAACTGCTCTTTCTTCCGCTTTAATACCCTCTAATCCTTCCTCTTCTGAGACGGAAGCCTGTGTGTCTGTCTGGTTATGTCTAAGATATAAAATTGCTGTGATAAGATGGCGGCAGATGCTTCGGGAGGGGCAGGTACAGGTGCTCTCCCCAAGAGGCATGCGTATGCGGCATACTGCCTCCCTTAAGGTCACCTCTGCCTCCGCTTCCTTCCAGATCACCCCAGGAGCTTCCTGCTCCAGATCCTTATAGGCGCGTTTTACGGTTCCTTTGTTGCACAATCCTGTAAGATATTCGTCATCCACCTGGGCCAGCATGTTTTTTAATGCTTCCATCATTTTACCTCTATTCCAGTTCCGCAAGCTCTCAAGCCGTGCACCCTTTTGAGAACCATTTCCGGCTGCAAAAAAGCGCATCCGTAAATGCTTCTGTGCACTGCTTGAGATCTTGCTGTTCCAGTTCCGCAAGTTCCGCAAGCTCTTATTGCATAATTTTCCCCATAAAATCTCCAAGCATCTCCGGTGTCATGGCGCCCACATGGGCTCCCAAATCCGCCAATTTCTGTGCCGTGTGGTGGTCGTAAACCGGATTGGCGTCCCGATCCAGGGCAGTGAGACAGATAAGCTTTGCTCCGCTCTCAATGATGTCCCTGCTTACACTGAGAAGGCCGCCAATGCCGCCTCCCTCGCAGAGATCCGATACTAAGACTACCATTGTTCGATTGGGATTCTCGATCAGCCCCTCACAGTACTGCAGGGCTCCGGTAATGTAGGTTCCGCCTCCAAGCTGAATGCTCATCAATGTCTCCACGGGATCATCCAGATGGGCGCTTAGATCCACCACCTGGGTATCGAAAATCACAAGCCTGGTATCCAACATGGGAAGCCGGGCAAAGATTCCCGCCATCACAGCGCTGTGAATCACGGAGTCCAGCATAGAACCGCTCTCGTCCACCGCTATCACCACGCGCCACTGGTTGTATTTTCGGGTGCGGCTGCTGAAATATACCTGCTCCAGAACCAGGCGCTTTTCGTCGGGATCGTAATGGGAAAGATTTTTCCGGATGGTCTTGCGGATATCCAGATTCCGCATGGATTTTACATGACTTGGAGTGTTCCGATCCAGACTTCCCAACAGGGAGCGGCGAATCTCCCGATTCAGCTTTTCCGCAATCTCCTCCGCCACCTTTCTCACAATCCGCCGGGCCGTATCCAGAACCGGCCCTTTCATGAGATGTTTCAGCTGCAGTATGGTTTTTAACAGCTCCTGGTTTGGCTCCAGCTTTTCCAGAACCTCCTGGTCTGTCAAAAGCTCCTGCATCTCATAGCGTTCCAGTGCATGGCGCTCTAATATCTCCACCGTCTCCTTGGGAAACAAACGGCGGATCTTTGTGATCCAGCCAGCAGTGGTCAGTCTGCTGGCCCCAGTGCCTCCCTCCCGGCGCACATCCTCCCCATACTCGCGGGAATAGAGGAAATCTAAGGCTTCCTCCAGCTCCTCACAGCCGATGCCGTTTTCCATGGCCCGAAAGCCCTCTCCTCCAAAGGAAATCTGATCCTTTGCCTGACTTCCCAGGATGAGACGCCAGCGGTTTAATTGTTTATTGTCGTTCATATTTTTGTACCTGTTTTCACAAATCTTTTCATTTTTCTTGCAGAATCAGTTTTCATTTTCCCCATATGGCACTTTTGCTTCTGCCACCATCGGCAGTGTCTCCTGCCTGTCAAAATCATAAGTGATCGCCTGATACTCTGCCTCGGTAAAAGATGCCGAACCACCAATCCCAAAATGAGACCTCCGCTGATTACAATATTGCCATCCAGTGTCAATCTCTTCTGAGCTTCCATAAACTCATCTTTAAACCGAGTGCTTCCGCACAGCGTTATCACTTTGTATTTACCGACCATTAATTACTCAACCCCCAATGCCTTAAACATCGCATCCTCTGCGCTCTGGTAGAAGATCAGGTTGAAACTGCTCATCAAATCTGGCGGGACGGTTCCAAGGTCGACTACCGATGTCTGTGGAAGCAAGACTTTCTTCGCTCCGCAATCGAGAGCCACCTGAAGCGTGTCTGCCAGATTATCTACCTTTATCATCGTGCCACTGATGCTGATCTCGCCCATAACCGCCGTGAAACTAAGCACCGGCTTTCCGAGGGCGATGGAACAAAGCGTAATCAGCGTAGGTAGAGCCCATTTGCCGGAGTTACCCTGTCTCACGGTATAAGCCTGTCCACGATTGCATATGCTTTCCGGCGTCAGCTTGCCGCCGCCTTGCTTGGGAACAGAAACATACTACTCCTCGAAGGTCTCGTTATCGATGTATGAGAAGTTCACATTATAAAACTCCATGCCGCCGAGCTTCTTCAGTTGCTCTTTAACACGACGGCGCATTTCCAATGACAGGCGGAGGACTTCCTCCAGCTGTGTCTTATCAAACTCACCATCGGGGTACAGGAACTTCAACAGACCGCCTACCATCTTGCGAACGGCAATCGTATCACGCTGGTTCAGATTATTGCCGAGTTTGAAATACTTGTCCAACGCATCGCCGTACTGCTCCTTACGCAGCTCACGGATAAACTCTGCCAGATAGTCCGTAATAAAGCCATAGTCATCCGTAAAATGCTCCGGGCGGAACTTCGGTATCTCCCAGCCTGGGAGATAGCAATGCATACAGTCAAGGAATGCCGTATCGGTCCCCATTTCAGGCTGAAACGGATCAAAAAGGCTGGATGTCTTCAGCAGCACATCCACGCTCTGGTTTATGTTCCCGACAAAGACCATTGAAGCGGAGGCAACCTTTTCTTCCTTGCCACAGGCAAAGGAGCCGGATGCCATGTAATCCTTCATAATCTGTATGCCGTCCTTATCTTTGAAATTGATACCTGCGACCTCATCGAATGCTACGCAATCCCACAAGCCGACCAGTCCGACCGTCTTCCTACCCATGTTGTAGAACAGGTTTGCAACCGTGGTCTGTCCGCCGAAAACAAGGATACTGTTCGGTGAAATCTCTTTATAGAGATGGGACTTACCCGTGCTTCTCGGTCCGAGCTCGCAGAGATTGAAATTGTTCTCTACCAGTGGAATCATACGGATGAGAAGTAGCCATTTCTCACACTCGTTTAATGTGTCCGGCTCCATGCTAATGGAACGAAGAAGGACATCATATCCATTCTTCCTTGATAAAAGCCTTCCTTAAGCTCATTGATGTCCACATGAAGCATCTGAATCGGTGTCAGCTTTCTGATCTTAATCGGATTACCATTCTTCTGGTCTTCCTCAATGTACTCGTAATCCAGCTGCACTGTGGTTTTGTCAATAACGGTACGACTACCCTTGGAACGTAGCACGAAAAGAATCTTTTGTGCCTCATCCGAACGGACGAAGTTGTCCGCCAGAATGCGCTTCACATTCTCTACTCCCTGCTCAATGACCTCATCGTCATCAGAGCTGCAATACTGACCAAGAAGGAACTCAAGAACATACACCAGCACGTTCGCGCCTTCCTTAATCTTCTTCGTCAGGTCTTTCCAGGCGATCTTGCCGTCAAAATGCTGGCGGAGCTTTTCTTTGATTACCTCACGGGCATCCGTGTTTTCTTCTAATACCTGATCCATTTATTCCTCCACAATGCTTCTTAACTGAAGAAATCGAACTCGTCCACCGCAAATGCGATGTCGATTTGGAATTCTTCGCGAGATATCTGTAAACCATCCTCATCAGCAATGATGAGGTAGTAGGTTTCTGTATTGCTGTATTTCAGAGACTTCAGATTGAAGCTACAACGGAAGGTGCGCTCCTGTGCATTGTCGCTGGTCTTATCCGCAATGATGCGATTGGTATCGCTGATGACCTTTCCTGAACTGTCGGTAAAGTACAGCTGATAGGTAGTCGCCCTACGGTTTGCCGCTACTGCTTCCTTCTGGTAGAAGTTCAGCGAGAACATCATGTTGCTGATCTTGTGGCTTACGGAAAGCAGGGCTATGGTTACCGGCTCGGTATCGTACTTACTCTTGTTACGCTTATATTCCTTGGAGTCGTTCCGCAGGAAGTGGTACTCGATGATCGGCACAACCATTTCCTGAAGGCTGATGCCGCCATGCACAAAATTCATGCCGCCGCCCTTCATCTTAATGCGGATGTTCTCTTTCGGAGCAAAGCCGTCATAATCCGTTTCTCCGTCCAGGAATTTTACCTTCTGGAGATAATCCGGATCGGAGTCCTTCATCATAATGACAAAACGTCTGCCATACTCAATAATCCGATTCACAAATCCGGTCTTGTCCATCTTGTCATCCTCGTTCAGAGGGCTGTGGGTGTAAAGGAAGCCGTGGTCAGATGTAATCAGGATATTGGCGCCGCCAAACTCGTTAGTGATGATGCGCACCATGTTCTTAAGCTCATCAATCGCCTCATCACAAGCGCCAAAGATATCCTTCTCAAAATGCCCCGCCTCATCAATGGTGTCGTGGTAAATGTAAACCACGTCCATTCCCTTAACGAGAGACTGCCGCTTGGCACGTTTCATTACAATGATGTCTTTATATTTCAGGGCAACACTTTTTTCTTCCGCAGCCTTCAGGAGTTTATCCCTGTTGTTTGCCTCCGTAGACTGACCATCAGCAAGCACCGCCAAACGCTCCGAAGCGGCTCCGATCTTTTGCTCAACCGTCAGCTTCTTATGCGGCAGGAGCGCAGCCATACCAAACTTCGTGATCGTAGGGAAGATTCCCTGCATGGATTTCAGATTGACCTTCGCCTTTGTCTCCCTGCGGAGCTGCTCAGCAAGGGAAACAGCCACCTCGTAGCGCATGGCATCGGAAATAATGACATAAACACGATTGTCGGAGGACGCAATTCTCATACGGTAGAAGTCAGTCTGCTGCGGGATTCCCATAATCCTTCCATATTCCGTGAGTTCATCGGATGAGGCTCCTGACCAGTTCTTGCCCAGTTCCCCAAGGAACCATGTTGTATATAATCCTTCCACCTTCTCCATGACGGACGCAAACAGATCTGAAAGCTCCGAGTGATAACTCTTCAGGCTGTCTGCATAGCTGCAATGGAACTGGCGGTAATATGTGTCCATTATGTAATAGGTGGATGTATATTCCTCCCAGATCTTCTTAGGCTCTACGGTATGAAAACCACCGGAATACTTCTTGAAGAAGCTTTGCATATTGGCAATCTGAAGAATTCCGTCATAGAAGTTCTTCACCTCATCGTAGAACACGCAGGTGCGGCGTTTCTCAACCGTATTCTTAATAGCATCCACATTGATGAAGTGATCGCTGATTTCCTTCATCAGCTTCACGAGGATAACCTCATTGATGCAAGGGAAGGTCTCTGTGTCTACCAAGTCCGAGACCTCGAGTTTCATGAATCGCTGCGGCAGACGCAGTTCTGATTCCACATATTCAGCAATCTCATGAATCCGGTCAGAATCCTCGCTATGCAGCCAGTCGGAAACGAAGTCGTAGCAATAGGCCTGATGCGCACCCGAAATAAATGCATCCAGTCCTGCAAGGAACTCTTGCCGCATCGTTCTGGTGGTTGCCGTCAGCAGGATGTGCGTAGCCAGCCTCCCAAGGTTCGGCTCATCTTCGTGATAGCCTGTCCCTTGTACTGCCATACGCCAGAAGGCCTCGTCAATCCCATAATTAACGTAGTCCTGATAAACCTTATTGTTTTCAAGCTCAAGCCCATCCTTAAGCACAGCCTTGATAATGGGATTCGGTCTCGCCTCCTTAAGTCCGGCAAGAGCCGCCATGACCGCCATTTGAAGCTGTGCCATGTTTCCCGGAACCGCTGCCTGATTCATCACAGCTCTGCGGCGTGTCTGGGCATTGAAGAACTTTCGGTACTGCTTAAAACCCTTACGAAGAGACGGAGTCTGGGTAACGCCCATCTCGTCCATCCACATGGATATCATGTCCGCACGGAACTCTTCGCTGTAAAGCTCTATGTCCAGAAGCCAGTTATCTTCCTGAGATTCATAGGGAATCGGACAATACAGAAGATAGTTGTTGGTGGTATCGTCCACACCCAGCAGCTTCTTCGTTGCAAAATAATTTGTTCCTGTTAGAGCCACAACTTTGGCGTCTGTCAGAGTGATGTCCGAAATCCTATCCTCAAACTCCCGATCCTCGTCATGCCAGACAATGATGCGGCGTTTATAGAATTCCGGCAAAGGCGCAGCAAAACGCCTGTTCAAATCGTGTATAACCTTATCGGCATCCATAACCAATGTGCCTCCTATATCTGAATAAGCTACGCAGTGAGTAGCCAATTCTATTTCTTTTTTACTTCCCAATATCCGCCGCGTGCGGAGCCATGCCGTACAAGGCGACCTTCTTCGCGAAGTTCTCTGATGTATCTCTCCACAGTTCGCTGTGTTACTGACAACATTTTGGCGATTTCGGAGGCTGAGGCTTTCTTATTGTCGGCGATTATTCTCAGCACCGACGCTTTAGCATCTCCGGCATTCACCGACTTTTCTCCGACATCTCCGACATTTTCACCGTCATTCACCAATATATTACCGATGTTCTGCCGATATTCTGCCGATGTTTGACCGATGCCCTGCATCGGTAGTGGATTCCGGTATAAATTCACTCGGAATGTCTCCGGCATCTCAATAAACTCCACATCCGGCAGCCTATATTCCTTTGCGAGATTCTGTATTCTCTGAAGTCCTGTTCCCCATGCTTCAATCAGGCCAATCTGACTGAAGACATTGGCGATGGCACGGTTCCTCAGTTTGGAATGCCCCTGCAAAGCTTCCTCGAAGGTCAAGCCATTATAAAGTCCTCCGGGGGAAGTCACCTCCAGCCGGTCATCATAGATTGCCACCTGTACACATGATTCATCCCTCATGTTGCGATGGCAATGTGCGTTTACGATCATCTCGCGGATGGCTTCAACAGGAAGTTCATAAGACTCCTTGCGCAACAGCCCTTCAATTTTTGCTCCAAGGCGTATATTCCGTAGGACAAAGTTTAACGCCTCGTCTATCTGCTCGTAGAGCGGACCAGTATATTCCCTCTTGTCCAAAAACATTGCACGGTCAGTTCCTTTGAATACGGCGCACTGTGTTTTTGAGAACGGGAAATGTTCCGATGTCAGCAACGCAAAGGCATTGGATGCCAGATAACCGTCGTTTGTTTTCTTAAGTACCTTCCAATTCACGAGGTTAGTCCTTGTAACCATCGGAAGCTTTTCCGTCAAACCTTTCTGCTCCTGCATTTCTTTTCTGCGGGTATTCATATCCTTACAGAGCTTCTTGACCGCCTTTTCCGTTACATTAAAACCCACGCAGGTTAGTTCATCCCATGAAATCTTCTCTCCCTCCATCTCCAGCTCTTTTATCTTCTCGGAAGATGCAAGACGGGTAGTTCCGGCAACCCGGATGTATGTGCCTTTTTCTTTCCCCTTGGACTTCAGGTAGTAAGGTCTTGAAGGCGCAGCAGCAACCGTTACAACAATAACTGTTTTCCCTTCAACCGTGTACGGCTCAATCTCCGGCACAATCTGTGGCTCACAGGAATCGGAAACGGCGTTGGCAATGCTGTCCATCGTCTGAAATAGAATTGCTTCATCTATCCCGACAATCTCCCTGGTTTCATCAACTACACCGAAGATTACCTTGCCGCCCTGCGTATTGGCGTAGGCGACAACCGTCTTCGTATATTTCTCGGAGTTCTTCGGAAGCATCTCCTTAAACTCAATATTCTTTGATTCACTGCGACCGATTCGTCCATTGAACGAATCGTCTGCATACTTTGACACCTTTATGATTTCCGCAACTTTCATCTCGCCAACCTCCCTTACTTGATCTTTGCCAAGACATCCTTGAATATCTCGTAATTATGCTTGACACCATCATCAAGATCAATGCGGATCATCTGATCGGCAAGATGGTGGATTTTCTCTTCGTATGTCCTTATTTCATCGGTCTGGGCCTGAAGCGTGGTAAGCTGCTTGTTCAGCTTCACACGCTCTGATGTAGACGCATCGTTAATGCGCTGCTCCAGATCAGCTACCGCCGTGCGGTAACGGGACTGCTGCTCATGTACATAGTCTGTCCTGATACGGGCAATGGTATCCGGCTGGTAGCGATGCATATATACGAGACACTTGAACCCGTTCTTCTTGCCGGAGTCAAAGAGCCAGTAATATGGACGCTTTCCAGAACTTGTTGACGAACACATTGCACAATGATCTTTATAATAATCGTGGATAAAATAATTTCTAATAACATCTCTTGGTGACGACTTACCACCAAGTGCGTCAGCAATAAATCTTAGGTTCGTTTCCAAAGTACTCTTACCGAACACAACCTCAACAAACTTCACAAATCTTCCAACTATATCATCTTCAAAGTATTCATCATCACAGATTGGGATGATGGCATCCTTATCCGCCGCAAATGAGGTATACATTGAACTATCCCAAATACCTCCTGCATATGCTAATCCAGAACTATCAATAGAGTACCTGCCAAACATGCATCCTACAGCATACGAAATCAGCCTTTTAATATCTCCTTGAAGATCTGGCAATCTGACAGTGACATCACTCTCATCAACTATTGAAATAAGTTCATTGTTGAGACCATAAATATCAATAAACAGAGTATTGAGCATCTCTTCATTTCGCTTCAAACTATCAAATCGTTCTTTGAAGTCCAAAGTGAAATCCTCAAATACGCTTGCTAATTCAACATCCTCATTGCCATTCTGATGTCTTATGCTAAGAGCTCTTTTTACAATAGGATCACCTTCAAAATCCCACGATATTTCAAATGAATCCCAATCATGTTTGCTTATTTCCAAACACTCCTTCACAAGCTCAATTATTTCAGCCTTTCTTTCGTCCTTAATGATTAAAGGAATACGAGCAATATCTATAGCCTGTACGTTAATCGTTGGATTCACTGCACGCAATATGTAATTTGCAACTTTAGAACAGAGCAACCCTAAAGTATATAGTTCTGTGTCTTCATCATTGAAAAAGCAGGGAGAACCTGCAACATCCCAAAGAAAACCTTTAGGAAGAAAACGTGCCGAAAAATCGCCCATTGTGACAAATGGCCATGTAAGAGCTTCTTTTAAATATAAATGTTGTAGGGTCGTTTTTGATCGATTAAAATTCTCCTTTTGACTCCAATTTACGACATATTCATAATTGCCATACCAATTTCGACGTTGCCCTCCTTTGCTATATGGAATCCAAAAGGAATGAGTCATGTCAATCTCACTCATATTGCTTCTGCCTATAGAAAGCTCATCAAATGGCAATTCATACCACAAGCGTAAATATTTATTATTATCGCCAATTGTCATACCCGTAATAACTTCAGCATAGTCAGAAATCTTTTTCTCGGAATAGTTATTGCAGAAGTTATCACTCACCCAGTATGTGACTGGTGTGCTGGGAATCTTTAGGAAGTTTTCTTGGCGAACATTGAATCTACGTTCCTTTTCAAAAAAGAAGTGTTCCTTCTCTGCCAACGAATCAACCCCGCCTTGCTTTTCAAATAGGCGCAAGTATAACCCACAATAGTTCTCGATTTTACACTTTCTTATAACAAAAGCGGTGGTTCCGAAGTCTGAACCAAAAACACCCCTTCCGAAGTGCGCCATATTCGCAATACTGTATTTATTAATAATTCCAAGGCGAAGACTATTGTAACTGGTTAAAAACATCCATACCGGAATGTTTATCATACTTATAAACCCATTTGTTATGCAGAACTGTATGTTTCTTTCCATGAATACAGTGCTTAAATCAGATTTCGTATCCGCATAGTTATCCTTTACGTATTTTGTCAGCTTTGCATCCATTCCACTGCTTCCCATATAGGGCGGATTCGTTACTACCGCATGATATTGCTGAGAAAGAGCTTGTCCAATATTGATAAGTTTTTGTATTCTTGATGCGGCGTCAATTTCTCCGTGAATATCAAGATGCAATTGCCCATCCTCGTCTCGTGGCACAGCAAAACGACGGAGGAGATCCCAATCACAAGGAGTAACATGAATGATGCTACCATATTCTTTTGCGTCGTTCATTTCCTCGACCAGACGCATTGCCTGTTTGACCGCTTCTCCATATTCATCTTGCGTCAAATTCAGTCCCATGTCATGCATAGGTGCACTTGTGATTCCGTTGCTTTCCTCAATTGCATAAACATGCGGCTGAATCCCACGTGTGAAGAAACGCCGGTCATACTGACGTGCCTTCATCATTACGGCAAAGTAAGAAAGCTGCGCCGCACGCTCGTCGATATCCAGTCCCCACAGGTTGTTTTCAACAATGCTTGCCACAGCTTCTCTTGCTGTATAGCCATAGTCCTCATAGATACGTACAAGTATGTCAAATAAAACGCACAAAATATGCCCCGATCCCATACAGGGATCGATACAGCGAATTTCTTCCGGTTTGAGTGCAGCATACTCCTTGCGGATGGTCTCAAGCTGTGCCTGAACCTCCGCTTCCTGTTCCGCCTCGTCAAGATAATATTTCCATTCGGATTTCAGAGCATCATTCGGATGCCCCTCAAGCCATAAACGTCCAAGGCTGTTCTCCACCATATAGTGGACAATCCAATCCGGTGTAAAGAGCTGTGTTGCGGCAGGAATTGTATTCTTGGTGATCTTGATGTTCTTCTTTAAGTCAGCAAAGACCTTATCCTTCGGTTCGGTATTGTAGTACTGATACAGCCATCCGATGATCTGTACCTGATCCGTCCAGTCAGACTCCGGAATACCGTCCTTCTGATTGACCATCTTCTCAATCACACTTCCTTCGCGCAGAAGATAATCCGGCAGAAGAAGCTCCGTGTAATCCACAATCTTCTGGAACATTCCCGGAAGGATGCTGGAAAGAGCATTGCATTGCGTGACGAGGAGATACTTGAAAAGTTCCTCATTCTTGTTTGCATGTTTCAGTTCATAAACCTTGTCCATGTTGAGGCCATCCAATTCAAGATGAATGGCCTCGGACAGGATCTGCGGCTTAAACTCGCCTTCGTCGTTCGTGAACACACGAACATGGGAAGGGAGGTAACCATTGACCTCCATGAAGCGGAGCGCAGCAAAGCGGTTGAACCAGGTATAGGCGACTTCTTCCATCGTCTGCTCATAGCCCTGTTCATTCACTTTTCGGATGAGTGCCTGGCGCTGCTTGATCTCGGTTTCAGATAGTAGTTTACCGTTTACACTGGCAGCATTGTAGTCATAGCCGTCTGCAGTTCCCCCTACTCGGTTATCGCCTCGTTGTGGGTGTTCGCCAAATGTCTTGACATTCGTGTGAGCAAGCTCCCCCGGCTGCCCAACCGCTTGGCTCACAATTCCATATTGCAATGCCTTCTGAGAGACGCGCTCGATAAGCTCATTCCTTGCCCAGACTGCATATTTCTTAATTGCATTCTTATCCATCAAATCTGTCTCCATTTCATTCCGGTCGGCGCAAAACCGACGTCCACCGGACGTCGTGCGCCCTTATGATAACTTGATGCCATCGCAGCCCTTCAGAAGCTGTTTCATGTTGGTGCGTACCTTCTCAATGTAAGCATCTATTTCTTCGTCAGATTCCAGCTGCTTTGCCGGGAACATGGCCTGTCTGTGGATGGTCTTGATGACCTTCTTTACAGGAGGCTTAGGCTGATCGCCGCCAGCCGGAGGTGTCGGCTTCACAGGCTCAGGCGGTCTTTTGGTTATTTCGATGCGCTCCACTGTATCATCCTTATACTGCCACATTGGAGGCACAAGTCCGTCCAGCAGAGCCAGCACCTTGATGTCCGCAATCTGCTGCTTCTTCTGATTGAAGAAAGTATCTGCCTTGTTGGAGATGGCTCTGCCAGCTGCATCGTCACCTGCTGCCGTATGTATCTCTGCCATGCACTGGCGGACGATCTCCAGAAGTTCGTCACGCTTTGCCTGCAGCATTGCTCCATGCTTATCCCGGACAGTGGACATCAGCCCGTTGAGCTCTGGAATGCGGGAATAATCATAATCACCACCAGACGGAAGCATGGTAATCTTCCTGGTGGTATTCAATGCCTGGTTGGCTTCCTCATCCTTTGCGATGTAGTCCAGATCTACCCGGAGAGCAGACTCATATTTCACAGCGGAATCAAAAAGGGTTACCTGATTCTTGAAGAAGCTTTCCACCTTCTGCATCTTCTTATCAAGGTCATACAGGACATCCTCCTTTTTGATAACACGATCAATGAGGGCTGTATTATCCTTCTTCTGTGAAAGAATATCCTTCATAGCAGCCACGGCACTTGAAACCAGCACCTTGTCAGGATACTTATGGTTCTCATAGCGGTTCAATAGACTTTCATAATGCTTCTGCCTGTCCTCAAACTTCTCCACAATATGGGCTACAAGACCGTCCTCATCCTCCGGCACGTCCATCTCATCGAAATAATCCCGCAAAAACTCTCTGACCTCGCGAATCTTCTGGATGGATACCACCTCACGCTTGGAGATGGAAGTCTTACCGATCTCGCTCTTCTTGCGAAGCATATCCGGAAGCTTACTGTCGGTCGGCTGTATGGTGGCTCCGCCGTATTTGATGGTAACTTTCTGGTCATGAATCAGGAGAGCCACCGCCGCCGCAATGTCAATTTCCTTCCAACCGTAAGGAATTGCCTGGTAGCGGCTCTGGATATCCGCCATCGAAGTCGGGAGGTTCTTGGTGTGCTGCATTTCAAGGTATTCCTCAATCCTTGCAGCTGCATCCCTGTTAGGCTCGGTTCCCGGAACATATAAGTCTGCGCCTGTGAGAATGTCTACGATATCTGCATCGCTCTCTGCATTCTTTGTAATCAGGTTCAGTTCGCTATATACATGGGTGACGAGATATTCCAGAGCCTGGTCGATCTTGCTCTTGGCATCGCCGCCCTTAATCTCTATATGCTCGCCATCCACATAGAAATCGGCTCCCGCGATGGCATTCTTTAACTCCTCGACCGCATTCAGTTCATATTTTCCGGCTTCATCCTGATGGTCACGGATGATGTCCTGCACGGACTTCGGAAGCTGGGATACATTGCGCTGCTTCACATACTTACGGATCTTCATGGCGTTTTCCAAAGATTCGTAGTAAGGAGTCTCTGCCAGAACCACAAGAGCCTTGCCGCCGGATTCCGTCATCAGGCGCATCTCGTTCTTTTCCACGGCATCGGCAGCTACGGTCAGGATACGAAGAAGCATACCGCCGGTCACGCTGCCGACCGCCTGCGTGTCAACCATCTGGTCAAAGGAGAAGTCGTACTTGCCATAACGGTACTTCTTCGTGGTATAGATATCACCGAAGATCATATGACCGATGCGCTCCACGATGGAGGCCGTATCGACAGTCGTATTCCTGTAAATCTCGCGCTGAATATCCTGCTCCTCATCGGTGAGGAAGTTATAGACATCGCCGGTGCGCCCGATATAGTTCTGGCCCATCAGACGGTCAAGGGAACCACGCACCTGTTCGCGCATGATGATTTTATCCAGACGGATATCATCCGCCATGAGGATTACAATATTATCAAGGTTTGCCTTTACATCATCCACATAACGGACAAGGTAAAGGAGCTTTAGTACATCCACGTCCTGCGACTCGATACCATTGCCGTCATCCGCCGCGCGTTCGCAACGCTCGATCACACGGCGGATGGAGCCATCAAGGAAGGTGTGTACGGTATCATAGAAGAGGTAGAACGGAGCCAATGCAAACTCGTCCTTATCTTCAATTTTCTGCGCAGCCTCCTGGAATCCAGAGAGCATAGAACGCTCACCACCGGAGAGGTGCTTGCCAGAATTTCCATGCTTGCGGATTTCTGCAAAGACCTTCTGCATCAGAATGAACTGGTAAGGAACGAACGGGAAGTTCTTGGCAAACTCACCTGGACTGTTGTAGCCCTTGATATCCAAAATGGCATCCGTGAAACTGAAGAGATTTCTCAGCACGGAGTCGTTGTCTGTATAAACCTGTTCCAGATCCTTCTCGGCATCATCCGTCTTCAAGAGGATACGCTTCTGGATGACTTCATCTGCGGAAGCGGAAGAGAGGGAGAGCCGTGTCTTGAAACGAGCCTGAATACGGGAGAACTCATTCTCACGAGCCTTGATGATCTCATCAATGGCTTCCTGCCCGGTACAGACCACCCATACTTTGCCGCCCGTTTCGCTGCCGATCTTCTCGACTAGAGATTGAAGGTTGATAAGAAGATCGGTATCGCCGCCGACATATTGACCGACCTCATCGATCATAAACAGAAGACGGAAGTCCTTCGGCTGGGAGTCCACATATTCCTTAATCTCGGATACCAGCTGAGCGATGGAAGTCTCCACGGTCTCGGTTCCGTTAAACCAGTTCTTGGCTGCGCTTTCGCTCATGCCAAGCACCTGCTGCAAGGTCTCTACCACATCGTCCTCGAAGAAGGCAAAGGCATCGCGGGAATCCAGCCAGGAAGCGCCGTTCTTTTCTTCGAACACACGGCGGAACTCCTCGGTTTTCCCCTTCTTATCAATGAACTGCTCCAGCTTGGCAACCTTCAAGTTCTCACCATAGAAGCCGAGGTAGTTGTAGAACATCTTTGCGAAGACACGCAGGACAGCGGTCTTGTCCTTATTGATGGAGCCTTCTATATCGATATTGAAAAGAATTGTATCCGTCTTTCCCTTCGTAGCATTATCGATCAGCATGAAGGTCGCCGGATCATCCGCAAATTTCTTTCTGAACCGCTCGACAGTCTTTTCTCCCAGCACTTCCTTGTTCTCCAGAAGGTAGGACAACATCTTCAGGAAGTGTGATTTACCGCTTCCAAAGAATCCGGATATCCAGACACCGATGTCGGCGGTATTCTCATTGAAGGACTCCCCGTAGTTATTGAAGAAGGTAATGAAATGTTTCTTCAGTTCCCTTGTGATGACATATTCGTTCAATTCCTGTACGAGAACATCGCTTACATCCTGGTCAACCTTTACAACGCCGTTGATCTTTCGGTTGATGTCCTCTGCGAACATATTCTGTATTCTCATTTGACGGCTCCTCCTTATACGATATTGAATGCCCTGTAATACGGATTGGGCTTAAGTTTGTCGAACAGCTTCACGTAGCGTCCATCGAATGTTCCCGGATACATGACCAGTATCGGCACATCCGAGAAGTGCGGCTGCATGGCATCCAGCAGGGAATGCACCCGGATGAACGGGAAGGCTTCTCCTACGCCGGTAAGCAGGATCACGTCTCCCGGCTCATGCGGCTCGTATTGCATCTTACCAATGAATGCCACATTGTTTGCCATGCGCGTCAGTTGGCTTTGAATGAATTGCTTTCCTTTTTTCTCCTCCTGTCCGGGTATCCTGTCCGTAATGCGCTTGTCATCACAGATGGAAAAGAATACCTTGTACAGGTTGTATTCGATCAGATGACAGCTGAGGCTCTGGTCAGTGACCAGCTTCTCCGTAAAATGTCTTACAGCCATCTCGTCCTTTGGATCGTAGCAGAAGATCCGGATGTTCACTTCATTGGAGAGTCCCTTTCCTTCAAGGAACTCCTGACTCTGTACCAAGCCTCTCAAACTGTCGAGGCGTTCATTGATCCCACTCATAAATATTGCTCCTTTAAGACAGACAGTTGAATGCAGGGAGGGCGATCTCCTGACCGGCTTCCCTGATGGCATTTTCCAAAAGCGGACTAATCAGCACGGGATTCAGGTGGTCTGCATCCGTACTGTCAAGGTACTCATTCTCCACCAACATCTTCGTCAAAACCTGACGGACTTTATTGATGGTGGTATCGCTCCAGGCAGCTACCCAGTCGTCCTGTTCCCTAAGCTGCATAAAGAATACCTCAATATCCATTCTACTGAATGTGCTGTCCAATAATTTGTACTTATTTCCGATGACCGTCAGCATGAAATCCCATACCAGACGGTACTGCCTCATCATGGCATACAAACAGATCTGCTTTGCCACATTACTTGGCTGTGTGGCGATGGCAGCGATCAGCGATTCATCCTCCATAGACGCAAGCCTTCGAATACAGGCAAGAGCCATCTTCCGAACAGATTTCTCTGTCGGGTACTGGAAGAGATTGTCTGACACGATATGAGAGGTGACGGTATCCTTATCAAGACCATCGTTTAACAGCTTTGCCGTGGTGCGCATCTCATAAAACAGGAATTGCTCCCTGGTCATTGCTGCATTGTAAGGGCTGTCATCACGAAGTGCCTTGTCGACCTTGTATTGCATACATATCCTCCAAGTCTTGCCTTTTATTCGTGTTTCGGTTCTTCATCACCTGGTTCAGGCACGGTCTCCATAATTTCATTTATATTGCAGTTCAGAGCTTCACATATTTTCAGGAGAACATCTGTTGTCAGGTTTTCTCCCTTTCCCAGCTTGGCGAGGGAAGCGGTGCTGATGCCGCTGATCTCCCGAAGCTGTTTTTTTGTCATTTCCAGCTCTGCGAGCTTAATCCATAACGGTCTGTAACTGATACGCATTGTTTACCTCCATTGGACTTACTTTCCCAAATCATTCCTCCGATTGCATAAAGATCTATCTCTCTCGTGTCGTACAATATTTTCGCTGTGTATTCTGTAAACGCCTCTGCCTTATCAAGGGATATAAAAATCTGCTTCTTGGCAGCCTTGGTCTCTGCCGTGAGAATACAGATACTCTCGTAACTCTTATTCTGTTTCTTAAGGAAGTTTATCCTTCCACGAAGTTCGACCATCTTAATCAAAAAATTTCTTAGCAACGCTGGTGGGAATGCCGAGTTTTCGGAAAAAACCAACTATCTGTTATTGTGTTCTTAAGGTCAGAGGCGCACATAAAAGGCGCATGGAAAGACACACAATACAATATAGCACAACCATCCACGATGTTCAATAAAAAATTTGCAATTACAAATCAATATGGAGTGATGCCGTGCTATCGTGTCTGACCACCGGTAGGAAGGGCTGCAATCATTTGTTATTTCTTAGGCTTAAACTTTGCGCTATATGCCTTTACATCTTCGTCATCCATATCTTTGGAGGAAATCAAGCTTTTTTTCATTCGTATCGTAGTGTTCCTCCTCTCTTTTTCCTGGAATACGTTCATTTTCCTTGCCATTAAAGAATCTTTCCGGTTCTCCTTGCCGATATGAAACCGGCTCGCCATCTTCTATATACTTTCCACAGTAAACATTCTTGTAGCCGCGATATACCCTTTCATCACCGACCATTCCATCAAAAACTCCACTGGCAAGCTTGGCCAGCAATCTTTTTTCTTCATTCGTTTTTCTCATGCTGCAAGCCCCCCTGTTCTATATGCTTCGACCCAAGTTTGTCCCGGAAGAAGATCATAGCCGTGTTCTGCCGCAGTAGCGATCTTTTCCGCTGATGCTTTCCATCCCTCCGGCAAATTTCGAAGATGTTCGGCAACATCATGTGGTATCCTATCAGCCGTCACAATATTGATCTCCACGATATCCTTTACTGGTGTTACTTCTGTAACAGACATCAGCTTTGCTACAGGTATCATCTCCGGCGTTTTCTCAACCAGTTTTCTAAGGGATGCCCAGGCTTCCTCCAGTGCCTTGTGATTCTTGATACCGACAATTACCGCGATTATAGTGGCGATACTTACACCAGCTATAATTAGTTCCTTCTTGTGTTCCTTGATCCAGTCCACAAATGTTTTTTTCTCTTTTTCCATGAGCTGACCCTCCTTTTTCATGCGAGCCTCCCACCCGAGGCAAGTTAAGGTTATTTACAGGTACACTTTTCTCTTGACGTCTTAGAGTAATTTTATTATACTGCTTTTTATAGGACTGTAAAGTAATTTTATATATTCTTATCTTACTTTTTAGGTAATAAAGGAGGCATCTATGGCATACAATGCAGAAAAAATAGGTAAGACAATTTTGGCCGAACGAACCAAGCTCAAATTATCTCAAATGGAACTCGGAAAAAAAATTGGTATCGTAGGTAAGCAGATATCAAATTATGAAAAAGGGAAAACTATCCCACCAATTGATGTAATGCTTAAATTGTGTGATGTGCTTCAATGTGAACTGGGCTATCTCCTTGGTGAGCCCGATTATTCTGAAGGTACAAAATTAGAGACTGCCATAACAACGACCACAGGTCTGAATACTAATGCCCTTAATAACATCCGGACAATTACAGGAACAGAGAAATCCTGCTTGAGTTTTGGATATGAGTCAGATTCTTATCGTTCCATCCTTAATTCATTATTTTCATCTCCGCAATTCATCAGCTTCATTGAATGTTTACACGATTTGGATACCGCAGTATCTGATTCAAAAAATGTTTTTTCTGAATTAGGAAATAAGATTGGGAAAGAGCGTTTAGACGAAGCATTTACTTTTTACAACAGCCCAATAGATTATGAACATGATCCTCACGCTCCAAAGTTAAAACCTGAGCAATATGAAGCAATGGGTATGATAGATTCTGCTATAGACAAACAATACGGTCTTAGTTACACAATTAAGATAGCACGTTATGAATTACACGAAGCATTCGAAGCCTTAATTGAAAGTCTTTATCCCCGCAAGGAATAAAATAAGCCGGGATAATCCCGACTTTCAAGGGCAGGCTCACTCCGGCCTTCTTTATGCCAAAAACAAGCCTACTATGCGCATTTTAATTTTTCCCCTGTTTTTCGTATCAATCTCGTAGTCTTAATATCGTATACTTTATTGATTTCTGTTTTGCCTACAGTTCCAAGTCTTGTGAGTAATTCTGACACGTCTGCCGGAGTAAAAATTTCTCCGCCGGACTTCCCTGCATTGGAGGCATAATTGTGATAATAATATTTGCGGAAAAATAGCTTCTTCTACAGAAACTTAAAGCACAAACATCCAATTCCACCCCACTATTGTCAGCTACCATCTATACCGCTGTTTGCGAAAATGTATCCCCTGTATTCCAATTTCTTCACAAATTGAAGACACTATTTTTTAAATTTCCTCTCTTGTAGAATCAAACCACATTTCTAGCTCCCTATCATAAAAGCAGTACATTACTTCACCATCTCCATATGCAGAATATGCTCCGGCTTCTTTTGCAATTCTTAATCGCTTTCTTAAAGCAACTAACATATCACAGACCGTATCAAGTTTTTCTCTCCACTTTACATTTTCAATAGTCGATTTTCCTTCTGACTTTTTTAGAATGCTTCCGTCTCTTGTCCTAAGAACGCCCGTATTCAATGCAATAATTGTATCCTCAATAGCCTTATCAAAATCTTCCATTCTTCCTTCTTGGCATATTCTATCCTGAAATGCCGGTCTATCAAAACATTGTATAAAAAATTTTATTAATTCTTTATCTCTATCTGATTCACTTACTATGTCTTCTTCCAAATCCAGAACGGCCATCTGTTCCGAGATTTCTTTCCATTTCTTTAGCTTTTCAATCGTGTACCTTTTTACATCTGAATCTATTAATTTAGAGCAAGACTGACATAACCATATTCCATTTTCAGAAGATTTTCTTTCCTGGGCTGTCATATTTTCATCATATCTTGGACCACCATAACGTCCTGCTTTTGAAACAATGCCAATGGCATTCATCTGAGTAATCCACTTTATTGGTGTCATTACAAAACGATTTAAGCCCGCCTCATTTTTAACCGCCTCGAATTGCACACGGTTAAAATCCGGATTATGCAATTCCTCCCAAGCACTCAAAAACTCTATCGTATTTCGATTGCGCATCCAGTTCTGAATTACAAAGTTTCCTTAATAATCTTCTCCATTACTCCTCCAAATAATCACATCACAAATACACTCCCTCAATCCTCTCCCCCGCATAAGCATCCAAAGCTTCCCCATAGGCATACTCTCCAGGACTCACCCTTCTCCCGGTCAAAAGATCGCCCTTTTTCTTTCCATGAAGCGCCGCCGCCCGGCCTGCGATGCGGTCTGTCTCAAGGGGCGTAAAATAACCGAAGGCCAGACGCAGCTCCGGTAGAAGCTTCAAAAATTCCTCCCCGGACAGACGCTCCAAAAGTCCGTCTATCAAGGTCAAAAATTCACTGCTGGCAAATACAAAATCCCTGGCCGTAAAGAACAAGCCCCTAAGAAAGGCTGCGCTCTTAGAGAGCATCTCCCCGCTTCCCTGCATATACCCCTGGGCCGTCCTGGTAATCTGCTCCCCATAACCTGCCTCATAGCCATACAGAAGTCCCAGAACCGTCCCCTCCACACCGGGATTCAGGGAACCCCGTCCAAGGAGGGTTTTCAAGGCGTCCATCAGCACCGGCCGCCGCTCATCCCTGTGACTTCTTCCCGCAGCCTGATAGAGCAGACACAGGCTCTCCATACACTCCTGCTGTTTGTCCTCCCCCACCTGTCCCATAGAAGGTAAAAGCTGCAGAATCTTCTGAAAGCAGATATCGGTCATCCGCTCCAGGTCAAGGGCATCCCGGACCTGATAAAGATCCTGTAGATCGAGAAGCATCAAAAGCTGGGAAAAGCCTTTCGTGAGAGAAAAGAAATCCCCGTCCGCTGCCAATACCTCTGCCAGATGGGTCCGCATTTCACCCTGCTCCTCATGTAAGCCCATGAGAAAGCCTTTTACCAGAAGCTCTGCCGCCTCCTTACACCCGGTGCTGTCACCAAACCGGCTGTGCAACAGAGATCGGGCGGCCTCCTCCATAGTTCCACCGGAAATAGAAGCGTCAATCAGAGCTGCCGTCACCTGCTCGGACCATTTATAGCTCCAGATTTCCCGAATCCGGTTCTGATCCCGGCGGTTCACCAGGTCTGACCCTTTTTTCCGCCTTGCGAAACCGCAGTCTAAGAATTCCGTCTGGTATAGGAAACGGCTCATCTGCAAATGCTTTTGTTTTTTAAAGATTTCCAGTATTACCTCCTGCTGCAGGCTGGAATGAAGCTTGATTCCAAAGCTCCGGCACTGCTCCTCAAAGTCTGACAGCAAAGGAGGCCGGGCCGCATTTTTGCAGAGGCGGCCTACCTGGGAGCCTGTCACAAGCTCCTTTAGGATGCGAAGAGCTCCCTCCGTGGACAGATTTAATTCTCCCTTCACAAAGGATGAGGTGGCACTGTCACGCAGCTCATACAAACCAGGCTCCTGCTTCCCCCGAAGAGCCGCTAAGCCACGAGCCATGGAAAAGGCGCAGATCTCGTCATAGGAGGAGACATTTTCCTCCTTTCTGCGGGCCTGTCGCCCTGCTGCCGCAAGGAAATGAAGCACTGTCTGTTCATATGCGCCAGAGGCTGCGGCCTCCTCCTCTTTTTGTTCCTGGGGTTTTGAGAAATTCATTTCATGTAAATTTTTCCATACCTGGTGATAAAAGCCCGGTGACTGCATTCCGCTGGCATAGCCATTCAAAGCATCCGCCGCCTCCATAGAATAGGCCATGGGATATACCTCCTGATGGTCTTCCACCCGGCTGTGAAGCTTCACCGGCTCCCCCGTATAGACATAGCTTCCGTCCGTCTGTCGGGACAGGAGCTCAAAAAGGCCGTAACTGTGAAAGCCTCCCGTCACCACCAAGATTCTGTGATGCTCCCCGGACGCCTTGACAATCTGCTCCGCCATATACCGTTCCCGCAAAAGACAGCCATCCTCTAAAAGCTCCTCCTGCGACGTATTTTTTCGGGAAAGAATACAGTAGGTGAGCATCTGGCGCACAAAATCCTCCGTGGTCACCGTAAGCCCCTGAATCTCAAAGTATTTCTCCCACAGCTCTTCAAAATCCCTCAGACCTGTTTTTTCACAGAGCAGCGCCAGATAGCGGCTGCGGCTTAACAGGTAATCGTCGTTATAAGTCTGCTTTTCTCCCTCCCGGCGGACACCCTTCCCTCCCGTGGTCCCAATGAGAATCTCCCCGTAGGACAAATCCATAAAGCGGGCTGGTATTCCTAAGGACAGGGCTTCCCGAAGGGCTGTGAGCTCCGGGGAGCAGTCCAGAAAGGGATAGTAGCATTTGTAATCCTCTTTCTTCTCCGTGACCAGGCCCTCCCGGTCCCGATAGGCATAGTAGAGGGCCAGAGGAGGCTTCGTGTCCTCATTTACCAGAACAGGAATCAGAGGGTCCGCATTTTCCGGGCCCTCAATGAGAATCAGTTCCGGGTGGTACTCTGCCACCGCCTTTTTTAAATGAAAGGAACAGGCCGGACTGTGATGGCGGACAGGGAAATAGAGAACCGAGTGCCCTGTGTCATACAACAGCTCCGAAGGAATCTGAAGATCCTCCATAGCTTCCGTCACCGCAGGTATTTCCTGGCCTCGTAATAGCTGCTCCATAAGCCGCCCTCTTTTCCTCCCTTGTCGCGAATCACGGTCTGAAAATAGCTTTTCAGCTTCTCCATGTCTTCCTTATTTTCCTTCTGTACGGCTCCCACCAGGTTCTGCACCAGACAGCCCATATCCATCCTGGAATCTCCGTAGTAGTAGGCTGTCATCATAGTCTGGTAGTAGACGGATACCGCCTCCGCCGTACTCATCACTGCCGATGGCCGGTCGATCCGGTGGCCTAAGGAGGAGACACCCTCCCGAAGCTCGTGGTAGGTGGAGGCAAGAAGCTCCGCCACATCCTCGTCCGGCTCCATCTCAATCCGGTTTTCTTTTGCCAGCTCCGCCACCTCATTTAATATGATCTGCTTTTCCAGAGCCGCATCACGGATGGGCATTACGGTCTCAAAGTTAAACCGGCGCTTCAGGGCGCTGCTCATTTCGTTGACACCCTTATCTCTGGTATTGGCCGTACCAATCACATTGAAGCCCGCCTTGGCAAACAGGAGTCCCTCTTCCCCAAGCTCCGGCACGTTCAGTACCTTGTCGCTTAAGACACTTATGAGGCTGTCCTGAATCTCGGCCGGCGTACGGGTAATCTCCTCGAAGCGGGTGAGGATTCCCTGCTCCATGCCCACATAGAGGGGCGAGGGGACCAACGCCTCCCGGACAGGACCCTTTGCCAGCAGCAGGGCATAGTTCCAGCTGTATTTAATCATATCCTCAGTGGTTCCGGCTGTTCCCTGGATGGTGTTGGTGCTGTTTCCGCTGATGGCTGCGGACAGCAGCTCCGAGAGCATGGTTTTGGCTGTCCCCGGCTCTCCCACCAGCATCAGACCCCGATTGCCTGCCAGGGTGATGATACAGCGCTCCACCAGTGCATCATTTCCTAAATATTTTTTGCGGATGGTGATTTCCCTGCCCCCATAGGACAGGGGCTCCCGGCTTCCCAAAATGAAGGTCCGCACCGCCTTGGGGGACAGCCTCCAGTTCAGGGGACGCCGGCCGGTATCTAAGGCTTCCAGGGCCCTTAATTCCTCCTGATACCGCACCTCAACGGGTGGTTTGATTGCTGTTTTCTGTTCCATATGAAAAGTCCTATTCCAGTTTCTTATTTAAAGTGTAACGAGCTCATAGGTACGGCTGCCAAGGCCAATGCGCTCTCCATGGGCCAGACAGGTTTTGTATTCCGCGTCAACGGTTGTATTTTCAAAATGATCGTGGTGATCACAGAAATCCGCTCTCCTCATATTTTCTCCCAGCACACTGTTGGGCAGGGGCTCCTGCTGCTGGCAGAGGTCTGCGCAAGCCTGATCGAGAGCTATCGGGTCAAATGAGGCCAACATTCCCACATTGGGCAAAATCGGCGCGTCATTTTCCCCATGACAGTCACAGTAAGGAGACACATCTACGATCAGTGACACATGGAAATTCGGACGGCCATCCACCACCGCCTTGGCATATTCCGCCATCCGCTCATTGAGCTCCTTGGTCGCCATATCATTGGCAAAGGAAATGGCATCAAAGTTGCAGGCGCCTACACACCGGCCGCAGCCTACACAATGGTCAGAATCAATCTGCATCTTACGTTTTGTCTCATCAAACACGAGACCCTGGTTGGCACACTCTCTCATGCAGCGCTTACACCCCCTGCAAAGCTCCTGATCGATAGCAGGCTTTCCGGTGCTGTGCTGCTCCTTTTTCCCTGCCCTGGAGCCGCAGCCCATTCCGATATTTTTGATGGTTCCCCCAAAGCCTGTCATCTCATGGCCTTTAAAATGGGTCAGGCTGATAAAGATATCGGCGTCCATAATGGCACGTCCGATCTTGGCCTCCTTCACATGCAGGCCGCCCTCCACCGGAACCGCCACGTCGTCCATCCCCTTAAGGCCGTCGGCGATGATCACCGGACAGCCCACAGTCATAGGTGTGAAGCCATTTTCCCAGGCGCAATACAGGTGTTCAATGGCATTCTTCCGGCTTCCCGGATACAGGGTATTGCAATCCGTAAGGAAGGGAACTCCTCCGGCCTCCTTTACCAGATCCGCCACTGCCTTAGCATAATTGGGCCGCAGATAGCTGATGTTTCCAAGCTCCCCAAAATGCATTTTAATAGCCGCAAACTTTCCGTCCATGTCTATCTGCTCCACACCGGCCGCCCTCATAAGCCGTTTCAGCTTCAGGGGCAGAGGCTCTCCGTCCCGAACACGAAAGTCCGTAAAATATACCTTTGATTTTTCCATTCCTTCTCTCCTCTTCCTCATTTATTTCCGCGAGTAACGAGCCAAAGTCATGCCTGCATGACCTTGGCGACTGCCGCGAGGGTGAAATACCCCGCAGCTTGCTGCGGGGTATTTCACTTTTTCCCAAAGCATGTAACATGCGCTTTGGGGAGATACCTTACTACAGCATTTAAATTTTACCATTTAGATCCTGTTTCCTGCAAGCTGTTTCATCGGATTCCTCCAGCAGACGCTTTAGCAGGTATTCCCTGTGATTGAGAAACATCTCTGTCACCTGGTAGCTGTCTGTCTGGGTATACTCGATAGGGTGGACCGCTCCCTCGTCAAAGGACAGAAGCTCCGCCCCGGGTAGTCCCAGAAGAATGGGGGAATGGGAGGCAATGAGAAATTGACTGCCCTCCTGTACCAGACGGTGGATGCAGATCAACAGGGTTAGCTGACGCTGCGGGGAGAGGGCCGCCTCCGGCTCGTCCAAAAGATAGAAGCCCTGTCCCTGAAAACGGTTCTGCATCAGGGCCAGAAAGCTTTCCCCGTGGGACTGCTCGTGTAAGGAGCGGCCGCCGTACCGCCGGTAGTAGATCTCCGGCCTGTCCCCGTCCCGATACTCCTCCACCTGGGTTGCCACATTGTAGAAGCTCTCCGCCCGAAGAAAAAAGTTATCCCTGGGGCTTCGCCAGCCCTTCTTCAAAATCATTCCTTCGTAGAGGGAGGAATGGGTTTCCCTGGTGGAAAAACGGAAGTTTCGGCTTCCTCCCTCTGGGTTTAGACCATAGGCCGCAGCAATGGCCTCTAAGAGCGTAGACTTTCCCGTTCCGTTCTCTCCCACAAAAAAGGTAACCGGGTTTGCAAAGCTTAAATGCTCCATTCCACGCAAGGCCTGGATTCGGTGTAAATAGGAATCCGGCTCTACCTTATTCCAGTCAATGGTTAATCCGTTTACAAAAAGTGTATCCTTCATTTTAATGCCAGTCCTTCATCAGCTCCAGAAGCGCGGTCTCGTAATCGCCCAGCAGCTCCTCCTGCCGTCCGCCGCTTCTGAGATTCGTCTCCACGCCCCGTTCTTCGTCCTCAAACTCCCAGATGTGGTAGGGAACGCCCCGATAGTCAAAGTCAATGCTTCCCAAGCCATCCTCCTCGCTATAGGTATAGCTCCAGCCTCGCTCTTGTATGAATGTTAGTATTCTCTTTAAATGCTGTGTTTGATCCATCGTTCCTCCTAGTTTAAGCTCCACAACTCCTCATCCATTACCATTCTGGCACTGTATGAGACATTGCTGTTTTTAATTCCGCAAGATTGATCCTTTTCTATTATAATTCATTTTCTGTAGTTTGTGGTTAAAATTCTTTTACCCTTTGTTTTTTTCTTGGTTGATATAAGGCTGTTCTGCCCGATCATGTATCCGGCAGAACAGCCCTGCTTTTATTATCACATTTAATTTAAATCTCTCAGCTCTATATGTTCCCTTTCTTTTATTCAACCTCCGTCCGAGAGCCATCGCTATACAAATAATATAGTTTTTTAGATTTTCCATCGCAGATTACTGCCGGTATATCCAGTGCCTTCAGCTTTTCCAACTCAAGTCTTACCGCTGCATTGGCTCGTTTTACAACCTCTGCATCCGAAATATAGTCCTCTCTTCTCATTCTTCCTCCTAAATAACAAGAACCTGATCACGCATTTACCAAAAATACAAGCCTTCGAAACCATTATCCGTATTCTGTCAATTATTGTTTCTATATAGTCATAGTATATCACGCCGACGCTTGTTTTGTATAGCTTTTTATCATTTTCCATTGACAAGCTATCCGTAAACACGTACACTGATAAAATAACTTTGAAAAGGAGTGAGCCATTATGGAATTTCAATTGAGACCTTGGAGACTTGAAGATGCCAAAGACCTTGCCAAAGCTGCGGACAATCCCAAGATTGCTGCCAACCTGCGTAATGTCTTTCCCCATCCCTATACCCTTAAGGATGCCAACTGGTTCATCAACGACTGCATTTCCAAGGGGGACAGCCGCCAGCTTGTACGCGCGATCGAAGTGGAGGGGAAAGCCGCCGGCTGCATATCAGTCACCCTCCTTGGTGATGTATATGAGAAATCCGCCGAACTGGGCTACTGGCTCTCGGAAGAATACTGGCGGCAGGGCATCGTGTCCCAGGCCGTGCAAATCATCTGCCGGGAAGCGTTTCAGACTTTTGACATTATCCGCATTTCTGCGGAACCCTTTGCCTATAACGCCGGATCAAGAGGTGTTCTGGAAAAAGCAGGCTTTACCTATGAGGGCACCATGAGAAACGGTATCTATAAGAACGGGCAGGTGCATTCCTACTGCATTTATTCGATTCTGCGGGAGGAAATGGATCAAAAGTAATAAATTGAGAATATGCGGGCTTCCTTCAAACAGCGGCCGATCATTCCCGGAATTCTCCAGGATACGGCTGCTCCTTCCACCTCACCTCAAAACCGCCCAGTTCATAAAAAACCACAGTTCCTGCAAGTCCTGTGCCCTCAAACCACATACTTTGACTCAATGCTTCACTGTAAACCCGAGTAGTTATCACTTCTTCCCCGTCATTGATAAAAATCTCAAGTGAAGAAGTATCCGAAAATATGGTACAATTTTGAAGGTTTGCAAGGCGGATGGAGCGCCTGCCTCTCCCGTGTCCGCTTTTTCCCAGGGAAAGGCTCAAAATCTGTCCCTCATAGCTTAAGCATACATCCTCTCTCAGCCACAATGCCATAGAAGCTCCATACTCCATAAGATCCACTCTCATTTCAAAGCAGCAGTCTTCCGTCTTACGAATACCAAATTCCCTGATACTGCCACACCATTCGATTTTCCGGAGACTTTTCATTTCCTCTAAGGGTGCCTGAATCAGTCTTCCGTTTCTCACCCTCAGCTCCCTGGGCATGGCCATTGCATGTATCCACCCCTGCTTCACCGTCACATCGTTATCATAGTCCGCGTCCGGCATTCCCATCCATCCAATGAGAATCCTTCTTCCCCTGGCGTCCTCAAAGCTCTGAGCTGCATAAAAATCAAATCCCCGATCCAGCTCCCGGAATTCCTGAAGCTGACAGCAGTGATTCGCAAGGTCGAGCTTTGCCGGAAAATAACCGCACTGATACACATTCTGATAATGATATTCCTCCGCCAAAACTCCCTGAGGGCATACGGTCAAAAATCCCTGTCCCTCCAGCTCAAAGAAATCCGGACATTCCCACATATAGCCAAAGGGCTTCTTCGGCACAATGCGGTCAAAATAGGTCCACTGATTCAGATCCGGAGAAGAAAACAGCAGTGCGCAGCCTCTTGCCTGCTCATCCCTGGCGCCCAGAAGCATATAATAGCTTCCCTCACGGTAAAAAACCTTGGGGTCCCTGACATGCTTTGACATATCCGCCGGATAATCCGTATGGGTCAGCACAAGGTGCTTTTCCTCCGGATGAAACCCATCCCTGCTTTTTACATGGATGGTATTCTGCTCCCGGCCCTTCATAACATAATCATAGGTTCTGTCCGTAAGCTTCACATTTCCCGTATAAAAATAATGAATTTCCCCGTCATGCACCAAAGCCGATCCACTATAGACTCCGTCCTGATCCCATTCACAATCCGGAAAAAGGAAAGGTTCTTCTTCTTGAAAATGAATCCAGTCATCGGTTGTATAATGCCCCCAGAGCTTGGTCCCCCAGCCTGCCAAAAAAGGGGTATATTGAAAATAAATATGATAAAGTCCCTGAAACTGACACAACCCATTGGGATCATTCATCCAGCCGGCAGGCGGCATCAGGTGGAACCGAAGCCGGTTCGGATCTGCTTTTGCAGATTTGCGCATATGCTCATAGTTCGGATAGTTTCTGTCATACCACTCTCTGTCCATATTGCATCCTCTTCTCATTTTCTATTATTTAAAGTCCCACCTGTCTCCTGCAATTTCCTTATGACAACACAGCCACAATCTGATTGTCTGCCAGGGCGCTTTCATCCGCCATTTTTAAGGTCCGGCCTTCCGCCACCTCTGAAACAATCATCAAAAGCTCACTGGAATACCCGCTGTCTTCTATAAATTTTTTATCAAATCGAAGCAAAATCTCTCCCCCGGCTACCTTCTGTCCTTCCTTCACCAGTACGGTAAAGCCTTTTCCATTCAGATTCACCGTATCAATTCCGCAGTGAAGTAAAATCGAAGAGCCGTCAGCCAGCTCAAGACCCAGGGCGTGACCGCCCGGATAAGTAAAGGCTACCGTTGCGTCACAGGGCGCTTTTACCTCCCCCTTTTCCGGGAAAACCACGATACCATCCCCCATTACCTTCTGAGAAAAGGTAGGATCAGAGGATTCTGTTACCGGACACACCCGACCCACTGCCGGCGCCGACAGCTCAATGCTTCCGGTAAAAGGCTCCTGCTCCCGTTCCTCTTCCTGCACCGTATCCGTTTCCTGTACACTTTCCTCTGCCTGCCTTCTCCCTGTTACCTTACCCAGAAGCACTGCGAAAAGAAAACCGCCTGTCAGGGCAATCACATGTGCCACAATATAGTTCACATATCCGTTATGCTCCGGATTCACAATCGCAATACCCGGCAGGGCTGTTGTTCCAAAGCCCAGGGCCGTTAAATTGGCAAAATACACATAAGCTCCGGCTATGGCTCCGCCGATACAGCCTCCGGCCAGCGGATAACGATACCGCAGGTTTACACCGAAAATAGCCGGCTCACTGATTCCAAACAGGGTTGAGCAAAAGCTTGGAATACAAAGCTCTCTGGCCTTTACGCTTTTCCAGTTCAGTACCAAATAGCCAAGCACAGCACCACCCTGTCCCATGAGAGCCACAGACATCAGGGGATTGATAAAGTTAAGGCCCGTTGTCGCAATGAGCTGTGCCTCCACAGCGCCGATAATGTGATGCAGACCCGTGATTACGATAATCTGCTGAATTCCTCCAAACAGCGCATATCCAAAGACGCCCAAATGCTCGGTTGCCCATACCAGCCCTCCGGTAATACCATTGGAAAGAATCCTGCCCACTGGCCCTACGCAGGTAAACAGAAGAACCGTGGAGAGAAATACGGTCAGCATAGGCGCTACCAAAAGTTTGACGGCATCCGGTACTTTCTTATTAAAAAACTGATCCAATTTAGCTACCACAAAGCCCATCATCAAAGCGATAATGATGCCGCCCTGAAAGCCAACCAGAGCCACATTCAGCCCAAAGAGATGAAGAACCTCCGGCGTCACTGTTCCGGATCCTACGGAATACGCATTTGCCAGAGAACCATCCAGCATAATCGCTCCTACTACCATGCCAAGTACCGGATTTCCGCCAAACCGCTTTACGGCGGAATAGCACACGGCCATAGGCAGGATGGCAAAAATTCCTGTAGAAGCCAGGCTGGTCAATTTGTTGAGGGCGTATAAGGATTCATTGTTCTTTACGATCTCCAGATTACCCAGAACCCCGGTAAGCCCCATAAGAAGCGCCGCTGCCAAAATTGCAGGCATAATTCCGATAAATACATCAGACAAGGCTTTGATCACAGCCTGCAGCGGATTCTGCTTTTTTGCACTCTGCTCCTTCAGGTCGCCCAGAGACATATTTTCCGTATGGGTATATTCGGCAAATACCGCATACACATCATTTACAAGGCCGGCTCCAAAGATCAACTGCAATTGATTTCCTGCGATAAAAGCGCCCTTTACCTTGTCGACATCTTCCAGCTTCTTCAGATTTGCCAGACTGTCGTCTTTAAGTACGATTCTCAGACGTGTGGCGCAATGCGCAGTTCCCTGAATATTTTCCATACCGCCTACAAGTTGTGTGATTTCTTTTGAAATCTCCAGATATTCCTCTCTCTTTCCCATTACCCTTTCCTCCTGTTTCTCGTTTCGCAAATCCGCTTATTTGGAACCGGTTCCATTTCGAATTTAATTATATATTTATAATGTTACTTTGTCAATATCTTCGGCTGAAAAATTATAATTTCAGGAACCGGTTCCAAATAAAGTGCAAACAACTGCCCAGCAAACACAAAAAACAACCTTCTACCTTCGTTTCGCCACACTGTCCCTTTCAATCAATGCAAAGGAATTGATCTGAAGCTTGCTTACAGGCTTTCCCTGAACCATTTGAAGCATGATCTCCGCACTGATTTCGCCCCAGTTTTCCAAATCCAGCCGAATCGTGGTAAGAGGCGGCCGAAGCAATTCACTTGTCTCATAATCCCCAAATCCTGTCACGGAGACATCCTCCGGTATCCTTGCCTTCTTCTGATACAGCACCTTGTACACACCCTCCGCAATACGATCCGTAGCACAAACCACCGTATCCGGCCATACCTCCCGCGCAAAAAGACTTTCTGCCGTTTTTACCGCATCCTGATAAAAAAAGCTGGTTTCTAAAATCTCCATTTCTTCGATGCCAAACTCCTTCAGTCCGTCCTGTACTCCCCGTTTCCGCTCCCTTCCCACTGCCAGATCCTGCTCGCTCACCCAGAGACCGGCCACATGGGAAGCGCCCTTTGCGCCCAGATAGCGCCCAAGCTCCAATCCGGCATGGTAATCATCATTGATAACAGAGGTTCCCTGGCAATACCTCTGTCCCAAAAACAGTACCGGTATATTTGCCTTCTCCACCGCCGCTTCGTGGCTTTTGGTAACACTGGAGGCCAATACCATGATCCCGTCAACATTCATACCGGTCAGCCGCTCAATACTTTTGATCTCCTCTGCCAAATCATTTCCCGTATGCATAATCAAAGGCGTGTAATCATACCGCTTCAAATATGCCACAATCACTTCCACCAATCCCGGCGTTACAATGGAATCAAAGCCCGGAACAATCAGCCCGATAATCCGGCTGTTTTTTGCGCTGAGCCGGGCAAATACATTGGGCTCATAGTGATAGGCTTCTATCACCTTTTTTATCTTCCGCCCTGTCTCCTCCCGTACGCATCCTCCATTTAAATAACGGGAGACCGTACTCTTTGCAACCCCTGACAGCTCTGCAATATCACGGATCGTCAACTTCTTTTCCATAAACCTCATACCTTCCGCGCAAAGATAAGGGACTCCGCAAGAAGACAGCTGACTTTTGCGGCGCCCCTCCTATTTCCTATGATTCCTGTACTATCTTATGATAAACCTTCTTCCCCTTCCGAATAATCAAAGCTCCATCCCCATCCAGCCCTGCAGCCGTAAAGCTCTTGTAAACATCCGTCACCTTCTCATCATTCACGGTGACGCCGCCCTGCTGCACCAGACGACGGGCCTCGGAACGGGTGGGTGCAAGCTTGGTCTCCACCAGCAGGGAAAGAATATCCTTGCCGGCCTCCAGCTCCGCCCTGGGATAAACGGTGGTGGGCATATCGTCCGTCTTGCCGCCGTTTACGAAGAGAGCCTTGGCCGCATCCTGGGCCTTTTTTGCTTCCTTCTCACCGTGGACAATCTTGGTGATCTCGTAGGCCAGAACCTCCTTGGCGTGGTTAATCTCCGCTCCCTCCAGGGCTCCTAAGCGGCGCACCTCATCCATAGGCAGGAAGGTCAGAAGTCCCAGACACTCCTCCACCTTCACATCCTCGATATTCCTCCAGTACTGGTAGAACTCGTAGGGAGAGGTCTTCTCCGGGTTGAGCCACACGGCACCCTTCATGGTCTTGCCCATCTTAATACCCTCACTGGTAGTGAGAAGCTTGAAGGTGAGACCGTAGGCCGACTTGTTCTCCTTTCTGCGGATAAGCTCCACACCGCCGATGATGTTGGACCACTGATCGTTGCCGCCAAGCTGCATCTGACAGCCATACAGCTGATTCAGCTTCAGGAAATCATAGGACTGCATCACCATATAGTTGAACTCAAAGAAGGTGAGTCCCTTCTCCATCCGCTGCTTGTAGCACTCAGCCGTCAACATCCGGTTTACGGAGAAATGAGCGCCTACCTCCCGCAGAAAATCCACATAGTTAAGATTCAATAGCCAGTCCGCATTGTTGGCAAGAATGGCCTTGTCATTTTCAAAATCCAGAAACTGGGAAAGCTGCCTGCGAAAGCACTCCGCATTATGCTCAATGGTTTCCTTGGTCATAACCTTGCGCATATCGGATTTGCCGGAGGGATCGCCTACCATGGTAGTGCCGCCGCCTAAGAGGGCAATGGGTCTGTGGCCTGCTCTCTGCATATGCATCATAGCCATAATAGTCAGAAAATGACCGGCCGTCAGACTGTCCGCCGTTGCATCAAAGCCGATGTAAAAGGTGACCGGCTCCTTTCCTCCTAAAAGCTCCCTCACCTCCTCCGGGTGGGTGCATTGTTCAATGAAGCCGCGCTCCATCAGAATATCGTATACATTTTGTGACATTGGTCTATTCTCCTTTTTGATTTTTCTCTATAAATGCTTCATACTTTTCCTTCCACTGCTTTCTGTCATCGCCGTACCACACCACCTGATTTCTTCCAAAATGCTTGGCATCGTACAGCATCGTATCCGCAATTTTCAAATAGGTCCCATATTCATCGCTGCTTTTGGGGATCACCGTGACTCCTCCGATGCTGACCGTAACCCACTGGGATACATTTTCCCCATGGGGAATCTGAAGCTTCTCAATATTTCTTCGGATTTTTTTCATATGCCCGAAAATATTCTGGGGAGTTCCGCCCAGAATAATGGCTACAAACTCCTCGCCCCCATAGCGGGCTACAAAATCCATGGTGCGCCGCAGATGATTGGAAATGGTCTTTGCCACAGCCTCTATCACCTTATCTCCGGCGGGATGTCCATAGGTATCATTGTAGGCTTTGAAATGATCAATATCAAACATAAAGATGGAAAATGGAACCTGCAGGCGGGACGCCTCCTGCCATTTTGTAACACTATAGAGATCATACTGCCTTCGATTGGCAATTCCCGTGAGCTGGTCCGTCATGGACTGCTCCTCCACCTGCTTCCGGTATCGGTACAGCTTCACATGGGTATTCACCCGCGCCTTTACAATCACCGGATGGAAGGGCTTCGTGATATAGTCAACGGCTCCCAGCATAAACCCATACTGCTCATTTTCTATATCTGCAAGGCTTGTAATCAAGATAACGGGAACACTCTGAGTGACGATCTCCTCCTGCAGCTTTTTCAGCAGCATAAATCCGTCCATCTCCGGCATCACAACGTCCAGAAGGATCAGGGAAAACTTTCCGCTGCTTGCAAAGCTTAACCCCTCGATTGCGGTCTGGGCTATGGTAATTTCATACTCCCCCTCCAGAATCGCTTTTAACTTGGCTGCCTGTGTAACGCTGTCATCAACAATCAATATCTTTTCCATGTCCTTACCCCTCATTTGCTCTGTGCACGGCTGCCTTGCTCCCAATGCCCCCGTACACAAAATCTCTTGTACTGATCCATAACATGATGCTTTTGTTTGGCATATACCCAAGATTATACCTGAGCAGAAATCATTTTACAATGTTTTTTGTAATATAACTTTCTAAAAATTTCCTGTTGTTCTCATAATCGGCAGGCACAAAGGCTGCTTGGCCCTACTCTACAACACTACCATCCTCCCGAATCTCCACTCCAAAGGACAGCTCCTGCAGCCTCTGATAATACCCCTGGGTCTCCGTCAAAAGCCCCATCTGATTCCGGTTGCTCGCACAGGGAATCACCCGTACCCCGGTCTCATCCTCCCCAAGGGTAAGCTCCACTACAATGCTCTCATAAGCGCTGTTATTAAAAATGAAGTTACCCAGGCTGTAGAAAATGGGCTTCCCCTCATAATACTCAATTCCCTGAAGCACATGGGGATGACTGCCGATCACCGCGTCCGCCCCTGCATCAATATACTGCCTGGCCAGGGTCTTCTGGTAATCCTCCGGCAGTGTATTGCGCTCAATGCCCCAGTGGACCAAAACCGCAACAAAGTCACAGCTCTCCTTTGCCTTTCGAATCTCCTCCACAAGCTGTGTGGCATCGTAGGTGGTAAATACACCGGAGCTGTACTTAGATGCATTCCAGGACGCCTCCGGTATGACCCGGCTGGCTCCTAAAAACCCCAGGGTCTTTCCCTGTATCTCAAAGGTCGTCAATGCCTTTGCCGCCTCCAGATCCTCCCCTGCCCCCACATGGGCGATTCCTGCCCCGTCAAGGGCCGCAAGGGTCTCCGTGAGGGGATCTCTCCCAAAATCAAGCATATGATTGTTGGCCAGAGTAACCAGATCCACCCCAAGCTCCACAGGAATGCTGACCAGATCCGGCGGCACTCGAAAGGTATATTCCTTCTCCTCCATAGCCTCCCCTGTGGTTCCAAAGGGAAATTCCTGGTTCAGAATAAACAAGTCCGCCCCGCGAAGCAGCCGAAGAAGCTCTTCGGTAGCTGCCGCCTGGATTCCGTTTTTCCGGTACTTGTCCTGCAAAAGCTCCGTCAGATACAGATCCCCCGCGAACAGAAGGCGAATTTCTTCTCCCTTAGCTTCCTTCGGCTCCAGAGATACCTCTGCCTCCAAGGGCTCCTGGGGCGCCGCTGACGGTTTCTCCTGCTCCTGTGCCCTTCCCTCTGCTTCTCTTCCAACTACTGCAAAGCCGGTTGACTGTACGGAGGAGGAAAGAGCCTCTCTCTCCCCGCCTGCAAAGTCCAAGAGTCCGCTGAAATAGCAGACCCCTATGGCCAATCCCAACACAACAACCGTTCCGATTGTCCCCCATAACAGTCCTCTCAAAAATGCTTTCATGATACTTCTCCCATTCCTATTCACCTAAGACTTTAAACAAAGTTCCCCGAATACTGCCAAAATAACCGGTTCAAGACGCCTATCCTGTGAAAACAGGGCTGATGCACCCATACAATGCAACAGCCCTTTCCTCATACCACTTACTGATTGTTCCTACAGGTTACTCCTTGATCCTGTCGATCTCGGCCAGATTCAGACCCGACGTCATAAGAATGACCTTTAAATCAATATATCTTTCCCTCATTGCTTTGTATACATCAGAATCCCGGTCAGCAAACAGCATATAGCGCTGAATCCTTGAAAATTCTTCCACTGATAATTTCAGCATCTCGCCTTCTGCCATAAAATCACCCCTTTTATCCGAGCGATCCATAAAATAGTTATCAGACAATTCTATTATACCAATTAGTCCCTGGGGTGTAAATACCCAATAAAATGATTCTGATACAATATCTGAAAATACTTGGTAAGCCTGGGCAAGAGAGGCTCCGCCTTCTCCCCATACTTCTCCTTCACCAGAAAGCTGATCTCATAGATGGTCCGCTTCCCGTCCATCTGCTGCCACACAAAGCTTCCATACTCATCCAAGCTAATGTGGCTCACCCTTGGACGCTTAAAAAGCTTCTGGGCCAGCCGGTTGTAGAAGCCCTTGTTCTCCACATGGATCACCACCAGGTTCTTCTCATTTAAATCCCAGCTATGCTCCGGCGCGCACACCGGAACATAGTCGAGATAATTCTTTTTCTGCTTTTTGCTCATTTAGTTCTCTTTTCTTTTCGTAACCAACCACATGGTAGCTGTTAAGAGAGCAAAGAAAATCAATCCGCCCAGGTTGCTGTTAACCGGTGTACCGGAAACGAGACCTCCCAGGAAATCACCTAAGCTTTCACCAGCCAAGGGAATGGTAGCAAATATGGCCAAAAGAATACCAACCAGTCCCTCTCCTGCAATCAAACCGGAGCAGTAGAGAACCCCGTTTTCAATCATATCCTTCTTCGCCTTCTCGCTCATATTTTTCTTCTTCTCAAAGATCCACCGCACAACGCCGCCAAGCATCATAGGTGTGCTCAGATGAATGGGCAGGTAAAGTCCCACTGCAAAAGGAAGCACCGGAATTCCCAGAACCTCCACCACGATTCCGATAAAGGCCCCTGCAAATACCAGATTCCAGGGAAGATTGCCGCCCATAACACCCTCAACGATCATCTTCATCAGAGTTGCCTGAGGAGCCGGAAGCTCCTGAGAGCCATAGCCCCAGGCCGCACTCAAAAGATACAAGATCGCACCGATAGCAATGGAGGATGCAACCACGCCGATCAGCTCTCCAATCTGCTGTCGATAGGGCGTTGCCCCCACGATATAACCGGTCTTCAAATCCTGAGAGGTATCACCTGCAATGGCTGCCACAATACAAATCACAGAGCCAATGGCAATGGCCGCCGTCATGCCGGCCTGTCCCACCTGTCCCGTGGCTTTCAGAATCATGGTAGTCACCAGAAGCGTGGCAATGGCCATGCCGGACACGGGGTTATTGCTGCTTCCAATCAATCCCACCATACGGGAGGAAACCGTAGCAAAGAAAAATCCAAAAATAACAATCAGAATCGCGCAGAACAGGTTCACCGGAACTACCGGAATCAGCCACAGCAGAATCGCCAGCACTGCAACCGCAAGAAAGATCACCTTCATGGAAAGATCCTTATCCGTCCGCTCGCCTGTGCCTACACCGCCCTTGCCGTAGCCCTTCATAGCCTCCTTGAAGGTCCGCACAATCAGGGGCAGAGACTTAATGAGGCTGATGACACCGCCTGCTGCCACGGCGCCTGCGCCAATGTACTTAATGTAGTTGCTCCACACCGCGAAGGAACCGCCCTCCGCATAGAGCTCCGCCACCGTCACCTCCGCAGGAAACAGCACGGAATTGCCGCCAAACAGTACAATCAAAGGCATCAGCACAAACCAGCCTGTGATACCGCCCGCAAACAGGTAGGAGGAAATCTTCGTCCCACAGATATAACCCACACCCAGGAGGGCCGGAAGCACATCCATACCCACACCGGCTCCCGCATAGGCCGGAATCTCATAGTGAACCTCACTGGGGAACAGCTTCAGGCCGTCCGCAATAAATTTATAGAAAGCCGCAATGCCAAGGCCCTTGAATACAATACCTGCCTTTGCACCGCCCTCCTCTCCTGCCAGAAGAACCTCCGCACATGCCTGTCCCTCCGGGTAAGGCAGCACGCCATGCTCCTGCACAATCAAAGCCTTTCGAAGAGGCACCATAAACAGTACGCCCAGGGCTCCACCGATGCCGGCGATAATGGCGATCTCAACCAATGAAGGCGCCTGTGTGCCCCACTCCGATGCCCACAGAAACAGGGCCGGCATGGTAAAGATAGCTCCTGCTGCCACGGATTCGCCTGCGGAACCAATGGTCTGCACCATGTTGTTCTCCAGCACGGAATCCCTGCGCAGAATCACCCGGATCACACCCATGGAAATCACAGCCGCCGGGATGGACGCGGACACGGTCATGCCCACACGCAGTCCCAGATACGCGTTGGCTCCACCAAAGAGCACTGCAAGCACAATACCCAGAATGATGGAGGTGGCTGTAAACTCCGGCAGATTCTTCTCCGCCGGAATAAACGGTTTGAAATTGTTGTCACTCATACTCTCTCTCCTTCTCTATAAGTTTCCTGTTCCCGGATTCCTATGAAAACAAAATAGGATTTCACAAAGCTTCATTCCTGCAAAACAGAAAACCCAAGTAATGGATTAAGTATACCATGCTCCATCAGCATTTGACAACTGTTTCATCTCAGCGCAGCAATTCCTTCCGAAGCTCCTCCACGCCCAGGGCTATGCAGGCCGCCCCCGCAGCCTCAAGCTCCTCTCTCCCTCCATAGCCATAGAGCACGCCGATATCCAGAATCCCCGCCTCTCTTGCCGCAGTGATATCCTGCTCCCGATCTCCAACCATCACGGCCCGGCCCTGGGGATCGATGCCGCGCCTCTTTAAAATACCCTGAATAATTTGGGACTTGGGCGTTTCCAGCCCATCCACCTTCTGCCCTGCTATCTCCGTAAAATACCCGGCAAGCCCGAAATGCTCCAAAATCTCCCTGGCAAATTCCTCTCCCTTCAAGGTTGCCACAAAAAGCTCCTTTCCCGCATCCTTAAGCTCCCGAAGCATCTTAGGAATTCCATCATACACCTGATTCTCAAACTTTCCGGCCCTTCCATAATACTCCCGGTAGTAGCCCGCCGCCTCTAGCGCCTGCTCCTGGGTAAACTGATAATGCTTCCGAAAGGATTCCGTTAAAACAGGTCCTATAAATGGATATAATTTTTCTCTGTGGGGCTCGTGTATTCCAAATTGCTCCAACGCATACATAACGCCACCAGTGATTCCTACTGCCGGATCCGTCAGGGTCCCATCCAAATCAAAAAATATCCACTGATATTTCATCTCTTCCTCCTTCCCTACTCCACATCCGAGGTACAGTAAGGACACTTGTCCGCCTTAATGTGAATCTCTGACATACAATGAGGACAGATCTTCGTAGTGGGCTCCGAAGCTGCTACCGGCTCCTCCTTCTTCCGGTGCAGCTTGTTCATCTGCTTCACCACAATGAACACCACAAAGGCTGTCAGCAGAAAGTTAATGAGCCCCGTAATAAAGCTTCCGTAGGCAATGGTGGAGGTAGCCTCCTTGGCCGCATCCAGGGTAGCGTAGGAATTGCCATCCAGGGCAATAAACATATTGGAAAAATCAAGCCGACCCGTAAACAAACTGATAAAGGGCATCACAATATCATTTACCAGTGAGCTCACTAAAGTATTGAAGCCTCCGCCAATAATCACACCAACTGCCAGGTCAATCATATTGCCCTTCAGAGCAAATTCTTTAAATTCCTTTAACATCGTATCTCTCCTTTTCGCAATTTTAAAATAGTATACTATATTATACAGCAAAAAGCGACCCCGGATCCTGATCCGAAGCCGCTTTCTAGTTTCATCCTCAATCAGATAAAGAAGTACTTAAGCAGGAACAATGCCGCCAGTATGTACATAACCACGCTGATCTTCTTATCCTTGGCCTTTCCGGAAATCAGGTTCAGCACCACATAGGAGATGACGCCCATGGAGATACCCTCGGAAATGCTGTAGAAGAAGGGCATTGCGGCGATGCAGATAAATGCCGGGATTCCCTCTCCAAAGTCCGTAAAGTCAATAGCACCCACCTGGTTTACCATATAGAAGCCTACCACGATAAGAGCCGGAGCCGTAGCAAAGGACGGGATAGCCAGGAAGATCGGAGACAGCAGCAGAGACAGGGCAAATAAAATCGCCGTAGTCATAGCCGTCAGACCTGTTCTTCCGCCCTCGGATACACCGGAGGCACTCTCCACAAAGGTAGTGGTGGTGGAAGTACCAAGCACCGCACCTGCTGTGGTTGCCACTGCGTCCGCCATCAGAGCACCCTTAATATGGGGCAGCTTGCCATCCTTGTCCAGCATGTCTGCCTTGGAGGCCACACCGATGAGAGTTCCAAGGGTATCAAACATATCCACAAACAGGAATGCAAAGATAATCACAACAAACTCCCCAAAGGGAATGGCTGCAAAGTCAAATTTTGCAAAAATCGGCGCAATGCTGGGAATGGAAAGTCCGCTGGAGAAATCCGGGAGCAGCCCATAGAAGCCGATCTCAGGATTCGGAACATAAATTCCCGCAAACTGACAGATAATTCCAAGAATCCAGGTAATCAGAATGCCCCAGAGAATATTACCCTTTACCTGCTTAATCACCAAAATAGAGGTAATCAGAACGCCCACAATGGCCAGAATCACCGTAATGCCCACATCCTGCATGGTGCCGCCCTCTACTGCGCTCAGAGAAAACAGCTCCACCAGAGTTGCTCCCCCCACTACGATCTTGGCATTCTGCAGACCGATAAAGGCAATAAAGAAGCCGATGCCTACGGATACCGCTTTCTTCAGATTGGTGGGAATGGAATTGAAAATCGCTTCCCGAATGTTAAACATGGAAAGCAGAATAAAAATCACACCCTCTACAAATACTGCCGCCAGTGCCGCCTGCCATGGATAGCCCATTCCCAGAACAACCGTGTAGGCAAAATAAGCATTCAGCCCCATGCCGGGAGCCAATGCAAAGGGGTAGTTGGCAAAGAGCGCCATACATACCGTACCTAAAAATGAAGCAAGAACCGTAGCTGTGAAAACCGCACCCTGATCCATACCGGCAGCACTCAAAATGCTGGGATTTACCGCCAATATGTACGCCATGGTCATAAAGGTGGTGACACCAGCCAGGATCTCTGTCTTCACTGTGGTGTTGTTTTCCTTCAGCTTAAACAATTTTTCTACCATCTTTCGTCCCTCCTGTGTAGAACGGATCTCTCTTGCAGTGCACCTCTTCAGTGCCAGTCACAATAGTCTGCAAGCGGACCCAAATGAAATTACCCCTTACATCCTCTCTTTTAAAAGCTGTAAGGGGCTGTAAACAAAAACACAGTATAAAGTCTATCATACTTACAGACAAAGGTAAACTTAATTTTTACATTTTTCTACTTTTTACGCCTCCAGCTTTTCCTTTTTCTCCCTCATATGCACCACCTGGGGATTCTCCGGGCCGAAATCCCGCTCCAGATCAAGCTCCAGCTGCCCATAGAGGCTCCTTGCCCTTTCCCGATCTCCTCTGGCCAGGTAATTATCCGCAATGGCCTCCCTGGTGCGCACGGTCTGACGGCTGGCCTCCCCATTGATGGTGATATTAAGCTTTAACGCCCTGTTTAAATATTCATCCGCCTTATCGTAATGGCCCAGGGCGCTGTGGCAGATCCCCATATCCACCAGGGAATACTCGTTGTTGGCAACCTCCTTCTGCTCCCGGGCAAAGAAATAGTCATAGCTCTTCTGGCAATACTTCAGAGCCTCCTCATACTCTCCCTGCTCCATATAGAGCCGTTCGATCTCCACCACCGTATCGCCGGACCACCACCTGGCCCACATCTTCTCCTCCTCTGTAACGGCCGCCTCCTCCATGCGCCGGAAAACCTCCATGCCCTTATCCAGATATTCCTTAGAAGCGGCAAAATCATGCCGCAGGTAGGCGCAGCGTCCAAGCTTGCCGTAGCTTGTTCCCACATCCTTATTATCCGGCCCAACGGAAGCCAGCCGGTACTCAAGACCTATCTTATAGTAGGGCTCCGCGGACACGTCATCCCCGCTGTTATGATAAGCCCCTGCCAGATAGGTAGCCGCGCAGCCTGCTTCCTCCGTATCCGGCCCGAATTCCTTCAGGGCATATTCGTAGAGCATATGGCCGCTCCTTTTGGACAGCTCAAAGTTGCCGCAGATCCAGTCAATATTGACGAAATCCGCATACTGCTCCCACAGCTCCCGTATCGGCTCCGGATATTGGTTCTGCAGGTAAAATACATAGGGTGCATAGATCTCCCTCTCCTCTACCGTGAAAAACCAGCAGTTCTTTACCCGTTCCCACAGCTCCCTCACATACTCCTTACAGGACAGGGGAGTGGGGTGAAGCTCCGCCCTCACCACATCACAGATCACCGGATGCAGCATCAGCATATCCGTATCCTCGTTCAACATCAGCCAGCTTTTGGCAAGGAGGCTGTTGAGCACATCGTAATCCTCAAGTCCTAAGAGCTCTCCAAAAAATGACACCTCAATCCCGCTGTAGGGAACCATGCACATACAGCAGAGGATATGCCGCTCCTCCTCACTCAGGCCGGAGAGCTGAAACAGCTCCCTGATATAGTCAAAGGATGTAAGCTTCTGCCCGGTGCCCTCCCGCTTTACCTTTTCCTTTAAGCTCGTGTTGGTTCCGGTGCTTCTAAGAAGCTCCAGCATCCTCGCCGGCTTCACAAAGCTTGCCTTCATCTGCTTGGCAATCAGCTCCACGGTGATGGTATGACAACCCACCAGCCTTAAAATCTCGTCCACAAGCTCCATATCCTTCCCCGGCAGGGCACGGCCGTAGTTGCTTATAAAAATCTGCCTCACCTTCCCAAAGTCCGTAATCGGCCCCACAGGCAGCGTTGGATAATCACAGTGCTCATTGCGGCTTGTCACCAGAAGATGGCAGGAGCAGTTCACCAGATCCTCAAGGCGCTCATCCTCGTCCACATCAAAATTATCCACAATCAGCAGGGTCCGCTCACTTGCAAGGGTTCGAAACGCCTGAAGCTTCCGCCTGTAAAAGTCCTCCGGCGTCTCCCCGTCCGCTCCCGAGGCCGCGCTCCGCCGCAGATTCTCGATGGGAATCTCCTCACTGTTCACCAGATCCAGAAGATTGGTAGTATAGGACGCGAAGATAATCGTATCGTACCGTTCCCGATAGGTCTTCGCGTAGCCCTTGGCAATCTCGCTCTTTCCAATTCCGCCCATTCCCTGCAGGAACAGTACGTGATCCTCCAAGAGCATGTTGGCTATGGTCTCGATCTCCTGCTCCCGACCCACAAAGAGGCTTCTTGGCCATATGATCTTTTCCGTAAGCTTCCACTGATCGTGATTGAGGTAAACCTCATCCTCCCCGGACAGATTTAAGATCCGCTGCTTCAATTCCTCCAAGCGCTTTTCCATGGGCGGCGTCACGGCGTCCAGCCAGTGGCAGGGCCCCAGATGATAGCGAAGCCTGTCGCTCAGCGCCTCCTCATCCACCTTAAAGGGTAATATGTACTGACAGGTATGGGTAGCCTCCGTCACCTCCTTGGTTACCTCCGGCGAGGGGATGGAATTATGGCTGATGACCACCACGAACACATCGCTGCGCCTTAAGCCGTCCATGATGGAACCCGCCCAGTCCGAGGTATTGATGTCCCTTGGGGCAATCCAGCAGCGGATTCCCGCCTCCTCCAGGTAATGACAGATGGCATCCGCAATGGCCTTGTCCGCCGAGCTGTGGCTGATGAATACCAGATGCTCCTTCGTTTTTTGTATTTCACTCATGCTTCATAGTTCTCCTTTTTATTTTTTAACACTCCTTTTTTGCTCCTTCATCCTTCAGTAGCTCTGTGAAAAAGCTGGACCACATTCTCATAATCATACCACTTCAGAATTCCCGGCTCTGTCTGGGGCAGATCGTCCAGCTCATCCCATTCCACCAGGCAGGTATGCCGTCTTTCCCGCTTATGCTTTGTGGTACAGCTCTCCCTTTCCTCCTCAGAAAGCTCCTCCACCGGAAGCTTGGTCCACCCTCTGGAATAGTGGAAGGCATTCCACCGCCTGTGCTCGTACCGGGCAAGCTCCCAGAAGACCGCCTCCTGCTCCTCTGGCGACAGATCGCTCCTGTCCCCTGCCAGAAGAAGCTTATTGGGAATATCCCACACCACTGCCCTGTTGGAGCTCTGGGTGAAGGTGCCAAGGGCATTCCAATTCTCCACATGGAGATTTTTTCCCCGATATCTTCTGTGAAGAGCCTCCGCGTCCTGATCGGCCTTGCGCAGCACCAGCTCCTCATATGTAAAGTGCTCCTGACGCACTCTTTGAAAGAATACATTTTTTTCCTGAGACAAGAGAGTCATGCTCCCCTGTGCATCCTCGTGAAGGGCCACAATGATTCGGGGAAGCCGCTCCTCCATGCCCCGTTTCCGACAGATGCGCAGAAGCCGCATGGCCAGCTCCACATTAAAACGGGTATCCCCTGTGGCAATCAAAATCTCATGAAGGCCGGACAGCCATTCTTCCAGAATGTCAAAGAATCTCTCGGATTCATAGGCCGTTTCCTCCCAGAAAATTCCGGCCTCCTCACGAAACTGAGGGGCATCCCGAAACAGCTCCGCCCGTTTATCCTCCAAGGTCTCCTCAAGAATCAGCGCCTTTAGACCGCTCCCGTCAGAGTCTGCCATCTCAAAGGCCGTATTTTCATAGACAGAGAGCAAAAACTCTTTTCCCAGATCTCCGAATCCGATGATACACACCGTAAAGGGCACCTCCGGTCGAAAGATCCCCCGCTCTACCCTGCCAAGCCCATGCTCCTTTAAATACTGCAAAGGAAGCTGTTCCGTCAGCAGGCGGCGCACCAAGAGCTGTTCCTTGGAAACCAGATATGCATTGAGATTTTTAAAATACAGATCCTCAAAGCGAATGAGATCGTTGTCCAAAAAGGCCGTTACCAAAAGCTCACCTCTGCCCTCCGCAAAGGCATCCAGCTCCTGGAGATACCAGACATTTTCATGGCATTTGTCAGGAAGGAGAATCACATGGTAGTGCTTATCCCTCCTCATCCCCTCAAACCATTCCTTCTCCACACGCAGAACCCCCGGAATGGGCTCCGCTTCCTCCTCCTCTTCCTGGGAGAGCAGGCAGGCAATGGCCGCCCCCTTCACGTTCCTTCGGATATCCTCAATCAGGGGAAGGGCATCCTCCCGGCATCCGGCCACCAGATAGATCTCCTTCGCCCGAAACAGACGCCAGCGCATCAGCATGCGGTTCAGCAGGTCCTTGAAAAATACAATCAGGACCGCCCGGATGGTATACACCACAATGATGAGAAAAATACATGCATACTGAGGAGTTCCAAAAAGATCCGGCTTTCCCTCAAAGGTCAGGGCCATAATGGCCTCATACATACAGAGCAAAAAGGTGTAAAAGATCTCAGAGGGCTCCGCCCCTGCGGGAAACTGAACCCAAAAGTACAGGGCCACAACCACCAGATAATTGTAGCCCACCATTAAAATGCTCCTCAAGCGATCCTCACATTTTCTAAGACAGATGTGAAGAACTACCAGTCCCAAAATATAGCACAGCAATACCATATTGTCTCATTTCCTCCCTCAAGCAGCCCCTAGAAGCAGCCCTCAAATGCGTCCACGGCTTTTTGAACCTCCTCCTTGGCAAAGGAAAGCTGCTCTTCTTCCGTAGCATCCTCCCGCATATCCACGGCGCCTACCAGCAAAAGGGCCACATAGTCTCCCTTGCGCACTACCTGACATGCCTGTGTCTTTGCAATGTTCATGGGATAAATCATCTGATCCTCCACCAGAGCTGTGCGCACCCTCTGAAGCTCCTTCTCCAGCTCATCGCCCTTGCCCTCTGCCGCCTTGGCAATTACCACCCGGTCTGGGTGAGCACTGATCATGGGCATCTGAGCCGCAAAGGATTCCATCAGAGAGGTATCGATTCCTAAGAGCTGGGAGAGCATTTCCTCATCCAGATCCGAATCCGGCAGGTAATCCTCCCCGTATGCCTCCTGCACCGCCTTCAAGATGTCCTCCACAGGGGGCTCCTTCTGAGTGCTGCTCCCCTTACAGCCTGTGAAAAGCCCTGTAAACAGCAGCATCATTCCAACAACCAGTCCAATCATTTTTACGTTTTTCATGTCTCATTCTCCTTTATCGTTACCATACAATAATCTATATCACTATAGCCTACCTCAATTCCAACAGGCGTATAGAAAATTAGATTTCGCTCCATATCCACCAGGGAATACTTTAGCAAATCCTCCGGGCTTGTGTTGAGTGGATAATAGGTATCCGGGTTCTTTCCCCCCTGCTCCATTAACAGGGCCTGAAATCTTTTGGCCAGCTCCAAATCCGGCCGGATAATCTCATTCTTGGGAATCTCCTGTCCTGTGGTCAGATCAAATGTCACACAGGAAATCCACTCCAAATTCTCCCAGACACCTTCCTGGTTCAAATAATACGTATACATACAGGACACAATACTGATCAGTGAATCATCCATATAGGTTACGTAGGAAACCGTCTCCACTCCATCCGATGCCCCAATATACGCCTGATCCCGTACCGGACACGCAATCTCCCTGATTCGCTCATTCACTGCCTCCAGGTTGGGAATTTCACTTCCTCTAAGCTGCGGATAATAGTAATAATACCTTCCCGTCTCATCCTCGTAGCTATTGCCAATAAATTCCACCTGATCCATATACTCTTCCGGTATTGCATTCACCAGCCGGCGATAGTAAGGGTCCTTTGGGGAGGGAATATACTCCGGGTTCGGCTCATAGTCAGGTTCATTTAAAAAATACCGATAAAAAGGTTTGGAATGTTCTCTGTTCAAGGTGGCGGTAATCCAGCCGTCCTCATGATTAAAGCCCAGCTCTACCCCTACCGGCGTATAAAATACAATGGCGTTCTCCGAATCCATCAGCTTTTCCGCCAAATATTCCACACTCTCAAAGGTGTCAAGCACATCGTCCGTGGGATGCTCATAGGCGCAGAGCCCCCAGAAGCGGGCACAGAGCCCTAAGGAAATGGGCATAATTTCCTCCTTCGGTATCTCCTCTCCTGTGTGCATATCAAGGTTCACGGTTCTAAGGGCATTGTAATGAAAATGGTACTCCATACCGTCAGATTCCACCGGAGGATAAAAGATTCCAATCTGCAGCACAATGCTTAGGATATCCTCACTCATATACGTTACATAAAAGGTGGTTAGAGGTGCCTGCTCCCTGCTGATATCCTCGGAGGTAAGCATCTCCCGAATTCTCAAATTTATACGCTCGGCAAGCTCATCATCCTCTAGAGCTACCTGAGGAACTGTATAGGTATCAGACGCTAGCTGTATGGAATCCCAATTTACCGTATAGCCAAGCTCATAGTCAAAGGCATCCACCAGATATCGATAGAATTCATCCTCCGGTGCCGGTATATAATCACTGTATGCCTCTGGAAGAGCCGGACGGCCGCCATAAAGTCCCCTTCCCCCAAGAAGAAGCTCTCCCTGTGTATAGCCATCCCCTGTCACCAGCGAGCCATCAAACAGATTATCCGTTCCCTCTTCCGTATCCGATCCAAAAGCCGGTGCCTCCGACCATTGCTCTTGTTCCTCCGATTCGAATCTCTGCTCCAGATTGCGGGAAACCACCTTTCCCACCAGGCCGTAAATCAGCAGGGCTGCCAGCAAAATACCGTTGCATCCCATAAAAATCAGACCCATTCGAGCCATTTTTCCTATCCGGCGTATTTTTTCCTCCTGATAGCTCTGTTCCATTTGCCGCATTTTTTGCTCTGCATAAGTCTTAACTCCTGGCTCTGTCCGCTTCCTGCCACCTTTTCTGCTGCCACAACCCGGACAGATCCCGTCGCGCATAACCGCCCCGCATTTGGGGCAGAAATCATACTGCCTCTGCTCACTCATTTTCTCTCTTCCCCCAGCACCCTTGCACTTGTCCCGTCTTGCGACAATACCTGGATTGATTCTGCAATCAGCAGTGCCAAAGCATAGGATTCAATCCCCAATTTTTAAACCGCACATAAATCATAACATAATTCCTGCCTATCTTCCATATTTTCGTTGAAATTCCCTCCATTTTATGTATAATAATAAAAGTGACAAACCCCACAATAATCTAGAAAATAAGAGGATGAAGCATGATACAGGCAATAAACGTAACACTTAGAATCGGAAAGAAGGCACTCTTTGAGGATGTCAACATCAAATTCACCGAGGGCAACTGCTACGGCCTCATTGGGGCCAACGGCGCAGGCAAGTCTACATTCCTAAAAATACTCACCGGAGAGCTGGAATCCACCAGCGGGGAGATCGCCATCACCCCTGGTCAGCGTCTCTCCTTCCTAAAGCAGGATCATTTCCAATATGATGATCTCCCTGTTATGGACACTGTCATCATGGGCAATGCCAGATTGTATGAGATCGCAAAGGAAAAGGACGCCATCTACGCCAAGGAGGAGTTCACCGACGAGGACGGCATCCGGGCCAGCGAGCTGGAGGCGGAATTTGCGGATATGAACGGCTGGGAGGCGGAGGCTGACGCTGCGTCCCTGTTAAACGGCCTAGGCATTGAAACGGAGCATCACTATACACTGATGAAGGATATGCCGGGCGCCCAGAAGGTTAAGGTTCTTCTTGCCCAAGCCCTCTTTGGTTCACCGGATATTCTGCTCCTTGACGAGCCCACCAACCACCTGGATTTGGACGCCATTGCCTGGCTGGAGGAATTCCTGATCAATTTCAACAACACTGTGATTGTGGTCTCCCATGACCGCTATTTTCTCAATAAGGTTTGCACCCATACGGCGGACATTGACTACGGCAAGATTCAGCTCTACGCCGGCAACTACGATTTCTGGTATGAATCCAGCCAGCTTCTCATCCGCCAGATGAAGGAGGCCAACAAGAAAAAGGAGGAGAAGATCAAGGAGCTGCAGGAGTTTATCTCCCGGTTCAGCGCCAATGCCTCCAAATCCAAGCAGGCAACCTCCAGAAAGCGCGCCCTGGAAAAAATCGAGCTGGACGAGATCAAGCCCTCCAGCCGGAAATATCCCTACATTGATTTCCGCCCCAACCGTGAGATCGGAAATGAGGTCCTGACGGTGGAAGGTATTTCCAAGACCATCGACGGCGTGAAGGTCTTAGATAACATTTCCTTTATCTTAGGCCACGATGACAAGGTAGCCTTTGTGGGAAGCAATGAATTTGCCAAGACCACCCTCTTTCAGATTCTGGCCGGGGAAATGGAGCCTGACGAGGGAACCTACAAGTGGGGTGTTACCACCAGCCAGGCATATTTTCCAAAGGATAATTCCAAGGAATTTGACAACGACGACATCATTGTGGACTGGCTGACCCAGTATTCCGAGATCAAGGATGTGACCTATGTGCGAGGCTTCTTAGGCCGTATGCTTTTCGCCGGAGAAGACGGCGTGAAAAAGGTCCGGGTGCTTTCCGGAGGCGAAAAGGTCCGCTGTATGCTGTCCAAGCTGATGATCTCCGGTGCCAACATTCTCATCCTGGATGAGCCCACAGACCACCTGGATATGGAATCCATCACCGCCCTGAACAATGGCCTCATCAAGTTCCCGGGTGTACTGCTGTTCTCCTCCCGTGACCACCAGATCGTCCAGACTACAGCCAACCGGATCATTGAGCTCCTCCCCAATGGTACTATGATCGACAAGATCACCACCTACGACGAGTACCTGGAGAGCGACGCAATGGCCAGAAAGCGTACCGTGTACAGCAAGGCTGCTGGAGCGGAGGAGGATAATTAACAACCATTTTTTTCATTGCCCCAACCGCACTTTTCTGCTATACTAAAAAAAAAGACTGTAAAATACAGCAGAAAGCGAGGTAGCCCCTCATCATGGACGTTCTAAAAAAATGCAAAAAAGCAGAAATCTATACCCTGGCAAACGAAGCGATCTGTGAAGCCGAAGTATTTCGTGATATGGCCGATGAACTCTGGCTGTCCATTCCTGGCGACGTTATCCTGGAAGCAGCACAGTATTATACCATCGTCTTCTATGATTCCATTTCCGGCCTGCTGCGCTGCCATTGCAGCATAGGCGAGGTCCAGCCCATCTCCGACGAGCGCATATCCGTGCCCTGTCAGATTATGGAGGTACTAGAAACCACCCAACGCAGACAAGATCTAAAAATCTATCTAGAAACAAACCTGGATCTCTTCTGCACCTACATACCAAGCACTGCCGTAGGCATCCCCGAGCGGATCAAAGCCATATCCCGCGACATCAGCGCCGGCGGCATCTACTTCATATGCGAGTACTGCCTGCCCGAAGGCTCCGTCGTCCAATTCCAGCTCCACGGCGCATCCAAGCCCCTCCTGCTGGCTGCAAGAGTTCTGCGCTTCGAAGCCGTAAACGAGAGAGACGGCAAGCCCCACTACGGCCACGGCTGCCAATTCATCGAAATGAAGCCCCAGACCGAAGCCGTCCTCCGAAACTACATCTTCCGCAAAGAACGCCAGGGCAGACGCTAAACCCAAAACAAAACCTTATATCAAAACCATAAAAGAGGCAGTCGGAAAATGAATTCCCCATACACCATATAGCGATTGATACCAAAACATCATCCTATATACCGTATAAAAATAACATTTTCCGCCTGCCCTTTTTAACATCTTCACCCTTCCACCCCCAAGATCAGGGACAGCCGAAGAAGGAGCCCTCAGGCTTTTCCGATATCCAGTGTCCGGCTGTTGGCGAACACGCTGTCTGAAATTGGCGAACTAACGTTCAAAGCATTCAACAGGCGCAGCCTGTCAAAATATAAAAACGTTAGTCCGACAAGAGCAGACAGCGTGTACGCCAACCGTCCGGACACAGGATATGGAAATGTCTGAGGGCTCCTTCTTCGGCTGTCCCGTCCGTCTACTTCATAAACTTCCTAAGCTGCCGCGCCACCTCCTTAATATCAATAGGCTTAGCAATATGCGCATTCATCCCACACTCGAGACACCTCTGTATATCCTCCGAAAAAGCATCCGCCGTCATAGCGATAATCGGAACATCCGCATCCTCCCTTGAAAGAGCCCGAATCGCCTTAGCCGCCTCATAGCCCGTCATCACCGGCATCCGAATATCCATCAGCACCGCATCATAATACCCGATCGCCGACTTCTCGAACATCTCCACACAGATCTGCCCATTCTCCGCCCAGTCAAGCTCCATGCCAAGATCCGACAGCAATGCCTCCGCAATCTCCCAGTTCAGATCATTATCCTCCGCCAGAAGTACCTTCCGCCCGGTAAAGTCCTCCTTCACCTCCCTGGGCTCACCGCTCTCCTCCGGCTTTTTCTCTCCCGGTTCCACCTCATCCATATACTGCCGCAGCCCGTAATAAAGAGTAGACCGAAACAGAGGCTTCGAGATAAACCCATTGATCCCCGCTTCCCTGGCCTTGTCCTCAATATCGCTCCAGTCATAGGCAGAAATCAGCAGAATCGGAATATTATCCCCCTGATTCCTCCGGATCTCCTTAGCCGTCTCAATTCCATCCATTCCCGGCAGCTTCCAATCCAGAAGGATAATCTGATAATCATCTCCCCGCTGGAAATGCTCGTCAATGAGGCGCACGGCCGTTTCCCCGTCATAGGTCCACTCTGCCTGTACACCAATCTCCTTCAATGCCTCCACTGTGCTCTCACAGAGCTGCTTGTCATCATCCACCATAAGCATCTTCCAGCTTGGAAGCACCATGTCAACCTCTTCCACTGGCGCCTTCTCCAGCTCCAGTGTTACAAAGAAGGCACTTCCCTTGCCCTTCTCGCTCTCCACCCGGATGGTACCGCCCATGGTATCTACAATATACTTGGTGATAGCCATTCCAAGACCGCTTCCCTCCGTCCGGTGAACACGGGCGCTGTCCTCCCTGGAAAAGGATTCGAAAATCTGCTTCTGATACTCCTCGCTCATTCCGATACCCGTATCCCTCACCTCCAGGTGAATCCGCACATGGGTATCCCGCTCCGGAAGGAGCTCCTGATACATGGACACATGGATGGTGCCCTCTTCCGGGGTAAACTTCACTGCATTGGACAGAAGATTCAAAAGAATCTGGTTAAACCGCACGCCGTCGCAGTAGACATTTTCCACCTCAATGTCATGGATAAACACATCAAACTGCTGCCGCTTCGCCTTCACCTGGGGCTGTACAATGCACACAATACTGTCCATAACCTCCCGCAGAGACACAAGCTCCGTATTCAGCGTCATCTTGCCACTCTCGATCTTGGACATATCCAGAACATCATTCACGAGCCCCAAAAGATGCCGGCTGGACAAGCTGATCTTGCGCAGGCAGTTCTGAACCTGGGGCTTATTGTCAATATTGGCCGTGGCAATGGCCGTCATTCCCACAATGGCATTCATAGGCGTGCGGATATCATGGCTCATACTGGAAAGGAATTCACTCTTGGCCTGGTTTGCATGCTCCGCCTCCCTGTGGGCCTGCTGAAGCTCCCGAATCCTCTGATTGCTTTCCCGCAAATACTCCGCAAAGATCACCAAAAGGACCAGAAGCAGGGCCGCACAGCTTCCCAAAGCCCGAACCATCCACTTACCACTCATATCATTCACTGCCTGGTCAAGCTCTCCATAGGGAAGCTCCGTCACCAAATACCACTCCGTATAGGGGAGCCGGCTGCAATAGAGGTGGCTGCGGGCCTCCCCCATGGTAAGCACAGAGGAATACTCCTTCCCCTCCCCCATAGCCTCCTTAAGCTCCTGGATAAACCGATCCGTGTCCTGATCCTGTCCGGACAGGGCATGGCGGACACGCTCAAAATAATTCTCCCGGTAGGCATCCTTGCTTCGGATCACAAAGGTGCCGTCCTTGCGGATAATGTGGGAATCCACCAGAGCATTGGTCTCATCAAGCCCTAGAATATCCTCGATATAATCAATGGAAACTCCAGCCACTAGCCCCAGGCTCTTACTCCCGTCCTCCATAGGATAGTCCGCATAAATGCCTAAAAGCAAAATCCGATCTCCGGCCTCATTGCTTCCCACTGCCGCCTTTTGCTTTCCCTGCTTTAGGGAATTCAAAAAAGGCTCCGGGTCCGTCACAGCCACCATTCCTCCGTAAATTGTATGAAAGACTCCCTCCTGAGAATAAAAGCCCAAATACTCCAGGCCGTTGCTCAGGGCGCTCTCCTCAAGCTCTCTTTGAAGCTCTCCCTGATCCTGGCCTGATTTTGGAGGCACCTCCTGAATCACCTTCGTCAAATGAGAAAGCTGATACTCAATGGTAGTCTTAAAATGCTGGGCAATACGCTCATTCAGCCCCTGCATATAGATGGTCCCCACCTCATTGATGGTTTCCGTACTGCTCTGCCCAATATAGATTGTCAAATAGGAAAACACGCACACACACAGAATGCACATTCCAATCAATCCGCCCAACAGCAGTCGGGTTGTTTTGCTCTTTACTCTAGATTTCTGCAAAATGAACACCTCCGTCCGTGTCTTCTTCAACCGGCTTTATCCCTTTTTCCATAATCCTCCCTATATCAGCCTCAGGCTTCTTCATTCCCCTCGTCAATGGGCGAGATCACAGAAAGCATCTTATCCATAGTATCGTCATAAAAACGGTAATGTCCCCTTCCGGAGCGCTTCACCGTGTAAAGTGCCTGATCTGCACAGTGGAACAGCGTCTCGTAATCGGTCCCCACCATCTCCGCCTCAGCTACACCCATACTGATGGAAATGTCAAAGTCCTCATACCGTCCTGTAAGGGCGTGGAATATACGCTCGATAATAGGCTGCAGCTCCTCTCGATACTCCAAAAACAGGAGGAACTCATCTCCGCCCACACGGGCCGCAATATCCACCCCACGGATGCTCTGGCGAAGCTTCTCCGCCGTATGCTTCAAAACCTCATCGCCAAAAATATGCCCGTAGGTATCATTTGCCATTTTAAAGTGATCCAGATCAAAGATCACAAGGGCATAGGCTGATTCTGGCTCCTGTGCCATCCGGCCGATAATCTGCTCCTTTGCGCTTGCGTGGTTCAGAAGTCCGGTCATCCGGTCATGGGTAGCAAGCTGCTCCAGCACATCCAGCTTCAGGCGGGTATCATGAATATCAATCACCTTTCCGATGGCTCCCTGATACTCATGGGGCTCCTCCGGGCTCCAGGTGGCATGGGCTATGATTCGGGACCATCGCTGCTCTCCCTGGTAGGAAATCTTACAGTCATGGGTAATGACCGGATTCTCCCGGCTGGTAGCCCGAAGCTTCTGGGACAACACCTGCCAGTTGTCCAGTCCCAAAATCTCCTTCACACTGTCACTCTTCCTAGGCTCCACCAGGATCTCATTGGTGGAGAGCTTTTGAGCACTCCAGGGAGTCAGAGTGAGAATACATGGGGACACATTGTACTCAAACTGAATCTCTTTGGACATGGCGGCAAAAAAGCTGTACTTCTCACGCTCCTTCTCCAGAAGCTGCAAGGTCCGCTCCGAGGCAGTGAGCTCCGTGTGGTGCAGTATCTCCTGGGCCGCATTGTAAAAGCTCCGCCTATTGCTCTCCTCCGGAATTCCCTGCTTGAGCTCCGTGGGAAGCTGATCCGCAATATCTGTCAGACATTCCATGAGAAGAGGATTGAAGGTGCCGCATTGTCCGTCAAGAATCATTTGCACCGCTTCCTCATGGGGAATGGCCTTCTTGTAGCACCGCTCGCTGGTCAGGGCGTCATACACATCCGCAAGAGCCACAATCTGAGCGGAAATGGGAATCTCGTCTCCCTTAAGGCCGTCGGGATATCCCCGTCCGTCGTACCGTTCATGGTGCCACCGGCAGATCTCATAGGCCCGCTTTACCAGAGGCTCATCCTGGTAGAGAGGCAGATCCCGAAGAAGATCCCCACCGATGGCAGAGTGGGTCTTCATGATGGTAAACTCCTCATCTGTGAACCTTCCCGGCTTATTGAGAATCTTCTCATCTATAGCAATCTTTCCAATATCATGAAGAGCAGAGGCCATGCTGATGGTGGAAATATCCTTCTGAGAGATCTCGTACCGATCCGTCTTCTGAATCAGATGCTCCAGAAGCAGCTCCGTGAGGGTATGCACATGGCGCACATGCCAGCCGCTCTCCCCATTTCGGAATTCTACAATATGACTTAAAATATCGATCATCATATTGCTACTCTGCTCTTTTTCATAGATCTGATCCGCAACCATGCCCATGAGCTTCTTCTGCTTGGCGTACAAAAGAATGGTATTCACTACCCTCCGGCGGACCACCATCTCATTAAAGGGCCGAACAATAAAATCCGTAGCTCCCATCTCGTAGGCCCGGTCAATATAGGCAGGGCTGTTCTCCGCAGAGATCATGATCACCGGAAGATCCTCAATCCACTTGTGATCATTCATCACCTTCAGCACACCGAAGCCGTCCATCTCCGGCATCACAATATCAAGGAGCAGTAAGGACAGATCCACGCCGTACTTGTCAATGGCCGCCACGGCCTGAACCCCGTTCTCCACCTCCATAATCTCATATTCATCCTCCAGCATATCTGCCAGAATAGAACGATTCATCTCCGAATCATCAGCTATTAAAATCTTCTGCTTCCGCTTCGCCTCTACCATGTTCTTAAACCTTTCTCACATACCATTTTAAAGCACTGAAACAAAGGGTCCACCTCCCAAAAAGGGCCGGCTTTTGACCGATCTAAAAAGTTCTGCGGTGCAATCACCGGTACTCTCCGATAATTAAAACCGCAGAACACAATTCCATTTTATCACACTATCTACAAAACAGCAAGAACTGGCTATTCTTCTTCTGTCTTTTCTTCCTCCTGATTATCCGTCAGGCTCTCCCAAATGCTGTTGACCTCCTCCACACAGTCAATGTACGCCTGTGCCAGAATATTGGTCTCCAGTCCCAGCTCACCAGCCAGGATTTTCGTACCCTTCCAGTCTGCCCGCTCATAGCAGAGCACCAGATCAAAAAGCTGGCCGGCCCTGCCCTCGTGCTTGATCATGCCGTCCTTCACCACATCGGAAATGGGGATCTCCTGCAGAATCTCCTCCAAGGTAGCATCCACAATATACTCCAGGGCTGAGAACATTCCCATCATATAAGCCTCCGACCGGTTGATGGGGAAGGGTCTTAAGTAATTCACCAGACGAGCCGCATAGTTAGCCCGCAGGAAGGAAAGCTTTAAGACCTCCTCAGAGCCCGGATTCATGTCCTGGGTGCTCTCAAAGCTTAAAAGGTACACCCACTGCTTGAGCTGGTTTAAGCCCACCGTCACCAGAGCCTGGTGAATGGAGGCCGTCCGGCGCCTGGTTGCAAAATAGGCGGAGTTGGCAAGCTTTAAGAGAGAGTAGGTCAGAGCCGCGTCTCGGCTTACAATGCTCTCCAGCTCATCCAGATTGGGCTCCTCCTTGGTAACCTCAATGATAAGCTGGTAGAGGTTTCCCTGCAGATACTCCACCTTGTTCATCTTAGTGACCATGCCTTCGGCTACGTACTGTCCCTCCACGTAATCCGCGTCCAGGGACACTGCTACGTCGAAGTCCTCCTTGCTATCCACATTGTAAACAATGCAGAGCTTACCAAAGCCGTGAGCCATCTGAATCATATTGGCCATGGAATCCTTTGTCTTACGGTCCTCATGTCCTGTCACATCCACCCGAATAAAATCCATATGCTCCAGCATACTAAAATACTTGGGCGTAAACTGAAAGTTATTGATGGCGAAGCGGTAGCCCTCCTTCCGGTGCTTCTCAATCATCACCGCCGCCAGGGGATGAATGATCAGATTCTCCTCAATCTGAATCACAATCTTATCCTTGTCAAACATCTTAGCCGTATTCCGAAAGAGAAGAGACGGCGTAAAGGTAATAAAGATCTGGTTATCCTTAAAGATCTTCCCATTGTTGTCCATCAAAAAGGTGGCAATGGTATTGGCCGCATTCACCTCGGAATTGTTGTAGAGGCTGTCATCATCCTCCTGAAATAAGAGCTCATAGCCCGCAATCTCATCGACCTTCACATTCTTGATGGCCTTTCTAACCACACACTTATCCATGTGCCTGTGTCCTTTCCAGTAATCTGTCAATCACTTCCACAAGATGCTTAATCTCCGGCTTGGAGAGCTGCTCATCAGCTCCAAGCTGCTTGCCCTTCAGGTGCATCTCCTGGTTAATCAGGGAGGAGAAAATAATCAGAGGAAGCTGTTTCAGCTTCTCGTCTGATTTCACCAGCTTGGTGAGACGGTGTCCGTCCATCTCCGGCATCTCGATATCGGTAATAATCAAGCTGGCCTCGGAGAGCAAGTTCTCCTGATCCCGGATGGCATGTAAGAACTCCCAGGCTTCCTTGCCATTGTTGAAGCGCTTCACGTTGGTAAAGCCGGCCTTCTTCAAGGATTCGCAGATCATGCTGGCCAAAAGAACGGAATCCTCCGCCAGAATAATCGGCACATCACAGCGCCTCCGCTCTCCCAAAAGCTCAATGTCAGACATCTGAATGCCCGTCTCCGGTGCAATCTCCGTGACAATCTTTTCAAAATCCAGGATGGTTACCAGCTCGCCACCACACTGGGCAATTCCTGTGGAAACTCCCTCCTTGCCGTTGCTGATGGTATCGTCCGGCTTCTGAATGTCCTCCCAGGAGATCCGGCTGATGCCCACTACCGTATGTACCCGGAAGGCGATGTTCAGCTTATTAAAGTTGGTAATAATAAACAGATCCTTCGGATGCTTCTCACACTCATGTCCCATGAGGTATTTTGGAAGATCTACCACCGTAAGCAGAATCTCCCTGGGCTTGAAAATTCCCTCCACCGCGTCATGGGCATGTGGAACGGGCTTTACCTTATCCGACATCATAATCTCTTTTACCTTGGCCACGTTGATGCCGTACAGCTCATCATTGATGGTAAACTGCATAACCTCAATCTCATTTGTTCCCGATTCCAATAAAATTTCCGTTTCTGCCATGTTGCAGCTCCTCCTTCATATCCTCTTATTCACGCTTATGGACTGCCATTGTCCCATAAGATGTTTCCTCTTTAACCCCTTCTACATGCGAAGCTCCGGTCGGCCAAAGGTCTTCACCAACACCACTCCAGTTGCAAGATCAATGGACATGGTTCTGGCATAGTTGGCCCCGGTATCCTCCTTTACAATGCGGATACCCTCCTGCATCAGGACCCGCTTTACCATCTGGGCGTTCCGCTCGCCGATATTGCCCATGGCGGAGCTCTTTCCCTTCATATCAAACATCTTGGCGCCTCCGGCAATCTTGGCCGTCAGCCGGTGCTTCACGGCACCGTAGGCGTAGAGCTTTCGCAGGGTCTCCCTGACGCCTGTATCTGCGTATTTAAAAATATTTGCGTCCGAATTTACTCTTTCCGGGAGCATAATGTGGACGAGAGCTCCCAATTTGATCATCGGATCATACAAAGCAATTCCTATACAGGACCCAAGAGCATAGGTAATGATAGTCCCCCCCTGACGTCCAAGCTTCATATCACCAATTCCTACCACTAACTGCTTTTCCATTATACATTCGCAACTCCCAACTTATTCAAAAGGAAATTTAATGATTCAATGTCCGGAAGCAGAAGCAGATCTCCTTCCAGTTGGGTATCTCCAATCAGGAACTCGCCCTGAATCATCATCAGCTTGTCGGAAACCTCCCCAAACATGGCCATGGGCACACTCAAGATTCCACCCAGCATGTTCACAGATATGGATGGCACTGATAGAGGCACCTCCAATCCCGCCAGCTTCGCAATTGCATTTACATAAGAGGAAATAATAATATTTCCCGTCTCCTCCAGGGCAGAGGCTGACAATTCGTCAATCTGGCTGAAATCCTCAATGTACCTTCCAACCAGACGAGCCAGAATGGCGTTGATGAAATCCAGCTTCAGCATATAGAGCATAATTCCCTGAATATCGCCGCCCATTTCCACCAGCACAGCCGCCACCATATCCTCCGGATGGCCCATACTGGTAATGGCTTCATCGTATCCCTGAATGGTTACCTGCGGCAGCTTCATCTTCACCTTTACTCCCAGCACCTCCGAGAGCGCCGTCGCCGCATTGCCCACACCGATGCTTCCGATCTCCCGAAATACATCTAAGGCTACAGCATTCATGTCTTCATATCGTTCAATTGCCATAGTTCGCCTGCCTTTCTTATACCATGGGAAAGCTCTTTAGAGCCTTCCTCTTTCTTTATCTACTACCTATCACCTGGCATCAGGAACTTATCCCCGAAGAGAATTCACCGTCTGTACCACCTCGTCGGAGGTCTGAACCATCTTTAACGCATAGGAGTAAGCCCTCTGGCTCTCGATCATCCGCACCAGCTCCAAAGCCAGATCCGTACCTGGAGATTCCAAGGCTCCCTGCAAGGGGGTCTCCTCCTGAAGAATGGGATTGCCGTTCTTAGCTACCGGTGCATATTCGTTGTCCCCCACATTCTGCATGCCATTCTTGACTGCAAAATCAAAGATTCCTGGAAGGGCCTCCAGCTCTCGGCCCGTGATATCGTCACCCACCAGACGGATGGGATTGCGGTTCCGGTCAAGAACCAGGTTCTCCGCGTCATTGATGAGATAAAACTCATTCCCTCTCTGAGAAAGGCTGAACCGGCCATTCCGGGTGTAGGTGATCTCATTGGTCACCGGATTGCGCATCATAAAGAAGCCGTTGTCCACAATGGCAAAATCATAATCCCGCTCCGTAATGTCATAGCCTGAGGGGGTAAAATTCGTGTCCGCCTTCTCAAGAACAATGCCCGTTCCTGCCTGGATCTTGGTCTCCTCCCCCTGCCAGTTGTTCAGGTTATAATACATCAGATCCTGGAAAAAGCCATTCTTTGGCTTGTAGCCGTAATTGTTGATGTTGGCCAGGTTGTTAGAGATCACATCCATCCGGGACTGCTGCCCAATGGCTCCCTGTGCCGCTGCGTAAAATGATGAATACATTTTCTGCCTCCTATTCCAGTTCTATTCCAGTTCCGTAATATCCCTTACAGTGCACTGGTATGAAATCAATTTCCAGTCACAGATTTCTGTGTCTGTAAATTGATTTGTGCGCTATAAGGTATATTACTGATTTTTATTCTATGACATGCTTCCAAGGGTTACGGTTCTGCCGTCAAGCTGATCGTACATCTTAATGAGCTGTGCCGCCGCCTGCAAGGACCTCTGGGCGCTCATCATGGAGGTCATCTCCTCCACCATGGAGGTGTTGGATCGCTCCAGCATCCCCTGGACAATCTGGGCATTGGCTGCCCTGGGCGTTGCCCCCTCCTGCACTGTGAAGGTGCCGTTGTCCCCCTTCACCAAATCCTCATAGTAATCCTCAAAGTCATCCAGACGAATGGTGCCGTACACCCTGTCGGTCTCCTCCGCCCGAACCGTTCCATCCGTGTCAATCACCAGGTTATCCGTATCCACCCGGATAGGCGCGTTGTTGGTGCCTAAGATACGTCCGATATTGGGAACCGCCAGATATCCCTCGTCATCGGTGATAAAGGAACCGCTTCTGGTGTACACAATGTTATTGTCGGCCCCTGTTCCCGTCTGAACCGCAAAGAAGCCGCTGCCGTTGATAGCGCAGTCCAGAGCCATCTCCGTAGGCTCCATGCCTCCCTGCTCGTAATTGGTCACCCGGTCATTGGTGGCCTGGATCATGGCCGTGGTTCCAATGGGTGTCCGCTTGCTGGGGGTAATGTTGCCGCTCCGGTAGAGCACCTCCTCCCGGAAGGTACTGGCGATATACTTATCGCTCTTGTAGCCTGTGGTGGCTGCATTTGCCATATTGTTGCTGATGACATTCAGGTTCCGGTTCTCGGAAATCATAGCGGAACCTAAGGTATAAAAGCCTTGAAACATCTATCGATTCTCCTCTCCGTATTCTTTCTGCAGATAGGTCTTTAATTTCTTTACCGCGTTGGCGTGAATCTGGGACACTCGGGGCTCGCTGATAGACATGACCTCCGCAATCTGCTTCATGTTCAGCTCCTCCACATAGTACAGGGAAATCACAAGCTGTTCATTCTCCTTGAGGCTTTTGATTCCCTCTGCCAGGACTTCCCCTGCCTCTTTCTTTAAGCAGTTTAGCTCCGGCTGCTCATTCTCATTCTTGGAGGGCAGATAAATGGACTTCTTGCTGTCGCCTCCATCGTCCAGAACCAAGTCCAGGGAGAGCACATTAAAGAGGGTTGTTTTCCTCTGGGCCTCCTGGTACTTCTCCACGCTGATATTCATATGGCCGGCGATCTCCTCCGGCGTGGGATACCTTCCCAGTTCATTATACAGCTTCGTGGTCACTTCATCAATATCTCTTGCGTTTTTTCTCACACTTCTTGGAATCCAGTCCTGCTTTCTGGCCATATCAATGACCATTCCCTTGATTCGCTTGGAGATATACGTCTCAAATTTTACATTTTTTTCCGGATCGAATTTATCCAAAGCGCTCATGATCACCAGAACGCCCTCATTGACAATATCCTCCATTTGAGCAAAGCTTACGTATACATCACGCATTTGTATGGCAATGCTCCGCACAATGTACACATAACGCATGACCAATTCCTGCTTCAAATGCAGCTCGCCGGTTTTCTGATATTCTGTTAAAAGCTCCTCGTTGGTTAAACCGTCGAATTCCTTTGAGGCTCCCATATCTGCACACTCCATCCTTTTTATGCACCGATACTGCTTCCGTCCGCTCTGCCGGACTATGATCCGATGTTTCCTACTGCCTGTATCTGAATATTATTGCTGATCTCATTGAAGGACAGCACATATACGCTTGGATAAAACTGCTCTATCAAATGATAAAAATGTAACCGCACCACCTGGCTGGTGAGAACAATGGGGTCCTGAGACAGCTCCTGGAACTTTCGTATCTCATCTCCAAGCTGCTGGATAATATTCTGCATCATGTCGGGGCTTAAGGCCAAGTACATGCCCTGCTCTCCCTTGGTCAGACTGGTGATAATGCTCTTCTCCAAATCTGCACTTAAGGTAATCACCCGCATCACGCCGCCATCGCAGAACTTCCGGGTAATGGTCCGCTTTAAGGCCGTCCGGATATTCTCGGTGATGGTATCCATATCCTTCACCGTCATGGCGGAATCCGCAATGGTCTCCATAATGGTCTCCATATCCTTGATGGGAATGCCCTCCTTCAAGAGGTTCACCAGAATCTTCTGGAACACGCCGTAGGAAATCACATTGGGGAACAGCTCCTCCACCAGCTGGGGAGCGTTCATCTTCACATTGTCCACAAGCTGTACCACCTCCTGGCGGCTCAAGAGCTCGTAGGCATGCTGCCGTACCGTCTCCGACAGGTGCGTCAGCATTACGGACAGGGGATCGATAACGGTATAGCCGTAGATCTCCGCCATCTCCTTCTTATCAATGCTGATCCATTTGCCGGGAATCCCGTAGGCCGGCTCAATGGTGTCAATGCCGTCAATCTCCTTGGTGGGATTCACAGGCTCAAGAGCCAGGTAGTAGTCCACCAGAATCTCCCCTCTTGCCACCTCTTCACCCTTGATCTTCACCACATACTGGTTGGTGTTCAGGCTTGAGCTGTCTCTTAATCGAATAGAGGGAATTACAAGGCCCATCTCCTGGGCATACTGCCGGCGGAAAATCACAATTCGATTGATCATCTTGCCACCGCTGGATTCATCCACCAGGGGAATCAGGCTGTAACCAAATTCCATCTCAATGGCCTCCACTCCAATGAGGGAATATACATTGTTGATATCCTTGAAGTATTCCTCCTCGCTGACCGGCTGTCCCTCTCCGGGAAGAAGCTGCTCTGCCTCCGCCTCCGCCGCCAGAGTTCCAAGCTTCTCAATCCGCCGGCTGAGCTGCCAGCCTCCAATGATAAGACCGCCACCGATGACAAGCATCTGAAGCTTGGGCATACCGGGAACCATTGACAGTACCAGCATGGCAATCCCGCCTGCCATAATAGAGAAGGGCTGTGCCATAAACTGCTTGGACACGTCGTCGTTTAAGCTTCCCTCGGACACGGACCGGGTAACAATCATACCCGTAGCCGTGGAAATCAAAAGAGCCGGGATCTGAGATACCAGGCCGTCGCCCACCGTTGCGATGGAATAGATGGACAGCACCTCCGAAAAGCTCATGCCTCCCTGGACAAGACCGATGAGAATACCTCCCACAAAGTTTACCAGGGTCATAATCAGGGACATGATGGAATCGCCCTTAACAATCTTCGTAGCACCGTCCATGGCGCCGTAGAAGTCTGCTTCCTTCTGAATCTTGTTCCGGCGCATCTTGGCTTCCTGCTCCGTGATAAGGCCGGAGCTTAAGTCCGCGTCAATGGCCATCTGCTTGCCGGGCATAGCGTCCAGGGTAAATCTGGCTGCAACCTCAGCCACACGTTCGGCGCCCTTGGTGATAACGATAAACTGCACCAGTACAATGATTATGTAGATAATAGCTCCAACAATTACATTGCCCTGGAGTACAAAATCACCAAAGGCCTGAATCACCTGTCCGGACTGTCCCTGATTGGTGAGAATGTTTCTTGTGGAAGAGACATTGAGAGCCAAACGAAACAGGGTCGTAACCAGCAGAAGGGACGGGAAAATGGAGAATTCCAGTGCCTCCTTGATATTCATGCTGATCAGCAGAATAATCATGGCCAGGGATATATTCAATATAATCATTACATCCATCAAAAATGGATTTAATGGAATAATCAAAAGCAGTACGATGGCTACAACCGCCAGCGAAACCGCACTATAGAGAAATTTTTTCATATCCTATCCTACACCAGTTTTTTGTTCTTCAGCTTGTATACCTGTACAAGAATCTCCGCAACCACTCCGTAGTATTCTCCCGGTATCTCCGCGTTCAGGGGCGTGCTCGCATAGATTCCCCTTGCCAGAGGCTTATTCTCTATGACAGTCACATCATGCTCCTCCCCCACCTTCACAATCCGCAGGGCCAGCTCATCCTGTCCCTTGGCAATCAGGTGAGGCGCATTGTCCTTATTGGGGTCGTACTTTAAGGCCACTGCATAGTGGGTGGGGTTTCGGATGATCACATCCGCTTCCGGTACGGCCTGCATCATACGGGACCTTGCCCTCTGACGCTGCATATCCCGAATCTTTCCCTTGATTTCGGGATTTCCTTCCAACTGCTTATACTCCTCTTTTACCTCGTCCTTAGACATTTTAATCTTTTTCTCGTAAGACCACCACTGGTAAAAATAGTCAAGGGCCGCTACTGCTGCAAAATACATACAGACCTGGAGCACCATGGTAATGATTTTTTTCAGCACATAGATGGTGGAAAGGCTCAGATCCATGTACATGGTGTTGATCAGCCGGAAGATCTCCCCCTTCAGTATGTTAAAGAGAATCACACCTAAAAGGATAATCTTTACAATTCCCTTTAAAAGCTCCACCAGGCTCTTCATGGAAAACATATTCTTAATGCCGTTTAGCGGGTTCATATTGCTGAACTTCGGCTTAAAGGCTTTGGAGGAAAAAAGGAACCGCGTCTGAATCCCTGAGGCAAGAATCGCCAGGGCACAGCCAATCAAAAGGATGGGCAGAGCCCCCTTCACCACCACCAGCCCGGCCTCAAAGCCAAGCCTGGGCACATCCCCCTGACCCAGCTCCGTGACCACGCCCGCATAGCCGATAAAGCGTACCAGGCAGTCCCGCAGGGTCCGGTAAATCATGGGAAATAAAAACTGCAGACAGCAAAAGCTTCCTAGCAGGGAGATTACGGTAATCACATCCTTACTTTGGAATACATTACCTTCCTTTCGTTGGTCCCGTCGCTTTTTCGGTGTGGCTTTTTCTGTCTTTTCACCTGCCACGGATCAATCACTTCCTTCTCGTCACACAACATCCAGCTATCTATGCTCTATTAGAGTAATCCTCTGTCAGAGCAGTCTCAGAATCTCCTGCATGCTCATCAGCATCTGATGTATCAAATCCTCAAGCCAGGACTTCATAGGAGAAATCAGAAGCAGAAGCACCAGAAAGCCCACTGCGATCTTAATCTGAATATTGATTACAAACACATTGACCTGTGGAGCTACCTTCATCATAATGCCCACCGCCACCTCCACCAGAAACTCAATGGCAATGATAGGAAAGGCAAAGCGGACCGCCAGCACCACACAGCCCCGGAAGAGATCCAGGACCGCCAGGGCCAGTCCCTGGGTAAAAGCCACCTGCCCGTAGGGGACCAAATCCCCGGAGGTGAGCAGCATTCGGATCAGCACCAGATGACCGTCCACCGCGAAAAACAGCAGGGTATAAAAGATCTGGTACACATTACCGGACATAGCTATCTGTGCATTGGTCTGGGGATCGTACACCATAGACATGGACAATCCCAAATGAAAATCAATGATACTGCCTGCATGGGTAATGACGAAAAAAAACAGCTCCATCACATACCCCAGCACATATCCCACCAAAAACTCCTTCAAAAGCAAAAAGCCATAGAGAAAGGAGGAGGCAAACTCATAAGAAAGCTCCGGCTCCTCCATAGTGGAATAAACCAGAAAGGTAAAGACCAGAACCATGCCTGCCTTTACATTGTTTGGTATATTTCTTCTGCCAAAGATGGGGTTCATAAAAATGAGGCCCGTCATCCGCATGGCAATCATGGAAAACAGAACAATATCCATAGGCTTATCCTACCTGTATCAGATGGAACAGCCGAACGGTAAAATCTTGCAGGGTGGCAAGCATACTGCTTCCCGTAAACACCAGCACCAGGCCAATCACTAAGAGCTTTGGCACAAAGGTCAAAGTCTGCTCATGAATCTGAGTAGCCGCCTGAATAATGGCAATCAAGATTCCAATGAGCATGCTTAAAAGCAGAGGAGGACCTGCAAGCTGAAGTACCATAATAAAAAACTCATACATCAAATCGGACATTCCACTGTTTGTTATCATAGTGTGCCTTTCTTAGCCTCCTCACTTAAAGCCAGTTACAATGCTGGAGAACAAGAGCTGCCAGCCGTCCACGGTCACAAAGAGAAGAAGCTTGAAGGGCAGGGAAATCATCGCCGGTGGAAGCATCATCATGCCCATGGACATCAGAGTACTGGAAACAATAATATCTATCAAAAGAAAGGGTATATACAACAGAAAACCTGCCGTAAAGGCCCGTTTTAATTCGGTTGTCATAAAGGAGGGAATCACAACGGTCAGGGGCAGATCCACTGCATCCTCCACCGCCTCCCTATGGGCCATATCCATAAAGAGATTTAAGGTATCCTCCTCCGTATTGCGGAGCATAAACTCCTTTAAGGGCACCTGGGCGCGGGTCCACGCCTCCCGCTGGCCAATCTCCTCCCGCACATAGGGCTGATAGGCCGTCTCATTGATCTCATTGATCACAGGTGTCATAATATACAGCGTCAAAAACAGCGCAATCCCCACCAACACCATATTGGGTGGGCTCTGCTGAATTCCCATGGCATTCCTTAAAAAAGAAAGCATGATAATCGTCCGCATAAAGGACGTGCACATAATCAGAAGTGAGGGAAGCAGGGAAATCAGGGTGAGCATCAGCAGGAGTTCTAAGGTGGGGACCTGTTCTCCGTTGATATTCACAAGAGCGTCATTAGCAAATGTCTCATTTTCCATAGCTTACCTCATTACTCCTCATCCTTCTTCCGTCCAATCCGTGACAGAAGTCGGCCAAAGTCCACAGGCTTCTCGCCGTCCTCTCCCCCTATGGGGATGAGATCCTCCCCGGACAGCTCCGCAAGCATCTCAATCCGCTCCGGGCCTACACCCAGAAGCAGATACCGATCCCCTGTCTGGACAATCACCAGAGTGCGGTTCTGTCCTACAATCATCTGATCCAGCATGCGCATATACTGGGAGCTGGTGTTTCGCACCAGACCCTTTCCCATGTATTTGCTGCAAATATAGCTAAGATAAATAATCACCGCCGCCATCAGAAAGGTTACGAATCCGGTAAAAAATCCTGGCATAAATACTCTGTCCTTCCTTACTCAAGGCTTAAGATATTGGGCTTTAGGATCTCCGTAATACGGATGCCAAAATTATCCTCCACTACCACCACATCACCCTTGGCAATACAGCGGCCGTTTACAAACAGATCCACTTGCTCTCCGGCAAGCTTGTCAAGCACAATGAGAGAGCCCTTGGTAAACTCTAAGATGTCCTTTACCCTCTTCTGGGTTCTGCCAATCTCCACGGAAATGTCAAGGGGCACGCCCATGATCAGCTCCATGTTCTCCTCCTGCTCATCGCTGAGAACCGTATCCTGGTTGAGATTGGGCTGTACGGATGGCTGCACGTTGATGGTCTTTGGCGCAGGGGGCTCCTTCTTCTGGGGCTGCTGCATGGTCATCATCTGCTGCATCATTTGCTGCATCATCTGCATCTGCATCTGCATCATCTGAGCCATCTCCGGACTGGCCGCCACGGTCTGAACCGGTGCTGCCTGTACTGGTACAGTCTGTGCCGGGGCTGCTGCAGGGGCTGGCTGCGCCGGTACTTCCGGAGCAGCAGCTGGCTCCTCGGATACGCCGCCACTCAAGAGACGTTCAATCTCCTCCTGGGACAGTACTCCACCGGAGGATGAACCTCCAGAGGGTGCCGCAGGGGCTGGGGCCGGTGCTGGTTCCTCCGATGCACCGCCGCTTAGCAGACGCTCAATCTCCTCCTGGGACAGTACTCCGCCAGAGGATGAACCTCCAGAGGGTGCCGCAGGGGCTGGGGCCGGTGTTGGAGCCGGTGCAGGCGCCACGTCGTAATCTTCCGGCAGAAAGCCTTTTACCAGACTCTTGGCCAGATTCATCGGCATTACATTGAAAAACTCACTCTCCAATTTATCCGCAATCTTCAGGATAAAGGATACCACAACCCAGGGGCTGTTATCCGTAAAGTATTTGTCAACAAATTCCTGTTCATTCTTCAGCTCAAAGGAAACGGGTGTGGAAATATTCACCATTTTCCCGAAAAACTCCGAAAGCGCCGTGGCGGAGGCTCCCATCATCTGGTTCATAACCTCGCAGACCGCACTGATGTTGATCTCGTCTAAGACAAAATCCTCATCCGACACCTCAAAGCCCATCATCATTTCCACGATAACCTTCACATCGTGGCGTTTGAGAAGCATAACATTGCTTCCTTCCAGACCGGCCACGTAGGTAATCTCCACACCTACCGCCGGCTCAATCCGGCCCATCTCAAACTCTTCCTTGGTAACCACCTTTACCACAGGGGTTGTGATATCTACCCGGGTGCCCAAAAGATTTGAGATTGCGGTAGCGGATGATCCTAAGCTGATATTTAGTATTTCACCTATCGCATCGATTTCCAATGCGCTTAAAATCTCAGAACTCATAATTTCCCTTCGCTCCTTTTGTGAATATTAGCCTTCACATATTATTTTCCAATCTCCAGTGCCTTCTGGGCCATCAGCTTAATTGCATTGAAGGCCGTAATATTCGCCTCGTAGGATCGGGTTGCGGACATACCGTCAATGGTCTCTTTCACCCAGTCCACATTGGGCATCTGAACGTAGCCGTCCTCGTCCGCATCGGGATGCTCGGGATTGTAAACTGGGATCAGGTCTCTCTGGTCCTCCACAATCTCCGCCACCCGCACGCCACCCCGGTTCCCGTTCTGAAGCTGGGATGCCTTTGCCAGATGAGAACGGAAGGATGAATTGTCCCCGATCTCCTGGAGCACCACCATCTTTCTCCGATACGGTTCGCCGGATTCTGTCCGTGTGGTCTCAATATTTGCGATGTTCTCGGAAGCCACGTCAAGCCGCTTCCTCTGTGCCGTAAGACCGGAAGCACAGATGTTGAATGCACTTAAAAAAGACATGGCGTCCTCCTAGGAAAGAATTTTTTCAGCAGTTGCCAGAATACGGTCCGGCTTAAAGGGCTTTACGATAAAGTCCTTGGCTCCCGACTTAATCGCCTCGATAACCATAGCCTCCTGGCCCATTGCGGAACACATTACAATGTTTGCATTGGGATGAGCCGCCTTAATCTCCTTTAATGCCTCCAGGCCATCCTTGTTGGGCATGGTAATATCCATAAATACCAGATCCGGGTTCTCTGCGTTGAACTTCTCTACTGCCTCCGCACCGTCCTGTGCCTCAATGAGATCCGTATAGCCTGCCTTGGTGAGCGCGTCCTTCACCATCATCCGCATAAATGCCGCGTCGTCAACTAACATAATCTTTGCCATTTCTCATACCTCTTTCTTTTTCATAATCTTTGCTGCGGGGGAGCTTTTTTTACTCTTCCTCCACGCGATCTTGGATTTTTATCGCCATATTTTTATTATGAACACCCAACTGGCCCACAAACCACGGCTGGCCCGCTATATGGAGTGTAACATCGGAATCCTTGGGCTTATTCAGATTAATGACGTCGCCCACCTGGAAGTTGTATACATCGTCCAGGCTAAGTCTTGCAACACCAAGCTGTGCCATTACATCCAGCTCGGAATTGCGGATGCTGTCCAGAATATCATCCCTGTCACTTTGACGGACACCTGCATCATCCACATCCGCCAGATGCTTCGTCTTATCAATGACTTCAAAGATATCTGACATCAGGGTTCCAGGAATACAGATATTTAAGACGCCGCTTAAGCCCTGCATCTTAATCTCCAGCATAATGATCACCACGGCCTCGTCCACACTGACCCCCTGGTACATGCTGGGGTTCTCCTCCAGACGTTCAAAATCCACCTCCAGGCCCACGTTGCTGTTCCACACATCATGATTGATGTTGAGGAAATAGCGGATCACACGCTGATACAAGGCGTACTCAATGTCCGTATAGACGTAGGACATGGGTACACTGTCTGTCCCCATTCCGCCGATCATCCGATCAATCATGGAAATCATAATCGTCGGTGTAATATGTAGAAGCATGGGAACCTTCTGCACCTCACCCTGAAGCTTCACACGGGCTATGGTCAGCACGTCCGTATCGCTTAAGGCATTGCCGAACTCGTAGTATCTTTGTTCCTCCACACCGATGACCTCAACCTCGCTGGCCACTTTAAAAAGGCCGTTGATCTGGGAGGAAGCGATTCTGGCATAGTTGTCATAGATGGTTCGAAGCATCTTAAGCCTGTCTTTGGTATACTTCTTCGGGCTGTAGAAATCGTATTTTTTGTATTTAATTTCCGGCTTTTCTTCTTTTTTCTCTTCCGCGCCGCCGCTCTGCATCGAGTTCAGCAGCGCGTCAATCTGGCTTTGTGATAATACCTCTGCCATCTCTTACCCACCTTTGCTTATTCTGTGTCTGGGGAATCATAGATCTCATTATAATACTCTTCGAGACTTTGCACAACCGCATCATCCTTAGTTATTAAAATTTCCACACGACGGTTCTTGGCTCTCTCCTCCGCTGTGTCAAAGCCGGCCACAGGACGGTGCTGTCCGTAGCCGATGGCAATGATCTTCTCCGGCCCCACCAGACTGTTCTGATGGATGTAAGCCGCCACACGTGCCGCACGCTCACTGGAGAGCACCCGGTCGTTTACCGGATTGTTGGGCCGGTCCGGATCGGCCTGGGAGGTGTGTCCCAGTACCTGAATCTCCCCGATGGTGCTGCTTACACTGTTGAGGGCCTTGATAAAGGCATCCAAAATCGCTTTTCCCTCATCCTTTAAGACAGCTTTATCCCCGTCAAAAAAGATATTATCACGAAAATTGATAAATGTATAGCCCTCACCCTTTTCCAATTCCACTTCGCCCTCCAGATTGTTCTCCGCAATGGCTTCCTGGAGCATATAATAGAGATCCTCAAAGTCCTCTATCTCATCCAGAGGTACATCCGTTCCGCCTGGAACCTCCATACCCTTTTCATTCATCTCCGTCTCCATAACAATCTGGGAGACCTCCTCGGCCTTGGGGTTAAAGCTCTTTACCACCAACTCCCACTTCATGGCGTCTACGGTGGAAATGGAGTAGAGAAGTACGAAGAAACACAACAGCAGCGTCACCATGTCGCCGTAAGTGTCCATCCAGCTTGCGCCTTCCTCCGGCGCTTTTTGCTTTCTTGCCATATCCTCACCTTATTTCTGGCCCATACCCGAAGGTCCGGACCTTCCGAATCCTTATTTTTTCGACTTCTTTTCCTTCTTTTTCTTTCCGCCGCCGTCATCTCCGCCGCCTTCTCCAGCACCGTCGCGGAGCTTGGCCTGGGTCTTCTGATCCAGATTGGAGAGAAGCTTCTCACGAAGGAGCTTGGGATTGTCGCCGGCCTGGATGGAGATAATACCCTCCATCATAATCATACGGTACTGCATCTCCTCGTCGTTACGGATACGCAGCTTTTTTGCTATGGGTCCAAAGATCAGGTTTGCCAAAATACAACCGTAGAAGGTGGTAACCAAAGCCACGGACATATCCGCGCCCAGGGAGCTTGCGCCTCCCTCATCCACATTCATGTTCTTCAGCATGTTTACCAGACCTACCAGAGTACCGATCATACCGAAGGCCGGCGCATAGCTGGAAGCCTTCTCATAGATAGCCACGCCTGCATCGTGGCGGTCCGCCATATTGTCAAGCTCATTCTGGAGACGTGCCCGAAGCTCTTCCTCCTCCGTAGCGTCTACTACAAGCATCAGACCTTCCTTGAAGAAAGGATCGTCAATCTCGTTGGCTTTTTCCTCCAGGGAAAGGAGGCCGTTCTGCCTAGCCAGCTGTGCCATCTCTACCATTTGCTCAATGAGGGCGCCGTAATTGTAGCGGTTGCCCTGAAGCAGTATCTTGAAATGACTGCCCATTCGCTTGAGCTGGTTGAAAGGAAAACTGGCAATAACCGCACAGACGGTGCCGCCCAGGGTTAAAGCAACACTTTGCGGGTCCCAGAAGTTGGGAAGCTGTGGAATCTTAATTCCCCATACGATCAGGGCAAAACCAAGCACGATTCCAATAATTGTTGACAAATCCATTTTCTATCTCTCCTCTTACGCTTCTATGCTAACTTTATTTGTACGGATGCCGCTGATGGCTCCCTTGTATTCGATGGTTTTTTGAATAATTTCCTCCGGTGATTCCGATACCACATGAAAACGGCCGTTCATCATAATGACCTTGGATTCCGGAATCAAATCAATACACTCTACCTGATCTTCGTTGATTACAATGCGCTGATGATTCAGCTTTGTCAAAATAATCATGGGCTTTTTCCCCCTTTTGGTTACGGCTTGCCGTGCTTTATTCAAAGCGGACAGCAGGCAAAGCTGTGAATGTGTAACAGGATTCATGGCTTTACCCCGGAGCGGAAACGCCCCAGGGCAAAACCGGTTCTAAAAAATCAATTAACGTTTCATATTTACAAGCTCCTGGAGCATCTCGTCGGTGACGGTGATGATCTTGGAGTTGGCCTGGAAGCCTCTCTGAGTGGTGATCATGTTGGAGAACTCGTTGGCCAGGTCTACGTTAGGCATCTCTAAGTACTTGCTGCGGATGAAGCCTGCGGCTCCTGAGCCTGGTTTTACAACTTCCACGCCGCCGGCGTTGTCTCCAAGCTGGAAGTAATAGCCGTTGGTTTTCTCCATACCATTCGGGTTCTCTACGGCTACGATGGCTAACTGTCCTAAAGTGATGGGACGGTTCTGGGTGTCGATACCGGTAATTACACCGTTGTCGCTGATGCTGTAGCTTTGGAGGTTATACTGTGCTCCCGTTTTTGGATCATAGGGGATCTGAATCGGTGACAAATCCTCGTTGAACTCTGCCGGAATGGCAGCTTCATAGTCTTGACCAGGTGTTGTCTCCCAGGTATTAGGGATAGCAGTTAAATTACCAGTTATATTTGTTGTATCAAAATCTGTTTCTTCCGGAAAAGTTGTAATTTTTTCTCCCATTGTTTTTGAAGTAATCGTCAATTTAACTGATGGTTTAGCTCCTGTCACCTCACTAATATCACCTCTGCTAATCGAACAGCCTCGCAGCGGTCCTCCTGTGCCCTTCACAGGATTGCCAGCATCATCCTTTTCCTGACTTTTCGTAACTGCATTGATCCACGCTGCAATTCTTCCCGCAGTATCTTTTGCTACTACGTGGCTAACCGTTATCCCCATAATTGTAACTGTTACATTATCCGGATCTTGATCATCTATTTCGACTTCTGCTGATCCCGTAGCTGTAAGTGCTTTTGCCGGAACCTCTGGTATACCGGTCCCCTCCTTCAAAGCATATCCATATACATAATTCTTCTGGTCATCCACCAGATAACCATTATTATCCACAGAAAAGATACCTACACGGCTTAAATACAAACCAGAGTTTTTGATACCATCCGCCGTAAGCTGTCCATTCACCATTCCGCCTACCAGAAACAGTCCGGTACCATCGATCATGCAGTCCAGATCATTATCCGTAGGCGACGGAGCACCCGTCGTATACTGGAAGCTGATAGATGACATGGTAGAACCATAACCAACCTGAGAAGGGTTCCGTCCACCGTAAGCGCCTGCATTGGTTGCACCGCCTGAGCTTCGAATTGAGGTACTGTAGATAGAATCCTGGAAGTTGAAGCTGTACGCCTTGTAACCCCAGGTATTTACATTTGCAATGTTGTTTCCGATTACATCCATTTTCTTTTGATGTGTCTTCAATCCAGCCACACCTGCAAACATTGATTTAACCATTTGATATCGTTCCTTCCTTACTTGCTATTCTTTCGCTATTCTCTCCGCCAGGGCTTCTGCCTGTGGAACAAACCTCCATAAATGGTCCGGCTTACAATAGAACAGCGCTGTCAATATTGGTAAAAATATTTTGCTTCATTTCCTGGCTCGTCATGGTTGTGACCACTACATTGTTCGGTATATTCACAATGAATGCGCCCTGCTGACCAATGACCACCACATCCTTTGCACCTTTTTCCCTGGCCTTGCCCACTGCCTGGTTCAGATCGCTTAAGAGACTGTCCGTCACCTCGATGCCTCTCTGCTCCACACGGGCCGCCGCGTGCTTGGAAAACCGTACCTGCTGGCTGTCCTCCATCGCATTCTGGAGTAACGCGCCGAATCCGGCTCCCTGCTTTCCGCCAATGGAAGTATGCTGTTCGTGCTCCAGCCGAAGCTGCTGGACACTGACTGTCTGATTTAATTTTTGCAGCATGTTTTCCACCGCCTTTCCCCCTCACAGCTTAAGCTTATGAGCTTTGCCTAAACAGCCTCGGTCTTGTTATCCTCACTGTTCTCCTCGTTGTCCATGCCGTCCGTAGTGGTGTCGTCCTCGCCGTCACCTTCCTCTTCCTTCTTCGGAACGGTTCCCATAGATACGATCTGGCTTAAGCTATATGCCTTTCCGTTTACATAGATGTAAGGATTGCTTCCCGTAAGAGCGATTCCCTCTACCTTGCCTACGGTCTCGCCAATCAGCTTTCCGTCCTTATCCACATCCGCCACCGTAATCTCTTTTCCTAAAAGTCCGGTTGCATAGGAAGATAAAGAAATCTGAGACAGACTGTTCATAGCATCCGTAATGGTGGTGGACATATTGTCCATAGCGCTCATGGTTCCCATCTGTACAAGCTGGCCCATCATCTCACTGTTGCTCATGGGATTGCTGGAATCCTGATAGCGAAGCTGTGCCGCCAAAAGCTTCCAGAAATCATCCATCGATAAGGCGCTGTTGTTGGGCGACGCGTCCTTTCTCACATAAGTATCCGCAAGATTCACTCTTGTTGTGCTGTCTACTCCTGTTGTCTCTGCCACTTATTTCAACTCCTCTCTTTAATTTGCACATGCTCTTTGTGCATATAGGTATACTTTAAATCAATCCCAGCCGAAGCTGCTGAAGGAAATCCATTCCCTCTTTCTCCTGGTTCTTCTCACCCTGCTTTCCGGAACCGCCGTCCTGATTCTGATTGCCGCCGTTGCCTTCGTTGTTCTGCTTCTGCTGCTCCAGATAACCGGACTCCTTATCCTCCACCACAATCGTCGTGGGCGCTCCCAGGTTTTCTTCCATAATTGCGCCAAGCTCTCTGGCATTCTTTGCCATCAGCTCCATTGTCCTCTGCTCGGTACAGAAAATGGAAATACTGGTGTGCTCTTTCCCAAAGGCTGCCTTGATGATAATCTTTCCAAGGTCATAAGGCTCAAGCTGAATCTCAAATTCCTTGATGCCCGCGGTGCTCTTCACAAGAAGCTGATTCAAAACCTTTTCCGGGATCTCCTCCGGCTGTGCCACACGCACATGCTCCGTAGGAACCTCCTTTGCGGCTGTCGTCCGCTCCGCAGTCCGTACCTCCGCGTGAGTGCTTTCCAGAGGCTGTTCCAAGGTGGCCTCCGCCTTCACTTCCTCTTTCACTTCTGTCTTGGGGGCCTCTTTCGGTTTTTCCAGGGTAATTCCTGCCTCGGACTTTTCAGACGCGTCCTCTTTTGGCAGTACGGCCTGCTCCGGCTTTACATCAGCCGTAAGCGCTTCCTCGGGAATCCCCGTCTGCTCGGCGGTCGTAACCGGCTGTTCCGCGGTAAGCTCTGTCACCGGAGTTAATTCCTCTGTCGGGACTGCTCCTGTCTCCACAACCAGCTCCGGCATTTCCTCCGAAACAACTTCCTGTGTCACTGCCTCCGGCTGGATTCCAAACAGCAATGCCGCCTGCACCTGCTCCAAAGCCGTGCTGTCTGCGGGCGCCGCAGTCTCTTCCGTCTGCTCCTTGCTGTCTTCCGGCTTCTTCGGCGCCTCATCCTTGGCGACTTCCTTGTTGTCGTCCTTCTTGCTGCTGTCTGTCTCCTTGGTGCCGGCTTCCTCCTTAGACTTACTGTCCAGAAGCTTCTGGAAACCGTCGTCTGTCTGCTCCGCTTGCCGGGCTGCCTGGCTCTTCACGCCTGCATTGGCCTTTCCTGCCATTGCGACTGCCATATCTGCGCCCTTAATGGCTGCATTTCCCATGTTCTTCCCCTCCTTTCTGATATTTTTTTGACACATGTATTCCCGAAGACTGCTTTCCATTGTCCCGGTCCTGTGTCTCTATCGTAAACTGCCTGTCAAAATGACAATTTGCAGTATTACGCGCCTTTTCTTACCCTTCGCCATGCGGCCGGTAAGTTTTGCGCCGCCGTCCCAAATACCCGGCTACGCCCGCGCCACAGCCCGCTTGTTGGATACAAATTCGTCGATAAACTGCTCGTCGGCTTTCTGCACCTCTTTGTCATACTGGGCACGCTTCTTATCCTTTAACTTGGTAATGGAGGCCGTTTCCTTCCGGGCCTCTACCACCTGCTCACGCTTGCGCTCTTCCCGCTGGAGAATCTCCGCCAGACGTTCGCGCTCGCGCTCGATTTTTTTCCGAAGACTGGTGAGGAAGCGATCATAGGTCTGCATATCCGTAATGCTGATACCGAAGCTCTTCTTTTCCTCCAGCTCTGCCATACATTCCTGCTGTTCCTGCTCCAGCGCTTCAATTCCCCGCTCGCACTCCACACGCTCCGCAATAATCTGTGCGTGTTCCGCCTGTAGGTTCTCAAGAACCTGTTCCTTATAATTCAGCACCGTATCCAGTGCAAAGTAAAATTTCTTCATGCAAAAAGCAACCCTCTCTTCACCTTATGCCGCCTGCCGAACATGTGAAACACATTAATCCTTGTTCCGCAAAGTCCATGTACTCCAAAGTCTTCCTGTATGTAAGAAGCGCTTACGCCAGAATCTTGCGCATGGCCGCCAAATCCTCTTCAATGGAAAAGTTATCCGCAATCCGCTGCATCAGATACTCATTGACCGCATCAATCTTCCCCACCGCCGTATCCAGACGCGGATTCGTGCCTGCTTTGTAGGCTCCGATGGAAATCAAGTCTTCATTTTTGTTGTAGACGCTTAAAAGGTCCCGCATCTTAGCCGCCAGCCTCTGGTGCTCCTCGGGAACGATATTTACCATCAGACGGGAAATGCTGGCTCCGATGTCGATGGCCGGAAAATGGTTCTCATTGGCAAGCTTTCTGGATAACACGATATGTCCGTCCAGAATACCCCGGACCGTATCGGCTATTGGCTCATTGGTATCGTCGCCCTCCACCAGTACCGTATAAATCCCGGTGATGGAACCCTTCTCAAACTTTCCGCTTCGCTCCAAAAGCTTCGGAAACTCCGCGTAGATGGACGGCGTATAGCCTCTTGCCACCGGCGGCTCTCCGGTAGCAAGCCCGATCTCTCTCTGTGCCATAGCAAATCGCGTGAGCGAATCCATCATCAGCAGAACATCTTTTCCCTGGTCCTTGAAGTACTCCGCAATGGTAGTCGCCACAAGGGGGCATTTCATACGCAGCATAGCCGGCTGATCGGAGGTAGCCACAACGAGTATCGAACGCTTAAGTCCTTCCGGCCCCAAGTCCTTCTCAATAAACTCCCGAACCTCGCGGCCTCGCTCTCCCACCAGAGCAATCACATTGATGTCTGCCTTTACATTTCTTGCTATCATGCCGAGCAGGGTACTTTTACCCACACCGCTGCCGGCGAAAATCCCGATTCTCTGCCCCTTTCCCACGGTGTTCAGACCGTCAATGGCCTTGATGCCGAACTCCAGGGTGTCCGTAATGGGAGGACGTGTCAGGGGGTTGATATAGGGGTTCTCTACATAATAATGCTGCTGGGACTCAAAAGGTCCCAAATCATCCATCGGATTCCCCAGGGCGTCTATGATTCGTCCCCGGAGGAAATCTCCTACCGGTATCTTCAGGCGCTTTCTGGTGTTGCGTACAAAGCTGCCTGCGGAGATTCCGCTCATATTCTCGTAGGCCATCAGCTGGCTTCTGCCATCCTTAAAGCCCACTACCTCAACGGGAATCTGCCGTTTCTTATCTTCATTGTAAATCATGGCAATGTCTCCGATACTGGCCCGGTTTCCCGATGCTTCCATAGCCATTCCCACGATATTCTCGATTTTTCCTATGTAGCTGACGGTTTCCGCATTGGATATCAGATTGGGCAGCTCTGCAAACATGCCATCTTCCTCTCCTTATTCCCAAACCCCGGGGCTTCGGTTTCTTCCGCTATACCCGGGCATTGTTCAGGATATCCTTGATATTTTCAAGCTGTGTGCTGACACTGGCGTCTATGATCTCCTCGGGCAGCTCGATAATGCAGATGCCCTCCTCGTCGCTGTCCATCGCTACAATCTTCACATTGTCCGACAGATGGGACAGAGCGTTTAAAAATTCCACATCCGTGTTCATGGAAATCTCCGTGCCGCATTTGGTAATATAGATCTTCGCCCACTCCGTCTTTTTCAGCTTGTCGGTGGCGGCAAGGATCATGCGGTGGATCACATTCTCACTGGATTTCAAACTGATGTGAATGACCTTTTCCGCAATGGTCAGAACGGTCCGCTTCAGATCGTCCAGATACTTTTCCATGACCATGCTCTTTTCCCGGCGGATGGTGTCCATAAATTCGGCGGCCTCCCTTCGGAAGCTCTCAACCTCCTCCTCGTACAGAGCCTGGCATTTTAACTGGGCTTCCTCCACTCCGGCCTTGACGCCTTCCTGGTGACCCTCCTCGTAGGCTTCCTCCCGCAGAAGCTTCGCCTGCGTTCTCGCATCCTCCAGAATCTGATCCGCTTCCCTTCGTGCCTCCGCCAGTATTGCACTGGCGCGCTCCTTCTCAGCCGCTTCCTTCTCGGCCCGGATACGGGCCTCCTCTTCCTCCGCCGCTCTTTTGGCTGCTTCCTCCGCTTCCCGGGCGGCCGCTTCCTCTTCTGTCTCGGGCGCTTCCTCCTCCTTCTCTTCCTCCAGTGCGAAGTCCGAGAAGAATTGATACATCTCCGTCACATCGATGGCTTTTCTGCCTTTGACTACCCTAGACAATGATCTCATCCTTTCCGCCCTTAACGATAATCAGCTCACCGGCAGCCTCCAGACGCCGGATAACGCCGACGATTCTCTGCTGGGCTTCCTCCACATCCTTTCGGAGCACGTTGACCGTAATCTCCAGGTCGGACTGGATACTCTCCGCCATACGTCCGGACATGTTGGCAAAGATAACCTGCCGGACATTCTCGTCGCTGCCCTTGAGGGCGTACACCAGATCCTTGACATCGCAGTCCCGGACAAATCTCTGAATGGAACGGTTGTCAAGACTAAGGATATCTTCAAATACGAACATCTTCTTGCGGATGGTCTCGGTAAGCTCTTCATCCCGCTTAGCCAGTTCGTCGAAAATAAACTTCTCGTTGCTGCGGTCCATATTGTTCATAACGTCCGCAATGTAATCAATACCGCCGATAGCCGTGTAGTCGGTTGTCATAATATTCTCGAATCGCTTCCGGAGCTGATTTTCCACAATCTTGATAGCCTCCGGGGATACACTTTCCAGCCGGGCGATGCACTCCACTACCTGGATGGACACATCCTTGGGCAGATTGCTGATAACGCCCGCCGCCTGGTCCGCATCCGCATAGGACAGCACCAGGGCTATGGTCTGAGGACGCTCATGAGCCAGGAAGGTATACAGGTTCTTGGGATCGGACTTCCTGATAAACTCAAAGGGCCGGACCTTCAGAAACTTGGTCACCCGCTCCAAAAGCTGCTGGGCTGTGGATTCGCCAAAAGCCTTCTCCAGTACGGAACGGGCGTACTCCATACCGCCGTCCGTCACCACCTTCTGGGTCATACAGGACTTGTAGAACTCATCCAATATGTCCGCCGTCTGGTCTGCCTCCAGATGCTTGAGCTTTGCCACCTCCAGGGTGAGCTTCTCAATATCGTCCTCGCTTAAATGCTTATAGATCAGGGATGCCTTGTCTGCTCCCATGGAAACAACAACTGCTGCCGCCTTCTGTTCCGGGGTGATTTCCTCTGTTATTTCACTGCTCATGGTCACTCACCTCCCCCACCATTCAGCCAGTTCTTCAGTAACTGGGCGGATATCTCGGGATTCTCCTCCGTAAATTCACGGATATGCTGCTTCAGCTCCATACCTCTGTCATTCTGGAACTCGAGAATCTCTTTGTTAAAGTCAAAGGTCGGCATCTGCTCCAGAATCGCGGAAGCGTCGCCCTCCGCAGCAGCCGCAGCCGCTGCTTCTGCCGCCTTTTTCTTCTTACGCTTAGCATTCAATATCAGAAGTACAATGGCTACAACCAACAGTACTAGCACAATCACCAACAAGATATAGAAGATAGGGCTGGAAATCATTCTGCCAAAGACGCCAACCTCTTCCTCCGGCTCCTCCGGCTGGAAGGTGCTCTGATAGAATGGGCCGCTGACAACGGAAATCTTGCTGTTCCAATCAATCTCCGCGATTCCTGCCGCATTTCCCACCAATGCCCGAAGGTCTCCTACCGTAAGGCTTCCATAGCTGTCACCATTGACAGCAACGGAAACGGTGAGATCCTCCAAGGCGCCCGGGGTGATCTGGCCCTGCTCCTTGATCTGATTTACCAGGAACTCTTTGTCCCAGCTTCGGGCTCCATAGCCCTCCACACCATCTTCATCAGCACCCGTATCGTATACCGGGGTGTCCGCATTGGTCTCGGCTCCGGCGACACCGCCTTCCACCGCATCCTTAGTACCGGAGATCTCAATGGTTCCCTGATCGTGGGATACAATTCCCGTCTTATCATCCTGGTTGATCTTATCCGGTGTGGTATATGTAATCGTCTCCCGCAGAAGAGTCTGCATATTGATCTGTGCCTTGGCGGAAACATAAATGTTTTCCTCCCCATAGAAGGGGATCAGCACATGGAGTACCTTCTCGCAGATCTGATCCTCCACCATTCTTGCTATCTCGTCTGTGTCCTTGCTGGTGAGACTGTTGGCATCCTCCTCTGTAGTGTTAATCTCCTCTCCTGTGGCACTGTCAATCACCGCCACGTTCTCCGGCTCCAAGCCCGGAACACCGGAGGCTACCAGAAGCTGAACGGCCTTGGCCTGCTCAATGGTGGGAGAAGCGCCATTCTCCATAGTCATCATAACATGACCGGTGGTCTCATTTAACGCCTCCTCTGTGAGCACGTATCTGCGCTGCTCGCCCAGGGCGATGGTTACCGTGGCATCCTGAACTCCGTCAATGACCCGGATCGTAGCTGCCATCCGGTTCTGCAGGTCGTAGAGTGCGTATCGGTCCTTGTCTGTGTCCGTGGTCATGAGCCCTGCGTTCTCGGTATACACCTGATAACCGAAGCCGCTCTTGGGATAACCCTCAAAGGCCAAGCTTGCCCTGGTCTGGTCCAGAATCTTCTCCGGAACCAGGATCACTCCGTTCTCGGAATACTGGTAATCAATTTCTGATTCCTGGAGCTTGCCCATAATCTGCTGGGCTTCCTCCTCATTCAGACCGGAAAATAGAACCTCATAGCCGTTGTTCCTGTTCAAAAGGAGGGCTATCACAATAGAAAAAACAATCAAGCCCGCAATGCCGGCCAGTATCAGCTTCTTCGTCCTGCTCTCCAGCTTAGAAACAACCGCCTTTAACTGTTCTACCCGTTCTTTTACATTCATGGCCGTTTCTTTTCCCTTCTATGTTAATCTCTCGAATAATCTTCTTACAACACGCAAAATACACCTGCCTGTTCGTGCTGCTTCGCGTACAAGTAGATGTACTTTATCATCCAAATCTTACATGGATATGGTAATCAGTGAATTATAAGCCTCCAGCGCCTTGTTGCGCATCTGCACCAGCAGGTCCGTGGCCAGCTGAAGCTCCGATCCGGCAATGGGCACCGTATGAGGATCATCCAGTTGTCCCGTGGCCAGGAGGTATTGCTGCTTCATATAATTGTCCTCCAGTTCGGCCACATTGTTGATCAGCTCTCCGAAGATATTTCCAAAAAGTGAATTATCCTCTTCATCAATCTTCTCTACACCTCCAAGGGTTCCGAAGGCTCCAAAGCTCCCCAGCACATCAGACACACCCTTTGTGCTGCTCACTCCCTGCATAAAATTGATTGGTGTAATAAACATGTCACTCATATAAGCATCTCATCCTTTTCTATTTTATGTTACAGGCTGTTTGGATTGGGTTTTGCATCATCCTTTTTGAATCCTATAGGCTTACCGCGTTATTCTACTGACCCCTGATAACGCCTCTTAACCTGGAAAAATCGCTGTTCATAGCATTCAGCACGTATTGATACTGAAGCTGGGCTCTTGCCATCTCCACTTCCTCGGCGTCCGCATTCACGTTGTTGTCATCCAGACGAGCCGAGCTCTCTGTTTCATTGACCGTATAAAAGGAGTTCTCAATGATGCTGCGGGTACGGGAGGCATTCCCGGTAGCTCTCGCAAGCTTCAAACGTTTTTGATATTCGTCCTCAAAGGTTACATACTTCGACTTGTAACCGGGCGTGTCAACATTTGACAGGTTATGGGCAATGGTAAGCTGCTTTGCCCACAAAAAATCCAAGGATTTTGAGGTCATGGAAATCGAATTTCCAAACATCAGATTCATATGTAATCTTCCCTTCCACTGTATTGGCAGTTCTGCCAGTCGCAATTCTTCCCACTTTAAATTTACCTTACATTACATTTTAACGCTTTTCTCTTGCTTTTTCAACAAAAAACTCTTTAAATTTAAAAAAATGTAGATTTTTTACAATGTTTTTATTTCCACTAAATATAGTATTAATTACTATATTAAACCACTATAAAACCCATCGCAGACAGCCCACCTTACATTCGGCGCACTCGTCAATCCAACTATTTCGACAAAACGTGTCTTATATCAAAGCTCCTGCTGACTCGCGCTCTTCCTCATCGGAGAGCACCTGCGTATGGAACATGGTCTCCATCCGCAGACGCATCATTTCCACCATATACTGGGCATCCTCCTGACTGAAGGACAATCCCATACTGCCTGTCCCTGCCGCCAACTTGGAGAGAACGTCAAGAGCCGACTGGTAAGCACTGCTTCCAGCAGCTCCTGTAGTGAGAACACCACTCAAGTCCATGTCCTCTCCGGCATAAGAAAGGACTTTTTGAATATAGTTTTGTGTCTCCTTGAAGGGGGGGACACCGCCATATTTGTCCACATTGCCGCTTCCGGCGTTGTAAGCACTCAGAGCCAGGACCTTGTTGCCCTGATAGCGCTCCAGAAGACCGGCAATATATTTTGCCCCTCCCATAATATTGCTGCGGGCATCAAAGCTGTCCTCCACCCCTAAGGAACGGGCTGTGGCTGGCATGAGCTGCATAACCCCCTGTGCGCCGGCTGAGGACACGGCCTGGGGATTGAAGCCGGATTCCGCCTTTCCGATAGCCTTTAAGAAGTTCACATCCAGGCCATAAAGCTGCGCGGCCTCCTGGAAAATGCTCTCCATGCTCTCGGTGGTCTTTAAGGCGCTTTTCATGCTGTCCTGAAAGCTTACACCTGCTGACTTAGATGATACCTTACTGTTTTCATAAGCTGTATGTATGCCCTGCTGTCCGCCTGCACCGTTCAGATACGGATTCAGCCGGGCGGTCTGATTGAACTCCATGTCTGTCTCTTTCCTCCCCGGTATTCTCTATATGCTATGTGTCAATTTCCTTCTCCATGACTATTTTTTGCCATAAATCCGGGTTTGTGATTCTTACGTTCTCACTTTAAATATATATGCTTGTTCCACGCGGACAAACACTTATTATAATATATGAATCGTTTCGGATTGTCAACCAATCTACCCCCATCTGGGTTACAATTATTTCTGGAAATTAAGTGTCAAAATAAGGATTTTTTACATTCTGCAGAAAATATGACAGAAAAAAAGGGCTGTTATAAAATATTAACTGAAAACTTTTAAAATTTTCACCCTATATTTTATAACAGCCTTGGAAGTACACCGAAATAATTTCTTGATTAATTCTCTTCCTTTTTTATCATTTTTTTCACTGCGTCCAGGGACCCGACGCCGGATGTGGCGGCCTCCTGATTGACCTTAGCCGCCTCCACAAGCTCCTTGCGGAGGATAGAAATGTCCTTAGGTGCGGAAAACGCCAGCTTCACCCAATCCGCACCAATCTCCAGCACAGAAATCTCAATATTCTCATTTATGACAATGGACTGATTCCTTTTTCGTTGTAATACCAGCATCTTACTCCTCCTCCCCCTTAAGCTCTCCCAGCGAATGACGGAAGGTATAAGCCGGATCGTCCAGTATAATCTGCCGGGCGTCACGGGTTTTGGCATTTACCGCAACAGGTGCTTTCAGATTGACCGTACTGTCTCCCACCTGCTCTCGAATTACACCAATCACATAATAAGAAATGTCCTCGTCCTTGGGGGAGCCAATGGCAGTGCGGTCTGTCTCTGAAATCTTGGGATCGTAATCCACAAAAAACAAAAAGGGATTGAGAAGCACAAAGCTCAGATCTTCATCCTCAAGGGACTGAAGGCAAATCAAGGCATCGGAACCCGCCTCAAAGGGAATGGGAAGAAACTCCTTCTGTTCCTCGAATCCAAACAGACCCTCCGAAAATCGAAGCTTCTCCTCCGCCGCATATTCTATTTCGCCAAAATATTTGTTGTTAATCTTCATTTATTTACCTCCGCAAAGGCGGTATCCCGCCATAGGTCTCCCTGGCGGGGGAGACAGGTTTTTCAAAAGGAAAAAAGGGCTTATTCCTAAGCCCTTACATCTAATGGTTCAAAATTGGGATCTGAGCTGGGTGGAACGTAGATAGGACCACCAATGTACTCAATCCGCACCTCCGGATGTTGTGTGATAGAAAGCTCAATATCTCCCGGTACAAATTCAAAATTCCCGTTGGCAACCTTCAGATCAAAGTTCAGCTTATCCATCTGATAGTTGATGATCAAGTCCCCTGCCTCATATTCTAAATCTACCGGAGCAGAAGGCGTAAAGCCAAGCTCAAACTCTCCCGTAGGCTGCTGATTCCGGTTGGCAAAAATCTGTCCCAGCACATCCTCCCCAATCTTGGCCTTCAGCATCAGCTGTCCCTCCTGTGCCAGCTGAGCCGTCGCCTCGTAGGCGGACTGCTGCCCCTTCTGTGCTGTCTGTGCAACACTGGTGGCAGTGGTAGGAACCACGGAATTCCGTGCCTCAAAAGAATCAATATTCAGTTTTACCGGCCGACTTTTAATGCGCATTCCGCCCTTATCCCGGCTAATCTCTACTTCTGCAGTCGCATTCTTGTACTGCATACGTGCATTCTGGATCTTCAACTCATACTGAATTGGTACGGTTGTGATATTAATTAACTGTTTCATACCATGCTTCCCCTCCAAACCATGTAAAAATTCATTGTACTGCTAATAAACCCTTTTCCCCTGCCTCTTATTACCTCATAAAATCAATAAAAGATGGTGTGAGAATATTTGTTCCTATCTTCAGGGCCGCATTGTATGCGTATTGTGCCCAGGAGAATTCTGTAATTGCTTCTGCCATATCCACGTTGACCACATTGTCATACTGCTCTGTCAGATTCAGCTGCTGATCCTCCAGACGGCTCTTGGTAGTCTCCAGGAAATTGGTCCTGGTACCAATGGAAGTCAGGTTATCCGCCAGAAGACCTCTGGCATCGTCAAAGGCGTTCAGAAGCTCTGTGTACTTATCTACATCAAAATCTTCTTTGTCCAATTCATCAGCAATTTTACCTGCCAATACAATAAGGTTCTTGCTGTTGCCATTTGCATCCTTTCCATAGCCTACAACATTAATCCCCGGAAGAGCTGTGTTAAAGGCGCTGGAATTAACTACCTTTCCCATTGTGTCATCCATTGTCAAGCCAAAGCCCAAATCTACAAATACTTGCTCGTTTGACATGATATCCATGTTGGGATGATCCACTCGATTTCCACGATAGAAAAGCATCTTTTCCCCATTTACATCCTTTAGCTCAAAAGGAGTATGCCCTCCGTCCGCTCCGCCAAATACAAACTTATCACCATAAGTAGCATTCATACTCATTGTCATAGATTCCTGAGCCTGGCGAAATGCCTGGGCATAGGTCTTACGCACATCGTAAGTCCAGTTAGTGCCATTCATGGCCTCCAATCCATACTGCTTGCTTAAGTAGCGTGCCTGAGTATTAATCTGTGTAATAGCATCCTCCTGGGCATTCTGGAAGGACTGGGCATCATCAATGGCATCAATATAGTCCTGATTCCTTGCATATTTCCAATTTAAAGCAGATTCTCTTACAGCCCCGGTAGGATCCTCATATCCCTTGGTATACTTACGGTGGGTCATTACCTTTGTTCTGGCCGAATCCAAATTGCCAATAGACTTATTCAAATTGGACTTATAATTTCGAATTAAAGCACTTGTTGTAATTCTCACTGTGATTCCCTCCTAACTATCGTCCTACCACACCAGTTCCATTAATCAGCTTATCCAGTGCCTCATCCAATGTAGTCATCAGCCTGGCTGCTGCCGAGTAGGATTGCTGATAGTGAAGCAGATTGATTCCTTCCTCGTCTAAGGAAACACCAGATATGGAATCCTTCAAATCTGCGGTCTGGTTGATAACCGTTATCTTATTATCCAGGGTGCTGTTGCCTGCCTTCAGATCGATGTTTAAAATATTCTCCATGTTGACAAAGCAATTGTAAAAGCTTCCCTTATAGAAATCCACATCTCCCGCGTCGCCCTTATAGGTAAACTGCTGTTCTGCTGACAACGCCTTGATCATCTTTAACACATTCTCGTCAGCAGTGGCGCCGGTTGAATTGCCGCCCTCACCGTTGGGGACCTGTACATTGGAAATCGTGATTCCGTAATCACCATTTGCCCACTTATCTGCAATTTTAATATTGGCAGCAGTTATGGGTTTATTCGGATCTATCGGCTCAAAAAGCGGGCGATCCTCCATGATCGGGTTCCCGTTATTATCAGTTACCGGATTTCCATTTGCATCCTTAACTGATACCTTATTCAAATCATTCAGCACTTCTGCCAGCTTGGCAACCTGGGCATCCAGGGATTTCTCATAATATCCAATTCCCCTTATATCTGAAGGCGGATCATCAAAAGCACCAGATTTATTTAATATATCCAGGGTTCCCTTCAGCACGCCTTCTCCGATGGTATTGGTAATCTCCTCCGGCCCTTTTCCATAACAGTCCGTAATATGCAGTTCTACTGGCTGACCGTCCGCGTTGGTGGAAAGGATTCCTGTTAAATTATCAGAAATCAGCTTATAGCTGGTGCCGTCCGCATCTGTATAGTAGATATCCAACTCCTCTACCGTAAAGCCCGCACCCAAATCATGGTCACGGTACTTGACGGTAATCGGAAGATAGCTGGCCAGCTCATCAATGAGCTCATTCCGCTCATCCTTCAATTCCAGTGCCGGATTCCCCAGGATCTCACTGTTCTTAATGCTCTCATTGAGCTCTGCTATATTCTGAATAATCTTATTGGCATCCGGAATGGTCGTATCACGGAATTCATTGGTCAGATCTGTCCGAACCTCCTGGAGATCTGTTGCATTCCGATGAAACAGATTCAAAAGAATCTGGCTGGAGGAACGCACCATAGAGTCATATTCCTTGCTGTTGGGATTCTGTGCCAGCTTCTGAAGCTGAGAGGTCAAGTCACTCAGCGCAGTTTTAATCCCATCACTGTTGGTCTCATCCAGGATATTCGCCAGCTTTTCATATCCAGCCACCTGTGCATCTGTGGTCCCCAGTTTCGCCATCTGTAATCGATACTGAATATCCAAAAACGGGTCTCTTAACTGTGAAACTCCCGTAATCTCCACACCAAATCCAATTCTGGCATTGGGATTGGAATTGTAGAACTCTCCTCCCCGAAGGTATAAGCTCTTGATATCCAGACGCTGTCTCGTATAGCCTGGTGTATTAATATTCGCAATATTCTGTCCGGTTACCTCCAAAGCCCGGTGGCTTGCATTTAAGGCAAGTGTGGCTGTGGTAAAACCAGCAAAGGTTGAACGCATCATCGCCTAAAATCCTCCTTTATATACGTCGGTCGGTAAAATGGGACGGCCCTGCCTCCACGGAACCATCCTCCTTGTAGGTCTTTGTTCCGCCTCCCTGCTGGGCCACCATCTGGTTGATCGCATGGAGATTGACCTCCATGATGGTTCTGGAGCTCTCCGTCACCGACTGGAACGTAGTCACACGGGCCGCCAGCTCATCAAAGAGCTCCTTTACCTCCGGACGCTGTTCCTCCGGCAACTGCTTCAGAATCTCCTGAAAGGTCATATCCTTCCATCCCATATCTGCCTGAATCCGCTCACGCTTCTGATCCAGTCCCCGCAGAGCCATAATCTCCGCCTGCTCCTTCTTGATAATGTCCTCAAGCTTCGCAACCTGCTTGTGGCTCACCACCTCAAGCTTCGACTGCTCCAAGGGAATCATCCGATCAAAAAGCTCAATGAGCTGCCGAATCAATTCCTGAAAGACCGACAAATCATGCATGAGCAAAAGCCTCCCCGCTCACCAGCATCCGAGATGCTATCAAATAGGGATCGATCTGATAGGTTCCTGCTTCCACCTGACGCTTAATGGATTCCACCTTATCCGCAGGTGCTCCCTGTCTGGCATCGGATACCACCTGCCGGGACAACGCCTCAGAAAATGTCTTTTCCTGAATCTGCCGGGAGCTGGACTGAATGGTCAGGGCATCATAATTCCCCTTAGGTCCACCAGAAACCCTGCTGTCGGCTCTCGTATGCCCAAGGGTCTCCATGCGGTATGGACTTATATTATTTAACGATATCTTCATACATAAACTCCTTTCAGAGATAACCTACGTCCTGCTTCTTACTATACTTATCGGCCAAAATGGAAAAAACATAATAAAAGAGTGCAAAAAATCACATCTTCCGAAGCTGATTCAATAAAACATTGGAAATATTCGTACAGGAGGCTTGAACACAGACACCTCCAATGTCATAGGCTACCATGGGCATACCATACACCACGCAGGATTCCTTATCCTGTCCTATGGTAAAGGCCCCTGCCTTGCGCATCTCCAGAAGCCCGCTTGCTCCGTCACGTCCCATGCCGGTCATGATAATGCCCACGGCACTTTTTCCAGCCTTCTTTGCCACGGAGGAAAACAGCACATCCACGGAAGGACGGTGGCCATTCACCTTTTCACCTGGCTGGCAGGATACATAAAAGCCCTTCAAATCCTTCTCCACCCGCATTTGAAGAGCACCGCCCGGCGCAATGAGAACCAGTCCCTTGCGGACCCGATCCCCGTTCTGTGCTTCCTTTACCTCCAGCTTGCAGATACGGTTGAGACGCTCCGCATACATCTTGGTAAAGCCCTCTGGCATATGCTGTGTCACCACAATACCAGGCATATCCGCCGGCAGTCTCTGAAGCACCTCCAGAGTGGCCTCAGTTCCGCCAGTGGAGGCTCCAATGGCAATCAGCATAGTATTCTGAATCATCTGAGAGAGGTTGGAGCTAAAGGCCGCCGTAGGAGCTGCTGCTCCTGCCGGTGCCGCTACCGCACCTCCCTGGGGGCGACCTGCCTGGGACTTCACATTCACCTTGGCTCTGGAGGCAATATAAATCTTGCTGTTCAGCACGTTAAAGAAGCTTTTCACATTGTAATCCTTGGACATATTGGGCTTCTGCACAAAGTCCACCGCTCCTGCTGCCAAGGCATCAAATACACTTAAATTTAAAGAAGAAACCAGAATCACCGGAATGGGATACTTAGGCAAAAGCTCCTTCAAAAAGTCAATTCCGCTCAGTCCCGGCATCTCCACATCCATGGTGATAACATCCGGCTTGATGGTGGGGATCTTTGTCCTGGCCTCAAGAGCACTGGCCGCAAAGCCCACTACCTCCAGATTGCTGCGTTCCTTCAAATCATTGATCAACATCTGCCGGAAAAATATGGAATCATCCACCACGAACACTCTTATTTTTTTCAACATAATTATTCAAAGCCTTTCTAAATAGAATTACCAGTTAGGGTTCCCCCTCGGTGACCATAAGGGATGCTATTCCTTCCGATAGGTGGCCGGCATCAGATACCGGTAAGGCGTATTTTCCTTATTCAAGCTTTCCGAGTGGCCGATGAGAAGATAACCGCCTGGATTGGTTGCCTGGTAAAAACGCTTCACCAGAGCCTCCTTTGTGGCCTGATCAAAATAAATCATAACATTTCTGCAAAAAATCACATCAAACTTCAATTTAAAATGAATGGGCTCCATCAAATTGAAGGTTCTGAAAATCACATTATTCTTAATGATAGGAGCCACCTCATAGATCCCAGGCTCTGTGGTCTTCACAAAATACTTGGTCTTCCAGGTGGGAGGCACTTCCTTCAAGGAGCTCTCATCGTACACCGCATGCTGGGCCGCACCAAGAGCATTCCTGGAAATATCCGTAGCCAGCACTCTCGTATCCCAGCCAGGCTTTGAACCGAAATACTCCTTCAACAACATAGAAATGGTATAGGGCTCCTCCCCGGAAGAGCAACCGGCGCTCCAAATACTTAAAACCTTATTTTTCTTGGTTTTTTCCAGATAGGGAAGAATGGTGTCCGTGAAAAACTTGAAATGCGCTTCCTCACGCATAAAATATGTGTAATTTGTGGTAAGCTTATTCAACATCAGCTCCAGATCTTCCGGTTTTTTATTCTTCAAAAGATAATCCACATAATCTTTAAAGCTGTTAAAGCCCATAGACATGATGGTTCCCGAAAGTCTTCCCATAATAAGCTGCTTTTTCTTGGATAAATCAATTCCATAGTTAGCCTTCACAAAGCTAATCAGCCGTTGAAAGTCGCTGTCTGTTATTGTAAGCATAGTAACCTCCTATTATAGTCGCTGCGCGACGGCACTAAAGGGTAAAGTCAAAAAATATTTTTAATAAGTACTTGACATACTCCCGGAAGCATCTTAAGGCCCCCGGGAGTCTCTTTCTTAATATGTGCGAATTAACTCCTGGCAATTCAGGAACAGCAGCACCTCTTGGCTGCTTAAGGAAATCATTCCATCCACCAGTCCCTGCTGATCCTCCACAGGAATCGGGGAAATCTGGGTCTTATCAATATCCAGTACCTGCTCCACACCGTCCACCTGGATTCCCACACAGGAGGAATCGATATCCAGCACAATGATACATGTGCTCTCCGTAGTGTCGGCAAACTTGCCCATCTTCAGCCGCATATCGATGATCGGCACAATCTGCCCGCGCATATTGATGATTCCCTTAATAAAATTGGGAACCATGGGAATCTCCGTGATCATCTGATCCGTGAGTATCTCAATCACATAGTCGGTGCTCACGCCCATGGTTGTGCCATCTGAGCGAAAGGTCAGGTAGCGCTCCATGGAAATATCAGCCTCCGGGGCTCCATTTTCCTGGGCGTCCATATTTGTATTCTGCATCTGTTCCGTAGACATGTATTTTCCTCCAAATCTATATTATTGTAACACTTCCGGCCTTATACATTCGCCGCGTTGTAAAGGTTCATTACCTCCAGAATAATGCTGATGTTTCCATCACCCAGAATGGTACAGCCGCTGATTCCGTAATCCTTGATGTTGAAGCTATTTAAATAGGAAGGAAGTGGTTTTACCACAATCTGGCGCTCACCCAAAAGCTCATCCACAAACATGCAGTAGGAATGGTCACCTGCCTCCACCCAGATCAGAATGCCGTCCTCAATACTGGTCACCTCCGGCTCAATGTTATAGAACTCATGGAGGCGGATAATGGGATAGAACTCATCCATAATCTTTACAATCTCATTACCCTTGGCATCATGCAGCACATTCTCCCTGGCAATCTTGATGGACTGACGGATATTGGAAATGGGAATGGTGAAAATGGTCTTGCCCACCCGGATCTCCATACCATCCACAATGGCCATGGTGAGGGGAATCTTCAAGGTGGTGCAGCTTCCCTGTCCCAGCTCACTGGTGATGCTGATGGTTCCGCCTACACTCTCCACATTCTTCTTCACCACATCCATGCCAACGCCTCGGCCGGAGAACTCCGTTACCTCCTCATTGGTAGAAAAGCCCGGCAACATCAGAAGGGAAAGGATCTCTTTCTTGGAGTACTCACTCTCCGGCTTGGTCAGAAGACCGTTCCTGGCCGCCTTAGCCAGAATCTTCTCCGTATCCATGCCCTGTCCATCATCGGAAATGGAAATGATTACCTCACTGCCCGTATGGGAAGCAGACAAAATCAGCTCGCCCTGCGGGTCCTTGCCTGCGGCAATTCGCTCCTCCTTGGTGGTCTCAATTCCATGGTCCATGGAGTTACGCACAATGTGCATAATGGGATCGCTGATGCTGTCAACGATGGTTTTATCAATCTCTGTGTCCTCACCAATGATGGTCAGGCGCACATCCTTGTTCAATGCCTTCTTCATATCCCGAACAATTCGGTTCATCTTCTGGAAGGTACCGGAGATGGATACCATCCTAAGGGACATGGAAATATCTTGGAGATCATCCGTAAGCTTCCGAAGCTGTCTGGTATTCTTTAAGAAGGTATCCAGCTTTAAGCCCTGAAGCTCCGGGGAGGAGGCTACCATGGATTCCGTAATTACAATCTCTCCCACAATGGCCTGCAGTGCGTCCAGCTTGGACAGATTCACGCTGAGCAGACTCTGCTTGGCGTGCTGTGCCTGAGCTCCTGTGGCTTCCTTGCCTGGATTCTGAGCAGGTGTCCCTTTGGCGGGCTCTCCCTGAACAGGAGCTGCTGCCTTAGGCGCATCGGACGCCTTGGCTTTCTCAGCCTCAGGCTTCTTCTCCACATGAATCACCTCATAGGTCTGGATGCTTCCCTGCTCCTCCACCACGGCAATAGCCTTGTTCACATCCTCCTCAGAGTGGAAGCCCACAAAGAAGCCGTGATCAATGATGACCTCGCTGGTGGCACTGTTGCTCTCCACATCCTCGGGATAGAATTCAAATTCCAGCTCTGTTCCGTGAAGGGCATTCACCAGCATAAAGGCTCGAAGGTTCTCCATGCCACAGCCCTCTTCAAAAAAGATCTGCAGGAAAAACGGACACTTGCTTCCAAAGGATTCCACAAGCTTCTGGCCCGCCTCACTTCCAGCAGCCGCCTTCAGCTCAGGAGCTTCCTCCTTGGCAGGAGCTTCCTCCTCCGGTTCGCCCGCGCCGCTAATTTTATTCAGAAAACTATTAATTTCTGAAGTGATACTGTCGATATTAGTACTAAGAGGCTCGTTATTCTCCAGCTTCTCAACCTCGCCCCGGAGTACATCCGTGGACTTGAACGTTAGATTAAACAATTCGCTTTTATCCGTACTGTTCAGGGAATCAATACCGTTTTCCCGGACAAAGAAAAACAGGTCTTCAATCCGGTGGGCAATTGTCATCAGAGAGTTGAATTCCATCATGGCCGACGATCCCTTGATCGTATGCATGGCCCGGAAGATTTCATTAACATCATCCGTGGTGAACTCTTCATTCTTCTCTGCCTCTATTAACAGCTCGTCTAACTGCTCAAGTAATGAATTTGTTTCGAAAAGATACATGTCCAGCATGTTGTCCATACCATTGTCCATAATATTAGCACCACCTTATTTTGAGATATATATTATATATCGGAAGATAATAATAAAAAAATAAGAGAAATTTATCATATCGGGAGAAAAAAATGGCAAATATTTTACGAGTGACCACTCCGCCCACAGGCTATGAGAATAATGTAAGGAATAATACCCAGAATCAGCCGGATAAAATGCAGATTCAGAATCCGGTGGACCCCAACCGAGTGGTGCGCCCTGACAACCGTTCGGACGCCAATTCTCAGAGCGGCGCCCAGCTGAGCGCCAACTACGATTCCAACTTCGGTACTTTCGTGCAGCTTCTTCGGGACACACCCCAGCTTACGGACACTATGTCCAAGCTCATGTTCGGCGGCATGGCCAATCTGGTAGAGGCCGGCATTGGTCCGGACACGGCGGAGGATATTTCCACCTTTTTCCAGCTTTTAAAAATGACTGACGCGGAGCTTGTGGAATTTCTGAAAAATCAGATGTCCGGAGCTGTCCGTTTTCAAGGGCCTTTTTTTGCGCTTATGCGTGATGCCCTGAACAATGCCCCCACCGTAGAGCAGCGGGCTGCGATTCTGGCATTTTTAAAGCGCTACTCCGACATGTCCTCGGGCAAGCATCTCATGGAGAATATGAAGGATCTCCTAAGTGATATCAAAAAATACATGTTTCACGAGCAGCGGGAGCAGCTTGATCAGCTTACCCGCGGGCTGAATCACAGAGGCCCCCAGGACACAGGGCAGAATACGGCCCGCCTTCAGCAGGATATCATTCCATTTCTGGCAAAATACATAGCCCAGACCCGGAATATGGGCACTCTGCGGGATCTGGTGGCACAGCTCACCTACAATGCGGCCCGGTATGAGAACGGGGACCTGGATCAGTTGATTTCGGATTTTAAGAATCTTCTAAAGTTCCCCTCCTTCCAGAAAATCTTTGAGGGTATGGATGAGGAGCAGCTTCGGGAGCTTCTCATGCGGATGAATTTTGACAAGGCCGCAGGGAAAAGCGCTTGGGCTGACAAATTTCTTAATATTGTGGAGAGCGGTATTCGGGGGGATGCAGGGCTTGAAAACCGGCAGGTATTTGAAAATGTGGTTAATGGCCTTTTGCTGAATGAGAGTGTGTACATGCCGGTGCTGCATCTGATGCTTCCCATTGAGCTCAACGGACAGCTTATGTTCTCGGAGATGTGGATCGATCCCGACGAGGACGGGACCGCCTCCACGGACCCCAAGGAGCGTACTGCCAAGCTGCTGATTAAGTTTGATATTAAGGATGTAGGATTCTTTGATCTTCTGATGGTGTATGAGAAGGAAAATGTGAGCATGCGGCTCTTCTATCCGGAGCACCTTTCCTCCTTTGAGTCGGATATTAAGAAGGGGATGGGGGAGATCCTGGATCGGAACGGTCTAAACTGTGAATACCTGGGTGTGGAGCAGGCCAAGGGGTCTATTCCGGTGTCCTCGGTATTTCCAAAGATTTTTGAAAGGAAGAATGCGGTCAATGTCACAATTTAATGAGGTTATGAATAAGAAAGCGGTTGCTTTGAAATATGATGAGAATCGGAACGTGGCTCCGGTGATCGTGGCCTCCGGGATGGGGTATCTGGCGGAGAAGATCGTGGAGGTGGCCAACGATAACGGGGTGCCGGTGTATGAGGATAATTCTCTGGCTACGGTGTTGACACAGCTAAATCTGGGATCGGAGATTCCGGAGGAGCTTTATCAGGCAGTGGTGGATATTTATGCCTATTTTTTGAAGTTTGTGCCGAAGGAGCCGCAGAGTGTGGATGCGGAGGATGCGGAATCCGGAAGGGATGCGGAGAGTGATTCTGCGGGTTCTTCGGAAGGGTGAAATAGGGATAATAGGTATCAGGCCAATCCCTTACACCAACATACGCCGGCCTGTGTACACAATATTCAAGTCCTTTTTGTGATACATAAAATACAGTGTGGTTAAATTTTCTCCCAGATATCCGATATAACGGTCTCCCCTGTCTCTGCCCTTTGGCTCGCTTAATTCCTCTGTGCGCTCAAGGATAGGAAAGAGCCACTGGCAATAAGCCTGAAAGACTTCTTTTTTAGCTATCAGGATATTATGGTTGTGAAAAAATTTTTCTTTGAATATTCCCGGCATAGCAGCCGCATATTCCGGCGCCAGCTCCTGCAATGCCTGTTTCATTGCATTCCAGTCTCCCTCATTCAGATAATAGGAGTGGTGGCTCAGAATGCTGGGGTAATAAATTGCCGGATAGGCCATCACTGCATCTACATCATTTTCGGATAAACGGTACAGATCTTCCTCTGACAATTCCAGTATTCTCCTGTAATGGAACAATCCCAGATATTCTGCACTTCCATGCTTCCCTACCCAGTACATAGAGGTTAGCTCACTGTAGTTTGGATTTTTAGAGGATATATTTTCACCGCTGTTATCCTTCAGTTCACAGACAGTACGATCAGCCAATGCTGCGCCGGATTGAATCGGATGCATCCACTCCTCCATATCATATTGGTTTTGAAGCGTACGATCTCTGTGGAACTTTGATATATAAACTGCCAAATCCGCCTTTCTCTGTCCTCGCTTCAGGGTATGAAGAAAAGCAGCTCCCTCAACCTTTCTATAATACTGCTCCATCAGCTTCGCTTCTGTTTCTCCATCAATTCTGACATAATCAAATAATCCCTTTTCCTCCAAAGCCGCCGCAATTTCAGAATGGTAATTATCCTGAGCCGCAATTAATATTTTTATATCCTTTTTTTCAAAGTCCTTCAATGCCATGACAGAAATGCCATCTATAAAATCCTGATTATTCTCTTTATCTGTAACAAGGAAGGCTATTATCCTGCACTCCGGATATAATTCTTTTATCGCATGGTAAACGCTCATAGCTACCATTCTGGCTCCATAGATTGCTATTTCTTTTACTTTCATATAATCAGTTCTCCTCCATAAAGCTCCGCACGGTTCTGTGAAAGCCTTCCTCCAAAGATATGCGCGGTGTCCAGCCCAGTGCTTTTAATTTGTCTACAGATATGGTGCTCTGCTTCTTATACGGGTTCTCCAGATATGCATTGTCATGATTGGCATAAACAATCTTAAGCTCTTTTTCCGGAAAGGTTTTTACAAGAAGCTCCGCCAGCCCGCGAATTGTAATCTTACATGCAGGATTTGATACATTATATGCTTCGCCTGCATTCCCATCCAGCAAAGCTTTAAAGTAACCAAACACTCCATCATAAATATAGCAGAAGTTTCTGGATGAAAGTCCGTCACTTTTTATCAGCAATGCTTCTTGATTTAAGATATTTGATACGAATTCCGCATGTACTCTTTTATCCTGTTTCAGATTCATTGTAGGCCCAAAGGTCTGTGCAGGCCGAACAACGACCGTGCGTAAAGCATACTGATGACTGTAAGCCTTACAAAGATTTTCGCCCAAACGCTTACTCTCACCATAGCAGCTTCTCAGATTCATAGAATCCAGATAACCGCAGTCTTTCTCTTCTATAAACTCTTTTTCGATTCTGCCATATATCTCGCTGCTGCTGAAATAGAGATAACCCTTTGCCCTCTTTTCCCGTGCCAATTCAAGAGTATAGCGGGTCCCCTGCACATTTGGCATAATGACTCCGACCGGATCCATCCCAAAATACTGGGAGCCCGAGATACTGGCTGCATGGATCACATAGTCCAGCTCCTGCTCTACCTGAAACGGTTCCGTCACATCTGCCATTATCAGCTCAAAATAGTCCTTCCTGGCATACTCTCCAAAAACTGCGTATGCACGCTCGGCACTCCTGCACAGAGCAAGAATTCTGATATGATAATTCTCATATTCATTCAGATAGATCAGCATCCATATCATATAAGCCGGCAGCATACCGCAGGCGCCGGTTATTAATATAGAAGTATTTTTAATTCGGGACCATTCCATCCCATGTTCCTTATATAAAGCTTCGCAATCCTTTTGAATTATCTGGTTCATTGATTTACTCCTTATCTTACCGGAATCTTCTTATCTTCAAAAAAGCAGCCCAAGTTGCTTTTAGTATAACAACTTCGGGCTGCTTATTCAATGATAGTTTCTTAAATGACAGCATTAAAACTGATGTGTAGCAGTAACCTTGCTGCCATCGGTTAATCTAACCGTTGCTGTCACTGATTTTCCCTTTACAATGTTCAGCCAAGTCTGGCTTAGCCTTATTCCTAATGTACCGCCCTTATCACTCGTCCAGGTAGTGCCAACCCCTTCCCATTCTATATCATATTCGGAATCAAGGTTTTGGGAGGTTTGCCCGTCATATGTCAGAGTCACTTCGCCGCCATAATTTGCTGCTGAAGTCAATCCTTTTACCCAGATAATGCCATCATCTGACAAGCTCACGCTCACTTGGCCGGGTGCTACCGGTACATCGGGCACGTCAGGTCCGTCAGGAATACTGGGGATACCGGTGGCGGATCCCTGTGTTTTATCAATTGTCCATACCAGTCTGATAGCCGGAGGCGTATCTTTCAGCTTGTTCCAATCTCCTGTTCGATTGCAATCTCCCGTCAGCATAAAGGAGTAAGAATCAAAATACTTTCCGTACTCAGCCTCTGCCGCATTCGACGCCTCGTGATCCAGCTGGTTCTTATACATATCGTTCCTTGCGTCATATACAGTTTCATAGTGAGCCTTTGCCTTCGTTGATGAAATGGGGGCAACTACCTCAATCCCCTGTGATGTCACAGGCTTCTCCGTATTCTTTGAGCCTTCTGTCACAGCCATGTACATCTTAGGATCTGTGGATGTATCATTTACCACACTGGAAGAGGCTAATGTAATTCCCTTCGGTATATCCAGCTTCGCCTGGATCTTTATTTCCACATCTATATTGCTTCTGTTATAAGCTGTAATCGGTTCGCTCACATCTGTATAATTTGCAACATCGCTTCCCGACGCCGGTTTATGACGGAAGTACATCGTCTTGTCAGGTTCAAATGTCGCATTTCCATACTTATCGGCCCCCACCTGAACAAGTATGCCTGTGGGATCCAGAATATAATTAAACTGACCACCTACATTGGTAGGGAGGATAACACTGAATACATCCGGATACTTTACAATATCCAGGGAGCCGCTTCCCTGCCCTCTCCCGTTTGCAGCGTCCGCTGCCATAGCGCTTCCCAAAACCATGACGGCTGTGAGAACAGCAGCTAAAACTCTCCTATACTTCCTGCTCATATTCATCCTCCTGTTTCTCTTTCCATTCTTCTATAGTATAGCAGTTTTGAACTGCCGGATCAACAAATATTGCTCCGGAAATATTTGAATCTGTCTTTTACACCTGAAACAAATTAAATGTCTGGCTTAAAAATTCATCCGTCAATACCAGTGACGTTACCTCCTCTATCCCCAATTCCGTATACTCTTTATCCATAAATCCCAGTATAACATCCGGAACTTTTCGATTCACCTGTGTATGTAGCAGCTCCGGACACATTTCCGAAAATTCCTTTGCATATTCCTGCACGCTTCTCTGTATCTCCTCTACCGCTCTGCAATGCTCCTTCGTCCGGCTCTCCTCCATAAACAAAATCTGCCCCTCGTCGCCTATTCCGTCAAAGGTCGGCTCCTGTGATGTCAGTACCATTTCTAAAAACAAATAGTATTTATAAACATTTAAATCTATTTCAAAGGCCCCTTTTGACGGGAAAAAGGTTTCCACCTTTATAGCTCGGTCTATCTCTCCCTTGTCCGGCTCTCTCCTTAAAAAATAGAAGCCTGTAAGCTCTTTTTCCGGTATGAGTTTTTCCAAGCCGTTCTGCACTTTTCCCGCCGCCACAAAATCTATAAATGCGATTTTTTTGTGCCCCGGAATCCCTGTTCCCGCTATATAGCGAAGATAGTTCTCCCGTTCCCTCCTGCTCTGCTTAAGAATCTCATCCCTGTACCTGTTCAGATACTCCTTCAGCTTCTCCCTGTCTTCCGCTTTCAGCTCTTTTGCCTCCTCGTCTATGGTAAGGCGGAATCTTTTTTGAAACAGGCCATGAATGCTTCCCCAGTAGTCCATTTCCGCAACATGCTCTATATCGGCTTCCTTCCATATGGTAGCTGCCAGCGCTGCCCTTCTTGACGTATAAAAATATTCTCCTTTCGGGAATTCCACCGCTTTCTGTTTCTCACAAATTTTATTGCAAAGCTTTTCAATTAAATACGCATCTCTTGAGGGATATAATACATAGTCACATCCCGACCTCTGTACCTGCTGCATCAGCCATACAGTAAAGTAAAAAATCATAGGCGCTATCAGTATATAGGAAAAGTCCTGCACATTTCTAACCGTGAGCTTTCCCTTTGTTCCATACAGGGCAAAGGGATCTCCAAAGGCCCTTTCACAGAGAAGGCCCGCCGCCATGCGGTCCATAAGATTCAGCTCTCCGGATAAGAGTCCGCGATAGCTGGAGCTCCCTAACAGCTCCCTGGCCCCCATGACCTGGAATGCATCCATTCCCGCCGCTTTTGCGCATGCAATGTCCGCTGTCTCATTGTCTCCCACGTGAAGGCAGTCCTTTGCATCAAAGCCCTCACGCCTTCTGTCCTCCAGATACTGCTCAAACAGCTTCTCATTTTTTGCCGTCCTTTTTTCGCAGGACACATAAAGCTCCTCATAGCCGTCGTAGCCGCACTTTTTCAATAGCCCTCCGATCACCTCCCTGGACAGATACATATCCGAGATCAGATAAATCCTTTTCTTTCCCTTTATGCGATTGAAAAGCTCCAGTATTCTTTTCCTCGGAACCATGTATTCCAGTTCTATGGTGGTTTCCAGCTCCCGAAGCTCGCCTTTCTCCCTCTCGCTTATCCCACTCAGCTCCTGAAATCTTCCATAGATTTCCTCAAGGGTCGGGTTCTGCCCTTTGTCATAAAGCTGCCTCTCCGCCTCTATCCGCAGATCCGCAAATCCGGGGAAGGACCTCCTCTTTTCCATGATCGTAAAAATATCAGCGGGATACAATACCTTTCTCATAATCAGGGTGTCAAATACATCAAAGGATATCACTTCGTGTTTTTCCACTTCCCTTTTTAAATCCTCAGGGCCTTGGTGAAAATAAGGAATGTCATGCTCCTGGTCTGCATAAGCCTCTGATAAATCGTTTCCCTTTATATCATAGACTGTGATTCCGTTTCCGGTGCAAAATTCCTCTATCCTGTGGTAAATCACTCCGATTACTGCCGGACGAGCTATCACGACAATTGTTTTCACTCTCAGGTCCAGCACGTCCTGATAATCAAGAATGGGCTTTCCCCAGGCAGTCCCATCCTTCTTCTTTCCATCCATTAACCCTGCAATGCAGTACCCCGGAAGCCTTTCCAGAAGCTCTCCTGTCCGCTTTCCGATTCCATAGAGAATCAAAGGCTCCGCTTTTCTGCTGGCAAAGTTTTTATGAAATTCCTGATAGATATATTCTGCCTCGTCATACATGGTTCGTTCTCCCTAATATCTTCCAAATCTTTTTACTCCAATAACCGCCTCCAATAGTTTTCGGCTTCCATATATTCATTTCTTTCAATTATTTTCTCCCGCGAATGATTCCCCATCTTATTAAGCAGCTCTCTGTGCTGGTCCAAATATATGATACGTTCTGCAAGAGCTTCCACATCGCCGATTTCTACAATAAATCCATTGATTCCTTCCTCCACATCGTCACTGGCTCCGGAAGTATCCGTTATAACAAGCACGGCTCCCGCAGCCATAGCTTCCGAATGTGAGATGCTGTGGCCTTCCCATTCGGAACAGCTGATGCATAGATCCTGCTCCTCCCAAAACCACGCAATCTGCTCGTGGGCGATTTCTCCATGAAGCCTTATGTGATTCTCCAGCTCCTTTTCTCTTATCTGTTTTATGAATTCTTCCTCATATTCCCCGGAGCCTGCAATGTTCATGCGAAAATCCACCTGTTTTTCTCTCAGCCTTTCGCCGGCCTTCAGGAGCAGATCCGCCCGCTTCTGCTTTACGGAAATCCGTCCGGCATATCCGATTTTCAAGGGTTCTCCTGCCGGGCTGTAGGATCTGCGGATATTTTTATTACATGGAATCTTCCAATACAGCTCCCTTATTTTATAAGAAGGAAATTTTTTATCCAAAAGTGTGTTTTTTATCTTGCTGCTTATGGTCAAACATACATCGATATAAGGCTCCCATGCTGCCAGCGCCCGATAGTATACCTCTTCATCATTGTGAAGGACTGCTATGATTTTCAGCTTTGGATTTATGCTTCTCTTGATGATGCAGGCGCTTATCATAATCTCGAAAGGGAAATTGCATATCACCGCAGCCGCCCCGCTGTAAAGGATCTCCTCTATGGTGTCTATCATCGAAATCCCTTTCCTGTTTTCCACAAATATCGCCGGCGCTGCCGTATCCGCTATCTTTCTTCCGCAGTTCCCGGGTATGAGATAAGCACATTTAATACGCACCCTGTTAAGTGTCTCCGCAAGAGAATAGCTCCATCTTTCTACTCCTCCCAGCACCATACCTCCGGACAAATCGATCAGGCATTGGCAGCTTTCTTTTCCATCGCTCCTGTCAGCCGCAACATGCAAAAGCAGCATATCGGAGATACGCTCATACATCTCCGAAGCCATCGTACCGTCCGCCCTTACGATCTCACACTTTGGGATTCCATTCTCTTCCAGCTGCCGTTCTACCTCTGCATATCTGCTGCATGTGATAAACACGGTTACCTGGCTTTTCCAGTTATATACCTCCTGTGGTGACAGTACGGCTGTCCCCTCTATCCTGCTTCCCCATAAATCCCTCGCATTGTCACAGAAATAGTCCGGCTGAATATGAAGCTGCTTCCATAAGGAGAGCACCTCTTTTCCCAGCTTTCCGGTTCCCCAGAATACGATTTTTTTTCTCATGGCATTTTTCCTCAAAGACAGAAAATCACAGTTCTGTCTTCATAATCCATTTCTTGAACACCAGAACTCTTTTATCCGTTCTTTCCCTTATATCCTTTTCTACGTTTTCTTCTCCTTCTATGAGCGTGATAATAATACCGTCTGTCTCCGGCCACTTATCCTTCCATGTATAGATTGGTATTTCCGCCTCCAGATCCCTGCCATTCCTGTCAATAAAACCTTTTACGCATATGGAAGGCTTTAATTCCGAAAGCAGATGCTGTCCCACAATTCCACAGCCATAAATTACAACGCTTTGTATCCCCAGAGAGCTTAAATATTCTGAATAGGTAACGCTCTGTTCCCGCAGTCTCATCCACTTGTCAAAAAAGTCCAGCTTCTTTTTTAATGCACGCATTTCCCTTACCCGGACCAGATTCCTCAGGAAAAATCCTTCCATTAATAATTGTAAATCTTCCTCCTGAAACAGCTTCTTATTTCGTACAATCCGAATTACCTCATGCTCTGACTGCGCCATGCCGACAACATCGCCGGAGGTATTTGCTCCATTGGAAACATGCTCATATAAGACGTTTTCATTTAATGAAAAGCGGCAGCCCCCTGCCAGCATACAAAGCCATAAAAGCCAGTCGTCTGCCCCGTTGTATTCCATGATGTTTTCCATCCACACATCCGGAATCGCACATTTCCTTATAAGTACCTGCCCGGGGGAAATTATCTGATTCCAATGGCTTAAAACAAATTCCTTTGATATGACGTTTTGGAACGCCTGATTCCCGGAGTAATATTCCTCTCCCGCATGAATTGCTTTACAAATAACTGCATCATTTTCTTCTATGGATAGAAGCTGACTGTAAAAGTATTCCGGGTAGATTCTGTCATCCTGATCGAGAAACAAAACATACTCTCCATGACATTTTTTCAGCCCTTTTACTCTGGCGCCATGAATCCCGATATTTTTATCTGTATTGATGACTGTCAAATGAACGGCATCGCTTTTGAGGTCCTGGGAAAGCGGAGCATCCGGGGCGTCATTTACAAATAAAAGCTCTAAATAATCCTCTTCATTTAAACGGCTTTTGCAGTCTTCTATTTGCTGAATTATTTTGGGAATATATTTTTCTCCGTAATAGATTGGCACGATTATACTTATACTTTTCATTGCTGATCTCCAGATTGTTTTCCATTGAAAGAATCCATCGTTTGCCGTAACGCATCTTCCAGCCTCTGTCCGAAGCCATCCATTGTAAAATACGTTTCATATACGTTTCTTGCCTTTTTCCCCATCATCTCAAGCTTTTCCCTGTTCCCAATCACCCATCTCATTTTCCGGCACAAATGCTCTGAATCCCCGGTTTTACAGATAAGAACATTTTCACCATCCTCTATGTACTCGGTTGTCCCTATTGCATCAGAGACAATGCATACCTTTTCATACATCATGCCCTCTGTCACAACGATAGGTAATGAATCCTCCAAAGAAGGGCAGACTATGACGTCAATTTCTTCATATGCCCTGCGAATCTCACTTCTCGTCAATTGACCTGTGATTTGAACTGCCAGTTCTCTCGAAGCGCGTTCCCGGATCTCATTTCCATATGTATCCGTTCCAATCGGGCCGATAATCAAAAATCGTACATTTTCCTTTTCTTCCGCCTTCAGATGCTCAATCGCCTTCACAAAGATATCCTGCGCTTTTCCCGGATGTACGGTCCCTATCATGGCAAAAACCAGAGGACTGGTCATATCACGGGTACAATTGTTTCCTTTCTGATCCGGTATTCCATAGGGCAATATTTCCTTTATTCCGCCCGGAAAATAAGAATTGTATTTTCTTTGTGCAACCCTGCTCACGCCATAAATATTAACTTTTTCCAGGTCGTTTCTTTTTGCATATTCCTCATAACGGTTTACTGTATTGCGATACAGCTGAGTCTCTGATTCATGTATCCACCAGAGAACCGGCTTTATCCTAACAAGCTCACAGGCGCAGGGAAGCATCGGAAATACATTTACCAGCACAGCGTCAAACTGTTGTATCCACATCAGCTCTTCCCTGTGTATATAAGGCAGCGCCGGGCATATGATTACGTTGATTCCATTTTTCGTTATTTCTTCTATAAATATGCTGTCTCCGGAAGGTGCCGTCAGATAAATGGCATAGCCCCTGTCCTGCAGCGCCTGCGCCGCATATACGGCCGCAATCGGCCCCCCGGTATAATTCAGATGCGGGGAGACGATCAGAATTCTTTTTTTGCAGGCGTTCACATTGCTGTTTCCACAATGGATCTGTAGTCTTCCGCGGCAGATTTCACTGGCAAATCGCTCCCAATACCAGATATTTTTCTTATTTACTCCCAGTTCCATTAACTGGCTTTTCATTGCTTCCTCGCTGGTGCTCATTAGTATAATTTTATCATAAGTAAGCTGTAAAACTTCACTAGGCAAAAGAATACGATGGCCATCCATGCTTTGTCCCTGCAATGCCGGGTTGTTGTCAAGGAAAGCTACTATCTCATACTGGGAGGGAATCTTATGCTTTCTGTCCTGATAACATCCTCCCACGCCAAAAATGACAATTCTCATAGCCTTTCCTCCAGTATTTCTGCAGTTTTCAAAGTCTTGTGCTGCAGTCATGTTTTCTGATAAATTCTTGTATATTCAAATAAAAATCTTTATAATTTTCTCTTATTTTCTCATCCGGCCAATTCCACCATGCAATGCGGTTTAACGCTTCTATTTCTTCCTTTTCGTATCTATATCTGATAATGCGCGCCGGTACACCCGCAACAACTGCATAGTCAGGAACATCCTTTGTAATTACAGCTCCGGCGCCAGCTATGGCTCCGTTCCCAATATCAGCCCCGTTTGTAATGAGAACGTCCTTCCCCAGCCATACGTCATTTCCTATTTTACATTTCTTTAAATTGCGTACTTTGACTCCTTTTTGGGGCGCTACTCCCTCAAAATACCAGGGTTCGTTTTTATAACCCTCATAATCTTTTTCAAAGATCGTGCTGATTGATGAAGAATGATAGATAAACGGATGTGTCGTAATATAGTCCATCGCATGATTCACCACTACGTTTACTCCCGCCGCAAATGAACAAAATGCACCGACAGATTCTACTAAATTGTGGTTGCACAGTGGGCCATAGCTATATTTCCCGCATTTTGTGTATTGCACTTCTTCTTTCTTTTTAAAGATTTTGATTACGCCATCGGCTGGAAAATATTCCAGTAATTTCCCGTACACCTCATCGTATATTTCCCAATTTGCACATGTAAACAAAACCTTATATTCTGCTGTATCCAAACATTTACAGTATTCTAAATTCTTTATTCCAGAATGAAACTCAGATAATCTGTTATCAAGGATATGGCTCTCCTTTACCCCAAAACAACTATTTAATATTTGCTTTGTAAATATTCCCATCTCCCCATATGGATAAATAATAAATTTATCTTCACCCCTACGAAGCGCTTCCTCAATTGCATTTCTTATCTCTCTATAAGGCGCCATCTTTCCTCTCCATCTCCACAAAGCCGCATTGAATTTTATTCGAGCGTTTTCCAGATACTCATTCCCACACCACGTTCATTCAAAAAATCAGTATTGTTATTCTGCTTTTCTGTAACCATTTTTAAATAATCGTTCATCGCAAATATTTCTGTTTCGTTTACAACTTCCTTTTCTGCCAAAAGCTCCCACAAGGATTCATCGCCAAAAAACGTGACAAAATCTTTATAATCTATCGCGCATCTGCCCTTTTGCCATGTTCCTTTCCATTTGACGTCTATAGCGCCATCATTTCGCATTAGAACAATGGTTCCATCTTCGTAATGCTCTGCATGAACGTATTTCTTTGTTTCTTCTGTCAGCACAAGCTGTCTTTTGCCGGAAGTATCCTTCCATATTTCCAAACTTTTTCCATCCTGTATCGACAAAAATCTTATTTTGTCCCCGTCACATACTGCCCCTGTAAACTGATATCTGCGACTTGCAATTTCCTCTGGCAGTTCGAATTCCTCCCATTTTGACTCCCCGTCCCAATTCACGATTTTCCCATGCTCCCAGGATGGGATCCAAAATCCGTCTTCATCCCTGTCGATTCCGCAATATTCGTTTTCCGCGCTTCCAATTTGCTGCCACCCATATTCATCTGTATCTAAGTCAAACCACATTACATGATTTGAAATACTTGCAGGAGAAAAAACAATATTATCTGCTCTTATAGCATCTGTGCAGAACAAGCCGATATCTTCTTTTTTTTGTTCCGGCGGACATTTAATTTCCAGGTACGAAATAGAAGAATCATAAAGATTAACCTTTAATATCCCCGGATATGCTGCTCCAAACAGGTAGGCCGTGTCCTGATAAATAATGCATCCAAAAAATTTCAAAAGGATTTGTGGATGGTCTATAGCAATGTTTGTCCATTCTCCGGTACTCAGCTCATAGATCCAAATTTTTTCTGCACAGGACGGAATTAGTATTAATTTCCCATTCCAATACCGTATCTTGCGAAACCACTTAGAAGCAATTACCCTGTCGTAAGGAATACGGCTTACAATGGATATGGACAAATCCGGTATATGCACCTTGTATAACAAATTATATTCTGATGAAAAAAAGTAAATATCGTCGCCAACGAGGGCTCCTGCTTCTGCAGGGAGGCATACTTTTCTATTTTTCTCTTTCATTTTTCACAATTTCATCCATGTTTTTCTGATTTTTTCATTTTTCTGCTACTACAAACACGCTGTAATATCCAATACGTTCAGATTCCAATACGGAAATTGCCTCAAACCAGTCCTTCATTTCTTCTGAAAACATCTCTTTCCATCCTTTTGGCCAGGCAACCTCACGAAGCCCCACCTGTTTGATAAAGTAGCCTGCTACTTTAAATAAGTTCCCCAGATTTCGCTGATTCCAGGTATACAAATGGTAACAGTTTTCTCCCTTTAGATACTCATCACGTATGGAATCATAGGGCACTACGAAAATCGCCTTTCCTCCTTCTGCCAGCTTTTCTCTTAACCCACATACGATTTTATACGGTTCAAGGCAATGCTCCAGTGCATGTGTGGATATAATCACATCCTGGCTTCCGTCTTCCAGCTCTTCCAGGCTGGCTACACTTTTGATTCCCAATCCTTCTGCATATTTCCTTGCTACCTCATTGACTTCAATACCGATCTTTTCTCTGCAGTCCAATTTGTCTAAAAGCAGCCCGCCACCCATACCAAATTCAGCCACCCGATCCGTCGGCTTTATATAATGTTGAAAAAATTCCCGATCCAGGACAGAATCGATTTCCGCACAGTGAACCTGCATGGAAAAATAATCCTCGTTATAACGTCCCTCTCCAGCCACACCAGGAAAGTCTAATTGTCTGAAATTAATAAAAGGATAAATTCCTTCCTTCAGAAGCTGCTCCTCGATCTCAGAGATTGCTGCACATATAATTATCAGATCTTCCGGCTTTCGGATTTTTTTGTAATCCTCTAAAGTATAGGCATTTGTAATCCAGGATCTTCCGGCTGCACACGCCTCTATTACATCTTTGTTGTTGTCTATTACACCCGCCGCTTTTATATCACACTCGTCCTGAAGCTGATAAAAAACCTTTTTCCCAATTTTTCCTGCTCCAAAAATAAATATCCTTTTCTCTTTACAATATTTGAGCCAATTTATCTCTTCATTGATATACATGCCAGCACTCCCTTAAATTCTTTTTTCCTTATTATGGAAATCTCTTCATACTAAGACGAGGGGAAGAAAAGCCTCTCCCCCTCGTCCTTGTTCGCAATACTTTTCAACTACGCTTCGTATTACTTAAAACTGTGTGGTAGCTGTAAGGGTAGAACCGTCGGTCAGATAAACAGTAACTGTTACTAATTCTCCACTCAAACCGCTTACCCATCCGCTGCTCAATTTAAACTTCAGCGTACCGCCATTCTCTGCGCTCCACTGTGTTATATCCCAAGCCATATTGGGGTCGCTGTCAAGGTTGTCAGATGTTGTACCGCCCCAGGACAATGTCATCTTATGATCAAAATTCTTTGCTGCTGTCAGGCCGGTCAGTGTAATATCTCCTGTATTTGTAAATGTAATCGGGCTGCTTGTAGCTGCGTTATCCGGCTTCTCAATGGTCCATACCAGGCTTACTGTAGGAGGCTCTTCTGTCAAGCCTACCCATTTTCCGTCATCATTACAGGAACCGGTCAAATTAAATTCATAAGACTGGAATACTGCATCAAGCTCATCCTCTGTTGTAGCATTGGATCCAGTTGCGTTCAGCTGCTTCTTGTAAGTTTTGCTGTCAGTAGCATATACTACTTCATAAAGTGCGGATGCATCTGTAATCGAAGAGGTAGCTACAATTCCTGTTGTTGTAATAGCTGTTTCGCCGGAAGCATCCTTCAGTGCAAGATAGATGGAAGGAGTCGCGGTATTAGCAGGTCCACCGCCAGTTGGTGCAGTTGTAACGATATCAATTCCACTCGGTGTTGCCAGCTTTGCCTGAACCTTAATCTCTACATCCATAGTACTCTTGTTGTAAGCCTTGATCGGATCACTCACATTGCTGTAAGTAGCAATATCGCTTCCAGATGCCGGCTTATTGCGGAAATACATCGTCTGGCCATCAACAAATGACGCAGATGCATACTTCGCAGCGTCTGTTTCTGCAATGATTCCTGTGGGGTCCAGAATATAATCAAACTGGTCTCCTGAATCTGTCGGCAGAATTACATTAAACACATCGGAAGCCTCCACAACGTCCAATGATCCGGAACCTTCTCCGCTTCCCTCAGCAGCATTTGCTACTACTCCGCTTCCCAGTACCATTGTACCAGCCAAGATAGCAGCTAAAACTTTCCTAAACTTGTTACTCATGTTTCATCCTCCTTGATTTTTTCTTCCTTGGATTTTTTACACTTTCAGAATACTTACTGTCCAATCACGATCTTCACCGTCAACTGCAGCGTGCTGACGTCCTGCTCCTCCTCATCCAGAAGATGATAGGTCAGTATGCAGTCATAAGTTCCTGCATCCAGAGCTGTATCCAGAGTAATTTCATCCAGATGACTTCCTACTGGTATGATCGGCGATTCGTAGACTGTCTCTCCTGTGTCTTCCCGTACCACATCGAAATAAACGGGATTTGTGTTTGTCTGCGCGTTTTCCACATACGCGTTTGTAGAAGGTGCGTCAGCGCTCTCAAAGTTCCATGTGGAGTTCATTGTGACCTCGTAGTATCCGGGCGGAACATAACCTTCCTCCGCAAGGCTCTCAAGAACCTCATCTACATTGTCCTCATTCACTACCACATTACGCCTCTTGGGTTCCTCCTCGTCCTTTCCCCGGAACAGTAAGAATATTACCACTCCTAACAGTGCGACGATTACCACCAGGCATACTGCAAAAGCTATCTTCCCCCCTTTTCCCATTTTTCCTTTTTGTTCTTGTTCCGACACGTTGTTAGCCCTCCTGTCAGTGTATCTATATCAACATCACCTTGTTATCAGAAACGAAAGGCCGATGTTTGATATCCATTTATTTAATATTATATATATACTTTAATCAACTATTTTATATATCGGCAACATCTTATCATAACATTAGCCCTCTGTACATCTTTTTTTTAAATTTGAATTATGATGAACGAAACAGGAGATCTCACACGGCTTTCAAACTAAAATATCTTTGACGCTTTCCTTATATAATGCTATAATTTAACAGGCATTGAGGGCGCAGATAATTCCCTCAGACATAATATCAGGAGGCAATACTTATGGCAAAAAAGCTCATCCATTTGGATAAAAATAATACGGCTGCAATCAAGGATGATTTTACAGAGTGGTGTTCCTTTATTATAAATGAAGCAATTGGTATCGGTATTCTGGTTCTCGTTACCCTTTTTCCTCTTTATTTTAATGACGCCTATTATGATATTTTAAGCGCTAAATTCTATTTTTTTGTCCGCTGTATGCTGATTTTGATTTCCGTAGTGCTGATTTGCGCCCTGGTTATGATATGCATCGACCTCAAAAGCTATGACGGAGAACATACACGTGAATTTTTGACCCGCCTTCGTCCCGGGAACTGGAAAAAGAATTTTCGTATTGCAGACGCCGCAGTCTTATTGTTCTGGCTGTTGGCCGGCATCTCCACCCTGTCATCCGATTTTGTACATGAAGCTTTTTGGGGAAATGAAGGGCGCTATTCCGGATTTTACTTAATTAGTATGTATGTAATTCTGTACTTGCTAATCAGCCGCTTTTGGAAGATTCGGGGCGGATACCTGGAGCTCTTTTTGCTGAGCGGTATCATCATGGGTATTCTCGGTATTGGAGACTATTTTCAATTGGATCCCCTGAATTTCCGGACGCCGGAAAATATTGACGCTCTGCGAAGCTATACCTCAACCATAGGGAACATCAACACCTATACCGCCTATATCGGTATGGTCATGGGATTTGCTGCCGCCCTGTTTTCTCTGGAGGAAAAGCCCCTTAAGCTTGCCTGGTATTATTTCTGCATGGTGATTTCCTTTTTGGCTATGATTACGGGACGCAGCGACAACACCTATCTGAGTATTGGCGCACTTTTTATTCTTCTGCCCTTTATTCTGTTCAAGGACAAAAAAGGAATTGAGCGATATCTCATTATTGTTGCCACGTTTTTCTCCACAGCATACCTGGTAAGCCTGCTTAATCATCTGTTTCCCAATCAGGTTTTAGGTGTGGATGGACTATTCGTCCTCATAACCAGGTTTTCCGGCCTGCCTCTGGTGGTACTCTTTTTCTGGACTGTTGTTATTGGCTTCCGGTTTTTCCGGCTGGAGCCGGAGAAAAGACTTACTCTTCCGGTGCGTGTCTGGGGCGGTCTCATGATTGCCTCTCTTCTGGTGCTGATCTTTCTGGTATGGGATGCAAATATGGGCGGCCATGGGTCCAGATACGGATCTCTAAGCAACTACCTCGTATTTAATGATTCTTGGGGTAGCCTTCGGGGATATGCCTGGAAAAAAGCTGTTTTTCTGTATGGAAAGCTCTCTCCCCTCCAAAAGCTCATTGGCTCTGGTCCAGATACCTTTGCATGCCTGGCCGAACAGCGGTTTTACTATACCATGATGGAGGAGGTTGGGGTGTTCTTTGATACAGTCCATAACGGATACCTGCAGTATCTCATTACCAATGGTCTATTGGGGCTCACCTGTTATATGACTTTTCTGGGTGATACTTTTCGCTGTCTCTTCCAGAACGCCAGAAAAAATCCTTATGTTTTCGGAGTTTTGACAGCTGGTGCCTGCTATGCCCTGCAGACGACCGTAAATTTGGAGCTGCCTATTGTAACACCTACCTTCTGGCTCCTTCTTGGCATAGGAATGGCGGGGTGCCGCAATACATAGTCCCCGCCATCATTTTTTCCATATTATCTATACCCCGCATCATTCAGAAATGATTTTTTCTGCCGCCTGGTCCTTGCCCGGCGGTATTTCTTTTGTCTCTGTTGTTTCTTTTATCTTTTTATCCACGTCACTGGCTGTTGCCTTGGATGGCTCTTCGCTTACATCCTTGTCTACCTCGCTGGCTGTTGCCTTTGGTGCCTCCTCATTCTCCTCATCCCCATCACTGGGAGCCGCCTCTGATGGTGTAGCCAGATTTTCTGTCGGCACTGTAGAAGGAGTGGCTTTTTCTACATCCTCCGGTATTTCTTCTTCATTTTCTGGTACCGGTTCTTCCTCTCTTGAGACGACGTTCCAGGTAACCGTCACCTGGATTTCCATATCCTTAAGCTCGGACCATTCACCCTTTCCATTAGATGCCCCAGTCAGCCAGAAGGAATATTTTCCATCCTCCTCTGTATCCTCCACAGCAGCCGGAAGCACTACTTGGATGCTTGCTCCCTCCTCCAGGCTAATGGGCACCGTCGTTTCACCGTCCGTTAAGGCCAGATAGAGGCTCGCCCTTGTATCATCTGTGAATTCCCTGTCGTCTGTCATAGCCAGGCCATCGGCCATGGTAACCGTAACGCTGGCCTTCACCTCCACATCCACCGGCGTATCTCCCCGGTTTGTGATATGCACTGCGTCGCTGTCGCTGCTGTAATCCTCTTCCACTGTTCCATCAAAACGCTCAAAGAAAAGTGTTGCCCCCTCCTCAAACCTTTTGCCGCCATAGGCTGCCGCATCTGTTTGCCGAATCAGCTCCTGAGGGTCCAGAATAAAATCAAAAATGCTCACAGCTGTGGTAGGTAAAATCACTTGGACAATCTCTTCTGTTTCCTCATTTTTTTCTTTCTCTGATTCGGAGGTCTGCTCTAAGGCGGCATCTTCTGGCTTTTGCGGTTCTGACTCAGTTGCATATACTGTCATGAAAGAACCTATCACCAAAGCCATGGATAAAGTAAACGCAGTCAGACTTTGGAAATTTCTCTTCATTTTCATCCTCTCCATCTTTTTTACTGCTTAATTAGAATAATACTTTTCCCTATATTGTAATATCGTCTATTTCATCTTAAAGATAATAGGAGGAGCTCCGAACCTCCACATCCTGTATCATCACTGGCTTCCCGGTCTCCCGATACAACCACACCAGAGAGCTCCAGTCCCCATAATAGGCATCACTGATCCCGATAGCCGGATACATATCTGCCGTATCATCATAGATTCCAACGGCTTCCCTCTGAAACCATTCTTTCAAATCCATATATTGTGTATACAGTTCTGTCCGCATGGACAAAAGAGTGCTCTCCATCAAGGGGTGAGGTCTCCAGAGAAGCACCACATCCTCCCTGCCCTGAAACAGCAAAAACACATCCCGCATTTTCTCCAGATAGGCTTCATTTCCATTCAAAAGCCCATTCAAACTCGTATTGTAGAGAATGACCTTCTTCCCCTCTATGCGCTCCAGCCATTCCTTCGGGACCTTCACATTAACCCGGTTCACGGAGCGTACCTTATCAATCTTGGGTGAACCAAGGGCAAGGACCTTTTTCTCAAAGCCCCCTTGAGGGTAAAGCTTGCTGCAATAGCGGATATAATCCTGACGCTCCTTTTCTGTCTGTGCGATAATATAATCGGCATGCAGAACGGCAGACGGTGTAGCCATAGCCTCGTCAATGCCCTCCCCGCTCAGCACAAAGTAAGGCACATATACCAGCTTATCCGTATAATTTTTGAGATTCTTAGAATAAAAATACGGATGAACGGAGGTTACATAATTCCCCCCATCATAAGGGTTGTGTATAAAAATCACATCTGGCATGCGAACGCTCAGATCATACTCATCATAACGGGTAACAGGAACTTCCTTGGGAAAGCTTCGCCCCTCATAGTGTTCCTCCCGAAAGCTTCCGTCCGGATCTCTATCGTAATAAGGAATCGGTATCACATAGGCATCACAGTCCGGGTCCGCATCCGCCGCCTGCCAGATGCTTTCCAGGGAATCCCACATAGAGGCTTTATAAGGTAGAAATACGGCCTCTATTCGGTCCGGAACCTCCTTTTCAATCAAACGGCGTATCTGGCGTAGCTGTCCTGCCAAGCTGTTGACCAATTCCTTCGCCTGAACAGGATTATCTAAAACCAGTGTCATCTGATACAGACTTTCACAGTAATCCTCCAGTGCCCTTACGGTTTCTGTTCCCTCACCATACAGCTTCTCCATGGTTTCTCCAATGGAAATGGCACTGTCCTGACAATCCGACAAAAGCTGAATCAGAGCCTCCTTCTTTTTCATTCCTTGGGGAAGACTCATTTTCAATGCCTTATTTGCCTTTATTAAGGTATCTGTCATGGAAAGCAGATGCTTTCTTGTGGTTCTACTCATATCTCACATTCCTTTTACTTGATCCATTCCGCCTTCTGGGAATTCAATAACGCTTCAAAAATCTCCAAATCCTCTACAGAGGTTAATTTAATGTTCTTTTCTGAGCCCAGAGAAAAGTAAAGCTTGTGTCCCAGCTCAATCAGCAGGGTGCAGGTTGCTACGGAATTTGTGATTCCCTGCCTTAAGGCTTCCTCGTGAAGCTCCACCAAAGTTCCTATGGAGGCGCACTGAGGCGTCTGGGTAATTTTCAGATTATCACGGGCGATTTGACTATTGGAGGTTTCCCCATCCTCTGTGCAAAGCATGGCCGACGTACACTGCACAACGGAAATGGCATTCCCATGCTGCCCTGCAACCCGGATACAGTCAGAAATAACCTCCTCTGAGACCATGGGCCGAATGGCATCATGAATCAGAATCAAATCCTCCCTCTGATGGCGGGAGGCAATATCATAAATCCCCTTTCGAATGGACTCCTGTCCATTGGCACCGCCCGGCACAATGCTTTCCAGCTTTGTGATCCCAAACTGTCGGCAATAGGCCCCCAGAATCTCATTCCAGCCCTCCACACATACTACAACAATCCCATCAATGCAGGGGTGCTTCTGAAATGCTTCCAGGGTATAGATAATCACCGGCTTATCGTATACATTCAAAAATTGCTTGGGGATATCCTGATGCATCCGCTGTCCGGATCCCCCCGCAATAATCAGTGCGATATTTTGCATAATCTATACTCCTTATGGCATGTGATACAACGCCTTGAACATCTCCACGTCCTCAACGGAATTTAATTTAATATTAAAATCAGACCCTTTGGAAAAATGAATCGTCTCTCCAAGCCGCGCCAGCATACTATTATTATCTACACAGTGAAGGACATTTTTCTCAATAGCCTTCTGGTGTACCCGCTCCAGATAGTCCAGGCGGTAAGACTGAGGGGTCTGTATTCTTCGAATATGATATCTGGATATGCTCTCTCTTCCACTCTCGCCGTCTGTAGTCAGCATCACCGTATCCATAGAGCGGACTGCTGCAACCCCCATTCCCTTCTTTCTGCAGGTGCAGATGCTGTCTGTAATCAAATCATCCGTTACCAATGGACGAATGGCATCGTGAATCACCACTATATCGTCTGGCTTGCATTGCTCTGTCAGCCACACCACACCTCTTCGAATGGATTCCTGCCCGTCCGGACCACCCTCCACAATCTTTACAAGCTTATTGATATTAAATTGCTTTCCGTAGGCCTTCACCATCTCCTGCCACCCGGACAGACAGGATACCAGAATCATATCAATCTCCTGATGATTCTGAAAGACCTGCAGCGTATATACAATCACCGGGCGATTCTCCACAATCACAAACTGCTTGGGAATGTCCATTTGAAAGCTGGGATCAAAGCCTCCCGCCAGAATCAATGCAATATTCATAAACGCTCCTTTCATCAGCCAGTATGTTAACCCTTTAGTACAGCAAGCCGCTCTATGGCTGGCTGATACTGTTCGTTGGCAGCTCTTTGATAGTATTTCCCTGCCCGCTCCAGATCACCGGCCACCTCATACCAGGTGCCCAGATTGTACGCCGCCCGGAAGGACCCTGTGCCGCCAACGCCTTGGTTGGTTGGAACTTCTCCAATCTCCAGGCATCTCAGATAGGACTGCTCAATCCGTGGCAGATAGGCAATATACTTTCCGGTATCCGCCAAAATTGCCCGCATAAAAAGAATTCCGCAGACAAAATGAAAGTCCGCATAAGCTCCCAAACCTTCCTGCTCCTTTTCGATCAGCTTAAGTCCCGTATTCCAATCCTGAATCTCAATCAGAGCATACAGATAATTGATAATGCCATTTGCTCGATATCCGGTTCCCTGTCTCGGTACATGGGTATAAAATCTTTCATAATACCCACAGGCCTCCTGATAGCGCTTCAATCCGCGCAAGGTTTCCGCTGCCTGATATAAAAAATAGGAATCCTCAGGAGCCCTCTCTACCTCCTCCAAAAGAATCGGAAGATTGCGCTCCGCTTTTCCCCTTTTCAGATAGCCATCATGCCCAAACAGCAGCGGTACCGGAACCAGCGGGAACGCAGTATCCACCTGTTCATGAATTCTTCCAGCAAATCCCACTCCCTTAGGAAGCAGGCGGGATACATACAGATAGGTATATGCCATCTCCTGACGGCCTCCCGGCATATCCTCCATATAATAGTTTTTTAATTCTATGGCGCCGATTTGCTTCGGATTCTTTAAAAATTCCTCCAGATCCCTTCGGCTTCCTTCTGCCAGATATTCGTCTGCGTCCAGCATCAGATTCCAGTCGCAGTCTGACTGGGAAAGGGCGAAATTACGGGCTGCCGCAAAATCCTGATTCCAGACATATTCCGTTACCACCGCCCCATAGGCAGCGGCAATTTCTCTGGTTCGATCTGTGGAGCCCGTATCTGTGATATATAGTTTATCGGCCAATCCTGCCGCCTGCTTAAGACAGCGGGACAGGTTTTCTTCTTCATTTTTAACAATCATAACAATGGCCAGGGTACTCATTATGCCAATCCTCCGGTTCTGCTTCCCAAAAATATCATGATACACTTTTTATTTTAGAGCAAGCCAGAGGGAAATGCAATGGTTGTTTTTAGTCAGGAATACCTGCCAAGAGAAGCTGCTGTATTTTTAAAAGCTCCATATCATTTGGCAGCAAGGACAAAAGCTGTGTAAGCACAGGCATGGCCTCATGGTACTGTCCGGCTTGTATCATAGCCTTTAGCGCTGCTTTCATCTGTACCGCCAGCTGTTCAAATTCTGGTCCGGCTGCAGGGGCCGGGTGGTCTATCTCATTTTTTAGGAGCCGCAGAACCTCCCGAACAACTCCTGTCATCTGAGGATAGATTTTAAGAGCAGTCCGGAATAAGCGAAGAGTATCTGCCAGTTTTCCCTGTTTCCAATTTTCCAGTGCCTCTAAAATAGCCAGGGCCATGCGGCAGTCTGCTGGAAGAAGGCTGCATGAACTCTCTTCAAACATGCTGGCCTGATACTGTCCTTCGTAATAGGACTGAATGCACTGGGCATATGCCTCCAGAGCTTCCAGCAGCTCCCCCTTCATACGAAAGCCTCTGGTCAGCTCCTTTTCCCATAACAGCTTCTCCAGCCATAAGCCATGGAGAGGATAATCAGCAAAAAGAGCTTCTCTTGCTTCCCACAGGGCTGGATTTTCCTGATAAGGAACCAGGTCTATCACATTCTCCCCGCAAAGCTTCCAAGTATCCAGATCCATCCGATCCAGCAGTACAGACAGATCCATTTGTTCTAATAAGGCTTTTTTCACAAGCTGCTGCTGTAAATAAGGCTGTTCAAACTCTTTCAGGCACTGGTGGAACAGAAAAAGAAGGGAAGCCTCGTCCTCCTGCCCGGTTTTATCCTGACAAAGGAGCTTTTGGAGCAGGAGGTAATGAGAATCGCAGGGCAGTTGAAGGAGCAGCTCTGCCATGCAAGGAGCATAGGCTTCCTTCCACTGATCCAAAAGCGGATAATATTGCTGAATCCGATATTCCTCCTTCCACGGCAGGAGCTTTAGAAAATAGGCGGCTTTTTCCGGCTGCTTTTGCTCCAATGCAGCTTTGATGCAGTTGAGGCGGACCGGGTAGAGCCATTCAGGGTTCATTACCTTGTCTTTGTTCATGGTACCGAGACGCTGTTTGATCCAAAGCTCCGGATGCTCCTCCATATCCTGCAAAAGCTGTTCAAAGGCTGCGCCGTATTTCAAAAGCTGAGGAAATTCTTTTGTTTCTGTACAGATTCCCACCAACAGGGAATAGAGAATCAGGCGCGTCAACTCAACGGGCTGTTCATGTTCCAAAATGGAGACTGCCTCTGTTTCTGCCTGCTTATAGGCATGCTTCTTGTAAAGAATTTCAACCAGATACGTTTGAAGCCAGGCCTTGTAAAGTGTTTCGCTGTCAGAGCAGACAGTTCTTCCTTTACGGCAGATCTGCTCCGCATTTTCCAAATCATTTTCGGAAAGGTATTCCTGTGTAAGCTGAAGGTAATTTTTCGTGTATTTAGGCCGTTGTTCCATATCCTCCAGAAGCAGAGGGATGTTTCTGCCTGTTTTTCCTGTGCTTTCTTTTTGAATATCTTTCAGATAGCCGTAATGATGCACATAGGCCTGAAACATTCTGCAGGGGGAATTGCAGGGAAGCAGTTCTTCGTGAATGGGATTTTCAAATCGCAGATCCGGAGTGCGCTTTGCCATGCGGTACACCATGAAATCCGTATAATTCATTCCGTTCCAATCTGTGTAATTGCGGTTTGCATATGCTGCAGAGCGGTAATTGAGATATTCCCCGCTTTTAAAAAAGTCACATATTTCTGTCACGTCTTCGAACCATTCGTCATCGTCCAGATAAAGGAACCATTCTCCTTTTGCCCGTTTTAAGCCTTCGTTTCTGGCAGCGGAAAAGTCATTGCACCAGGTGAAGGGGATTACCTGATCCGTATAGCGCTCCGCTATCTGCCGGACACGCTCGTCCGTTCCGGTAAAAACAACGATAAGCTCTGCCGGAACCTCCAGCAGCAGAGGCTTCAGAGAATCCAGGCAGCGTTCCAGTGTAGCTGTACGGCTGGAGGCTAAGAGTGAAATGGTAAGGGGAAGCTTCATAATAAGTTTACTCCTTTTTGATTTGAATTAGATTTTGATATTAAAAGTCCCATTAAGAATAAATTATTTTCTTAGAGTAATTTTAGCAAAAAAAGTACCGGTCTGAAAGACCGGCACTTTTTTGTATTCAGCTTACTGCAGTAACTGCAGAACTCCCTGAGGAACCTGATTAGCCTGTGCAAGCATAGCCTGAGAAGCCTGAACCAGAATATTATTCTTGGTGTAAGCCATCATTTCCTTAGCCATGTCTACGTCACGGATACGGCTCTCAGCAGCGGTGATGTTTTCGGTCTGAACACCCAGGTTGTTGATGGTGTGATCCAGACGGTTCTGAAGAGCACCGAAGGTGGAACGCATGGAAGAAATAGCGTCGATTGCAGCGTTAGCAATGTCAATAGCATCCTTTGCGCCGGCTACATCACTGATATCAATGTCTTCAACCATACCAAGGGTTGTGCTGCCGATAGAATCAGTAGCCATTCTGCCAAGAGTAACACCGATCTGGTTGAAATCATCAGAAGTTTCACCTACATGAAGTGTAATCTTCTCTGTTGCGCCGGAGGCAGCATTGAACAGGAACTTGCCGTTGAAGTTAGCGCTATCGCTGATTCTGTTGATCTCAGTCTTCAGCTGCTCGATCTCCTTCTGCATCTCACCGCGGTTCAAAGTAGAGTAGGTTCCGTTGGCAGACTGTGTAGCCAGCTCAACCATACGGTTTAACATGGAATGAACCTCAGTCAAAGCACCCTCAGCGGTCTGTACCAGAGATACACCATCCTGTGCATTCTTCTGAGCAGTCTCAAGACCGGTGATCTGAGCTCTCATTTTCTCGGAAATAGCCAGGCCTGCAGCGTCGTCGCCAGCGCGGTTAATCTTGTAACCGGAGGATAATTTCTCCAGGTTCTTGCCTACGAAAGAGTTATTGTTGCTTAAGTTTCTGTGTGCATTTAATGCAGTAATATTGTGCTGAATTCTCATAGTTTTTCCTCCTTGATAATTGCGGGAAACATCCTTTTCCCCGTAAAGTTATTATTTGGATGCCTCAAAAAGTGCTTCTGGACTGCCGGCTATTGTCCAGTAAAGTACACTTAAATGGACACCCTGAAAATTACTTTTCATTTACATTATCGTGTGATAATGGAATAACTTAAGTCTTTTTCAAAAAAATTTTTAATTTCTTGAGAAAATCATTTCGGAACACATTTGGTGCATGCTCTTATACTCACCGATTCGCTTATATATGGTACTTCTTCCCATATTACAAAGCCTTGCAAACTCATTAATTGTGATAGCGCCCTGTTCCCAGCATCCATATAATTCAGCAAAATTCTCTGGTATGGGAATAGCAGGCTTTCCAAATCTGACACCTCTTCGCTTTGCAGCGGCAATCCCCTCTGCCTGTCTGGCGCGAATGTTGTTTCTCTCATTCTCTGCCACGAAAGAAAGCAGCTGAAGAACAATATCGCTGATAAAATTACCTAATAGATCCCGGCTCTTTGTTGTGTTCAGAAGAGGCATATCCTGAATAATAATATCTGCGCCGATTTCTTTGATAAGAATTCTCCATTGCTCCTTGATTTCTTCATAATTCCGCCCAAGGCGATCAATGCTTTTGGTTACAACCACATCTCCTGACTTTAATTTTTTTATCATGTTTTGGTAAGCCGGCCTTTGAAAGTCTTTTCCGCTTTGGCGATCTACAAAAATTTCAGTCTGGTCAATTCCCATTTTCTCTAATGCAATTAACTGCCGCTCTACGTTTTGCTCCCGAGTGGATACTCGTACATAGCCATATACATTTTTCTTCATAAAGCTCTCCTTCTTTGTCTTCTGTATTTCTCTATTGACTGCTGAGAAATATATTATTAGAGAAGAAGCTTTATCGTGACCTAAAACACATTTTACCAAATCGGGCAATTCTTCTTAATTTTACAACATCGAACTGATTAAGCCTAACCAATTCCATCCATTTAAGTGTACTTTACCGGACAATAGCCGGTAGTCTGGGAACACTTATTCGAGCACATCCAAATAATAACTTTACGGGGAAAAGGATGTTTCCCGCAACTATCAAGGAGGAAAAACTATGAGAATTCAGCACAATATTACTGCATTAAATGCACACAGAAACTTAAACAACAACTCTTTTGTAGGCAAGAACCTGGAGAAATTGTCCTCTGGTTACAAGATTAACCGCGCTGGCGATGACGCTGCTGGCCTGGCTATTTCCGAGAAGATGAGAGCTCAGATCACTGGTCTTGAGACTGCTCAGAAGAATGCTCAGGATGGTGTATCTCTGGTACAGACCGCTGAGGGTGCTCTGACCGAGGTTCACTCCATGCTGAACCGTATGGTGGAACTGGTAGGTGAGACTTCTGCTGATTTCAACCAGATTGGTGTTACGCTTGGCAGAATGCACTGTGATGCCATGGGCGGAACCATTCAGGCTACAGGCGCAAATAAGGGACAGATGAAGCTTGTTAAGGATATTGATATCACTGATGTAACTGGTGCAAAAGAAGCAATTGATATTGCAAACGGCGCAATCGACGCAATTTCTTCCATGCGTTCCACCTTCGGTGCTCTTCAGAACCGTCTGGATCACACCATCAACAACCTGGGTGTTCAGACCGAAAACATCACCGCTGCTGAGAGCCGTATCCGTGACGTAGACATGGCTAAGGAAATGATGGCTTACACCAAGAATAACATTCTGGTTCAGGCTTCCCAGGCTATGCTTGCTCAGGCTAATCAGGTTCCTCAGGGTGTTCTGCAGTTGCTGCAGTAAGCTGAATACGAAAAAAGGTGCCGGTCTTTTAGACCGGTACTTTTTTTACTAAATTTATCCATAGAAAAGAATTTATCCTGAAATGGAATTTAAAAATATCAAGGTTTACCATATAAATGAAAAAGGAGCAAACAGATTATGAACCTTCCCCTTACTATCTCACTACTGGCCTCCAGCCGGATTGCCACCTTAGAGCGCTGCCTGGATTCCCTAAAACCTCTTCTTTTGCAGGTGCCGGCTGAGCTTATTGTAGTCTTTACCGGAACTGACGAGCGTGTGCGGCAGATAGCAAAGCGTTATACGGATCAGGTGATCCCCTTTACCTGGTGCAACGACTTTTCCGCTGCCAGAAACGAGGGCTTAAAACGAGCGAAGGGCGAATGGTTCCTGTACCTGGACGATGACGAATGGTTTGAAGACGTTACAGAGATCTGTGAGTTCTTTCAAAGCGGTGAATACCGCAGATATCGTTCCGCCGCCTATGTAAATCGAAACTATACGAACTGGAACGGGACAAACTATACGGATTTTATGGTGTACCGCATGGCAAGGCGCACGCCGGATCTGCGTTTTGAGAATCCCATTCATGAAGAACTGCTTCCCTGCAGCTCCCCCTGTAAGATGTTTCAGGCATATGTACACCATTATGGCTACTTGAAGGACATTCAAAAGGAAAGCACTGGGAAGACTGGCAGAAATATTCCTTTACTTCTGGAGGATATTGCACAGCGGCCAGCATACACAAAAAATTATCTTCAGCTTACACAGGAATATTTTTCAGAAAACGACTTCGAAAATGCGGAAAAAATCTGCCGTCAGGGCAGGAAGATTTGCTCCGAAGAAGAAGCACTTTATAAGGGATGGCTTCAAAGCTATCTCGTGGAAATTCTTTATAAAAGGCACGCCTGCAAACAAGCAAAGGAGGAAGCTGTCTCTATTCTGGAAAAGGAGCAGCCCGTTGAGCTCACACGCCTAATCCTCTACTCTCTGTTAGTAGGAGTCTGTACGGAAACAAAAGAATACAAGGAGCTTCTGGAATACGGCACAGCTTTCCAGCAGCTTTTGCAGGATATGGAAAAGCACCCGGAGCTTTGGACCAGACAACGCCTGGGCACTATGAATCGGGATAAGGTAATGAACCCGGAATGGCTCTATCCTGTCCGCTTAAACTGTATCAAAGCCGCATTGGAACAGGAGCAGCCTCAAAAAGCAGCTTATTTTCTAAAGCTCCTGCCATGGGAAGAAGAATACCGGATGCAGCAATATTATCCTCTGCTGGATCAGTGGAAGGAAACCTATGCACCCTGTATGGCAGACCTACTACTTCAATTGCCTTACGATTCACATTACCTTCTTCTTCAAAGGCTTCTCTGTCAAAACAAGGCAGAGCAGATGGACGAGGCCTCACAGCTTTTCCTGTTCCGCCGCTGCCTGAAGGAAATAGAACAGCCCTATTTACAGCAGCAGCTTGTGAAAATAGGATTACTGGAAGAAAAGGATTTTTCTATTCTTCTGGAGCGCATGGATTTAGACACCTGGCAGCTTTGCGTGAAAGAGCTTGTAACTACTATCTCTTATGCAAAAAATTCAATTCTGTGGGAGGCAAGTCATAAACTTTTTCAAGGATGGCCCCTTCACCGGCTATGGCTGGAAAGGCTTCTGTGGGAAAAGGAGCTCATGCGGGGCTTTCCAATGAAGCAGAAGCTATTGGAAACTCTGGAAGCATATGCCAAGTGTATTCAGAGCTTTTACCAGGAGCTATATCAGGATACCATGTTTGACGCACGCTTCTACAGCCTGCTGCCGGCAGACTGCCGCATGGCCCTGGCTGTTTTGGAGGCACTGGAGGATTGGAAGCAGGGAAAGCTGGCTGATACTCTTCGCTTATTCCGGACCGCTCTTAAAATCTATCCTCAAATGACAGGGGTAGTTCGGGAGGTTCTGCGGCTCTTAAAAAATGAGATAGACCGCCCGGCCCCTGCCGCCGGACCGGAATTTGAACAACTGGCTGCACAGATGAAAGCAGCCCTAAGCGCCATGCTGCAAGCCGGTCAGTATCAGGAAGCCACGTCCGTACTCACGCAACTGCTTCCTCTTTTGCCAAATGATATGGAGCTCCTCAAAATCCAACAGCAGCTTTTGAGCTTACTGTAATTACCGGTACATCGGAAATCAAATAACCACAAGGGGCTGTCGCAAAATAAGACAGCCCCTTCTATCCTCTCCCTCTCTCTTTCTGGGTCATTTCCGCATAAAAAGCCTTCCACTGAGAACCACAGACCCAGTTCATATACTGTGCCTCCAGATAATTTTCCGGCCTGTTTTCCAAATCAGCCTGCTCCATTTTCAAATACCTTAGCATTTCCTTCTGCATTTCTTCCGGGCGATCGAGAGCATCCTCACTTAATGCTTTAAATTTCGCACGCAGGGTTTGATAATAACGGGGCAGCGACTTGGGCCAGCGCTCCCCTAAGCGAAAAAGGTCTTCAAACACCTCCAGTTTTTCCTCTATATACGTTTCCTCCGGGTCCAAAGGCTTTAACTGAACTTTGTCCCTCTCCTTATCATGAACAAATTCCAGGAGCGCTTTATCCTTCACGGTATCCACATATGGAAGAAAGCTCTTGCGTATATCGGGGTGCTGGCGGTACAACGGCTTTTTTTCACCCTTGTAGATTTTATTGCAGGTCGGACAGGAAAAATAAAGATTACCCGGATGCAGCGCCAGGCAGGGAACAAATGCTTTTCCAAAATAATGCTCCACCTCCGCCTCATCCCGGGCACTGGTCATGCTCTGAAGACAAACCGGGCAGACTTGTCCGATCGCCTGATTCTCTCCCTCAAAATAAGCTTCTGCCAGTTCTTTTCTTCCAAAAGGCTCTTCCGGATCTCCCAGTCGAAAATGACTCTCACACAAAACCACCTCATAGAAGTACAGAAAAAAATCTTTCAGCAGCTTCTGTTCTTCCTCCTTAAGCTTCGTACTTTGAAATACAAAGGGCGAAGACAAATCCTCTTCAAATCTCATGTCGTGCGCAATTGCCTTATAAATCCGCTCCCTCTGTGCCCTTTCCAATGTAAAAAGCGCATTAACGGCCTGACGCATCCTTGCTCCATTTTCCGCCTTCTTCGCATAAAGCTTCCAAAACCAGGCTCCATCCTCCGGTGAAAAATCAAGCCATTCCTCCTTTTCAAACACATTCTTTTCGCTTTTTGCGGCAAATTCAAACACGGACAGTAAATAGCTGCTGATCCTCTGAAGCGCCGCCTCGTGATTTTCCTTACTTATCTTCCAGAACATAGCCCTCCCCTCATCCTTCTCTCCTGGTATCCTCCAGAGAGTAAAATTGCTCCCACAGACGGAACCTTTCGTATCCCGGCCCCAGCCTTCTTAGGTTCCCTCTCATTTTTTCCGGATTTGTTTCTTCCATCATCTGCCGGACAGCTTCCTCTGCATAGGCTCCAATGGCATCCGCATCAAAAATCTGCTTTGAAATCTCATCCCTCTGTGCCGCAAAGGTGGAGATATCGGCCTCTTTTACTTCCATCCCCGTCTCGCTCTCGTGCTCAAGCAACGTAATCTGCTCATACTCCGCATCGGTCAAAATAAGTGTGGAATGGGTGGCCACTACAAAGCCATGCCCTGTTCCCTCACTCAGCTCATAGATCACCTTCACAAAATCCCTGTTCCAATCGTCATTAAAATGCACGTCCGGTTCGTCAAACAGGAACAGGGTATCCACCCCGCAAAAAGGCTGCGCCATCAAAACCAGCCCCATACGTGACAGCCACATCAGTTCCCCGTCGCTCAATGCCTCTGTCTCATAGAGCCCCTTCTTATCACCATCCCGAAAGGCAAAGGTGACGGCCCGAATCACACCCTTGCGGTACGCTGTTAAAAGGGCGGACAGGAATACAAAGGGATTGCCGCCGAAAAATCTTTGAAGTCCGGGGTTGTAATAAACAGGCTTTTCCTCATTCCCATAGTTCCGATAGAGAAAAGTGACCGTAGTCTCCATTAGGGGATTTCCCTCTGCATCCGTCTGCCCGCTCATCTGCCGGCGGACAGTAAAGTCCCCCAGCAGCTCCGACCGATCCGTTCCCATGCCAAAAATTCTGCGTAGAATGTTAATCTGAGGGATATCCCCGGCAGCCTCCAGCTTTTCTTCATCTACCTGAATGGAAAATGCCACAGGATCCAGCTTTATACTCAGACGCCCCGCCAGCTTCTCTCTGCGCCTGTTATATTCCCTGAGCCGTGCCTCCTGTTCCTCACGTTCCTTTCGTCTTTCATGCTCTTCCTGCTCCTCACGCTCTACCGGAAAACTCACCGGAAGGATCGAAAAAAGAACCGGCAGAACAAAGCCGGAGGTTATGCCATCCAAAAAAAGGGCCCGGGGATTTCGCTCCAATTGTTCATAGTAATGCAGGATCTCCTCCAGCTCCTGCTCCGCCTGCCCATCCTCCTCCGCGAGAGACAAGTCGTATAAATCGCTGGCGAGAGAAGCCTTCGGAGAGGAAAGAAGGATCTCTTCCATGGAATGATTGGAACCGGAACAATAGGAAATAATCCGATCCGGCAGATACTGCTCCGAAATTCTGTCTAACCTCCGGGTGTTCCCATCCTGTATCACCTCAATTTCTAATTTTCCGCCACTGGCATCTTTTGCAGCGGGTTTCACCCGTATCTGCGCACCATCCGCCATCTGATACCGCAGTTCAAAACCAAAGCCCGGCAATTCTCCCTGAAGCATGCGGGTAAAAATCAATCCGATGGCCTCCAACAGGGTAGATTTCCCGGAACCATTGCGCCCAATAAAAAAATGAATGGCCGCTCCGGACGGCTGCTTCTTGAAATCTACCTCAAAATTTTTCAACCCCTTATATCCGTCCAAATACAGATAATCCAGTCTCATATCATTCCTCCCGATCTTCCACACATGCCTGATAATTTTGAATGGTAATCGGCTTCCCCGCAAAATCCTGAAGCTCTTCTCCGTTCCTATAGAGCCTCTCCGGCAGCGTCTTTTCCAAAAATCCCAACTCCTCCAGCAGCTTTACCGTGGCAAGGGCATCCTGGATGGAATAGCCTTTATATATCGGATTTCTTTCACTTTTCAGCTGTTTATGTATGATATGGACCGGCATAGGAGCCTCACTTTCCACAAATCCCTCCAAAATTGCCCTTTGAAATGCGGACAGGTGCTCCAGAAGCTGCCGTTTTTCCTCCTGAATAGACCGTTCCCAGTCCGCAGCCCGGACTCCTGCAAGCTTAAGCGTCTCCGGCTTCACATAGTAGTGCTGCAGAAGCAGTGCAAAATCCGGTCCCTCTATATGATGAAGCCTCCGGTAATCGGCAGATAAATGGCCCAAAAAAGCCCATGCCAGCATAGAACGGTAAAAGCTCCAGTAGGATTCCTCCCACTCTGTCTGCCTGTGGACAATCCGAAGCAGCGGACGGACAATCCGTACATATTGCTCCTGTTCTTCCTGTCCTATCTGGGGAACCGGAACATTTTCCAGGATCTTCCTGCTCAATGCCGTTCCCCCCATAAAAAAATCATAGCCTCCATATTGTTCCACAAAACAGAGCCATGCCCACAAAAACTCCGGATACAGCCTGTCATTCTGAACGCGGATACGGATATAGCTATTACCTGCGGCCTCCCCCTCCTGTTCCTCCCGGGCCAGCTGACACCGGAATCCTGCCTCCGCTTTATTACGGGCAATCAGCAGATCCCCCTTCCCGATTGGCTCTGCGCCGGCTTCCGCCAGATAATTTTTAAGGCGAACCGTATTTTCCCATCTCCCCAAATCATGAAACCTGGGGCCCAGGGCGCCGTAAAACGCCTGATATATGCTATCCCACAGAGCTTCTCTGTTCTTACCCAGATCCTCCGCCCGCTCCAGCCTCTCCACAATCACAGCCTGCTCTTCTCTGGATGGAAATAAAATATATGCTTCCATAAGCCGGCCTGTGGTGAGATTAGGAATCGTCACTTGATTTGATTGCGATATCAACCAGGAGGTATAAAACTGAAAATAATAGTAAGCATATTCCGGAAGGATCTCTTCCTTAAAATACATTGCCTGAACTGCCTGATTTACTTTGAGCTTCACTCCGGCGATTGCGGTTTTACCGATCGTGCCGGACACGGATAACAGCACCGCATTTTTCGGCACCCACCTCCCTGCAGCTTTCGCTCCCTGGAATGTCAGATATTCCTCCGTCTCAGTTAAAATGCGCTCCTTTAAATCTCCAACCCGAACCCAGGGAATCTCTGGCTTATCCGCATAATATTCCCCCCTGGAACGCAAGGGGGTCTGACCCTTGATCCATTCCCCTACCACATCCTTAAGCTTTTCCCTTCTCCAGCCTGTCATAAATTCCGAACCTCCTTAAGAAGCTCCTGCATATCCTTGAGAAGCGCCTCCTGTTCCCATATCAGATTGTCCAACAGCTTTTCCGGATTTTCAAAGTGCAGCTCCACATGCTCTGCAGGCTGATAATGTCTGGGCAGAAGCACCGCAGCCGATCTCTTTACTACATCATCCGGACACGCGAACCAGAACTCCTTATGCTCCCAGTTTTCCGGCGTAAGAACTCCCTGGGCATTCTCCAGGACGCCCTCCTTAAGCTTCTGTTTCCACTCTTCATAAAAGCTCCCCCTGAGTTTCCAGGTCCTCTGCAGGCTTTGCCACTCCTTCTCCTTATCCTCTTCACCCGCCTCCGCTTTCAGCTGATAGAACAGGATATAGGGATTTTTTAATGTACCCTTTTGAAGCAGGAGCACACTGGATCGCACTCTGGCGCCGGGTGAAAAGGTTTTCTCCGGAAGGTTAATCACTCCTTCTACTTGGCAGTGCTCCAGGAGCCACCGCCGCACCTTCACATTTTCTCCATTGGTCGCAAAGAGGAAGCTGTCGGGAACCACCAAAACGGCAAGGCCCTGTTCCTTTAACACTTGAAGACTTTGAACCAGAATCCGGTTATACTCTCCTCTGATCTGCAGATCGTCTACCCGTATGTATTCACTGAATTCCTGTCTGTTCCGGTTCCCAAAGGGCGGATTGGCTATGACAAGGTCAAAGGCGGCCACCCGCTCAAATCTCTTTTTAATAAATGCTTCTTCACGGATCTCCGGTATTCCGCTGTCGAAAGCGTCCTCCTGCCTGTCCGGCTCCGCCCATAACAGGCTCCCAAGAATCTGTGCCGCAATCCAGAGATTCCTGTCGTTCTCAAATCCCAGGCATCTGGCATCCTTCAGATAATTCCATACCGCGAACAGCATCGCCCCCGACCCACACTTGGGGTCTAAGACCTGCTTTCTCTCTCTTTTCTCTTCTTCCGGGTAGAGCAGTCCCAGAAGCCGTTCCACCAGAATATCGGGCAATATGTAACTGCTCCGGTCCGCCCTGCCATTGCCGCACAGGTCCAGTATCTGCCTCATCACATCATAGAGCTTTCCATTTTCAAGCTCATTTTGAGACAATTTAAGAACCTCATGAACCATCTGTAAGATCTGACGCAGTACGGAGGGCTTTCGAATTCGGAACTCCTGATCCCATTCCCGCAGTCTGCTTAAGGTCCTGTCGTAATCTGCCCTGCAGTTTTGCATAGCGCTTTTTTCCATCAAGTCAAGGTAATTTTCGATCGTACCGGGAGACCACTCCGAAAGCTTCTCACTGGGAAAGGAATAGTTTATGCTTCGCTCCCAGACCGGCTTGCTCCACAGACGTCCCTCCCCGATCAAATGACATATCAGCAGATACCCGAATTCGTCAAAAAGGACCATAAGATCCTCCGAATACTCCATACGGTAAAAATCAATTACGTTTTTAAACTTCTCCGAAAGTCCTTCAAGTTGCCCGGACTGCTCTTTGTTCCGTATATAATCGCCCATTTTTCCTCCCATTGCTTTCGCATTCACAGTATGCACCCTTACCCCCTGTTTCCTTTTGCGCTCCACCGCTCCTTCTGCCCGATATACTCCTGATTCAGCCAGGCTACCGCCTCATCAAAGCCTTCCTGGGTAAAGGAAAACTCCCGGCAGGTCTTCATATCCTCCGCTGTGGCCTCAAAGCTATAAGGCTCGGGGTAAATAACCGCCTCCAAGAAGGTTCCTTCCCCTTCCCTGACTGCCTTTCGCAGCCGGTAACGCATCCCCTGATAGCTTCCCGTATAAACATTCCGGTTCACATAAGGCAGCCCGGCCTGTCCGTGCAGATCAATCACAACAACCACCCATTCCTTTCATTTCATATAACGTCCTATGCAAATATTTCTGTATGCGCACACTGCTTCCCGGAAGTAAGTACGTGTTCGCTCTTTTCAAAAATCTATTCTAATGGTATCATATAGAAAAATAAAAGTCACCGTTTTATTTTACAGTTGCCTTATCAATAACATGAGGCATAGGGAAGGGAATCTGCCATGACGAAAAAATTATATGACGATAACGGTTATCAGAAAGACTTCACGGCGACAGTAACCAACTGCGAAGCCATAATAGACGCCTACCGCGTCTTTTTAGACCAAACCGCATTCTTCCCCGAGGGCGGCGGACAGGCCGGCGACAGCGGATTTCTGAATGACTGTGAGGTGCTCGACACTCGGGAGGAAAACGGCCTTATCTGGCACTGCACTAAGCAGCCCATAGAGCCCGGCACACAGGTAACCGGACACATCGACTGGAAAAAACGCTTTGACCGTATGCAGCAGCATTCCGGCGAGCATATCGTATCCGGACTGGTGCACAAGCATTTTCATTATAATAATGTAGGTTTTCATCTGGGAGAAACCGAAGTAACCCTAGACTTTGACGGCCCCATCACAAAAAAGAGCTGGCAGAAATCGAGCAGGAGGCCAATCAGGCCATTTGGGACAACCTCCCTATAGAAATCACCTATCCCTCCAAAAAGGAGCTTACAGAGCTGAATTACCGCAGTAAAATCGAAATTGAAGGCCAGGTACGCATCGTCACCATCCCGGGCATTGATATCTGTGCCTGTTGTGCCCCCCATACTGCCCGCACCGGAGAGATTGGCCTCATCAAGCTTACCAGTGTCCAGTCTCATCGGGGCGGCGTCCGGGTCCACCTGTCCGCCGGAGCACGGGCACTAACCGACTACCGGGAAAAGGAAACGCAGGTAAAGGCAATCTCCGTCCTGCTTTCCGCTAAGGAGGAAGATACCTCCAAGGCCGTAGAACGTCTCAAGGAAGAAAACTACAGCCTCATCGGAAAAATCCTCCAGATCCAAAAGGCTCTCATTATGCAAAAAGCTGCCACAGTCCCAGATCGTTCGAAAAATGTCATATTTTTCGAACAGGATCTGGACTCCAATACTGCCCGTGAATTCGTCAACCTCCTCACCAAGCGCTGCTCCGGCACTGCCTGTGTATTTGTAGGAAGCGATGAGACTGGCTACCGCTACATCCTGGGAAGTGCCCATGCGGATGTCCGCCCTCTATGCCAAAGCCTCAACCAGACCTTCCACGGAAAAGGCGGTGGAAAGCCCGAAATGGTACAGGGCTCCCTTCATGGAACTCAAAAAGAAATCCGCTCTCACATAGCCAGCCTCGATTGACCACTCCCCCCTAGAGTGCTGTCAAAAAAGCCCTCCGGCTTTTCCAAAATCCAACGGTCCGGATATCCATTCACAGCATACACCGTGTATGCAGACCATCCGAACAAGGATATGGAAACACCGAAGGGCTTATTTTTGAGGGCCGTACCCGTCCGCTACGCCGTCAACGCCCTAAGCCTCCACAAACTCATCCTTTCCCACGCCGCAGATAGGGCAAACCCAATCCTCCGGCAGATCCTCAAAAGCCGTTCCGGCCTCAATACCGTTATCCGGATCGCCTACCTCGGGATCGTACTCATACCCACAGGGCTCACATACATACTTTTTCATGTTCATTTCTCCTTTCTTCCTTGCAATACATTTCAGGCCGTTCTTTTTAACACCTGTTAGAACAAATCTCAGTGAAGCACTCACTTCCGATCCATTCTACTAGAATATACCAAAAAATCAGCCTTTATTCCATAGTAATTTTTATTTTCCCACATCTTTTTTTCCTGCTTGGCGCACATGCAGATTTTCTCATTTATTTTCCAAAATTTTTTTCTTCAAAACACCTGATTTCCCTTGAGTTTGTGCATACTCTTCCAAATTCAGCAAACAATATCTTGTAATTGTTATTGACAACACCACTATATCTTGTTAAAATAGGTTCTGTTACCAACTATTACAAAGATATCGGAAGTTGAGGGAAGTTTTATGAAAATTATTAAAAGAAGCGGCACGGAGGTCGAGTTCGATCCCCAAAAGATCATCATTGCCGTAACCAAAGCCAATGAGAAGGTTGTTCCCAGCGCTCGGATGACCTCTATTCAGATCAAGCGAATCGCTGAGGACGTGGAGATCGCCGCTCAAAATATGAATCGCTCCCTGAGTGTGGAGGAGATTCAGGATATTGTAGAAGATCAGATTATGAACCAGCGGGCCTTCGATGTGGCCAGACGCTATATCACCTACCGCTACAAGAGAGCCATGGTTCGTAAGTCCAACACCACGGACGAGCAGATCCTCAGCCTCATTGAGTGCAACAATGAGGAGGTAAAACAGGAAAATTCCAACAAAAATCCCACGGTCAACAGTGTACAGCGTGACTATATGGCCGGTGAGGTAAGCAAGGATATCACCAAGAGATTCCTGCTCCCCACAGAGATCGTGTCAGCCCACGATCAGGGATTGATTCATTTTCATGATGCGGACTACTTTGCACAGCACATGCATAACTGTGATCTGGTGAATCTGGAGGACATGCTTCAAAACGGAACCGTCATCAGCGGCACCATGATTGAGAAGCCCCACAGCTTCTCCACCGCCTGCAACATTGCCACCCAGATCATCGCCCAGGTGGCCTCCTGTCAGTACGGCGGGCAGAGCATCTCTCTCACCCATCTGGCACCCTTTGTTGACATCAGCCGCCGAAAGATCCGTAAACAGGTGGCAGAGGAGCTTCACTCCATTCACGAGGCCGTGACCGAGGAGGAAATCAGCACCATCACGGAGCGCCGCCTTCGGGAGGAGGTAAAAAATGGTGTACAGATGATCCAGTACCAGGTAGTTACTCTTATGACAACCAACGGCCAGGCTCCCTTTGTAACGGTCTTCATGTATTTGAACGAAGCCACAAGCGAGCAGGAGAAAAATGACCTGGCTTTGATTATCGAGGAAACCCTGCGCCAGCGCTATGAGGGTGTCAAGAATGAAAAGGGCATCTGGATTACTCCTGCCTTCCCCAAGCTCATTTACGTGCTGGAGGAGGATAACATCCATGAGGACAGCAAATATTACTATCTGACCAAGCTGGCCGCAAAATGTACGGCTAAACGCCTGGTGCCGGATTATATTTCGGAAAAGATCATGCTTCAAAATAAGATCGACAAGAACGGCGAGGGGCACTGCTACACCTGCATGGGCTGCCGCAGCTTCCTGACCCCCTATGTGGATGAAAATGGAAAGCCCAAATATTATGGCCGCTTCAACCAGGGTGTGGTTACTGTCAACCTGGTGGACATCGGCCTCTCCGCCGAGGGCGATATGGATCAGTTCTGGAAGATCTTTGATGAGCGGATGGAGCTTTGCCACCGTGCCCTCCAGTGCCGCCACGAGCGCCTTACCGGAACCCTTTCCGACGCGGCTCCCATCCTTTGGCAGCATGGTGCCCTCCTTCGTTTAAAAAAGGGCGAGTCCATTGACAAATATCTTCACAACGGATATTCCACCCTGTCCCTGGGCTATGCCGGACTGTGGGAATGTGTTTACAGTCTGAACGGCAAAAAGCTCACGGAGCCTGATGGTGAGGCTCTGGGCCTTGAGATTATGCGAAAGCTCAATGAATACACAGCCAAGTGGAAGGCTGCGGAGCAGATCGACTACTCTCTCTATGGCACACCTCTGGAGAGCACTACCTACAAATTTGCAAAATGCCTTCAGAAGCGCTTCGGCATCGTAAAGAATGTCACGGACAAGAGCTATATTACCAACAGCTATCATGTCCATGTAACGGAAAATATTGACGCTTTTGACAAGCTGGCCCTGGAGGCCAAGTTCCAGGCACTTTCTCCCGGCGGAGCCATTTCCTATGTGGAGGTTCCCAATATGCAGAATAACCTGGAGGCTGTTCTCTCTGTCATGCGCTTTATCTATGACAATATTATGTATGCGGAGCTGAATACCAAGAGCGACTACTGCCAGGTGTGCGGCTATGACGGGGAGATTGAGATTCAGGAGGACGAGCACGGCAAGCTCATCTGGAAGTGTCCCAACTGCGGCAACACAGACCAGAATAAGATGAATGTGGCCCGTCGTACCTGCGGTTATATTGGAACCCAGTTCTGGAATCAGGGGCGAACCCAGGAGATTAAGGAGCGCGTGCTTCATCTATGAATTATGCAGTTATTAAAAAAAATGATATTGCCAACGGACCCGGCGTGCGGGTGTCCCTCTTTGTAAGCGGCTGCCGCCATCACTGTAAGAACTGTTTCAACGAGGAGGCTTGGGATTTTTCCTATGGCGCTCCCTTTACGGATGAGGTAGTAGAGGAAATTCTCTCTGCCCTCGCTCCCGGTTATGTGGCTGGCCTCTCTCTTCTGGGAGGTGAGCCCTTTGAGCCGGAAAATCAGGAGGGCCTGCTCCGGCTGGTGCATAAGGTGCGGCAGCGCTTTCCTGAGAAGACGATTTGGTGCTATACGGGGTTTACTCTGGAAAAGGATCTCCTTCCTGGGAGGGTAGGGAAGCCTGAGATCGCTAGGGAGCTCCTCTCAAACCTGGATGTGCTGGTGGACGGAAAATTTGTAGAGGCTCTTAAGGACCCTGGGCTTTTATTCCGCGGTTCCTCCAATCAGAATATCATTGATGTTCCCCAATCCCTTAAGGAAGGCCATATGGTGCTCCTGGCTGGGAGCTGGTACCGTACCATGGGAAGCGGAAATATTGATGAGGCATAACGATTTAAGATATAAGCCGGGCAAGCGTCCGGCTTTATTTTATTTCAAATTTTTCTGGACTGTTTGCCGAAAGAGCGCTAAAATAGATTACGATTACGTAAGAGGAGTGCTATTATGATAAACAATAATAAAAACTGGTTTTTAAAGGGGCTGCGGGATGGTATTCCCATTTCTCTGGGATACCTGGCCGTGTCCTTTACTCTGGGGATTGCCGCGAAAAACGCCGGCTTCACTCCCTTTCAGGCCATGCTCACCAGTCTCACCAACAATGCCTCTGCCGGCCAGTTTGCCGGCTTTACCCTGGTAGCCGCAGGAGCCGGATACCTGGAGCTGGCCGTTATGGAGCTGGTGGCCAATGCCCGGTATCTTCTGATGTCCTGCGCCATGAGCCAGAAGCTGTCCTCGGATACCTCTCTTCTGCACCGGCTTCTCATCAGCTTTGATGTGACGGATGAGATCTTCGGCGTGTCCATGAGTGTTCCCGGAAAGCTGAATCCCTTCTATACCTATGGGCTCATTGCCATTGCCGCTCCCGGCTGGGCCTCGGGCACTTACTTGGGAGTGCTTATGGGGAACCTCTTGCCTGTAAATGTGGTGCGGGCCCTGAGTGTGGGGCTCTACGGAATGTTTCTGGCCGTGATCATTCCGCCAGCCAGGAAAAGCAAGGTGCTTGCGGGAGTAATTCTAGTTTCTATGGCCGCCAGCTTTGCCTTTACGAAGCTGCCTTGGATTGCGGAGCTGTCCACCGGCACACGCACGATTCTGCTGACAATCCTGCTTGCCGGCGGCGCGGCTGTTTTATTTCCCGTAAAGGAGGAGGAGGGAGCATGACACACAATATTTATCTCTATATTCTGGTTATGGCGGCTGTTACCTATACCATACGGATGCTTCCCCTGGTGCTTATACGCAGGGAGATTACCAATCGCTTTATCCGATCCTTTCTATACTATGTGCCCTATGTAACCCTGGCTGTAATGACCTTTCCGGCCATTCTGTCCGAGACCGGGAGTGTATGGTCCGCATGGGCCGCGCTGCTGACCGGGATTGGGTTGGCATGGAAGGGGAAAAGCTTGCTGCAGGTGTCGGTTTGTGCTTGCTTGGTGGTGTTTGTGTTGGAGTTGTTTCTGGTGTAATATCTAAAAACCGCTTTTTAGCTTAAACCTCCCCACAAGACTCTTCATCAGCTGTGACTGACTGGACAGCTCTTCGCTTGCGGCCGCGCTCTCCTCCGCTGTTGCCGAGTTTGTCTGAACCACACTGGAGATCTGGTCAATTCCCATTGTAATCTGGGAGATTGCTTCTGCCTGTTCGCTGCTGGCCTTTGAAATCTGTTCGATAATGCCTGTCATTTCATTGACAGCATTGACGGCCTGAAGCAGAGACTGAGCTGTCTCGCCGGCAATCTGCGTTCCGTTGTCAACTGCCTTCAATGAATTTTCAATCAGACCGGAGGTATTCTTGGACGCCTCCGCGCTTTTGCTTGCCAGATTGCGGACCTCGTCGGCCACTACGGCAAAGCCTTTTCCGGCTGTTCCCGCACGGGCTGCTTCTACGGCGGCGTTCAGGGCCAGAATATTCGTCTGGAAAGCAATATCCTCAATGGTCTTAATGATTTTGCTGATTTCACCGGAGCAGCTGCTGATATCGCCCATTGCCTGTATCATCTGCTGCATTTTTTCGTTGCTCGTGTTCATTTCCGCACTGACACTGCCTGCCGTTGCATTGGCCTGCCGGGCGTTTTCCGCATTTTCATTCACCTTGTTGGAAATCTCATTGATGGAGGCGGCCAGCTCCTGCACGGAGCTTGCCTGCTCGGTTGCTCCCTGGGATAGCGCCTGGGCGCCGCTGGACACCTGCTCCGATCCGCTTGCAACCTGAGAGGAGCTTTGAGTAATCTGCAGCATAGTGTCATTGAGCCTTTCCGCAATGCCGCGGAAGGAAACAAGCAGTGGATAGAAGCCTCCCGTATATTCCTTTTCACAGACAGAATCCACTGTAAAATCTCCGGCTGCCATTTTGGCAAGGAATTTATTCTCATCATCGATGATAGCCTGAAGCTTACGGATCAATCTGCGTACCTGCTCGGCGAGAACGCCAAGCTCGTCCCTGGAGGTATAGGAAATCTCCACATCCAGATCCCCCTCCGCCATCTTGATAGCGGCATTCTCGATCTCGGAAATCGGAGTCTTAATAAGGCGTATTACCACAAAGGAGAAGTACACTCCCACAAGAATAACGGCAATGATAATCGCTGTCATAAGGAGGGTAGCTGTTCTGTAAAGGGCGAAGCTTTCCTCTGTTGCGTCGTCGCTGCCCTCCGTATTGTAGGTCACAATCTCCTGAAAGGCGCTGTTTAACGAATTGTAAAGCTCTACACATTCGCCCTCCAGAATGGCGCGGGCCTCCTCTTTGCGGCCCTGTCCGGCCAATGCAAGCATTTCGTCATCTGCTTCCCTGTACTGTGCCCAGAGATTCTTTGCGTTTTCATAGAAACCGCTTTCCTCTTCGTCAATCATGTCCTTATATGCTGCTAAGAGGGTATCCATATCCTCTTTTTCTTTCTGAAGATACTGGAGGCTGGAGGTTTCTACATCATCGGAAATCGCAGTCAGATACCCCAATTCATTCAGACGGATATTCGAGAGGGTATTGGTCAAATCCCTTGCCGTGTCGATACTGGGCAGCCAGCTTGTTGAAATATCATCTGTCATGTCGTTCATCCGGCCCATCAGATAAAACGACATACCGCCGATAACGAGCATGCCAATCAGCGCAACGCCTATGAGAATATAAAGCTTTAATCTGATTTTTAGATTTCTTATGTAGTTGATCATATCTCCGGTCTCCTTTTATGTTCTGTTGTGCGCAGCCTTCCTCTGTGGAAGAATCGTTCTTTTCCACTCCGGGCATTTTCCGCACAATATATCTAAAGATATATCGGCATATTTTTTCTGTTTGATAAGGGGAATAAAAGTATCGGTAAATTTTAGTGATTCTTAAAATAAATAAATTTATTTGCAAAGCTCCTATGATTTCTTTGTTATTTTTATGTACATTGTAGCACATGCATTTACGAATAGGATGGTTCTTATTTTATGTTTTAGGTTTGATTGCGGCCAATGGCTGCGATATATTCTACTTAGGGCAAAACGCAAAAAAGCGGGGTTCACCACCCACGTGATGAACCCCACCAAACCTTAAAAATCTTGATTCATGACAATAGAAAGCTTGCTTTCTATTGTGTTAAGCCATTTCTTAATACTTTCCTGCGAGTACCCAAAATCTATGGCATCAATTCTGAATAGCCGCCTGTGCCGCCGCTAAACGGGCAATAGGTACCCGGAACGGAGAACAGCTCACATAGCTCAGCCCCGCCTTATGGCAGAACTCAATGGAGGATGGATCTCCGCCATGCTCGCCACAGATACCAAGCTTAATATTCGGTCTGGTAGCTCGTCCTTCCTCAACAGCCATCTTCACCAGCTTGCCAACACCATTCTGGTCCAGTCTTGCAAATGGGTCAGACTCATAGATCTTGGACTTATAGTAGGAATCCAGGAACTTGCCTGCGTCGTCACGGGAGAAGCCGAAGGTCATCTGAGTCAGGTCATTGGTACCAAAGGAGAAGAACTCAGCCTCCTCTGCAATCTCACCTGCCAAAAGCGCCGCACGCGGAATCTCGATCATGGTTCCGATGTGATACTGAATGTCGGAATTCTTCTCCTTCTTCACACGCTCCGCAATCTTCACAACCATATCCTTTACAAACTTAAGCTCCTTCTTGTCGCCAATGAGAGGAATCATAATCTCCGGAACGATATCGTAGCCCTTCTCCTCCTTCACCTCAATGGCAGCCTCCATAACCGCACGGGTCTGCATTCTTGCAATCTCCGGGTAGGTAACAGCCAAACGGCAGCCGCGGTGTCCCATCATGGGGTTGAACTCCCGAAGCTCCTCGCATCTTGCCTCAACCTCTTCCACGGTCATATGCATGTCCTCGGCAAGCGCCGCAATATCAGCGGGATCGGTAGGTACAAACTCATGAAGCGGCGGGTCCAGATAACGAACCGTCATAGGCTTGCCCTCAAGAGCCTCGTACATCGCCTTGAAGTCGCCCTTCTGATAAGGAATCAGCTCCCAAAGAGCTTCCTCTCTCATCTCCTCGGTCTCGGAGAGAATCATCTTACGGATCTTCGGAATACGCTCCGGCTCAAAGAACATGTGCTCTGTACGGCAAAGTCCGATACCCTCTGCACCAAGCTTGATGGCATTCTTTGTATCGGCAGGAGTGTCCGCATTGGTACGCACGCCCAGAGTACGGAACTCGTCCGCCCAGGCCATAATACGACCAAAGTTACCGCTTACGGATGCCTCAACCGTCTTAATATCTCCAAGATAAATCTTACCGGTGGAGCCGTCCAGGGAAATGTAATCGCCCTCTACAATGTGATGTCCACCCAGATCGAAGTATTTTGCTTCCTCGTCAATCTTAATCTCGCCGCAGCCGGATACACAAGCTGTACCCATACCACGTGCTACAACGGCTGCATGGCTAGTCATACCGCCACGAACAGTCAGAATACCCTCTGCCGCATGCATACCCTCGATATCCTCCGGAGAGGTCTCCAGACGTACCATAATAACACGCTCGCCCTTGCCTCTGGCTCTCTTGGCGTCCTCTGCCGTAAAGTATACCTTACCTGCCGCAGCTCCCGGAGAAGCAGGAAGCGCCTCACCAATGACCTCACCGGCCTTCAATGCCTCCGGATCAAAGGTGGGATGCAGAAGCTGATCTAAGGACTTGGCCTCAATACGAAGCACAGCCTCCTCCGGTGTAATCTTTCCTTCGTCTACCAGATCGCAGGCAATCTGAATGGCTGCCGGAGCCGTTCTCTTGCCATTTCTTGTCTGCAGGAAGTAAAGCTTGCCCTCCTGAATGGTGAACTCCATATCCTGCATATCACGGTAGTGATCCTCCAGGCGATTTGCAATCTCCATGAACTGCTTGAAGCACTCCGGAAGGTCCTCCTCCAGCTTGGTGATGGGCTGAGGTGTACGGATACCTGCCACAACGTCCTCACCCTGGGCATTGATCAGGTACTCACCGAAGATTCCCTTCTCGCCCGTAGCCGGATTTCTGGTAAATGCAACGCCGGTTCCGGAGGTATCGCCCATGTTGCCGAATACCATAGCCTGCACGTTGACAGCGGTTCCCCAATCGCCGGGGATATCATTCATACGACGATATACAATCGCACGCTCGTTGTCCCAGGAGCGGAATACAGCCTTGACAGCCTCCATAAGCTGTACCTTCGGATCCTGAGGGAAATCCTCTCCCATTTTTTCCTTGTAAATGGCTTTGTATCTTGCGATAACCTCTTTCAAATCATCTGCTGTTAAATCCGTATCAAACTTGGCGCCCTTTGCCTCTTTGATCTCATCCAGAATACCCTCAAAGAAGGTCTTGCTCATCTCCATAACCACGTCGGAGAACATCTGGATAAATCTGCGGTAGGAATCGTAAGCGAATCTGGGGTTGCCAGTCTTCCTTGCAAAGCCCTCTACCGCCTCATCATTGAGACCAAGGTTCAGAATCGTGTCCATCATTCCAGGCATGGAAGCTCTTGCACCGGAACGCACAGATACCAGAAGGGGGTCCTCCGTGTCACCGAAGGTCTTGCCCTGAAGCTCCTCCAACTGGGCAAGAGCAGTAAAGATCTGCTCCTTAATCTCCTCGGAAATCTGCTTTCCGTTATTGTAGTAATCGGTACATGCCTCTGTTGTAACAGTAAAGCCCTGGGGAATCGGCAGTCCCAAGCCTGTCATCTCAGCTAAGTTCGCGCCTTTTCCACCCAGAAGGTTCCGCATCTCGGCGTTGCCTTCCTTGAATAAATAAACCCATTTTGCCATTGAACTGTTTCCTCCTAAAAAATAGTTTCACCGACACCCTCTGCATAAACGCAAAGCGGCGCCGGATATGTGGTCAACGACCCAACCCTGCGCACATAAATAGTGTAACACATTTGTAAAAATTGTCAAGACATTTTTAGCATATTTTAACAACAAAATCGGGTGCAAAAGCACCCGATTTTGTTTATTTTTTAACGCTTATCCAACCTACGCTTTCTCAAGCGCCAGCGTTCTGGTCGTAAGATCGCATACCTCAGTCGGCCCGTAATACTGAATCGCGCCCGGGAATACGTAAGCAGTCTCTACCGCCCACTCATCTCTGTGCGCCTCAAAATACTTGAACGGCTTTCCGTCCAGTTCCACAAGCGCTTTCTTGATAACCGGCTTGTCCGAACCATGTCTTCTCTCAATGTTCATCATCTTGGTAATCGGCATACCGCCCGCAACCCACTCTTCCGCCGGCTTGGACAGATTGGAAACCTTGGAGAGGTAACCATTGTAGCCATACTGAATCAGCATAAACGCATTGTAGCCGAGAGAGTAGCAATAGTCGGCATCAAAATTGGAGGGGAATGCACATCTTCCCTCATAGCCAAAGAAATGCGTCTGAACTGCGTACTTGCCCACATAAGTTCCTGCTGCTTTTCTTGCTTTCAGCTTATCGCCTACAAGAGCAGCAAACAGCTTCTCGGACTCAATCAGGGAAACCTGTACATTGCCGTGAGGATCTCTCTCAAGGAAAAGCTGCTGCTGAATTGCCTGGGGAAGAATCGCAAATACTCCCATTGCATCCTTGGAAAGTCCTTTCTCGATAAACGCATACTTCTCGCTCCAATTGGGAAGTGCGTTAAAGTCATCTGCCTTGCTGCCTGCCAGAAGCTCATTGATCTCGCCGATCAGAGCGGAGAACTCCGGAACGAACTCTACCACACCCTCCGGAATCACCACAACTCCAAAGTTAAGGCCCTTGGCCGCTCTCTTCTCCACGGCATCTGCAATATAATCTGCGATCTCGGACAGGGACTGCTTCTTTTCCTTAACCTCCTCGGAGATCAGGCAGATATTCGGCTGGCACTCCAGCGCACACTCCAATGCAACATGGGAAGCGCTCCGTCCCATAACCTTGATAAAATGCCAGTATTTCTTGGCAGAGTTGCAATCTCTCTCAATGTTTCCAATCAATTCGCTATAAGTCTTGGTTGCCGTATCAAAACCAAAGGAAATCTCAATGTCCTCGTTCTTTAAGTCGCCGTCGATGGTCTTCGGGCACCCGATAACCTGTACACCCGTGTTGTGCGCCGCCATGTACTCCGCAAGCACGCACGCATTGGTGTTAGAGTCGTCGCCACCGATGATAACGATGGCAGTAATGCCATGCTTCTTGCAAACCTCTGTGGCAATGGCAAACTGCTCTTCGGTTTCCAGCTTGGTTCTTCCGGAGCCGATGATATCAAATCCGCCGGTATTTCTGTACTGATCAATGTAAGCATCCTCAAACACAATATAGTTATCCTCAATCAGTCCGCTTGGACCTCCCTTGAAGCCAATCAGTACATTCTCTTTGTTAGTGGCTTTCAGCGCATCGTACAGGCCGCACACAACATTATGTCCGCCTGGCGCCTGGCCGCCGGAAAGGATCACGCCGACTACCTGCTTCTTAGGGGTGGAAGTATTCTGCCCTTTCTCAAAGGTAACCTCCGGTTTTCCATAGGTGTTGGGGAACAGCGCTTTGATTTTCTCCTGATCCGCTGCGCTGGTAGTAGTGCTTCCCTCTTTAACAGCAATCTCAGTGATGCCATTTCTCAGCATTGCCGGAAGCTTCGGAACATACTCATATCTTGCTTTCTGAAGTGGTGAAAGATTCATAATCATACTCCTTTGTTATTTATTTACAGAGCTTTAAATGCTCCTATTTTAAACTATCACTATTTGGTGATTTCGTCAACCTTCCGCTCACAGCTCAAAACTGAAACTTATCTGCAAAATAAGCCTCCAGCTCATCAATCTTCACACGCACCTGTGCCATGGTATCCCGGTCACGAACGGTAACCGCCCCATCCTCCTCAGACTCAAAATCATAGGTGACACAGAAAGGCGTTCCAATCTCATCCTGACGGCGGTAGCGCTTGCCAATATTGCCGCGATCGTCAAACTCACAGTTATAAGCCTTGCAGAGCTTCTGGTAAATAGCCTCCGCACCCTCATTCAGCTTCTTTGACAGAGGAAGCACGCCAATCTTAACAGGAGCCAGTGCCGGATGGAAATGCATCACAGTACGCATGTCGCCGCCCTCCAGCTCTTCCTCATCGTAAGCCGCACACAGGAAAGCCAGAACCACACGATCAGCTCCCAGGGAGGGCTCAATAACATATGGAATATATTTCTCCTTTGTCTCATCATCAAAGTAAGACAAATCTGCCTTGGATACATTCTGATGCTGAGTTAAGTCATAATCGGTACGATCTGCGATTCCCCACAGCTCGCCCCAGCCAAATGGAAACAGGAATTCCAGATCCGTGGTGGCCTTGCTGTAGAAGCTCAGCTCCTCCTTCTCGTGATCCCTTGCCCGAAGCTCCTCATCCTTCATGCCAAGAGCCTTCAGCCAGTCAATGCAATACTGCTTCCAGTAAGCAAACCACTCCAGATCCGTATCCGGCTTGCAGAAGAATTCCAGCTCCATCTGCTCAAACTCTCTGGTACGGAAGGTAAAGTTTCCGGGGGTAATCTCATTTCGGAAGGACTTTCCAATCTGGGCAATACCAAAGGGAACCTTTTTTCTTGAGGTTCTCTGAACATTTTTAAAGTTTACAAAGATCCCCTGTGCCGTCTCCGGCCGGAGATATACGGTATTCTTGGCATCCTCTGTGACGCCCTGGAAGGTCTTGAACATCAGATTGAACTGACGGATATCCGTAAAATCATGCTTCCCACAGGAGGGGCAGGCAATCTCATGCTCATCAATGTAAGCCTTCATTTCCTCCTGAGACCAGGCATCCACGGAGCCCTCTGCCTTGATGCCATTCTCTGCCATATAATCCTCAATGAGCTGATCCGCCCGAAAACGAGCCTTACAGCTCTTACAGTCCATCAGCGGATCGGAGAAGCTTCCCAAGTGTCCGGAGGCCACCCAGGTCTGGGGATTCATGAGAATCGCACAATCCACACCTACATTGTAGGGGTTCTCCTGCACAAATTTCTGCCACCAGGCGCGCTTTACATTGTTCTTAAGCTCTACCCCCAGATTTCCGTAATCCCAGGTATTGGCAAGGCCGCCGTAAATCTCGGAGCCCGGATAAATAAATCCTCTCGCCTTGGCCAGAGCCGCAATCTTGTCCATTGTCTTTTCCATTTTCTAATCTCCTTATTTTAAGTTCCGTAATAGTCCTCCCTGTACACCTGTATGAAATCAATTTCCAGTCACAGATATATGTGCCTGTAAATTGATTTATGCACTGTTAGGAATATTACTGATTTTTATTTATAAATAATGATGGCCTGCCCGGCCTCCTCGCTGACGGCAGCCTCCTTCTTATCCACAAGCACTACGCTTCCTGAGGGGCTGACACACTGAATCTCCCCCGGAACCTGTATCTTAAGGGCCTCGCTTGTAACGAGCACCTTTAGGCTCTCCGGCTTGGATAGCTGGCTGATATCGGTCAGGCTGCCGTCCGCGCCCAGGAATTCCCCGTCCAGATTATATCCGGCGTCCCTGGCCTCCTCTATGGTGCCCACAAAGAGGGTTCCTCCAAAATAAGCTCCATAGTAGTCCTCATAATAGCGGGCCTCCGCAAACTGAAGCTGCATGGTAGCCGTCCCATCCTCTACCTCCAGACTCTTTAGGGTCAAAGGATCGGAACCAAAATTCCGATTGTAATCTGCTACCTCTTCTTCAATATCCGCCCGAAGTCCCTCCGCCTCATAAAAGTCCTTTCCAAACTCCTCCACAACTGTGTAGGTTACCACGCCCTTTTTATCTACGGCAATGGTATTCTCCTCCGGTATCTTCTCGGAGCAGGCTGTCAAAAGGAATACGAGGCACAACAGGCATAGACAAATTAACTTTTTCATATGCGTTCCTCCTCATAGTATGAAGGCTTACACCCAAGGCTCTCGTGCCAGACCTTCATTCCATGATAGTATAGCGTCTTTTTCCTTTTTTTTCAACTCATTTCCTCCAGAATCTCCAGAGATTTGAATTTTCCTTCCATATAAAGGTCACGCCATCGGTGAAGCACAAAACGAAGCTCTCCCAAGACTGCCTCAGATACAGTAAAGGTGTACAGCTTCTCCGGCAAAGAGGCCACAATAAAGGACAGGGTATACCGGGTGGAATCGCAGAGCTCTAAATCATCAAATTCCACAGGACACTCTCCATTTATCACCAATGTTTTCAGCTCATATATGTATCGAATTAGCTCATTGGGTATGCTTCGATTCAAAAGGGCCCTAAGGGACTGGTACAAAAGCTTCAGCATGGGGAGCTCGTCGCTGGCCTCTCTGGTGTAATACTCCGCCACCTCACAGAAATAAAAGCCATAACAAGCGCCCTCTACGTCTGTTCCAAGCTCAGAAAAGTAATTTAGTACCTTTGCCTGCATAAGATTGAAGGAGCTTCGACCCTCATACACAAAGAATTCCCCCAGCACAAAGGAATTACACACAGCAAGAAGAGAGCTGTTCTGACGCCTGGCTCCCTTCGCAAATACTGTGATTTTTCCTCGTTCCTTTGTGAGCACAATCAGCCGCTTATCATAATCATTGTATGGATACGCTGCCAGTATCATGCCGGTCACTGTGATTGTCTGTCCCATGCTCCGTCTCTTTTTTGGCCTCTATGCTTTCCGCGCCTCTTTGCTCCATCCAGGTCCGCACTCTCCCTGCGGATTCCCGATAGGCAAGATAATCCCTCACTGCTCCTGTCTCTTCAAACTGCTCCCATGTCATTCTCATCGCCCCTGTTCTAACTCTAAATGTACCTTAGGTATATTATTAGAATCTCCAGGAGCACTCTTGTTATCCTGTTAAAAAACTACCAGATCTTTTTGTGGAAAATACCTTGACAGGTTTTCGTTTTGTGGGGTGTGCGCTTTGTTTCATTTTGGCTAAGCTGTAAGGCTGTGCAAACCTATGTCTCCAGGTCTTTTTTGTTATAACCAAAGTTTTTGATCAAAAAGTCACTGTCGCGCCAGTCTTTTTTTACCTTTACCCAGAGCTGCAGGTTGACCTTGTGCTCTAGCTGCTCCTCTATTTCGTATCGGGCGGCGCTTCCTATTTTTTTCAGCATGGCACCCTGTTTTCCGATGATGATGCCCTTGTGGGAGTCCTTTTCGCAGATTATGGTTGCCTCTATATCCGTAACCCTTCCGCCGGATCGGGTTTTCATGCTCTCGATGGAAACGGCGATTCCGTGAGGAATCTCCTCGTCCAGACAGCGGAGGGCCTTCTCGCGGATAAGCTCTGCTACAATCTGACGCATGGGCTGATCGGTTATGGTGTCCTCGTCGTAAAAATTGGGGCCGTAGGGCAGATATTTGAATATCTGCTGAATCAGAACCTCGGTGTTATCCCCCTTCAGGGCGGACACCGGTACGATCTCGTGGAAATCGTAGAGCTTCCGATAGGTGTCAATGAAGGGCAGAAGCTCCTCTTTTTTTACGGTGTCTGTCTTGTTGATTACAAGGATGACCGGTGTGTCCACCCGTTTAAGCTGCTCTACAATGTGCCGGTCCCCAGGGCCGATAAAGTCGGAGGGCTCTACCAGCCAGAGAATCACGTCCACCTCCCGAAGAGTGCGCTCCGCCACATGGACCATATATTCCCCCAGCTTATTTTTTGCCTTGTGGATGCCTGGGGTGTCCACAAAGACTATCTGCCCTTCCTCGCTGGTGTACACCGTCTGTATCCGGTTTCGGGTGGTTTGGGGCTTGTGGGAGGTAATGGCAATTTTCTGGCCGATCAGTTGATTCATCAGAGTTGACTTTCCCACATTTGGCCTGCCGATGAGGGTGGCAAAGCCGGATTTATTGTTTGCTGTCATATATGTTATTCCTATTCCAGTTCCGTAATCGCCCATTCAGTACACCGGGATTAAATCAATTTCCGGCCACAAAAACATGTGTCCGTAAACTGATTTGTGCACTTCATGGGCAATTACTGTTTCCAGTTCCGTAGTCGTCTTCTGTTTTAAAAGCACAGTGGTTACCGCCCGTCAGATGTCTGGCAAGCGGTAACCGCTTTTATCGTTGCTTACTTTTTAATATTTCACCTGTGAATAATCTATGCTCTCCTTCTTGCTCTGCATCCGGTTCAACACATAGAGTACCGCCAGCAGCAGTGCAATGGAAACAATGAGAGGCACCACCAGGCTTCCGCCCATAAGTCCCATGAGCACGTGGCCTACAAAGCAGCACACCAGCACCGTGGATGCGTAGTACATCTGGGAGGACACATGGTCCAGATGGTTACAGCCTGCTCCCGTAGAGGAAAGGATGGTAGTATCGGAAATCGGTGAAACATGATCGCCGAAAACAGCGCCGCCTAAGGTACAGCCAAAGATGGGCAGAAGCAGATGCTGTGTCTGAGGTGTGCTTGCAATGGCCGCTCCAATCGGAATCAGAATTGCCATGGTGCCCCAGGAGGTTCCCGTTGAGAAGCCCAGGAAGGCCGCCACAATGAGAATTACCGCCGGAAGCAGGAAGACAGGGAAGGAGGAATTGGAAATGGCATTTCCCACCAGCTCTCCCGTATTCAGATAATCGGAGCTGCACACGCCGCCGATGGTCCAGGCTAGAATCAAAATGGTAAAGGCCGGAACCATGGACTTGATTCCCTCAGTAATGCCGCCCATAAAGTCCACGAAGCTTAAGACCTTCCGGGGAATATACAGGATAAAGGTTACCACCAGCCCCAGGAAGCTTCCAAGCACCAGGGAGAAGGAGGAATCACACTCGCCGAAGGAGGACAGGAATGGCGTTCCCGAAAATCCGCCGCCTGTGTAAACCATGGCAAGTACCGTACATACAATCAGAGCCAGAATGGGAATCACCAGGTCATACACCTTTCCCTTCAAAGCCTTGCCCCCATTGTTGCCGCCAAAATCATCCGTCACCACATTTTCTGTGTGGGTGAAGAGATCTCCCTTCTCAATGGCATTCTTCTCAAATTTTGCCATGGGGCCATAGTTGAGCTTGGTCAGACATACCACCAGAATCATCACAATGGTTAAAATGGCATAAAAGTTGTAGGGAATGGTCTTCACAAAGGTGGTCATTCCGTTCATTCCCGTAGCATCCGCCATATAGGAGGCCACAGAGGCGCCCCAGCTTGACACCGGTGCAATGATACAGATGGGTGCTGCGGTGGCATCCAGAAGATAAGCCAGCTTTGCCCTGGAAATCCGATGCTTATCTGTCACGGGACGCATAACCGTTCCCACAGACAGGCAGTTAAAATAGTCATCAATAAAAATCAGACAGCCAAGAGCGCTGGTGGCAAGGGCTGCGCCCCGCCGGGTGGTCAGCTTCTTGGAAGCCCACTCTCCATAGGCCGCGGAGCCTCCGGCGCGTGTCACAATAACCACCAGAGCACCTAAAAGTCCCAGGAAAATCAAAATGTTCACATTGTCGCCAATCTTGCTTCCCATCAGCTCAAAGGCCGAGGTTACCATGCCCACCACGTTGCCCTGGCTGTAGATCAGGGTACCGGCCAGAATACCGATGAGCAGGGAGGAAATAACCTCCTTGGTAATCAGTGCCAGACCGATTGCGATGATCGGGGGTAAAATTGACAGTATCAGTTGTAAAGTATCCATTTACAAGCTCCCTCCTTTGTCTTTCAGGGTACTTTCGTAAAACAAGACAGCCGAACGCCGGATGCGGAAATGGCTGATGCTTATTTTAAAAAAGCGCCTCTCATTATCTATCCTTCCAGAGCCGAAGATATATGGTCCGGCCCGCAGAGGCATTTATTGTATATAAATCTATCGTACGGCATCAATGAATAAGGCAAAACTTATGATTCGTTATCCTAATGGAACAAGTTCCGTACCGTCTCAAACAGCTCCTTCTGCTCCTCCAGTTTCGCTTCATTCCCAATTACACAGATATGCTTCTGTGACAGCACCGCCCTCAGGTAAGGCGCCAGGGCCCGAATATCCTTACTCTCGCAGGTCAGCACCTGATCCCTCTCCCGCTGTACGTTTTCCTCTTCCAGTCCCTGCAGCCAGGCGCTCATGGACCGCGCTCCCTTGGCGTTGGGATTCAGCGGCGTATCCAGGTTGCTCACGGTGCCGATGATATATTTTGTCATATCACGCTCCGACGCCTCAAACTGCTCCACATAGTCCGCGCTTTCCTCAAAAATCCGGTTGGTTTTTTCAAGGTTCGGGTCCCGGTAGGACATCATATAGCCAAAACCGGTCCGGGTGTAATTGTTCATACAGCCGTAAGCGCCGCCCTTTACACGGACATTGTTCCAGAGATAATCGTAGCTCATAATAGTACGCAGCACAGACAGCGCCCCCGTATAGGGCAGTCCGGCCTCTCCAAAGCTTCCGGCCCTGGCCACATACTGAATCTGTGAGGAGGTCTTTAAGCCCTCGTTTGTCCGGCCGGCCTTTAAGCTCCACTGCTCCTTCTCCACCGGATCATCATAAAGCTTCAAGAGAAGAGCCTCCACCTGCTTCTTCAAATCCTCCAGGCTCTTTTTCTCCGCCGTATAGCTGACCGTCAGATTCTCCTTCCGGAACAGGGCACGGACCAGTTCTTCCAAATCCCCCGCAAGCTGCTCCCAGTTTTCCGAAAGGGTTTCTTCCGCCTCCTCCATGAACTCATAGAAGGCCACGCCTCCAGTTGCGTCCGCAAAGCAGGAGCTTTCCGATAAATATGACATGGCCCGCAGAGCGGCCATCGAATGGCCCGCCGTGGTAAATACCATCTGCAGCCTCGACCGCGTCTCCGCCGAAACCTCCGTAAGCCGCTTCCGATCCCGAAGCTTCGAGGTCAGCAGCATTTCCTCTATCATGGAAAACGCCCTGGGAAGCTCTTCATAGAGCGCCTTGCACCGCACCTCGAACATAGCCGTAAAAGCCCCCGGTTCTTTCAGGCTTTCATAGGAATTGACCCCGCAGGAAATACCGCCCGTATGAAGGTTCAGCTCCTTAGCAAATTCCCCGTAGGTATAATGCTCCGTATCCACATTTCCCAGAACTGCCTTTAAAAGTCCAAGACAGGGGATCAGCCTCTTCGGGATCTCGTTTGCCCGGAACATAAGGTTTACATAACCGATTCCGTTGGTGTACAGATCGTGGTGCACCACCTGCACGTCCCCTGCCGGATAAACCTCATTCTGGAAGGAAAAGGCCTTTTTGCCGATATCCTCCCGCTCCAGAAGGGGAATCTTCTCCAAATCCTCCTGGGAGGACGGCTCGCTCTGATACTCCTTCAGATGCCTGGTAAATGCGATCAGCTCCCCAAGCTGCGCCTTGTCAAGTCCGTTCTTATATTCCTCAAGCCGCTTTGCAAGCTCCTCATCCTGCAGAGCCGTCAGCCCCTTCCTCGGCCGGATGATAACGATGGAGGCATGGGGATTGTCAAGAAGATACGTCCGCATCAGCTCTTCAAAATACCCCTTATCCGCCTGCTCCTTCAAAAAGGCAAAGGTCTCTACCGCCTCCAGATGGAGAAATACGCTGTTTTCATCGTAAAGCCAGCTGTCAAAGGCCTGGAGGCCGTACATCAGTCCTGCCGGATAGCTGCCGAAATCCGCCTCCCGGTAACGGAATTCAAAATAATTGATTCCGGCCCGGAGCGCCTTCTCGTCCAGTCCCTTCTTAAGAAGCTCCCGAAGGGTACGTTCAATCACCTCCACAAAGACGTCCTTCTGATCCTCATTGGCTTCCTTTGCAATGATGGAGAAAATGGGCTGCTTCACCCCATTGTCGTAGGAGCTCATAATATCCTTGCCAATCCCGGCGTCCAAAAGGGCCTGCTTCAAGGGCGCGCCCGGCATGGAAAGAAGCACATACTCCAGTACCTGCATGGCAAGATACAGCTTTTTGTCCATGGTATCGCCCACGGATTTATTGTAGGAAAGGTAGGTTTTATCCTCGGTGCCCTCCTCTGCGGAGACGGAGTACTCCCTCACCACCTCGCGGGTTTTCGCAAAAGGCTTCTGGGTCCGTACCTCGGAATCCACCGGAAGGCAGTCGTATTTGCTCAGATAATGCTCGTCAAGCCAGGTAAGCTTTTCCGCCATGTCACAGTCGCCGTAGAGGTAAATGTAACTGTTTGACGGATGGTAGTAACGGCTGTGGAAATCCAGAAATTCGCTGTATTTCAAGGTGGGAATGGCCCCCGGATCACCGCCGGATTCGTTGGCATAGGTGGTGTCCGGATACAGGGAATTGAGGATCTCCCGCTCCAGTACGCCCTCCGGGGAGGAAAATGCGCCCTTCATCTCATTGTACACCACGCCGTTCAGCGTCAGGGGAGCGTCCTCGGATTCCAGTTCATAATGCCAGCCCTCCTGACGGAAGATCTCCTCCTTCTCGTAGATATTGGGGTAGAAAACCGCGTCCATGTATACATGGATCAGATTCTGAAAGTCCCGGTCGTTGCAGCTTGCCACCGGATAGACGGTCTTATCCGGGTAGGTCATGGCGTTCAGGAAGGTGTTCAGGGAACCCTTGGCCAGTTCCACAAAGGGGTCCTTCACCGGAAATTCCCTGGAACCGCACAGGACGGAATGCTCCAGAATGTGGGGCACGCCCGTGTCGTCCGGCGCAGGGGTCCGAAAGCCGATGTAAAAGACCTTGTTGTTGTCCTCGTTGGAGAGGAGGCAGACCTTGGCTCCTGTTTTCCTGTGCTTTAAATAGTAACCTGTGGATTTCAGCTCGTCGATTACTTTTTTTTCTATCAGTTCGTAGGCTTCTAATTGTTCGATTGTCATCTTTTATACTCCTGGCTGTTCTACTTTCTCACACTACAGAGGCACCGCAACGATGCACTCCTTATAATATCTGGTATAGTATACCACCTTTTTGCCTGGTTTAAAAGGAAAAATTTTCTTATCTTACATTTTAGTTTCAACGATTAAGAACTCCTGTCTCCTCTTTTCATGAATTCCATCATTTACGATGTTCCTCTATAAAGGGACGGATTTTTTCCACATTTTTCAAGCTGTAGTCACAAATCAGCCTGGCTATAACCTTTCCTTCCCCATCTCTTAATATCAGACGGCAGTTTTTTCCGATATATCTTAAAGAATAGCTCACCTCATCTAATTTAAATTTTCTTTTTTTTCCAAAGGAATTGATATAATAGCATTTTGTTTCCGTCAATACCAATTTTCTATGAAAATATCCCCATATATTTTCAATAAAATCCAGAATAAGTAACACAAAAAGAAGTACAAGCATAAAAAACCATGCGGCTATCTCACTTCCCAAACCTGTTTCGCTCTTTTTGATTTCTTCCGTTCCGATCCATACCCAAACTATAAAGAGCGGAAAAAAAAGGAAAAGATATACTATGAGGCGGATTATGAAACCTGTTTTGGTTGGTATTACTTCCAGTTTTTCTGCAGCGGACATTTTTGCAGCCTCCTTTCTTTCATTTTATATAAATGTGAGCTTTGAAACGCCTATAAAGCACTTTTTCAAGACCTCTACTCTCAGTCAAAAAATGCCGGAAAACCTGCACAAACAAGATTTCCCGGCATATATCCTTACTAGCTTAACTGATTTTGTTACTGTTCATACGTGACCAGTAACACGCTTCGCGATGCACAGAAATCGCAAAAAGATACGATTTCGCGCCGAAAAACTCGGGATTTCCGCACAGAATGTGCGGAAACACCTCGCGGAATAGTGACGTGTGAACAGTGACCTGATTTTTACAGATTCTCTTTGAAGAAGTTCTCAATTGCCTCTGCTGCAACATCCTCGTCCTCACCGTCGATGGTTACGGTCAGCTCAACACCCTTCTTAACGCCCATGGACATTACTGCCATAATTCTCTTGGCGTCCGCTTTCTTAGCGCCGCTGTCCAGAGTTACCGCGCTCTTATACTTTGCTGCTTCCTTTACCAGAAGTCCTGCAGGTCTTGCGTGAAGTCCCAACTCATCCTGTACCACATACTTAAACTCTTTCATTGTTCTGTCTCTCCTTTATGTTTATTCATATTTCCAATTGTCCGGGGCGGCAAAACCGCAACAGGCCGAAAACCGCTCCGCACAATTATCTACAAGTTATATAGTAACCCTTTTTTTCATATCTAACAGCTCTTACTCCGCCTCGCGAATCTTCTTGCGCAGCTCCAGGGTAAATACGGGAGATACGGAAAGCTCGTCAATGCCCATCTGCAGGAACCGGCGTGTCAGCTCCATGTCCGCTCCCAGCTCACCACAGATTCCGCACCATGCCCCATGCTCGTGTGCGCACTCGATGGTCCGCTGAATCATCCGCAGCACTGCCTCGTGATGGGGATCATAAATGTTATCCAGGGACTGGTTCTGACGGTCAATGGCCAGGGTATACTGGGTCAGATCGTTGGTTCCGATGCTGAAGAAGTCTACCTCTGCTGCCAGCATATCCGCAATCATAACAGCTGCCGGTGTCTCCACCATGATACCAAGCTCCACATCACCGAAGGGAATATCCTCTTTCGTCAGCTCATCCTTTACTTCCTCTACAATCGCCTTAATCCGCTTCACCTCGTCCACGGAGATGATCATGGGGAACATAATGGAAGCCGTTCCATAAGCGCTTGCCCTGAAAATCGCCCGAAGCTGGGTCTTAAACACATCCACCCTCTCCAGACAGATACGGATGGCCCGAAAGCCCATGGCCGGATTCTCCTCCTTGGGAATGTTGAAATAATCCGCCTGCTTGTCAGCTCCGATATCCAGGGTACGGATGATGACCTTCTTGCCATTCATCTTGGAAATAACATTCTTATATACGGTAAACTGCTCCTCCTCTGTGGGATAGTCGTCTCTTCCCAGGTACAGGAACTCACTGCGGAACAGGCCGATGCCCTCGGAATCATTTTCCAGAACGGAGTCCACATCCTCCTCGCTTCCGATGTTGGCATACAGATGTACGACCTTGCCGCTCTTGGTCACGGTGGGCAGGCCCTTCAAGCTCTGAAGCAGAAGCTTGCGCTCCTCCTCGCGCTTCTTCTTCTCCTGCATTACGGCCAGAGTAACCTCGTCGGGCTCAATGTGAATCTCTCCCGTAAAGCCGTCCACAACGCCCATCTTGCCATTCAGCTCCGTATCCAGATCAATGTCTGCGGTTACAAGACATGGAATGTTCATCATACGAGCCAAAATCGCCGTGTGGGAATTGGCGGATCCCTTCTGTGTTACCAAGGCCAGAATCTTATCCTTCTCAAACTGCACGGTCTCGCTGGGTGCAAGATCCTCCGCCAGAATAATTACCGGCTCCGGCATAGCCTCCGCGCTTACCTGCGTGCCGCTTAAGATGGCGATCAGACGGCTGGAAATATCATTGATATCCGCCGCGCGCCCACGCATATAGTCATCGTCCATGCTTAAGAAAATGGCTGCGCACTGCTCGCCTGTTACAAACACCGCATACTCCGCATTGACCTTGTCCTGCTCGATCATGCCTGTAATGCCTTCTACGAAATCCAAATCCTCCAGCAGCATCTGATGAGCCTCAAAAATCTCTGCCTCTGCCTCTCCCACGTCGCGCATGGTCTTCTCCTTCAGAAGCGCAAGCTGCCCGGCTGCCTTTTCCTTTGCTGCCATATAGCGCGCGATCTCGGCCTGGGGATCTTCAATCGTTCTCTTCTCCACTACCTGTGCCGCTTTCTTGTACACGAACAGCTTTCCGATTGCCACTCCGGCAAATACACTCTTGCCTTGACGTGTTTCCATAGAATTCATACCTCCCTGTTTCATTTTTTCGGTAAATCAACTTTACCCGTAGTATGTCCAAAGACCATACTCCAATTCATGCCTCTAAGGGCCGTGGACCTCATCCACTAATGTATACCCTCAGTATACAGGTACTCTATGCCTGCACAATGAGGGCAATACTGAACTTGTAAATAGTATACTAGTTCTCACCGTAAAAGTCAACGATATTTGGAGGTTATGACCATCTTCCCATGGGGTTTTGCCGGCCCATTGGGAATAGTGCAAAAAAGAGCCTTTTCACAGTAACTTTCTGCAAAAAAGCTCCTTTTTCTTACATTTTTATCTCTTTACCTTGGACAGAGCCGCCGGATCTGCAATCACGATTACATCCGGGTGGAACTGGATGATGGAGGCCGGAACCTGAGGTGTCACCTCTCCGCAAAGAGCTGCGGCCGTAATGTCCGCCTTATCCTCACCGCTGATAATCATGAGAAGCTTTCTGGCTCTCATAATGGTTCCGATTCCCATGGTATAAGCCTGGCGCGGCACCTCGTCTGCGGAGGCAAAGAAGCGCTTGTTGGCCTCAATGGTCATCTCCGTCAGATCCACACAGTGGGTATCGCCGTCAAAGAAGCTGTTCGGCTCGTTAAAGCCGATGTGTCCGTCATGCCCGATACCAAGAAGCTGAATATCCACACCACCTAAGGAGCGGATCAGCTCCTCGTAGCGCTTGCTTTCCTTTTCCGGGTCCGGCTGTGTACCGTCGGGTACATGGGTCCGGGAGGGATCGATGTTGATCCGGCTGTACAGATGCTTATTCATAAAATAGTAGTAGCTCTGATCGTTGTCGTGATCCAGTCCACGGTACTCGTCCAGATTCACCGTAGCTGCCTTGGAGAAGTCCAAATCTCCGTTCTTGCACCACTCTGCCAGGCAATCATAGGTTCCAATAGGTGTGGAGCCTGTAGCCAGTCCCAGCACGCTCTCCGGCTTCAAGGTTACCTGGGCAGCCAAAATATGGGCAGCCTTCCTGCTCATGTCTGCATAGTCTTTTGCTTCAATAATTCTCATGTTTTCCTCCTATTCCGGTTCCCTTTCCCGTTGCGCAATCTCTCCCTGCGTTTGCGGTTATTTTGATGCCTTATCGGTTGATTCTATCTTAACAAAAGGCCCATATATTGTCAATTAATTCCCGTACTCTTTCTACTCCTCACTCTCGTTGCCCTTAGCTTCCTCCTCCAAAGCATCAGGCTCCATATCAGCCTCTTCCTGCTCCTGCTGGCCGATCATTTGCTCCTGCTCTTCCTCGTCCTCCTCGGAAACAATCTTTACCTGCCCGCTCTCTAATTCCTGGATAGCCATGGAGAGAGGCTTCTTTCCGTTGCCGGGCACCAGCGGCTGCTCCCCCGCGATAATCTGACGAGCGCGCTTAGAGGTGGCCAGTACAATGGAGTAACGGCTGTTCACTACAGGTGTTTCCCCCTCCTCCACGCCACTGTTTACGACCTTCATTAAATCTGTATATGATGGATGTAGCATATTTTCACCCTGTCCTTTCTAAAATTTGATTGCTTGTAAACCTTCTATCATGAACCGTCCTGTAAAAAACTATTTTGCAAATGCCTTTAATTCCTGGCGAATGGCTTGAATCTGCTCCGCCCTGCGTCCTGTCCGGCTGCGCTCGCACTGGACAATCTGATGCACATACTCCACACATGCATCCAAATCATCGTTGATCACAAAATAATCGTAATCCTCGATCCCTTCTGCCTCCTCTATGGCGCGGGCCAGGCGATTCTCAATCACCTCCGGCGTCTCCGTTCCCCGGTCTGTCAGGCGCCGGCGAAGCTCCTGGGCGCTTGGGGGCGATACAAACAAAAGAATGGTATCCTGAAACCGCTCCTTTACCTTTCTGGCACCCTGAATCTCAATCTCCAGAACCACGTCGCGTCCCTGTTCCAGCTGTTCCTCCACGTAAGCCCTTGGGGTCCCATAGTAATTGCCCACATAGCAGGCGTACTCTATCAGCTCGTCCCTGGCAATCATCTGCTCAAATGCTTCCCGATCCTTAAAAAAGTATTCTCTTCCCTCTGCCTCGCCCTCTCTGGGCTTCCGGGTAGTGGCAGAAATCGAGAGCGCATAATTCTCATAACGGCGAAGCAATTCCTTCATCAGAGTTCCTTTTCCTGCACCGGAAAAACCGGATACCACCAGCAAAATTCCTCTCTTCTCCATGATCTCTCCTCTACTCAATATTCTGAATCTGTTCCCGTACCTTTTCAATACCGGTTTTCAGCTCAATGGCCCGATTGGAAACCTCCAGATCATTTGCCTTGGAAAGAATGGTATTGGCCTCCCGGTTCATCTCCTGGGCAATAAAATCCAGCTTCCGGCCCACGCTGTCCTTTTCCTCCAGAACAGCCTTTGTATGCTTGATGTGGCTTCTTAGGCGCACCAGCTCCTCATCCACACAAATCTTATCTGCAAAAATGGTAATCTCCGTAGCCAGACGGCTTTCCTCCACCTGTGCATCAGCCAGCAGCTCATGTACCTTGTCCTCCAGCTTTTTCCGATACTCGGCTACAATCTGGGGGGAGCGCTCCTCAATCCAAGCCACATGGATAAGCATCTCGTCAAGCTTGGCCATGAGATCCTTCTTTAAATTCTCTCCCTCCCTGGCCCGCGTCTCCACCATCTGCTCACAAGCTCCCTTTAATGCCTGTTCTAAGAGCTTCCACAGCTCCTCCTCATTGTCCTCCCCCTCCTCCATCACCAATACATCCGGATAGCGGGACAGAACACTTGCCTTCACGTCATTCTCCAGTCCGAACTCCTCCGACATTTGGGTTAAATACTTCAAGTATTCTGCCGCAAGCTCCCGATTGTACCGTAAGGAGCCCTTGCCCTCCGAAAGATCTTCATAGGTAATGAAGAGATCCACCTTTCCTCTCTGAAGATAGGCTTTTAAAAGGCTGCGGATGGCCGATTCAAAAAAATTGAGCTTCTTCGGCATCTTGATATTTACATCCAGATATCGATGATTTACGGATTTCATCTCCACCGTCATTTTCCGGTCGCCCTCAGATATCTCACAGCGGCCGAAGCCTGTCATGCTTTTTACCATAATGGTTTCTCTCCTGTACGCTGCTCATTTGGATTTTATTATAGAGGAAATAAATGGGGGCGTCAAGGATTAAAACTGGATTGGTTCTATTTCTTCGGCTAAGGGCTCCATTTTGTACTCTGGCAGCTGGTCCAGAATTTCTTCCAGACACGCTCCTGTTTCGCTTACCACGTCGTGGGCCAGCATGACCACCTTTTTTCGGTCCAGGGTACTGGACAGGGCATTTTGTATGAGAGTCTCTTCCTTAGGATTGGAAACGGCATCCTCCAGGCTGGCGTTCCAGTCGTAGTAAATGTAACCCCGGCTTGTCATTTCCTCAGCTATCTGCTGATACACCTTTTTATTGTAGGCATTGATGCTGCCGCCTGGGAAGCGGAACAGCTTTGTTTCCACGCCTGTGGCCTGCCGTACTATCTCCTGTGCCCTTTCAAAATCTGCCACATAGCTGTCCACGCTGGCATAGAGGGCTTTGTAATCGTGGTTGTAGCAGTGGATTCCTATGGTATGCCCTTCCTCCGCAATTCTCTTGGCTGTCTCCGGGTGCTTTTCTACGTTTTCTCCTACCAGGAAAAAGGTGGCTTTGATATTCCTGGCTTTTAAAATATCCAATACCCGGTTGGTATTTTCATCGGAGGGGCCGTCATCAAAGGTCAAATACATGGTCTTGGGATGCAGATAAGCATCAATCCCTGAGGCAATTCCCTCTGCCATCTGCTCCTGATACTCTATATCTGCCAGTTTTCCCCTCTCCGTATGGTTGGAAAGGAAGCCCGTTTCAATGAGGCAGGAAGGCATGGTACACTCTCGAATCACATAAATCTCCTCATTCTCCATAAGCTCTCTGGATACTGCTCCCGTATGCATGGATGCATATTTTTGAATGGTTCTGGAAAGGCGTTCACTTTCCTCCCCCATATTCCGGGTGCTGTACCAGGTCTCAATGCCTTCCACTCCTGCTTCCTCACTTGCATTTTGATGAATGCTGACATAAAGATCGGCCCCGGCCTCATTTGCCGTTTTTGCCCGCTCCTCCAAGCTAAGCTCTCTATCACTGCTTCGGGTAAGCTGTACCCGATATCCCTTTTCCAAAAGTCTTTTCTGTACCTCAAGGGCTATTCGAAGATTGATCTCCTTTTCCTCTACGCCCTCTCCTCTGCAGCCCTCATCCATTCCTCCATGGCCTGGGTCCAGGACTATCAAGCTTTTGCCCGGCTCCTGTTCCAGCGTATGAACGGGAATTCCTGGTATCGGCTCCTGCTCTGCCTGGGGAAGCAGGGTGAAGCGCTCTATGGTAGTGCCTTCTATCACAACAGCCTCCTGGGAGGCTTGGCCTGCGGCGGCCCTTATCTGATTCATCCGTCCTGCCAGGGGATTGACCGATACAATCCCTATGACGGCAGCCAGTAAAAATATTGCTATATTTTTTCCTGTTCTGCCTATTGGCTTCTCCCTCCATACAACATAATTATCATATTCTTCGATGTATTTCCCATACGGGCCCGACAGGTACAGACCGGCTCTTCTCATTCGTATTGCCCCCTTCTATGCTGTGTGTAATCCTTTGAAAATGGAAGCTTCCATACTCCTTCCACTCTCTATCTACAGCATATTCGGGGGCAACATCATAGTTTCATATTTTTGGCATCATTTTTGCATATTTTTAAGTGAGCTTAATAAAGAGCTCATTGATTCCCTCATAGAACCCAATGGTAACTATCGTACTGCGCTCCTCCATACCCGGAAAGCGGTACTTGACAAAGTCTGTGGTAGTTTCCATCAAGGGGTTATCCGAAGCATAAGCCTCTCTTCCCGTGAGCCCCAGATAATCGCTCCAGGTATCTATCATGTCCTCCGGATCTATCTGAGACCAAAAGCTGTCTGTCCGGGCATAAAAGCTGTAAATTTTCCCGGAATCCGCATCAATATAGGCGTCAATGAGCCGGTTGGCCTTATCCGCATTCTGGTGGCTGGTGGAAAGGCTTACCCGCCACACAGCCATATTATTCTGAGGCTCCAGCACATCAATGGCCGAATACAGCACAGCGCTGTAGGAGGAAGGGTCCACCTCCTTAACACTTTCCGAGAGAATCCCAAGCTCCTTTAAGGCCTCAAGCTCCTGATTGCATATGGAAAAAATCTCCTCATCCGCAATTTCCTTCCCAGAGGGCCCCTGTCTGTTGATCACAAAGGCGTAGGAGCCCATCAGCCCCTCATAGCCTCTGTCCGCACTCCCCGATTCCGCCCTGGTCATAGCGCTCAGCTCACTTTCCGGCAATACCTGCCGGCTTAAGCACTCTGACAAAAGATACAGCTTTTCATTGCTGCTCAAGGTGTAGCGGTAGCCCTGATTGAGGTTTTCCGTTTCCTCAAAGGTAATTGTATTTAAAGCCGAGCGATCCTTGTAACGGGCAAGCTGCTCCGGCCCCAGTACGGCTCCAAGCAGAATCAGTACCGTCAGTATAATCACCGCCAGATTGCCGGCCTTCTTTCGTTCCATCATCCTTTTATCTCCTTGCAAATAAATCCTGTGGTCACATGACAGCTTCCTCTTCCGGAACAGCCGGCTGTCTTTTGTAGGGAATCACAAAGGCAAAGGTACTGCCCTCCCCCAAGGTGCTTGTAATCTCCAGCGCGCTGCCGTGAAGCTTCAAAATCTCCGAACAGAGCGCCAGGCCCAGACCTGCGCCATTGCGACTTCTGGAACGAGACTTATCCACCATATAAAATGCCTCCGTAATTCTCTGGCAGTCCTCTTCCGAAATGCCCACTCCCTCATCTTGCACCGCAAAGAAATACCCTTCCTTACGTTTCTCACCAAGGATCTCAATGGGCTGGTCCGGCTCTGAGGCTTTGCAGGCGTTATCTGCCAGGTTCAAAAGAACGGATTTCAGAAGATCCGCCTCTCCATAGATACGGCCCGGTTCATATTGGAATACAAAGGGATTTTTGTGCTGCTCTCCATACATATCCTTCAGGTAGCCGAACAGCACCTCCACGTCTATCTCCTGGGCCGTAAGCTCTCCCCGCTTCGTCACAATAATATCCAGAAGCCGCAGAGACATAGCCTCCAGGCGCTTTCCCTCCGTATAGATGTAATTGGCAGAGAGGAAATGCTTTTCATCGTCCAATTTCCTGGATCGCAGCAGATCCGCATAGCCGATCACGGCTGTAAGAGGTGTTTTCAGCTCGTGGGAAAAGGCCGCAATAAAGTCCTCCCTGGCCTGCACCTCCGCCTCCAAATCATGAATGTTTTTCTCCAGCACCCCTGCCATATGGTTAAAATCCTGGGTGAGCTGTCCCATCTCATCTCTGCTCACCTGCTCGGCCCGATAGCTGTAATCCCCATCTGTCATATTCTTTGCAGCCTTTGTCAAAAGGCGTATGGGTCTCGTAAGCCAGGTAGAGATAAAAAACATAATCACAGAGCTGACCACGAGAATCAGCAGCATCAGATTCCGATACACCAAGAAGCCTCTGGTCCGCTCCTTGTAAACCGCCGTCACATCCCGCATGGTTTCCAGATACAGGGTCCGATCCAGAGCCGTAATTTCCGTTCCCGTCTGAATGTAGTAGTGTTCATCCGGATGAATCACACGGTAAACCCTTGTCTGTTTCTCAATGCTGGCCAGCAGATCCTTATCCTCCACAAATCCTTCACTGGAATAAAGAATCTCCCGGTTTTCATCGGACAGGCGCAGAAAGCGGGTCGTACCCTGGCCCCGTTTTTCCAGATTGGCCCCAATCTCCTTTACCGCAGAGTTTTGAAGCAAATCATACTTGGCCGGAATATTCAGTGCAGCCGTCTCAAAGGCAAACTGTAAAATGTTACTGTCGTCTGCGGCCTGCTCCATTTCCCGCTCCATGGATGCCTCAAATACATCATTCACAAAAAGATATCCGCCGATTCCCAAAGCCACAGCCATGGTGATGATACAGCTTAGCAATATTTTATAGGAAAATTTCACACTCGTGCCTCCTAATTATAGTCGCTGCGCGACATCGCTAAAGGGTAAAGTCACTTCGGTTAGATCTCCAGCCGGTAGCCTACCTTATATACCGCCACCAGATTTTTCTCCCAGCCCATTTTGCGCCTAAGCCTCTGCACATGAAGCTCCAGGGTGCGGCTGTCCGCAAGGTACTCATCTCCCCAGACCTTCTCATAAAGAGTCTCCTTAAAAAGGGCCACATTTTTGTTCCGAATAAAAAGCACCAAAAGGCCGTATTCCTTGTTGGTCAGCACCACCGGCTTTCCGGCCCTGGTAACCTTCCGGGCTTCCAGATCTACGGTCACATCCCCTGCGTTCAGAATCTGCTCCGTCTTATGAAATCTGCGCAGCACCACCTCTACCCGCGCCGCCAGCTCCAGCACATCAAAGGGCTTCACCAAATAGTCCTCCGCCCCCAGCTTCAGGCCCTTGATTTTATTCTTTACCTCTCCTCTGGCGGTAATAAAAATCACTGGCACCTTTAAGGGTCGAATGTATTCCATAATATCAAAGCCGTCCGCCCCCGGCAGCATAATATCCAAAAGAATCAGATCAAAGCTTTCCCGTTCAATCAGATCAATGGCTGCCAGACCGTCCTGAACACTTTTGCAGTCGTAGCCTGCTGCGGACAAGTTAATGTCAATCAAATCGCAGATAGGCTTTTCATCGTCAACAATCAGTATCTTAATCATTTGTCCACCTGCCATCCCCAGTATTCCCGAATCTTCTGTATCATGTCCTCCATGGTATCCTCTTCTGTGTACTGATAATAATTCTGAAAGTCCGTATCTGCCTCAAAGCCGCTGGTCCTCTGATAATAGATGGAACAGATATTTTCCACCACCTTCTCTCCGGATTCATCCTCCCGGCTGTAGCGGGCCAGCACCACCAGATCCTTCATGCCGTCCCCGTCCACATCCCTTCCGTTGATCCCCTTCAGGGAATACAAGCCGTCATAATCCAGCATCGGCTGAAGACTCCAGACAATCTCGCCCTGTTCATTTACCAGATAAATGAGAAAGGAATCGTACCAGGCCATCCGAAACACTCCCGGCACGACCTGAAGAGACCCCAGGCGCTCAAATTCCCTGGTATACCGCTGCTCCTCAAAAACGGTAAAGCCCTGCTCCCTCAGCTCCTCCAAAGTGGTGGCCGTATACAAAAATTCCGTGGAAATCCCGTCTCGAACAAAAAACAAAATTTGATTGGTGCTTTTGTTCATACTGAACCGGTTGATCTTGTCGGAAATCCTCCAGTCCCGGTAAAGGCTTCCCTGTCCCTGGAATATCACGTCCCCTACCTTGTAAGGGACCCCTGCATAATTTCCTGTTGGATTTTCACATCGGCTAACTATAATAATATCCTTAAGTCCATCCCTATTTACATCAGAAAAAGCCACACCAACTACATCCTTCACTGCCTGCTTAAGCTCTCCCGGCATCCGGTAGTTGGCCTCCAACTGATTGTACCGATACACCACCTGTCCCTCCTCGTCCAGAAAAAAGAGGGCCAGCCTGTTTAAGCTGCGATCAATGGCGGGAACCAGTGTCAGCTCCTCCGCCCGTATGGTTTCCAGTGTGATAGGGAAAATCTGATCCTCCATAATCTCATACTGGTTCTCCTCCAGATCCCCCATTTTCTTAATGGAGGCAAACCGCTCTTCATAGGCGTCGTATCCCCTTAAAAGCTCCTCCTCCGTATCGGCTGCCTGCCCAGTCAGTATGGAGGAGAAAAATAATCCAAAAGACAGAAGCATCAAAAGGGCCGCCCTTTGCATACATTTTCTTTTATGGCTCGCTCTTGAGCTAAAAGTCTCTCCCCTTCTCCCTCTTTCCGATTTCATGGCTCCTCCCATTCCTCCTCGGCCGGTCTCCATGCCTGTCCAAACTTCACATCCTGAAACAGAGCTGCCAGCCCTGTAATCTGCTTTAACCTCAGAATTTCATCCCGATCCATGCCCAAATGCTTGGAAATCCAAGCATCCGAACGCCCCAGCTCATGGAGCTCCTTGATAATATTACTCATCAAATCCACATCATGGCTTCCTCTTGCCCGATTATGACGGATGGTGCTGGCCATTCTCTGATCAAAGGGCTTGTCAATCACCGATACGGGAAGCCTTCCCTCCTCCCGCTCATAGATATCCGGATAATCCAGCATCACCCGGTAGCGATGAAAGCCGTCCACAATAATGTACATATCTCTCATTTTGTCATAATAGCATACGATGGGCATGGTATACCCATCCTCCCGGATGCTGTCATAGAGCAGTTTCATCTCTGGGGGCGCTACGGTATTGGGGTTGTAGGTATTGGGTTCAATTTTTCCGATTGGTACGGATATTACCTGATAAACAGGGCTTTTCATTTTCATCCTTTATCTCCTGGCACTGTATGCCTCTTGCTGTCATGTTAGTTCCTCTAGGCTCTTGTACTTGCTGCGGATGGCATCAATCTGCTTTTGCTGCTGACGACTGATTCCAAAGCCCATAAACCGGCAGGTGTGATCATTTTTTAAAATGCAGTAGCACATCCGCTTCCAGCTGGGAATATCCTTGGTAGATTTTATGTCATCTGTGTCGTCCGGGATCTTTCCGATAAATACGATTCGTGATTTTCGGTTCAGTGTATAGTTGGAAACTCCGTTCCGGCGGATGTGGTAGCCGTGCTCCAAGAGCTCCTGGATTGTCTCCTCGTCCAGCCCTCCCCCTGTCTCATGCCAGAATTTAATGGAGGTATTGAACTTTTTCACGTAATTATTTCGAAGCCTGGCGGGCAAGGTATCTAACAGAAACTGAGTGTAGGATTTCCAGGTATGACCTTCGGGAAGGGTTACATTTCGATACCCCATGGCCTTTGTTTTTCCGTAAATAGCTGCAAAATTGGCTCCCTGGACCCGTCCCACCAGCTTCACCCAAATCTCCGGATCAATGACCCGGTAAAGATTGAGGGAATCCTTGGAATAATCGTTAAAGGGGGATGCCACCCGCATCTGGGACACCTTTAAGCCTGCCTTATAGTACAGATCATACAGGTGGTTGTAATCATACGCAAACAGATAGTTGGCATGCCACACATCCTCAATGGACCAGTCGTACATGGGCGAGGCGCACCACACATCCTTAAAGGTCCTGCTGATCCAACATTCCCCGTGATAGCCGTATTTTTTATTTAGGAATCCGCTGTATCTCTGAAGGGACTCATTGGCCCTTGTTCCAAGAAGACAGACCGTTTTTTTGTCTCCGTGGGACATGCGGTACCAACGTCCAAACTGCTTGGCCAAATCCTCCTGGTGCATTCGATAGTGATAGGTGGTCATGGGATTCTTCCCCATATGTATCACATAATCTCCCTTGGGAAGCTCTCGAACCCAGCTCTCCTCCTTCTTGTCATCCCAGGGATACCAGTACATCTCATAGCTTCCCACTGCCGTCCGGGTAGCCATAGGCAGGCATACCCAGTAAAGCTCCAGGCCCTTTTCCTTCTTTAACCGCTCAAAGGTCCTCTTCACATATTCTGTGGTTACCGTATACTGTGCCTCAAAATCCTGGTGGAACACTCCTATCTGTTTCTCCGGAAAGAACTCCTTGCGGTAATCCAACACCAGATTCAGAAGCAGACCGCTGTCCTTTCCTCCGGAAAAGGATACATAAATATTTTCAAACTCCTCAAAAATAAATTTCAGCCGTTTCTTAAGAGCTTCATACACATTCTGCTCCAAATACTCCCGTACCATCATGAATCTCCTCCTGGCTGCGCTGTCTTTTGTTGTCTTATATCCCATACTGCCGGGACGGGCGGATGAAATCCGTTAAGGTTAATTTATCACATTGCTGGGGTAAATTCAACAAAGGGAAACCAACTGAAAAAAATGATGCAAAAATGACGCAAAAGTTCTACAGCAAAAAAGCCCTTCGGACCAAGAGCTTCTGGCTTTCTCCGAAAGGGCTTTTCTTTGCTTTCTATTATTTTATCCTATCTTACTGTACCCAAAGGTATTCACAATGGCATCCACCTTCTGGTTGTTCTTACACATAGGACAATTCTGGAATTCGTAGGTGTGATAGTCCGGAATATCCTTCTGTGTGAAAATGGACTTTACCTCAATGGAGCGGGCCCTGCTCACCGCACTGAAGATGGCATTGATTCCCTGGATACGTCCGCCGTAATACTCGATGCATTTTAAGTTCTGCTCCAGAGTCTTTCCGGTGGTGGCCGTTGCCAGCAGAAGCAGTACATTCTTATCTCTTATCATCATTTGCATATTATCGCGGAAGATAATCTGGCCGTCCGTGTGGGATTCCGGGCTTGCTATGTAGATGGTCTTGTGCCGGTTCATGGACATAATTCCGGCATTGGTCAGCTCCTCCGCCAGATAAGCCCCGATTACCGCACAGCCCTCCACGCAGACAATGGTATCCACTACCGTATAGTTACAGTACTGGGCCAGAATCCGGGCAGCCGCCTGGGCCTCCTTCTGTCTCGTTTTCAGCATGGCCAGGTCAATATAGTAATTGATGTGGGAATGGTTGGTTGCAAAGTGGCCAGGAATCACTCGAAGCAATACCTCTCGATCCGCCTGTGCCGGAATCTTGTACATACGTGTTTCCATAAATCCTGCCTCCTTTCCTTGATCTGCACATGTTTTTTGTGCATATAGGTATACCCGTAGGGTGTTTCCTACGGCTCATAAAACTTAAGTTCAAAGGAATTCTTTATAATCTCGCGCCCCTCGGCAATGCTCTTCACTGCTCCGGTGGCCACAAACTGCACAATGCTGTTGCCAAGTACGGATCCCTCTGTGGGACCTGCAATGACACGCTTACCGGTCGCCTTGGCCGTCAGCTCGCAGAGCAGCTGATCCTGGATTCCTCCGCCTACCATATTAATGCAGGGGATGGTCTTGCCTGTGATCTCCTCCATGCCCTCAATGGACTTGCGGTATTCCTCCGTAAGGCCGTTGTAAATGGCCATGGCCATTTCTCCCAGGCCCTTAGGGCGTCCCTGTCCCTTCTCCTCACAGTAGGCCACAATCTCCTTCATCATATTCAAAGGAGCCGTAAATCTGGGGTCCTTGGGATCGATGATGAAGTCCTGTCTCTTAGCTGCCCGGGCCGCTTCAATAATATCCGGGAAGGATACCTCCTTCTCAAATTCACACCAATTCCTCCGTAGGTTCTGCATAATCCACAGTCCGTTGATGTTTTTCATAAACTGAATCTTGCCGTCAATGCTTCCCTCATTGGTGTAATTATACTTGTAAGAGGTCTCATTTAAAATAGGCTCATCCAGGACAATTCCAAGGAGAGACCAGGTTCCGCAGCTTAAGAAGGCCGCATCCTGGGATTCCAGAGGCGCGCCTGCCACCGCGGAGGCCGTATCATGGCTTCCCACTGCAATCACCTTTACACCGGAAAGTCCTGTCTCCTCCTCCACCTCCGGAAGCAGATCTCCGATAATGGTTCCCGGCATCACAATGTCGCCAAACAGCTCCTTGTTGAGCCCCAGCTTCTCAATCAGGTCAAAATCCCACTCTCTCTTTCTGGCATCCAGAAGCTGGGAGGTGCTGGCAAAGGTATACTCCGTGTACATAATTCCTGTCAGAAAATATCCGAAAAGCTCCGGCATAAACAAAATCCGCTTGGCATTATCCAGGATCACCGGCCGCATGCCCTTCTCCGCATAAAGCTGGAAAATGGAGTTAAAATACATAAATTCAATTCCCGTTCGATTGTAAAGCTCCTCCAAAGGAATGATCCTTCCAATCTCCTCCATCATGCCGTCTGTTCTGGAATCCCGGTAATTCACCGGATTGCCAATCAGGTTGCCGTCCTTGTCAAGCAGGCCGTAATCCACACCCCAGGTATCCACAGCCAGGCTCTGAATGGGAACCTTTTTTGCGGCCGCCTTCTTAAGCCCCTGCTTCATCTCGTGATACAGTCGGAACAGATCCCAGTAAATATGACCTCCGATCCGTATCTCATTGTTTGGAAAACGGTGCAGCTCTTCAAGCTCCAGCTTTCCATCCTCCAGCTTGCACAGAACCATTCTTCCACTGGATGCTCCAAAATCAAATGCCAGATTGTAAAATACCTCTCCCATAATAAATATTTCCTTTCTCTTTATTTATTTCCGTAAGCATTTTTCTGCGTACCTATGGGGCTTGCCTGCGGATTCATTTCCCTATCTGTTTTCCTCCGGCACTACCAAGCGCACGCTGCGCTCCGCCAAAAAAGCTCTCCATTCCTCCGGCAAATCCTGGTCTGTCACCAGAATGTCTCCCTCCTTCATCTGCATGGTCTTTACAAAGGAGACATGCCCGAACTTGCTGCTGTCCACTGCCAGAACCGCCGTGTCCGCGCAGGAATACATCACATTTTTAATATCACTGTCCAGCTCATTGGAATCTGTCAGCCCGTTGCGGATATCGATTCCTTTGCAGGAGAGAACGGCTTTGTCCACGTGATAGCCGTTCAGAACCTTCTGGGCCGCATTTCCCACCAGAGAGAGGGAGGTCTCGTTCAAGTTCCCCCCTGTGGAGATCACCTGTATCCCCTCATGGCCTGCCAGCTCAATGAGCACCTCCACGGAATTGGTGATGACCGTCAGCTTATTTTTATTTTTCAGCTCTTTGGCAATCATCAGTGAGGTGGAGGAGGCATCAAGCATGATCCGGTCGCCCTCCTCGATAAGCTCTGCCACCAGCCTGGCTATAATCTGTTTTTCACTGCGGTTTGTTTTTTCACGAATCCGAAGGGGCATATCTACCTTAGTGTTCTGGTTCAGAACAGCGCCGCCGTAGGTTTTTTTCACATAGCCCTCACTCTCCAGCTTCTCCAGGTCCCGCCGGATGGTCTCGTCGGTCACATCGTAACGCTTGCTGAGCTCCGATACCAGAACTCTCTGTTCCTTTTGCAAAATCGCCAGGATTTCATTTTTCCGTTCAATGGCCAGCATATCTATCTCCTGTTCCACAGCCTCTATCCCACACACGTGCACTGAAATTGATAAACGGCTCCCAGCAAGGGGCTCCCTCTATGCTGCATGTTATTTTATGAGGTCTTTCTGCTATTATTTTCTTCTCTTTGTCTAGTTTAACACATTTCTTTTTGTTTTTATAGGCTTTTTTGTTGACATTTTGGTGAAAATTTTCCGAAATCAACATAAATCCCATGAAATAGCAAAGCTGCCCCAATACATTTACCGGTGAACAAAGCGATTCGCCGGTATCTGCGTTGCGGCAGCCTTTTATAAACTCTTTTTTCTTTAATCCCCCAAAAGCTTCTTATAGTCCTCCGCTGTGAAGGGAACCTCCAGTGTCCGGCAGGCATCTATGATACGCTCCGGACCGGAGGAGCCATATAAGGGCACACAGGCAAAGGGCTGGCAGAAGAAAAAGCCCAGAATTACCTGCGTAAGAGAGCAGTCATATTTTCCCCTCAACTCTCTAATTCTATGGGCAACCTCCACATTCTTTGGTGTGTAATAGGGATTCTCCCGAAGGGCTTCCTCCCCCTTTGCCTCAAAAATATGGAAAAAGCCGCTGCAGTTTCCCATGTAGGGCATTGCAAGGTTCTTCGGATTGTCTATGTGATATTGGAGTGCCTGGCCTTTCATATAGCCCAGGGTATCATCTGCCAGGGGATTCATATATTTCATTCCCAGATTGAAAAGGCTCTGATCTGCCACAAATCCCCGGTATCCCTTCCTTGCACAGTAGGCATCCGCCTCCTGCATGCGCTTGGGGGTCCAGTTGGAGCAGCCATAGTAGCGAATCTTGCCTGCCCTTACAAACTCCTCCATGGTATCGATCTCTTCCTCCACAGACTGCTTCTCGTCGTCCCTGTGGTAGAAGTAGAGATCAATGTAATCTGTGCGAAGCTGTTTCAGGGAACCATCCAAATCCTCCAACATATCCTTGTGGCTCAGGCGGCTCTCATGAAGATCCGGATTGGGCCTTGTCATGTCCGGATGTCCGCCCTTGGTAATCAGTACGATCTGACTGCGCTTTTTGCTCCTTGACAGCCAGTCGCCTACCACACGCTCGGACCGGGCCCTCTCTCCCGGCACCCAATCAGAGTAGACGTGGGCTGTATCAATCACATTGCCCCCCTGCTCCAGATAAGTTCCGATGATCCGATCCGCATCTAAGCCCTCCCATTTGAGCCCGGCATCCACCGTTCCAAGGCCGATGGGATATAGGGAGAGATCTGTGTTTGGGATCTGTATTCTTTTTTCCATACCTGCACCTCCTATTCCAGTTCCGTAAAGTTCCGTACTATTCTTTTTTAGCATACCCTTTGCTATTGCCAAAGTCAAGAAAAGCGGAGCAGTCCCCCAGGAAAATTTTGCTCTCTTCCTGCGGGCTGCTCCGCTGTCATATAGCTAATTTACATTTTATCAAAGCTCTTACTCAGCCTTGTACAGATCTCCAAGCTTCTTCAGATACTCGTATCTTGCCTTAGCAGTTGCCTCTGCCTTGTCAAACAGATCTGCTGCTCTTTCCGGATTTGCACGCTTCAGAGCATTGTAGCGAACCTCGCCGTCCAGGAATTCCTTGTAGTCTCCTGTGGGCTCCTTGCTGTCCAGAGTGAAGGCATCCTTGCCCTCTGCTGCTGCAGCCGGATTAAACCGGAAACAGTGCCAGTAGCCAGCCTTAACTGCCAGCTCTTCCTCGGTCTGAGCCTTGCTCATGCCCTTCTTAATACCATGGTTGATACAGGGCGCGTAAGCAATGATGAGAGACGGTCCCGGATAAGCCTCTGCCTCTGCGATTGCCTTTACGCACTGATTGAAGTCAGCACCCATAGCAATCTGTGCAACGTATACGTAGCCGTAGCTCATAGCGATGGAAGCCAGATCCTTCTTCTTCACATCCTTGCCGCCTGCCGCAAACTGTGCGATAGCGCCGGTAGGTGTTGCCTTGGAGGACTGTCCGCCGGTGTTGGAGTAAACCTCGGTATCGAATACCATTACGTTCACATCCTGTCCGCTTGCCAGCACATGGTCTACACCGCCGAAGCCGATGTCGTATGCCCAGCCGTCACCGCCGAAGATCCACTGAGACTTCTTAGCCAGGAAGTCCTTATCCTTCAGAACAGCCTTGCACTCATCACATCCGCAGGCTTCACAGGCTGCTACCAGCTTATCCGTAGCTGCTCCGTTGGTTGCGCCTACATTGAAGGTGTCAAGCCACTCCTGTGCCGCAGACTTCACGTCCTCGCCACAGCAGTCACAGGTAAGGAGAGCCTCAACCTTGGCCTTGAGACCGGTACGGATAGCGCGCTGTGCCAAGCTCATACCATAACCAAACTCTGCCGCATCCTCAAACAGGGAGTTGGACCATGCAGGACCCTGTCCCTTGTGGTTTACGGTGTAAGGTGTGGAGGGTGAGGAGTTGCCCCAGATGGAGGAACATCCTGTTGCATTTGCAATATACATTCTATCGCCAAAGAGCTGTGTGATCAGCTTCGCATACGGTGTCTCGCCGCAGCCTGCACATGCTCCGGAGAACTCAAGAAGCGGCTTCTTGAACTGGCTGCCCTTTACGGTTGCCTCTTTGAACTTGGCAATCACGTCTGCCTTCTCTGGCAGGGCTACGCCATAATCGAATACCTTCTGGGAAGCCACATTTGCCTCCATATTCTCCATAACAAGTGCCTTGGCGCCCTTCTTGCCCGGGCAGACATTTGCACAGGAGCCGCAGCCTGTACAGTCAAGTGCGGAGATAGCCATTACAAACTTGTACTCCGGCATTCCGGTCATATCCAGCATCTTGGTGCCTTCCGGAGCCTTTGCCGCTTCCTCTGCGGTCATAGCGATGGGACGGATAACTGCGTGCGGGCAGACATAGGAACATCTGTTACACTGGATACAGTTCTCCGGCTGCCATACGGGGATATCTACGGCAATGCCGCGCTTCTCGTAAGCTGCGGAGCCGCTGGGGGTGGTACCATCCACGTAATCCTTGAATGCGGATACGGGTAAGGAATTGCCCTCCTGAGCGTTTACCTTTGCCTGAATCTCATTTACAAAGCTTACTACGTCAGCTCTGCCGCCCTCTGCGTGGGTGGTGGTCAAGCCTTCGTCTGCTGCGCTCTTCCAGCTCTCGGGAACCTCAATCTCCACGATCTGCTTTGCGCCTGCGTCGATGGCGTCATAGTTCATCTGAACGATGGCATCGCCCTTGCGTCCGTAGGTTGCCTTTGCAGCAGCCTTCATCAGATCGATGGCCTGCTCCTCGGGAATGATGTTGGCCAGCTTGAAAAATGCGGACTGCAGAACGGTGTTGATACGTCCGCCAAGTCCAATCTCCTTGCCAATCTTGATACCGTCAATCACATAGAACTTAATGCCGTGATTTGCAATAAAGCTCTTTACCTGACCGGGCAGATGCTTCTCAATGCCTTCCATATCCCAGGGGCAGTTCAGAAGGAAGGTTCCTCCGTCTACCAGCTCCTGTACCATGTTGTACTTGCGTACATAGGACGGGTTGTGGCAGGCTACGAAGTTTGCCTTGTGGATCAGATAGGTAGACTTAATGGGGCTCTTGCCAAAACGCAGGTGGGACATGGTAACGCCGCCGGACTTCTTGGAGTCATAGTCAAAGTAAGCCTGTGCGTACATGTCGGTGTTGTCGCCGATGATCTTGATGGAGTTCTTGTTCGCACCAACAGTACCGTCAGCGCCCAGACCCCAGAACTTGCAGTTGATGGTTCCTTCCGGTGTGGTTACCAGAGGAGCGCCCGGATCCAGGGACAGGTTGGTTACATCATCTACAATACCGATGGTGAACTTCTGCTTGTCTGCATTCTTGTATACGGCTACAATCTGAGCCGGTGTGGTATCCTTGGAGCCAAGTCCGTAACGTCCGGTGAAGATTGGAGTGTCGTTGAACTTGGTACCCTTGAGAGCTGCCACCACATCCAGGTACAGGGGCTCTCCCAGAGCACCCGGCTCCTTGGTTCTGTCAAGAACACTGATCTTCTTTACGCTGTCGGGAATGGCTGCTACCAGAGCCTCTGCGCTGAACGGACGGTAGAGACGTACCTTTACAACGCCCACCTTCTCGCCTGCTGCTACCAGGTAATCAATGGTCTCCTCAATGGTATCGCACACGGAACCCATTGCCACGATCACATGCTCTGCATCTGCAGCTCCATAGTAGTTAAACAGCTTGTAGTCTGTTCCAATCTTTGCATTTACCTTGTCCATGTACTCCTGTACGATAGCCGGAAGAGCGTCGTAGTAGGGGTTGCATGCCTCTCTGGCCTGGAAGAAGATATCCGGATTCTGAGCGGAACCTCTCTGGCAGGGATGGTTGGGATTCAGGGCGTTCTTGCGGAAGGCGTCAATGGCATCCATGTCAACCATTTCCTTCAGATCCTCATAGTCCCAGGTCTCAATCTTCTGGATCTCGTGGGAGGTCCTAAAGCCGTCGAAGAAGTTGATGAAAGGAATCTTACCCTTAATTCCTGCGCAGTGAGCAACGGGTGTTAAGTCCATAACCTCCTGTACGCTGGATTCACACAGCATAGCCGCGCCGGTCTGACGACATGCATACACGTCGGAGTGATCTCCGAAGATGGATAATGCATGGCTTGCAAGAGCACGTGCGGACACATTGAATACACCGGGAAGCTGCTCGCCCGCTACCTTATACAGGTTGGGGATCATCAGCAGCAGACCCTGGGAAGCCGTAAAGGTGGTGGTAAGGGCGCCTGCTGCCAGAGAGCCGTGTACGGCACCTGCCGCTCCTGCCTCGGACTGCATCTCCGTTACCTGTACGGTTTGTCCAAAGATATTGGTCCTTCCCTGTGTCGCCCATTCATCCGTAGCCTCTGCCATCACAGATGAGGGTGTGATCGGATAGATTGCAGCAACGTCGGAATATGCATAGGATACGTGAGCCGCTGCATGATTACCATCCATGGTCTTCATTTTTCTAGCCATTTTGTCTTTTCCTCCTTCAATTGTTTCGCCCCGGTCCGGTCTGTCCCGGCGCACATTGGGGATACCTGTAAGTGGTCTGTACACCAGTATCCCATATGTAGTTTATTTTAACATATTGCCCTCAAATTGTCCATTTCAATGTTGTATTTTTTGAGGTACAAAAGCCCTGCAAGGCCTGATCCCTGGCCAGTGTACTGACTGCTTGCAAATCGGACCAATCTCGCAGAATGTTTCTCCGACATCTTCATACATATTCCTACAATTGCTTCACTTTCCTTGATTTTACAAATGCTCTTTGCTATACTCCTTTTCGTAACAGCTTCTGATTATCTGGCAGCTCGCCATGGTTTCCTTTTACAGAGAGAAAGGAGTTTTCCTTTGGAAACAAATGATTATCAAACGGAACAATCTATTATGAGCTGTATGCCCGCCTTTCTTTGGATGCAGGGTGCGGCGAACAGTAAAGCGGAATGTATTCTGGAAACATTGTCTGACCACGGAAGGGTTCCCCTTGGAATCCAGGAGCAGATTCTGCACCAGACAAGCTTTTTTCAACTGGACCGATGGTTTTTTCTGGCACGCCAGGTGCGGTCCGTAGAAGAATTTATCAACCGGATGTAGTTAAATTTTCTTCACCTGTGTCCTTATAAAAAAGGCATTGTGTGAATTTGATCCCTGTCACATACACTTTTTAAGCACTTTACCTTCTATCAATTCTATATCCGATTTTCCATCCATATGGTCTATGGGCAATTAGATGCTTCCTTCTAAAGCATTCTTTTTGGAAGGTACTTAAAAAGCGATTCATGCTTGTAAAAGGTTTTTTAAAAATGGTCTGGTATTTTAAAAGAGAATCTATTATACTTAAAAATACCTCTTTAACAGAAGCTGTTTCGATAATACTTCTTCCAGCTTTGGAAGGGAAAGGAGGATAGCCTTGCTGGATACAAAAGATCTTTCGGCTATTGCCGAAATTGTGGGGAAGGCAGTTCAAGAGTCTGAGGCGCAGATGACCGAGCTGATTCAGAGGTCCATTCAAGAATCTGAGGCCAAGACGAGGAAGATGATTCATGAATCCGAAACCCGCACTATGAGACAAATGAAAAAGATGCTCTACAAGTCAGAATCCATGCTTTTGGATGAAATGGAACGTTACGATAAAAAGAACGAAAAGCGCTTTGGCAAAATCGAACGTCAGCTTGAGGGCTTAAAGGATATCTATCGAATCACCAAAAACGAGCAGGAAACTATCAGTATTCTGCTCCGGACAATGGAGAACTTCGAAAAGCGTCTTACCGCTTTGGAAATAAAGACTGCTTAAACCCAATATCATACAGATGCTCGTATCAAGAGCCTGTTACATATCCGATTCGTAAAATAGCGGATTTCAATTACAGATCCACAAAATCATTTGGCGCTGTGAAATGCTTCTACTTGAAGCATTCCACAGCGCCAAAGCTATGCTCAAAGCTCTTTCTTCACATTTTTATTCATCCAGTGCTTCCTTTACTTTATCCATAAAGCGCTTTTTCCCTTTTCCCCCTTTTCCGGAGGGCGCAATGCCGTTGACCACATCATCATAGGCACGCAGGGCCTCCTTGGCGTCTTTGCTCAGATCCGTAGGCACCTGTACCACCAGGGTTACATAATGATCGCCCCGGACATTTTTATTCCGCAGGGAGGGAACACCCTTGCCTTTCAAGCGCACACGTGTATCCGTTTGTGTTCCCGCCTTTACATCATACTCGACCTCGCCGTCCACCGTCTTAATCCGCACAGTACCTCCAAGGGCTGCCGTCACAAAGCTGATAGGCGCTGTGGAGTAAATATTCGTATCCTGTCTCTGGAAAATGGGATGTCTGCTCACCAGAACCTCCACCAGCAGATCCCCTCTGGGACCGCCGTTCACTCCCGGCTCTCCCTTGCCCCGGATGCGGATACTCTGTCCGTTATCAATTCCGGCCGGTACGGTCACGGCAATCTTCTTCTTATTGGAAATATAGCCGGTTCCGTAGCAGTCGGGACATTTTTCCTTAATGACCTTACCGGTTCCGTTACAGTCGGGACAGGTACGCACATTCTGCACCATGCCAAAGAGAGACTGCTGGGTATACACCACCTGGCCCTTGCCTCCGCACTTTGTACAGGTGACAGGAGAGGTTCCGGGCTTTGCGCCGGTTCCGTGGCATTTTCCACACTCGTCCTTTAAGGTCAGCTCAATTTCCTTGTCGCAGCCAAATACCGCCTCCTCAAAGGTTACCCGAATCTGGGCTCTTAGATTTGCCCCCTGCATAGGGCCGTTATTGGCTCTCCGGCTCCGTCCGCCTCCAAAGAGATCTCCGAAAATATCCCCGAAAATGTCTCCCATATCCGCACCGGTGAAATCAAAGCCCCCAAAGCCTCCTCCGGCTCCGCCCTCAAAGGCCGCATGGCCAAACTGATCGTACTGGCGGCGCTTCTCCGGATCACTTAAGACCGCATAAGCCTCGGAAGCCTCCTTAAACTTTTTCTCCGCCTCCTGGTCGCCGGGATTCATATCCGGATGATACTTTTTCGCCAGCTGGCGGTATGCTTTTTTAATTGCGGCATCATCCGCATTTTTATCTATGCCTAAGACCTCATAGTAGTCTCTTTTCTGCTCTGCCATTCTTTTATCTTCCTCTTTATTCGAATACTTTTAGCCTTTTTCTTTCCTCTGCCCGGCTGTCACCCCTTCATGCCGAAGCCCCGCACCCATTGGTGTCAATACGGGCAAATTCCAAGGAAAGCGGACTGCTTCTTCGTTCACTTTCCTTGGAATTCACTTTATCGCTTTCTTACTTTACACCTCTCGGTAATCTCCGTCAACCACATCATCGGCGGGGCCTGCTCCTGCGCCCATATCCGGTCCCGGTCCTGCCTGGCCCTGTGCTCCCTGTGCTGCCTGAGCCTGGGCGTATACCTTTTCAAATACTTTCTGAGCGGCATTCATCAGCTTCTCCTTACCGGATTTCAGCTCATCTAACTCGGAATCGGAAAGCTCCTGCTGATCCTTGGTTCTCTCCAGTACAGCTTTCAGAGAGGTAAGCTCTGCCTCCACTGCGGACTTGTCAGCGGCGTCAATCTGCTCTCCCACTTCCTCCAGAGCCTTTTCGGTCTGGAATACCATGGCGTCGGCGTCATTTCTGGCATCAATGCCCTCCTTGCGCTTCTTATCCTGCGCCTCAAACTCTGCCGCTTCTTTTACGGCCTTCTCAATGTCGCTGTCGGACATGTTGGAGCCTGCGGTGATGGTGATGTGCTGCTCCTTGCCGGTTCCCAGATCCTTTGCAGAAACATTTACGATACCGTTGGCGTCAATGTCAAAGGTAACCTCGATCTGAGGCATACCACGTCTTGCAGGAGGAATTCCGTCCAGACGGAACTGGCCCAGAGACTTGTTGTCTCTTGCAAACTGACGCTCGCCCTGTACCACGTTGATGTCCACGGCTGTCTGGTTGTCGGCTGCTGTGGAGAAGATCTGGCTCTTCTTTGTCGGGATGGTTGTATTACGCTCAATCAGTCGGGTAGCAATACCTCCCTGGGTCTCGATAGACAGAGACAGCGGAGTGACATCCAGCAAAAGGATGTCGCCTGCGCCGGCATCACCGGCCAGCTTGCCGCCCTGAATGGAAGCGCCCAGGGCCACGCACTCATCCGGATTCAGAGACTTGCTGGGCTCATGTCCGGTCAGCTGTTTTACCTTATCCTGTACGGCAGGAACACGGGTGGAGCCGCCTACCAGCAACACCTTTCCAAGCTCGGAGGCTGTAATGCCCGCATCCTTAAGGGCCGCACGAACCGGGTCAGCGGTGCGCTCTACCAGGTCATGGGTCAGCTCATCAAATTTCGCCCTGGTAAGGTTCATGTCAAAGTGCTTCGGTCCCTCGGAGGTAGCTGTGATGAAAGGCAGGTTGATGTTGGTAGTAGTTGCACTGGACAGCTCTTTCTTTGCTTTCTCTGCCGCTTCCTTTAATCTCTGGAGGGCCATCTTGTCATTGGAGAGATCCACTCCCTCAGTGCGCTTGAACTCTGCAAGCATGTAATCGGTAATCTTCTGGTCAAAATCATCACCGCCCAGACGGTTATTGCCCGCTGTTGCCAGTACCTCGATAACGCCATCGCCAATCTCAATGATGGACACATCAAACGTACCGCCGCCCAGGTCGTATACCATGATCTTCTGCTCTTTTTCATTGTCCAGGCCGTAGGCCAGCGCTGCGGCTGTGGGCTCATTGATGATACGCTTTACCTCCAAGCCCGCAATCTTGCCTGCGTCCTTGGTAGCCTGACGCTGTGCGTCATTGAAATATGCCGGAACGGTGATAACGGCCTCCGTCACTTTCTCGCCTAAGTAGTTCTCCGCATCTGCTTTCAGCTTCTGGAGAATCATAGCGGAAATCTCCTGGGGGGAGTACTTCTTGTCATCAATGGCTACTCTGTGATCCGTTCCCATGTCTCTCTTAATGGAGGAAATGGTCTTTTCGGAGTTGGTAACAGCCTGGCGCTTTGCAGGCTCGCCTACCAGACGCTCTCCGGTCTTTGTAAATGCTACTACGGACGGTGTGGTTCTTGCGCCCTCTGTATTGGCGATTACCACCGGCTTGCCGCCCTCCATAACTGCTACGCAGCTATTTGTTGTTCCTAAGTCGATTCCAATAATTTTGCTCATAATAGAGACCTCCTCATTTATTTTGATTGGTAAGTTGTTTATTGATATATTTACTCCGCGGTGCTACTCGGAAAAGCCGTGCTTTTCCTCGTGTGCGGGCTTCGCCCTATGAAATAAGCTGAAAAAACTTTGCCTTATGTGCAAGCACAACGTCAAATCTTTTTCATCTTATTTCGCACCGCTCATTGCCATCGCATCAGTTCGCTACCTTCACCATACTATGGCGAATGACGGTTTCTTTGTAGGTGTAGCCTTTCTGAAATTCCTCGGCTACTATATTTTCTCCAAGCTCCTCGTCCTCTATGTGCATCACTGCGTTGTGAAGATTGGGATCAAATTCCTTTCCCGCCGCCTCAATGGGCGCTACGCCCAAGTCTGTGAGCACTGTCATAAGCTGCTTGTAAATCTTATCCATTCCCTCTATTACGGGATTGGTCCGCTCCTCCTCCGGAACGGCTGCCAGACCTCGCTCGAAGTTATCTACCACCGGGAGAATCTTCTCGATGATATCCCTGGCTCCCACCTCGTACATGTGGGACTTTTCCTTTTCGGTGCGCTTGCGGAAGTTGTCAAACTCTGCCATCTGGCGCTTTACTCTGTCCTCAAGCTCCTCGATTTTCTCGTCCTTTGGGTCCTTTTTTTTCTTTTTCTTTCCCAGGAAAGATTTTTCTGTCTTTTCTTTCTGTCCCTTGGATTCCTGCTCCTTGGCATCCTCAGCGTCCTCTTGTGCTGCTTCCGCTTCCTCCGCTGCCTCTGCCTCTGGCTGTTCCTGCCCGGCCTCTGCCTGGACTTCGGCTTCCGCTTCGGCTGCTTCCTTTTGGAGCTCCTCCTGAATGGCCTCTTCCTGCTTCATTTCTTTTTCCACGGGTCTTTACCCCTTTCTCTTCCTTATTATTCTCTCTTTCGGTTATATATCTCATCCAGCTGATCCGTGAGGGTCTTTAAGGTGTTCACCACATTTTCATAGTCCATACGCTTGGGCCCTATGATTCCAATGGTGCCCCGAAGACCATCCCCCAGCTCGTAGGTGGCTGTCACTACGCTGCAGTCTTTCATGGCCTGCACCGGCAGCTCCTGACCAATGTATACCTGGATGTCCCGGTCATTGCTTCCCTCCAGGGTCCGGTTTACCAGATCTGTCAGCTCCTGCTTTTCCTCAAAGGTACTTAAAATCTCGCTGGCTTTTCCATTCTCGGACAGCTCCGGATACCGGAATATGTTGGTGGTTCCGGAGGTGTAAATCTCTACCTCCTCCTCCAAGTGAATGACCTCCGCCACTGCGTCAATCACGTCGGCTACCAGCTCGCTGTGAATTCCCGCCTGTTCCTTGAGGCTCTTAATCATGGCCAGATTGATTTCCTCAATGGCCAGCCCGTTCAGAACACTGTTCAGCAGGATATTCAGCTTCAGCACTGTCTCCTGGTCAAGCTCCTCTGTGACAGGAATCACCTTGTTCCTCACCAGATTTCCCTCCATCATAATAACAGTGAGAATCTGTGTGGAGCTTACCTTGGAAAGCTGGATGAACTTCAGCTTCTTTTGATGATAAGTAGGTGCCGATACCATAGTTGCATAATTGGTATTGGCCGCCAGAACCTTTACCACCTGCTTGAGCACCCGTTCCATCTTGTCGGTCCGTTCAATCATAAGCTCTTTCAGCTCATTGACCTCCCGGTCCTTTTCCTCCATCATCCGGTCCACATAGAGACGATAGCCCTTGTCAGAGGGAATTCTTCCGGCTGAGGTATGAGGCTGCAGGATGTAGCCCATCTCCTCCAGATCCGACATCTCATTGCGGATGGTTGCAGAGCTTAGGTTCAAATCGGAATACTTGGAAATGGTTCTGGAGCCTACGGGTTCTCCCGTTTCCATATAATTGCGGATGATTGCCTGCAGGATTTTCAATTTTCTCTCGTCCAGTTCCAATTCCTCACCCCATTCTTGCTTCTTTTTTCCTATTAGCACTCGGCCCTTTTGAGTGCTAACATTAAAATATCACTATGACTTCTGTTTGTCAAGCGACTTTATATATTTTTTATAAATTGCTTTCCGGGGGCATATTTTATAATAGGTACGAACAGGGATGGCTTCTCTTTTTGTTTAGAGATTTTAGAAATATTTTAGAAAAAAACTATTGCATTTTTTCAGGCAGAGTGATATATACTAGGTGTAAACAAGTGAACAAGGCCCTGTATCACATGTGGAAGCGTGTGATATAGGGCTTTTATTTTACGGAACTGGAAACAGCAAGCTTCCAGGCAGTACCCAGATGGATTTACGGACACAACTCTTGTGGCCGGAAATTCATCTCCACTCTTTGCGTACTGACTGGAGGCTTGCGGAACTGGAATAGGAGGCAGACATGAACATTAACAAATTCACACAAAAATCCATACAGGCTGTGAATGACCTGGAAAAGACTGCCTATGAATACGGCAATCAGGAATTGGAGCAGGAGCACCTGCTGATGAGCCTGCTGCGGCAGGAGGACAGTCTCATTTTAAAGCTGATTTCCAAGATGGAGATTCAGCCGGAGCATTTTGTAAACCGGGTGGAGCAGGCCCTGAATAAGCGGGTAAAGGTCTCCGGCGGGCAGCCCTATGTGGGACAGTATTTAAATAAGGTACTCATAAGCGCCGAGGACGAGGCAAAGCAGATGGGAGACGAGTATGTTTCCGTAGAGCATCTGTTTCTTGCACTCCTTGGTAATCCCAGCCCCTCCATCAAGGAGATCTTCAGAGAATACGGTATTACCAAAGATCGCTTTCTCAAGGCTCTCTCTACGGTCCGTGGCAACCAGCGTGTCACCAGCGACAACCCGGAGGCTACCTATGACACCTTAAATAAGTACGGCTCCGATCTGGTGGAGCGTGCCAGAGAGCAGAAGCTGGACCCGGTTATCGGCCGGGATGCGGAGATCCGCAACATTATCCGCATTTTGTCCAGAAAGACGAAAAACAATCCGGTTCTCATCGGCGAGCCCGGTGTGGGCAAGACAGCCGCCATCGAGGGACTGGCTCAGCGGATTGTTCGGGGAGACGTGCCGGAGGGCTTAAAGGATAAAAAGCTTTTCGCCCTGGATATGGGCGCCCTGGTGGCTGGAGCCAAGTACCGGGGAGAATTTGAGGAGCGTCTGAAAGCCGTGTTAGATGAGGTACGCAAAAGTGACGGCCAGATCATCCTCTTTATTGACGAGCTTCATCTCATTGTAGGCGCCGGAAAAACCGACGGAGCCATGGATGCCGGCAATATGCTGAAACCCATGCTTGCCAGAGGCGAACTTCACTGCATCGGCGCGACTACCCTGGATGAATACCGGCAGTATATTGAAAAGGATGCGGCTCTGGAGCGGAGGTTCCAGCCGGTTATGGTAGATGAGCCTACGGTGGAGGATACCATTTCCATCCTAAGAGGGTTAAAGGAACGCTATGAGGTGTTCCATGGTGTTAAAATTACAGATGCAGCCCTGGTATCCGCAGCCACCCTCTCCAACCGCTATATTTCTGACCGTTTTCTGCCGGACAAAGCCATCGACCTGGTGGATGAAGCCTGTGCATTGATTAAGACAGAGCTTGATTCCATGCCTGCAGAGCTTGATGAGCTGAGCCGAAAAATCATGCAGCTGGAGATTGAGGAGGCGGCTCTGAAAAAGGAGACGGACCGCTTAAGCCAGGAGCGCCTGGAGCATCTTCAGCGGGAGCTTGCAGAGCTTCGGGATGAATTCAACGGGAAAAAAGCCCAGTGGGACAATGAAAAGACCTCTGTGGAGCGCCTTTCCAAGCTCCGTGAGGAGATCGAGGATATTAACAAGCAGATTCAGACGGCCCAGCAGAATTACGACCTTAACAAGGCCGCAGAGCTACAGTACGGCAGGCTGCCCCAGCTTCAAAAGCAGCTGGAGCAGGAAGAGGAATCCATTCATAAAAGGGACCTCTCTCTGGTCCATGAGGCCGTGACGGATGACGAGATTGCCCGTATCATTTCCCGGTGGACCGGAATTCCGGTGGCTAAGCTGACAGAGAGCGAGCGGAATAAAACCCTCCACCTGGATGAAGAGCTCCACAAGCGTGTGATTGGCCAGGACGAGGGCGTAACCCTGGTTGCCGAGGCGATTATCCGCTCCAAGGCCGGCATCAAGGACCCCAGCAAGCCCATTGGCTCTTTCCTGTTCCTCGGACCTACGGGCGTGGGAAAGACGGAGCTTGCCAAGGCTCTGGCAGCCAGCCTCTTTGATGATGAGCAGAATATGGTGCGGATTGATATGAGTGAATATATGGAGAAATACTCCGTGTCCCGCCTCATTGGGGCGCCTCCCGGATATGTAGGCTATGAGGAGGGCGGCCAGCTTACGGAGGCCGTTCGGCGCAAGCCTTATTCTGTGGTGCTGTTTGATGAGATTGAAAAGGCACATCCGGATGTATTTAATGTGCTTCTGCAGGTGCTGGATGACGGGCGGATCACCGATTCCCAAGGACGCACTGTGGACTTTAAGAATACCATTCTCATTATGACCTCCAATATTGGCTCCTCCTATCTTTTGGAGGGGATTGACCAGGAGGGAAATATTCGGGAGGAGGCCCAGAAGCTGGTGATGAATGATTTAAGAGCCCATTTCCGACCGGAATTTTTGAATCGTCTGGACGAGACCATACTCTTTAAGCCCTTGAGCCGGAGTGATATTGCTTCCATTATCAACCTGCTTCTGGAGGAGCTAAATGGCCGTCTTAAGGATCGGGAGCTGACCCTCACCCTTACGGAGCAGGCCAAAGTCTTTATCACAGAACATGGCTATGATCCCGTATACGGCGCAAGACCTTTGAAGCGGTATATGCAGAAACATGTGGAAACCCTGGCTGCAAAGCTGATCCTGGGCGGGGAGGCCGCTACGGGGGATACCATTGTAATTGATACGGATGGGGAGAGGCTTACGGCTTCTCTCAAGCCATCCATTTGATTGGAGCTCCCTATCAAAAGCCACGCTTCACATCACAAAAAACAAGGGGCAGTCGGGAAATGCAACATTCCCACAATATATAGAATAACATTTTGCTATCAGTGTCTATATATTGTATGGAAAGTTCATTTTCCGACTGCCTCTTATCTTTATATTGGTTTTTACTTCATGATGGTTGTTGGATAAGCGCATAAAATATTGAAATAAAAGCTACTGCTACATCCGCACCAATATGTGCTTCTAAATCCAAATCCATACAATGCAGGCAATTGTTGAGGCTTATTGTAACACCCAGCCCTCCAAATATAAGAGCGGATATGCATGTTAATTTCACTGCCCTCATACTTTCTTTCAGGTTTTCTTTGTTATATTTTTCCTTGCCAAAAATATAAACAAATGCCTTTATATACCCTTTCCAATAGCCTGTACTTATGAGCATCAAAATGCAGGGAATTACTACAAATCCAAAACTAATCATATCTATAAAATTCACGATTCTGCCCGGACCAATACCATAGAGCAGGCAAATCACCAGACCTGCCAGATATATCAAATTCCCATAAAGGATTCCTCCTTTTTACTTCTCTTCACCGCTCTCCGGCAGTCCGGTAACGTTGATATTCCTGGTCACTTTGGCATCGTAGGTATCGGCCTTGATAATCTCCGACAGATCAATCCCCACGGTCTCTTTCATGGTCTCAAAGAGCTTCGCCATCACGGCAGGCACATTTCCGGCCACGTCACCGATGCCTTTGTCCTCTCCGCTTCCGATAATAGTGATCTTATCAATCTGGGTCAGAGGCTCCGCAATCTTTCCGGCAATATCCGGCAGCACGCCGATCAGCATTTCTGCCATAGCCGCCTTGTTGTACTTCTGATAAGCCTCCGCTTTCTTCTCCATGGCCTGGGCCTCTGCCATACCCTTTGCCCTGATTGCTTCCGCTTCCGCCTCTCCTCTGGCCTGGATACCGGCCGCCTCCTGCTCCATGGAAAACTTGTTGGCCTCGGCCTGGGCTTTTTTCGCCAGAGCATCCTGCTCCGCCTCATACTTTTTGGCCTCAGCCTGGGCCTTTTTCGCCTCGGCATCCTGCTCCGCCTGGTACTTCCGGGCGGTAGCCTCCTGCTCTGCCTCGTATTTCTTAGCCTCGGCGTCTCTCTGGCGCTTTGCCAGGGCTGCCGCTGCCGCCTGCTCTACGGCGTAACGGTCTGCATCCGCCTTTTTATTAATCTCAGCTTCCAAAGCCTGCTGCTTAACCAGAACCTCCTGCTTGCGAAGCTCTGCCTCACGCTCTGCCTTGGCAATCTGGGCATTGACCGTAGCTGTCTGAATGACCTTTTCCTGCTCCTGCTCCTGAATCTTGTAGGCTGCGTCCGCCATAGCCTGCTTGGTATCGGAAACCTGCTGGAGCTCTGCCTTTTTGATAGCCAGCTCATTGTTCTTCTCCGCAATCTCCGTCTCTGCCAGCACTCTTGCGTCATTGGAGGCTTTATTAGCCTCGGCCTGGGCAATGGCAACATCCCGCTCTGCCTGTGCCCTGGCAATGGATGCATCTTTCTTGATCTTCGCCGTGTTGTCGGCACCCAGATCCTTGATAAGCCCATTTTCATCCGTGACATTCTGAATGTTGCAGGACACTACCTCGATTCCAAGCTTCTTCATATCTCTGGAAGCTTTCTCCATTACCTGATCGGAAAAGGAATCCCGGTCCGTGTTGATGGATTTGAGGGTCAAGGTTCCGATAATCTCACGCATATTACCCTGGAGGGAATCCTGCAGATCCCGTGTAATCTGATCGGAATTTTTATTCAGAAAGTTTTTCGCCGCCAGACGGATACCCTCGGTGGTGGGATCGATCCGCACCTTTGCCACTGCGTCCACATTGACATTAATAAAATCTGTAGTGGGAACCGACTGCTCCGTCTTGATGTCCACCGTCATCTGCCCCAGATATAGCTTATCCAGACGTTCCAGAAAAGGAACACGAATTCCCGCCCGGCCAATGAGAACCTTGGGCTCCTTTTTCAGTCCGGAAATGATAAATGCTCTGTCCGGGGGCGCTTTTACATAGCCCATGGCTAAAATAATAATGACAAGGACGATTAAAACAATCGGAACTAAGTAGGTGAATATATTTTGTAAAAAACCAAACATTGCTTTCCTCCTATTATAGTCGCTGCGCGACAGCACTAAAGGGTAAAGTCCAGCAAAGATATTTCTCGAAAATGCTTGACATTTCTTAGCTGGACTCTTTCTTAAAACTGCTCTCTTCCATTTTTATGTCAAAAAGTCCGGAGCAATCCTCTCTTCTTATTGTTTTACAGTTTTTCATCTCTGGACTGCCCTTTCCACAGCAACCGATAAGCAATCCATCCGGTCACGCAGCCCACCAGCATTCCTCCCAGCACATCTGTAGGATAATGAGCCCCCACATACAGCCTGGAAAAGGAAATCAGCCCCGCCGTCACCAGCGCCGGAATCCCCAGCCGCCTTGGGAGGCAGAGGAACAGAACGCTTGCCACCGCAAAGCATGCCCCTGCATGGCCCGAGGGAAAGGACAGGTCCGAGGGTCTCTTTGTAATCAAAAGCAGCTCCTCCAGCACGTCATAGGGCCGAATCCTGGCTACCAGATTTTTTAAAATCAGATTTACTACCAGAAAATCAAGGCTTAAGGACAGGGCGGCCGCCGCTCCCGCCCTCCGGTATTTTTTGATACACAAAAGGACAATGCAGACTAAGATAGCCAAAAAGCCTGCATCGCCCAGTGATGTGACGAACTGCATTACCCTGTCCAGAACTGGATTGCGGACACTCTCTTGTAAAAATAGCAGAAAACGTTCTTCCCAACCCATCTTTTACTCCTGCTCTTCCCAGTACAAGGAAGATTAAGCTTTGGATCGTTTGACGTAGAATATGCAGGTCAAACTCTCAGTCACTTAGTATTCGTTGTACTAAATCTCAGTAAAGGTATAACGAATGAGCGTACCGGACAGATCCAGGTGGTAAACAGTGGAGCCGTCGTTCATGGTTTCCTTGTCAATACTTACCTTTTTATCCTTATGTAAACCCTGTACATAAGCATCCAGATCCTCGGTCTCAATCTCCCGAATCTCCGTATCACGCATCTGGTTGCCCGGACACTTGTTTAAGTTCTCGATCATCATTTCATAAGCCTTCATACCCATTACCTCCCTGGTATCATTTTGAAAATATCCTGCTATACCTCATACGCACCCGGCACAGCAGAGCTTCCTGGTTTCATGGTTCTATTTTACACCTATAGAAAGATGACGGCAAGTTTTTTCTGATAATTCCGCAAAATTCCTAAAATGAAATCTTAAATTCCACTTTCTCAAACTACAGTAGCATTTACCTCTGCATAAGTAGAGTTTACTTCT
>QZDX01000059.1 GCA_009917555.1 bacterium 1XD21-13 | reverse complement strand
TAAGCCTTTCAAGGTGTAGTCCCAATCTTCGGGGAGTGACAGCATTTGCGACAACAGCCCCTTTGCCTTTAGGGAAAGCTCCTTGTTGCGTAGGTGGTGGTTGCTCATTACGGTGTAGCCCTTGTTCCGTTCCACTCTGAAAACTGCCATAGTTCATAGCTCCTTTGCTTTGGATTTGTTACGCAGTAGAAGCGCGGTTTCGGGGAATAAGGTATAAATCCCTTGCCGCGCCAGATACACACCCGCAAAACCGCTTGTAGCAAGGCTTTTTCTGCCCCTACTGCGTAACAAAGGGCATGAAAAAAGCGGCGTTCCTGTTCTCCCATGTAGAGAGTAAGAAACGCCGCTTCTGCGTCGTATTCAGTTTTTAGTACAATACCCTGCTTGTCCGTCGCTCGAAAAACCTTGATTTTCCAGTGTTTTCAAAAGTATCGTTATCTAACGTCAGCTTTCAACCGCCCTGGCTTTCAGCGGATGCTTGCCGACATCAAGGCAGGCAAAATCAAGCGAGTGGTCGTCAAGGATATGTCCCGCCTGGGCCGCAACTATCTCCAAGTGGGAATGTATACCGAAATGGTATTCCCGGAGTATGGTGTTCACTTCATCGCCGTAAATGACGGAGTGGATAGCATAAAGGGAGATAGTGAGTTCACCGCAATCCGCAACGTATTTAATGAAATGTTCGCCAAGGACACCAGCAAGAAGATTAAGGCGACCTGGCAATCCAAGGGACGCTCCGGCGAACACCTTTGCACACTTCCGCCCTATGGGTATATGAAAGACCCGGAGGACAAGAAACGCTGGATTGTGGACGAGGAAGCGGCGGCTATCGTGCAAAAGATTTTCTCCCTGTGCGTGGACGGTTTGGGGCCGACGCAGATTGCCAAGTGGCTGCAACAGAATGAAGTCCTAAATCCTATTGCGTACTTTCTGCTGAAAGGTTTACCGACCAATGGCAAGCCTCCCGCAAATCCCTACAAATGGACGGCCAGAACAATTTCGGGCATTTTGGAGCGTGTCGAGTATTTAGGCCATACGGTCAATTTCAAGACCAGCAAACCATCGTTCAAGAGCAAAAAGACCGTTTGGAATAACCCGTCTGAATGGGTGATCTTCGAGAATACCCAAGAGCCTGTCATTGAGGAAAGCGTGTTCCTGATTGTTCAGAATATCCGGCAGGGACGCCGCCGCCCGACCAAGATGGGGGACATGGGTATGTTCTCCGGGCTGGTGTACTGCGCCGATTGCGGCGGCAAGATGTATCTTTGCCGGGCCAACCACTTCAAGCCGGAACAGGAGTATTACATTTGCTCCACCTATCGAAAAGACCGTACCCTGTGCAAGACGCACTCCATCCGCCGTGTCGTGCTGGAAGAAATCGTACTGCGGAACCTGCGGGAAGCGATCTCCCATGTGACACAGTATGAGGACGACTTTATCCAGCGGGCGGCGGAACGGAGCCTGCGGGAGCGTGACAAGGCGCTGGCACAGAAAAAGGCTGTGCTGGCACAGTCCGAAAAACGCATCGCGGAGCTGGATGTGATCTTCAAGAGAATTTATGAGGACAACATTTCCGGCAAGCTGTCCGATGATCGGTTTATCAAGCTGTCCCGTGACTATGAACAGGATCAGGAACAGTTAAAGGCCGTCGTGGAAACCCTGGGACGGGAAGTGAAACAGCAGGAGCAGAAGAAAACCAACGTCAGGAAGTTCATTTCTGTGGTGAAGAAGTACACGGA
>QZDX01000058.1 GCA_009917555.1 bacterium 1XD21-13 | reverse complement strand
TTGGTGTGCAAACTTATTATACACTTAAAGTGTCTCATACGGCATTTCTTTTAAAAAGTTGTAAAGTGGTGTATATTTAATTTAACTTGTTGTGCTAGTTGATTGTTAATGTAGAAAAACTTCAACACCATATGCTATCCTATAGTTGTACACGACTACAGACTATGAAAGGAGGCACATGATGTTGAAGTTTCAAGATGATTATACCACTCTCATAGCAACTTTTGAAGATTTTATTTTGCTTGTTTACACAATTGTTGATGATTTATACCGACAGGTTGTTCCGGTGTCTGTTTCCTAAAGGCGGAATGTGCACACGGCTAAAATGTCTGATTCCGAAATTATTACCTTAAGTATCTGCGGTGAATTGACTGGCACAGATTCTGAAAAAGCATGGTATTCTTTTGTGAAACGCAATTACCGGCATCTGTTCCCCAGACTTTGCAGCCGTACCCGCTTCAACCGAACCAGGAGGGCTCTTTTGCAGGCAACGGAACTGCTTCGCCAGCAGCTGGTATGGTCCTTTCCTATACCAAGCAGCCGTTATTTTGTCATTGACAGCTTTCCCCTTCCGGTCTGCAAGTTTGGGCGTGCACGTTATTGCCGTTCTTTCCGCACAGACGGCGCGAATTATGGAAGATGTCCTTCCAAAAAGGAAACATATTTTGGTTTCAAAGTCCATGCCTTGATTACACTGGAGGGTTATATTTCAGCATTTGAGATTACTCCGGCATCCGTGGATGACAGGGAAGGGCTCCGGGACTTTGCGGAAAACCACCTTAATTTGGTAATCCTTGGGGATAAGGTATACACGGGAGAAGCCCTGTCTGCCGAAATGCAAAACAAAGGGATCTGCTTAATGTCCTTAAAGCCTTCCAATTATAAAAAGAACTGGCCCGCAGAAATACGGCGGTTGATTTTTCGCTTCAGGAGAAAGGTGGAAACGGTATTTTCGCAGCTTAGCGAACAACTGAATGCCGAAAGAGTGCTGGCAAAAAGTTTCCGGGGATTATGTACCCGACTTCAAAACAAAGTCTTAGGACATAACCTGTGCATGGCATTCAATAGCATATTCCTGGACTCCTGTGACATAGGAAAAATCAAACAGCTGATATTCTAAAAAAATTTTCGAACAATCATAGGGACTTTTTGGGCTTTTTCAGTGTTTAGGCAAAGTATGTGTTATTAATTATTTAAGTAGCACAACGAGTTAAGTTATGAACGATTTTCTTGCTACTCTTAACGAAATGGAGATTAAAACATGAAAATCCGACAAATTGAATACTTCCTTGAAGTCGAAAAAACCTTAAATATTACAAAGGCTGCTCAAAATATGTATGTATCCCAAACCGCCATTACTAAGCAACTCCAGCTTTTGGAGGATGAACTTGGATTTGCGCTTTTTTCCCGGGAAAACAAACGAATGCAATTGACAGAGGGCGGAGCCTTTTTCAAAGAAGAAGCTCTTCGATTAATGCATCAGTATCGCTTAACCAAACAAAATGTATCTGCATATCGCTATGGTGAGGCTGGATGTATTAATATTGGCTTTATGAAAAATTTAGATGAAAAAATACTTATCTCATATTTATCTGCATTTAAAGCCCAATATCCTGAAATTGAAGTAAATCTTTACGGCTATTCCAATCAAGCCCTTCATCAGCGTATCCAAAATGCTACCCTGGATATTGGATTTGGTTTTACTATAAATAACAGCCGGTTTCATTATAAGGCTCTAAAATCATATCCCCTTGTTCTAATTACTTCACAAAAAAGTGAATTGGCCAAAAAAAGTGAAATTTCTGAACACGAACTTCAAAATATACTTTTTGATGTCAGAAATTATCCTGAAAACTGTTCTTTAGATTTTGAAGGTCTGCTTGTAAAAATTGCCTGTGGCTATGGAAATGCTATTGTTCATCAGTTTGCAGAATGGAACCGCTTTCAAAACTATTTAGTATCTATACCTTTAACACCTTTCTGAATATTCTTGTGCGGTGAAACCGCATATCCGGGCTGGCGGAAACCGCCAGTCCGGCATATGGGAAACCG
>QZDX01000057.1 GCA_009917555.1 bacterium 1XD21-13 | reverse complement strand
TGGTGTGCAAACTTATTATACACTTAAAGTGCCTCATACGGCATTTCTTTTAAAAAGTTGTAAAGTGGTGTAACTATACTCAAATCTGTAATAAATTTTGAATACCCATTTCCAAGTTCAACCTTTATTTCACTTTCCTCTACTTCACTCATTAATTGATTTAATCTATCAACTATTTGTTCGTAATTCAAATTCTTTTCTGTGTAAAATAAAATCAAAAAAACATGAATACAAATGTTTTCTATGAAACCAAAGTCTTCTCCGTGTTCATATTCATTTAAGACAGCAGGAAAGATTTGATTTTCATTAAAACCCATTTTATAAAACCGCTCAAAATCTTCTTCTACACATTCTTTCAATTCTTCATACTCAAATATCATATTGCAAACCACCTCCCGGTTGATTAAACTGGCACAATCTTACCAGCTTGCACTTCTACAAGCTCCACAGCTTCAAAAACATTACATAGTCTTAGTTCTGTTCCTGAAGCCGATGTCCTGCATTCATAAGGTGTTCATATTGGTGATGAAAGTGTTCCAAAATCAAAACAAGTTTATAGGCACTTTGAATTTTGTATCTCCTTTAGTTCTTTATCCGAAATATTTTTTAGCAATACCCCGTAAAACTCAAAGTCATCAGAGAAAAGCAAGTAATTAAAACCATCTATTTTATAAGCTTGCAGTATTTTATTTGGTACTTCTTTATATAAAATGAAAATACTAGTATCACTTTTCACAATTTTAAACTTTTTCTCTAAAGAAATACTAGTATTTTTTTCATCAAAAAAATCGTCCTCAATTGTTACTAATCCATCTTTAAATTCTATATCATTTATTATATTATATACATCCAACTTTTCATCCTGTGCAAAATAACTAACATATTCTACTGTTCCACTATCGGGATTGATAGCTATATCTAAAGGAGGTTTTCTTTTATCTTCATAAAACAAATGATAATTTTGTCCTACTCTTTTATTAACAACTCCCGTCTTAAATAAAACAAGCCCTTCTCCCATTCCTTCAATAGTCCTTACATATTCTTTTTCTTTTTGTATGCATTTTACTTTCATAAGCTTCTCCTACTTTGTTATAACATTTTCGCATGATAAACAACACCTGTTTGTGTATTAATGCCCAACTCCCAATTCCCAAATACACCAAAGTATCTTCCTGGTGTTTGCAAACTTAAATTAGACATAGCTTGATTCAAAGAAGACGAATAACTTTCTAGCATAACCTGGCTACGGACTCCAATACTCCAGCTTTCCTCACCAAATCGTCCTATATATTCTCCCATATGTTCTGTGGCATTAGCATTTGTCCATAATGTATTTGTGCCGGTTTCAGGATTAATATAGTTTATACTATCATCCAAATCTATTTTAAACGTAGCTGGTATTTCTGTGCTCGGCATATTATCAGCGGTACCACTAATATTATCCCATACAGTGCCAGTCTTACTAACCCCTTTTAATTCCCCAACACTAACGGCATCATCCACCTTATCCGCAGCCTTCGTAATATCCGCCACATCATCAATCTTATCCACCACCTTCATGGTGTCTCCAAGATCATCTGCCACGTCCACTACGTCATCAACCTTCGTACTGATATTTACCACATCATCCGCTTTATCCAGCCCCCGGATCTTCCCGATCCCCTTGTCCACCAGTATCCCGATTGCGATATCCGCCGTTACATAGCTCAACGCATACGTTATCCCTTTTTCCTCCACCGTATCCGTTACCTGCTGGCCCAGGCTCGCCAGCGCCCTTCCCGGATTCCTCAATATCTGCGCTATGCTTTGGACTCCTTCTATCGTCTCCTTTCCCGTATCCTTCACCCACTGGGGTGTGATTCCAAACGGCGCTGTCATGACCGCCACCCGGATCGCCACATCGATCTTTGCCAACGTAAACGCCAGCCCGAATATCCCCGAAACAAAGTCATAGATGGCCGCATCGATCCCGTCATTGATGTCGTTCACCAGCTTCCCGATCTTCGCTCCGATATCCCAGAAACGCTCCCTGGCACTGGTACAGGCATCATACACCCTTGCGGCTTCCCGCTTGTAGTCATCATCCGCATTCTCGAACTCGATCACATGCTTCTTATAGATATCCTCCAGGCTCTCATAGAACTCCTCCAGCCTGCTCCTGGCACTCCCCGCCGTTCCGCTGCAGAAGCTTTC
>QZDX01000056.1 GCA_009917555.1 bacterium 1XD21-13 | reverse complement strand
GAAATCTGTATGTTTGGGAAGAGGTTTCGATCTCTTCCCTTTATTTTTGCCAATGATAATTATACTCTAAGAACCACCGGCTTAGCCGGTGGCTTGTTCTGGCCCTATAAGGGCCCGTTGCCGGCACTGGGGTCTAAAGACTCATTGATTGGTTCGCCAGCCACAACATCATTCACTCACCAACCCTAAAGGGTTTCCTACTTGCTTCTTTTTACTGGCTCACCCGAAAGCGGGTCCATATATTCTTTTAATGTCATTTGATCATATTCCAAATCTTGCAACAGTGTACAAAGGGATACATATAAAAAAACAAAATAATGGACTGCCAACCTACTGAAAAACCGCTCTTTCACAACGAAGGGCGGTTTTTTCATGGGCGCAGGGAAAGGAGGCAACCCAACTACCGGGGCTTGACAAGAGAGGTCAAGCCCTTTTTTCATGCCAGAAAACCAAGAAGGAGGTATTGCGAATGGCCGATGAAAAATCGAAAAACCTGACTGGCGCAGACGGTCCGGACAAAGATCCGGCGCAGCCCGAGGCGGGCGGCTCCCCCGCTCCGGGGAAGGCGCAGAAAGCGCCCGAAGCCGCCGCACCGGAAAAAACGGTAAAGGAGCCGGAAAAGGCCACTCCGGAAAAGGTCGCTCCGCAAAGAACGGCGAAAGAGCCGGAAAAGACCGCTCCGCAAAAAGCAGCAAAGGAACCGGAAAAGCCTGCCCCGGAAAAGGAAGCGAAGGAACCGGAAAAGGCCGCCCCGGCGAAGGAAGAAAAGAAACCGGAGATTCCCAAAGAGCAGAAGGTGGAGGCCCCGGAAGGTAAGGAGGCCCCCAACGTGTCCTTCTACAACTTCTCCGAAATCATGGCGGGGAAGAAGGAGGCGCAGAAAGCCCCTCCCGGGCAGGACGGGAAAACACCCGGCAAAGCGGCTCCCACTTCTCCCGAAAAAGAAGCCGCCAAAGGGACGAAAGAGGCAGCCCCAAAGCAGAAGGAGGAAAAGGGGACGGAACCGCCGAAGCGGAAGGGCCGCCCTCCTAAAGAGGCAAAGGACAAGGCGGCTCCCCCGAAGAAGGAGCCTGCGGCAAAGAAGGAAAAGGCGGGTCAGAAAACAGCCGCGGCCACGAAAAAGGAGAAATCCCCACCGGCTGGAAAGGAAGCCAGGGCGGAGAAAACGTCCCAGCCCCAGGAACCGGCAAAGACACCGCCGGGAGCGGACGGGCAGGCGCCACAGACAAAATCCCCCGTACAGGTCGGACCGGCACAGCCCCAGGAGGCCCCCCGGCGCGGTGACGAGCAGATCGTCTACCTGAAGCTGTCCGAGCTCCACGCCTTCAAGGACCATCCCTTCCAGGTCCGCAATGACGAAGAAATGAAGGCAATGGTCTCCAGCGTGAAGGACAAGGGCGTGACCCAGCCTGCCATCGTCCGGCCACGGGAGGACGGCGGCTATGAGATTGTCTCCGGCCACCGCCGCCAGAAGGCCAGCGAGCTTGCAGGCTACGCTGACATGCCGTGCATCATCCGCAACCTGACGGACGAGCAGGCCATCACGCAGATGGTGGAGGACAACACAAACCAGCGTGAGAACATCCTCCCCAGCGAGCGGGCCAAGGCATTAAAAATGCAGCTTGAGGCCATCAAGCACCAGGGGGCGAAGAACTTCACTTCGGGCCAGCTTGACCCGAAGGACGCCGGGCGGCGGTCAAACGAAGTGGTGGCCGAGCGCAACAAGATGACCGTGAAGCAGGTCCAGCGCTATATCAAGCTCAATGACCTTGTGCCGGATTTACAGAAGATGATGGACGAGGGGCGCATCAAGTTCACCCCCGCCGTGGAGATGGCCTACATCAGGCCCAGGAACCAGAACTATATCGCCGTCGCCATTGAGAGCCAGCAGTCCAGCCCCTCTCTCTCCCAGGCCCAGCGGATGAGGGAGCTTGACCAGAAAGGAATCCTCAACGGGGACGTGATCGACGGGATAATGATGGAGGATAAGAAGGAGGTAGACAAAGTGATACTGACAGGAGCGGAACTTGGAAAATATTTCGGGAAGGAGAGCACCCCGAGAGAAATGAAGGACCAGATCATCAGGCTTCTGGACGGCTGGAAGGACCAGCAGAAAGAAGCGGCGAAGCCGGAGAAAAAGAAGGCCCAGCCGGAGAAATAGGGGCCGCTTCGGGCCAACTTGGCCCGAGGCCGTAACCGGGCCGGGCTACGGATACCGGCCATTTCAGAAACAGAAACGGAGGGAAAAAGATTGAAACGACCTTTAGTGATTATTCTAAAGCTTGGGAGCCACTAATTTAAAGCTTGAGAGCCACCCGAATCCAGTGTATTTAAAAGCTTGAGAGCCACCACTATATATTGTGGTCAGCCAAATATAT
>QZDX01000055.1 GCA_009917555.1 bacterium 1XD21-13 | reverse complement strand
CCACCGTTTTATCGCTTGAGAGCCATTTGATTTTGGTATTCTAATGCTTGAGAGCCACCACAACATCTAGTGGTCTTTGATATTTGATTTTATATAGGATCTCCTATAGATTTTGATAGAAAGCCTGGCGCTTTTAATAAATCTATAGGAGGTCTTTTATTATGTACAAAAAGACGAAACCCAGAAGCGTAATGGAGCTTCTAAACAAAAATCTAAGCGAAAGGGAGGTGGCGGCAATACTTGGATGCTCAAGAAACACAGTCTCTGAAATTAAAGAACTCTGCAGACAGCAGGGCATGACTTGGGATGGCATTCAGGATATGACAGATGACGGGTTGTACGATATTTTATATCCTAAGAAATTCAAGCGGACAACAAACTATGTGCCTGTCGATTATGCATACGTACATTCAGAACTCAAGAAAACTGGAGTGACTATGAAACTGCTGTGGGAAGAGTATCGGGACAAATGCGTGAGCGAGGGCAGGGAATACTGTGCGTATCCTACATTTACTGTTAATTATTACAAATACACTGGCGAGAAGAATTATACCAGCCATATACAGCACAAGCCGGGAGTCGAAGTAGAGGTGGATTGGTCTGGTCCTACAATGTCATATGTGGACGTGGATACCGGAGAAATCATAACCGCATATCTGTTTGTCGCCACACTGCCATACAGCCAGTATGGGTATGTGGAAGCCACTACGGATATGAAAGAAAAGGCGTGGCTTGAATGCCATGTGCATATGTTTGAATTCTTCGAAGGCACTCCTGTGAAGATTGTCTGCGACAACTTGAAAACTGGTGTTGTGTCCCATCCTAAGAAGGGCGAGATCATCCTCAATGATGCATATCTGGCATTGGGGGAGTATTACGTGACCGCCATCATGCCTACAGGCGTTAAAAAGCCCAAGCAGAAAGCCAGCGTAGAAGGTTCCGTAGGCAAGATTGCGACGGCTGTTATAGCAAAGCTTAGGAATGAGATATTTACATCACTTGGATCGCTAAACTCAGCTATTCGCAAGGCTGTAAAGGAGTACAATGACAGACCGTTCCAGAAAAGGGATGGAAGCAGGAGCGCTGTTTTCAATACGCAGGAAAAGGCTTATCTGAGAGCCCTGCCGTCAGTCCCTTACGAGGTGTGTGAATGGTCTTACGGACATAAGGTGGGCAAGAACTCCCATATAAGCTTTAACAAGGGTCAATACTCTGTTCCCAGCAGATATATTGGCTGTAAGGTTGATGTCAAATACAACTCCCGCCTTGTCTTTGTCTATTATAACAGAAGCGAAATTGCAAGACATGAAATTCTTCCCAAGGGCATAGTAAACGGTGTCAGGACAGATGAATCCCATCTTCCGTTTCCGCTTAAGAAGAATAAGCAGGCTGAAGACCTGATTGATGCAGCCAGAGAAATCGGGCCGAATACTTTTGAGTTGATCCGAAGGATGTATGACGAGGCAAAAGTAAAGGAGCAGCCCACGCAGACGGTCGCAGCCATTCTCGCAATTGCTGACACCTTTACGCCGGACATCTTAGAAGCCGCTTGTAAAAAAAGCTTAAAGCAGTATCATATGCCTTTTTACAAAACGGTATACAAGGCTGCTGAGAATCTAAATAATCAAAAAGAGCTTGAAAAATTCAAAGAAACAAATAAAACAACCGGCATCGTAAGAGGTGCCGATTACTACGGATAGGAGGAAATACCATTATGAAATTTGAGTTAAAGAAAAACCTTACAAAACACGAACTGGGTGATTTGGCCAGACTGGTGGAAAACCAGGAAAGCGATATCGCATTGGCAGATTTGAGCTTTGATGCAAGATTGGAACAACTGCTTGAGGAATTGATCTGTGAAAGAGAAAACAAGCTTATTAACAGGCTGATAAAGGCCGCCTCATTCAAGTATCCAATGGCAAGCATTGAGTCTCTGGATTTTGACGCAAGACAAGTCAAGAAGAACACGATAATCAATCTTGCCGCAATGGGATTTGTGACTACGGCAACAAACCTTATAATCACAGGTCCGACCGGTGCTGGCAAAACCTATCTTTCATGTGCGTTGGGAATTGAGGCATGCAAAAAAACTTACAGGGTTTTCTACATCCGAATGCCTGATTTAATGCGCAATTTTGAGGACAGGAGGGATGACCTTAAAGAGTTGACCCGGTACAGGAAGAGATTGGGTAACTACAACATCCTCATAATCGACGAGTGGCTGAACTACAAGCTTAACGAGAGGGATGCAAAGATGCTCTATGAATTGTTTGAGCAGAGAAGCGGAAACAATTCTACCATCTTTGTCGGACAATTTCCTGTGGCAGAATGGCATGACAGGCTGGGAGGCGGAACACAGGCTGATTCCATAATGGACAGGATTGTTCATAACGCATATGAGATTCCGAGCAGCGAAACGAATCTCAGGAAGATATACGATTCCAAAAAGCTTGCTAATCTTAAGGCCGAGATTGAGAAATAGACACTTGTAAGACCTGTAAAAAAAGTTGGAGCTGTGAGCTCATGCTCATGGCTCCATTACTATATCTTGTGTTTGTGATGGCTCTAAAGTGTTAAAATCCGAGGTGGCTCTCAAGCGATAAAACGGTGGCTCCGAAGCGTTAGAATATTCA
>QZDX01000054.1 GCA_009917555.1 bacterium 1XD21-13 | reverse complement strand
AAAGCCGTCCAGAGGGCAAATAAAGGCGAAATAGAGGGTCAAGGAGTGTGCCATTACACCGCCACCCCTCTTTTTCTTTTTTACCGCTCCTATACTGTACATGACACGAAACGACAAAATATTACACGAAAACTTCAATTTCGGCATATTGAACAAGAAAACCCGCCGCGGCCCCGGCCAATCCGCTCCCCTGCAGAACGGTTTTGTTGTGAAAAATGACGAAAAAGCCGACTGTCACTATCTGTCCCGCCCGGTATCCCTGTCCCTGCCCTGCTGTCTCTGGAATGTCTGGAACAAGTCCCGCCACCGGGGGAAATGAGCGTCCAGAAACCGCTCCAACTGCTCCAAACGTGACAATTTTCTATCAATTTCGACTTGTTTCTTCACTTCGGCAAGGCTCCAACCGGGGGACTGGGCAAGCAGCTTGTCCCGGTTCTGCTCCAAGACGGCCACTTCCCGCTGCAAGCCCCCTACTTCGTCCCGCAGAGCGTCCCTGCGGCTCTCCAGTGCCTTTACTGCCCCCTGCTCTTGTGCCGCCCTCTGGTGGGCTTCTCCGGCTCTCTGGGAAGTCTCCGCAAGGTCAGCGGACAGCCGCTCCCGCTGTCCCTCTAAGGCTTTTACATCGCCTTGTAGGACGTGTACACGGCTATCAAGGGCTTGCGTAGCCCTCTGTGCCGTCTCTGCCCTCTGCCGGGCTTCTGCGAGTTCTGCGGCGTATGCCTTGTACTCTGCCGTCTCCATATGCTGTCTGCGCTTGCCGCTCCCCTTTGGCTCTCCCCTCTGTAAGCCGTACTTTGCCCCTACAGCTTCATGGAAAGCTGTCTGCTGTTCGGTCAGGCTCTGCTTCGTCAGCACGTCTTTGGCAGACAGCCGCCCATCAGGAGTAACCGGGACGAAATTGAAGTGCATGTGCGGAGTAGCTTCGTCCAGATGAACGGTAGCGGATATGACGTTCTCACGACCGTACCGCTCCGCCAGAAAGTCGTATGCGTCTTGAAAAAACTGCCGTGAGCGGTCAGCCTGCATTGGCGGCGAATCACTCAACCCCCCGATATAGTCCTCCGTGAAAGGAACGCCAGATATATATGCTTCATGGGAACAGCTTGCCCGCCGTTCAGCCCACGCATTGTAGGCATCTTCGTCAACGTCTTTCAGACCGTCAAAAAAAGCACCGTCAGAGGTCACTATAACTTGCGCCATCAGAACGGCATCTTTCCGCACCGCCCTTTTCAAATCAAGCTGTTCTATGCGTCTCTGGACGGCTTCGGAAAAGGATTCATTTTGGGCAGGGCATAAGTCGTAATTTTCCCCGGACTTTGAGAAGTCAATATCCGGGTTCGTCAGGCTATGGTCTTTCTCACGGCGGTCATGAATCTCTATGCCCTTGATTGCCCCTCTGGTCATCTTCTGCACCCTAACTACTGCGTAACTCATTCTTATTCAAGCCCCCTTGTCTTGTCCATGCTTTACTTGTAAAGTATAACACAGGATACTTTACTTCGTAAAGTCCTCTGTGGCAAAGGGGGTTCCCCCTCTGCACTTCTCCCCCCGCACCGGCCACGGTGTAACAGTACACCAGTACACACTGTATCGGTCAGACGGTACACCGCTACACCGCCCCGGCGCCGGATAAGCCAGGCACAAAATAGATAATATTATAATATATATTTTAATACATGATAAAATATGTATTAGAATATTTGAATATATATTATAATATGTATGAACATTGTATGTACAGCCAGGCATGATAAACGTATGTATTTTAATATATATTAAAATAAGGGGTAAAATTTTCTTAATGCCCTATTGACATCTGTATTATAATATGGTATATTATACATATAGAAACCCGCATTAAAATATATATTATAATACAGAAAGGAGAAATACACCATGGCAAGACCAAAGACCGGGCTACCCACCAAACAGAAAATGTGCCTTACCGTCAGTTCCGAGGTAAGGGACTGTCTGGAAAGAATATCCCAAGCACGGCAACAGTCCATCAGCGAGATTGTCAGCCAGTACGCCTTGCAGGAGGACAAGAAGCTGAACCGCAAGCAGAGCCGGGAGCAAACGAAAGGAGAGAAAGCATGAAAGAGGGAAGATTAGGGTACAATTCCGACAACAAACGCTATGGACTGCTAATTTCCGACCTTTGGGAGCGTGACGGCTTTCATTGTGGCGAGTGCATGGAAGTCATGGTTGAGGGGGAATGGGTTCCCACCAGAATCGAAATGGACTACAGCGGCCTCTGGTATCTGGTAGACACCCCCTATAGGGGAGACGGTTTAGAGTACGTCCGGGCAAGGATTCCAGAAAGGAACTGAATGGAAAACAGATATTTATTGAGCGACATAGTGATTGACGGCATAGAGCCGCCAGAGGACTGGAAAGAACTCATGGAACGGGAGCGGCGGGGCGAATTGACACCAGAGGAAATCGAGAAGATTGTCCGCCGCCCGTACCAGATACCGACCGACAAGTGACTGCTTTACTCACGGTGAGTAAAAGCCCGGAAAACCGCCATTTTCCGGGCTTATTCGTCATTCTCTATCATCTTTTTGACGTACAAAAATAGGTCTTTCGGGTGACGTGCCTTTGCCGTCAGGATTGTCTGCCGGAGATAGGCGGCTGTTGCATATTGGCAAGCGTCAGGAAAGCT
>QZDX01000053.1 GCA_009917555.1 bacterium 1XD21-13 | reverse complement strand
AGAAGTAAACTCTACTTATGCAGAGGTAAATGCTACTGTAGTTTGAGAAAGTGGAATTTAAGATTTCATTTTAGGAGTGTATGAATAATTATATAAATAAATTGTTATTGATGATATAATATGTTAAAATTAATAAAAAATGGGAGAGGAGGCAAAATATGTACTATTCACCGTTAAGATATCCTGGTGGTAAAGGAAAACTTGCACCATTTATGGAATTAATGATTAATAAGTTAAATTTGCAAGGTGGCACATATATTGAACCGTTTGCAGGTGGAGCGGGTATAGCGTTAGATTTGTTATTCAATAATCTGGTGAATCATATAGTAATAAATGATTATGATAAGGCAGTTGCTTCCTTTTGGAAGGCAGTTTTGACTGAAAATGATAGATTTGTTGATGATATACAAAATGTTTCGCTCAATATTGATGAATGGGAACGCCAGAAAAATGTTTTAAAGTTATCCAATAGATATAGTTATGAATTGGGTTTTGCTACTTTCTATTTAAATCGGACTAATCGTTCTGGAATAATTAATGGGGGACCTATTGGTGGAAAGCTGCAAGCCGGAGAATGGAAACTAGATGCTAGATTTAATAGAGATGCTTTAGCAGAGAGAGTTTTGAAGATTGGAAAAAGGAAAGCAGATATTTCGATATACAATAAAGATGTAAACAGTTTTATAATTAACTATGTACCTAAATATGGAAATAAAACGCTGATATATTTTGACCCACCATATTTTGAAAAAGGTAAACAGTTATACATGAACTATTTTTCTTTGTCAGATCATGAGCGTATTGAACGCTTGATAAGAGAACATGTTAGTTGTAATTGGATGATTACATATGATAATGCACCTGAAATTGTGAGAATATATGACGGATATAATGTGAAACAATATGATTTAAATTATAGTGTTGCAAAAAAGAGAATAGCTAGTGAACTAATTGTTTTTTCTACTAATGGTTATTGTCCTACAAATGATGAGTTAGAAAAAGAGGATATATGCATAAACTTACGATGAGAGGTTAACTAATGAGAATTATTGAACAGATTGATATTAAGAAGTTTCGAGGATTAGAAGAAGTTTCAATAAAATTTAATAAACCAGTTAATGCAATTATAGGAAAAAACGGTGCGATGAAAACAACTTTGCTTGGAATGTTGGCGCATCCGTTTACTCTGAAAACAGGTTCAATGTCATCGGAACAACCTCTTATTGGTGGAAAAGAATTTAATTCGCCTATGAATGATAAATTTAAGTTTTCGGACAAGTATGATATTCCAGGGGAACATCAGTGGTCATTGCAAGTAAATATCAGAATTTATCCTAAGCATGTTTACACATGTTTGAGTGAAAGACGAACAGATAATGGAAAACTTCGCTTTTGGTCTACAGAAGGACGTGAGAAGGATATGAATTATATCCAATGTCCCGTTATCTATTTGAGCATGAAAAGATTACTTCCAATGGGTGAAGAAAAAAGATTACAAGTAAATCCATCCGAGTTGACGTCAGAGGAAAAAGAATTTTATATCAGAATGCATAATCAGATACTTATTAGTACTGAGGTTATTCAAGAAGTTCAAGATATTTCTAGTGGAAACGGAAGTAGTAAGCATACGTTAGGACCTGAAACAGCAACAACGGATGCATGGACAATTTCGGCAGGACAAGATAATGTAGGCCGTATTATTTTAGCGGTATTATCCATGATTCGATTAAAGAAAAAATATCCTAATGAGTATAAGGGTGGAATAATTTGTATTGATGAGGTGGAAAGCACATTGTATCCAGCCGCGCAAGAAAAATTGATTGAATTTATGTATGATTCAGCTCAAAAATATGATTTACAGTTTTTTTTTACAACGCATTCAATGTCAGTAATAAATTTCCTTAAGATGGGTAAATATAGTAATAGAAATAGTATTACGTATTTACAGAAAGTTGGTGGAAAAATTATTGTGACAGAGAATCCAACATTAAGAGATATTGAAAATAATCTTAATGTTGCAGCTGGTAGAAAACAATTATCTTCCCGTTTAAAAGTATATTGTGAGGATAATGTAGGGGTAATGTTCTGCAAAGCATTTTTGCCTAAGAATGTAAAAGCTAAAGTGGAATTTGTTGCAGGAATGGATTTGTCATGGTCTGTATATAAGACGATGTATCAGCATAAAGTGCCTGAATTTCTTAATAATATTATTGTGCTTGATGGTGATGTAAAAAATCCAAATCAAGGATGGAATAATTATCCGCGAAATAAGAATTTTGCATTTTTGCCGACTATGTTAGCCCCAGAACGAATGATTTATGAAATGCTATTTGGAATGGATGAGACAGATGAGTTTTGGGATAATTCATTAAGCGGATACTCTAAAGATGTATGTTTCAGGGATTACCCGAATCAATTGTCGAAAATAGATGACATTAAAGATTGGTTCGAGGGACAAAAGAATAATGCTGGTAGATCATATTCTAAATTCTTAAAAGAATGGAAAAAGAGAAATCCATATGAAGTAGAGAAATTTGTGCAAGAGTTTATTAAGGCGTATAATTATGTTGCTATGAAGACAGGCTTTGAAACTCTTGATGATGAGAAATAATAGTCAAAAATAATATTGATTTCAAAGAAATCAAATGATTATCTCAAAAAATCCCCAGTTTACGGGCATTTCCGCAAGACAGCAGCTTGAATTTACTACCCATTTACTACTTACGGATTGAGCCTTGATATGCTTTGAAGCTCTTGCGGATAGACCAAACAGGCAGCGCACACCAGTATTGACCTACCATAGATTGAAAAATTTCATACAGCACCGTACAAGCGGCGTTTCCCACTCCCTACACAGGGAGAACAGGAACGCCGCTTTTTTCATGCCCTTGTTACGCAGTAGGGGCAGAAAAAGCCTTGCTACAAGCGGTTTTGCGGGCGCGTATCTGGCGCGGCAAGGGATTTATACCTTATCCCCCGAAACCGCGCTTCTACTGCGTAACAAATCCACAGCAAAAGGAGTGATTTACTATGGCAGTTTTCCGGGTGGAACGAAACAAGGGCTACACCGTAATGAGCAACCACCACCTACGCAACAAGGAGCTTTCCTTAAAGGCAAAGGGGCTGTTGTCGCAAATGCTGTCACTCCCCGAAGATTGGGACTACACCTTGAAAGGCTTA
>QZDX01000052.1 GCA_009917555.1 bacterium 1XD21-13 | reverse complement strand
AGAGCCACCCGAATCCAGTGTATTTAAAAGCTTGAGAGCCACCACTATATATTGTGGTCAGCCAAATATATTGCTTAATATAAGATTCCTCTTTTAAGATGTGTTTATGAAAAGTACTTATACTTTTCAAATACACTTTAAAGGAGGTTTTCTATGTTTAAGAAAACAAAAGTAAGACAGATCCTTGAACTTCTCCACAAGGATCTAAGCGCCAGAGAGATTTCTAAAACTTTAAATGTCTCTCGTAATTCTGTTGCATTTGTGAAAGAATCTTATGACAAATGCGACAAAGACTGGGATGAAATATGTCTGATGAATGATGATGAGATCTATCAGCTTTTTTATCCCCATACCTTCAGGCCAAGAAACAGATTTGCTCCTGTAGACTATTCGTATGTCCACAGCGAATTGAAAAGGTCGGGGTTACAGAAATGCTGCTATGGGAGGAATATTGTGAAAAGTGTAATGCACAAGGGGTTCCCACTGCTGTTATGCTACCTTCGCAAATGGCTATAAACGCTTCATAGCTGATAAAAATTATACCAGTCATATTGAACACAAACCGGGAGTAACTCTGGAGGTTGACTGGTCAGGTCCTACGATGAGCTACATGGATCCTGACAAACAGGAACAGCAAGCGGTATATCTGTTTGTTGCGACTTTCCCGTACAGCCAGTATACCTATGTAGAGGCTGCCACTTCTATGAACCAGTCAGACTGGCTGTCATGCAATGTCCATATGCTGGAATTCTTTGGCGGGACACCGGTAAGGATTGTGTGTGATAACCTAAAAACAGGCGTGATCAAACATCCGAAACATGGAGAGGTCGTGCTGAATGATTCCTATTTATCTTTTGCAGAACACTACCAGGTTGCAATTATGCCGGCACAGGTAAAGAAACCCAAACAGAAAGCAAGTGTCGAGGGCGCGGTGGGAAAAATTGCAAGAAAGATCATCGGTATGCTCAGAAATGAAACTTTTCATTCTATAGACGGGCTTAATTCGGCAATCAGAAAAGTGCTTGACCGGCTAAATGACAAACCCTTCCAAAAGAGAAACGGCAGTAGAAAAGCAATTTATGAGCTGGAAGAAAAACCATATCTGAGAACCCTGCCAATGCTTCCATTTGAGATCTGTGAGTGGTCATATAATCACAAAGTAGGTCCGAATTCCCACATATGGTTTCACAAGGGACAATACTCTGTTCCAAGTAGTTACATAAACAAATACGTTGATGTACAGTATAACAGCTCTCTTGTTTCTATCTACGCCTCACATAAATTGATAGCTGAGCATAAACGTATTCCCAGAGGCATCCGGAATGCGAAAAGAACAGAGATGTCCCATCTTCCATATCCAATATACACTCCGGATACAATGGAATCAACGCTGAATAAGGCAGAGGCTATCGGCAACAGTACAAGGACCGTGATAGGCAGGCTGTATGACAATGCAAAAGTAAAAGAACAGGCTCTTGTAGATGCAAGGACTGTATTGGATATCGTCGGTGTATATGATAAAGACATCCTCGAAACGGCCTGCAGCCTGGCTCTTAAAGACTTTTATCTGATTACCTATAACACGCTTATGCCTTATGTGAAAAAGGCTGCAAAAAACAGAAAAAAGGATCTTACAAATAAGAACATAAAAGCTCAGAAGCAAGGAATCATAAGAGGTGCGGATTATTATAGAAAGGATGGAAATTTATGAATACAGAGATAAAAAAGCAATTGTCAGTATTAGAACTGGGTGATTTCGTGGCTGTGATTGAGGCTCAGGAGAAAGAAGTATCTTTTGTCGACCTGAATTATAATGATAGACTGGAACACCTGCTCTCGGCTTTGATCACAGAACGGCAGAACAGACTGATTGCCAGGCTGACAAAGAATGCGGATTTAAAGTATCCCAATGCAAGCCTTGAAACTTTAGACTGCGATGCACGGAATATCAGCAGGGAAAAGATCGCCAATCTTGCAACTATGGGATTCGTAGGAGCTGCAACAAACCTGATCATTACAGGCCCAACAGGAGCTGGGAAAACATATCTTGCATGTGTCCTGGGCGTAGAAGCGTGTAAACAGACTCTTCGGACATGTTATATCAGAATGCCGGATATGCTGGGACATTTTCAAGCTCACAAAGATAACCTCAGAGAGCAGGTACGATACCGGAAGAAACTGGGAAACTATAAAGTGCTGATCATAGATGAATGGCTGAATTATAAGATCAATGAGAAAGAATCAAAATTCATATATGAGTTAGTAGAACAGCGTTGTGGAAATAATCCGACAATCTTTGTCGGGCAGTACGAAGTCTGTGACTGGCATGAACGGTTAGGCGGCGGAACCCAGGCCGATTCTATTATGGACAGGATCATACATAACTCTTATTCCATACCGACTACCGATAATAACCTTAGAAAGCTGTATGATTCCCAAAAAGCCAGAAAACTTATGGAGTCGTTAAACGCATAAACACGCAGGTTTATTTTTGTATGCGGCAGACGATAAGCCAACCATTAACAGGAAACGCTGGTGATTCCCCAGATGCTGCACCATTTATTATATTTTATCAGGAGGTTTTTAATGACGATAAAGTTAGACGAACCGTCCATTCCCAAGGATATTCAACAAAAAATACTAAATCTACAAGCATTGCTTGATCAGGCGGACAATTTGAGGGATGAAATCCTGACATGGTATACAGCTGAACTGAAATCTTACGATTACAGGGCTGATGCAGAGCAGGAATTATTTGATCCGGGAACAGGAACCACTGTTGAAGGGATCTCAGAGCTTGCCATCATGGAGGCACTTTCCGAACTTCAGATCTTCAATGAAGTAAGAAAGAAAAATATAAGGTGAAATTTATTTGTCGTTAAACTGAAGCTGTCTTTTTAAGCTTTGTCCAAGTTTTATGAACAAAGCTTGTCTCGTCGATTCGATCAATAGACAAAAAGAGGGTGGATCCGGTCATCAAAGGTTCTGCCCTCTTTTGTTCCCAAAAGGATATGCTGGTAAAATAAGATTTCTCGGAATTTCATATCATCATAATTGGCTATAGGTCTGCTTTTGCTATTTCTCAATCATATTTAGGAACATTTCTAAATTACTCTGGATAATTCACGGTACTTTGACTACAACTATATCTTGTATCTATAGGCGGCTCCCAAGCATTAAAATAAGAACAGATTTCAGGTGGCTCTCAAGCTTTAAATTAGTGGCTCCCAAGCTTTAGAATAATCA
>QZDX01000051.1 GCA_009917555.1 bacterium 1XD21-13 | reverse complement strand
TGTTATTCGTTAGTTTATCTGAACCAAAATCCTCAGTTTTTCTCCAAATTAAATAAGGTATGGGATATTTTAATCTGATATATTTTCCGTCAGATTATTTCATCTCCATACCTTTTGTGCTATCCTTTTATCTGATACGCAGAAAAAAGGACAGGAACCCTCACCGACCAAAGTTTGTGTCCCTGTCCTTACTCACACCATGGCGGACGGTTCCGCCACAGACAAGCATATGATAACAGTAATCACAGAAGAATGCAACGAAATTTCACAGGAATTTTATGATGATGCCATGGATTCCATCCAGATCTGCCAGCTGGAGTGTTCCTGCGGCCACTGCGGCTGCCTCGCAGGGCACGGGGCCTATACCCGCTCCATAAAAACAGCACTGGGAAAGATCCCCCTTGTCATACGCAGGGTGCAGTGCAGCCTCTGCAATGCCACCCATGCCCTCCTTCCCTCCGGCATCGTCCCCTACTCCCAGGTCCTCCTCACGGACCACGCCGCCATAGCTTCTTCCTTTGAAGATGGGAGGGACGGCAGGGAGGTGATGGATACGAACCCGGAACTCTCTCCCAGCCAGGTCTTTTACATCCTGTCCTTATATATCCGTTTCTGGCGGCAGCGTCTCTTAAGCGAAAGCCTCCCGCTGTCCCCCGCCCATGCCCTCACTAAGCCCTGCATCCGCCTTTTCGGACGCCAGTTCATGCAGATAAAAAATACCAGGAACCTCCTCTTTGTGCCGCCTACATAACTTTGGGTGACTCCCATGCCCCTTTCCCTTATGATGACATAAAAACATAAGGAGGTTTCAGATCAATGGAACAGGAATACAGACATGCCATCGCGCTGATGCGCTATTCGGCCATCGCTCCGCTCATCCCCGGCCTGCCGGAAGGGTACCGGAATCTGGCGGACTATCTGGAGAAAACATCACAAAAAGGACTGCTGCATCCGGACGGGGAGGTCAGGAATTATGCACCCAAAACACTCTACAAATGGTATTTCAGCTACCAGAAAGGGGGATTTGACGCCCTGCTTCCTGCCGGGAGGAACGACTGCGGCAGATCCAGAAAGCTGGACGATGACCTGAAAGAAAAAATCTCATATCTGAAAGGACGCTATCCCCGCATGGGTGCAGCCGCCATTTTCCGGCAGTTAAAGGAGGACGGCAGCATAAAAGGCGGCGAAGTCTCCGAGTCCACTGTGAACAGGTATGTGAACCGGCTCGCCCTGGAAGCAGGAAGTACGCCCGTCCAGGATATGCGGCGCTATGAACGCCCCCATGTGAACGAAGTCTGGTGCGGGGATTCCAGCGTCGGGCCGTACCTCAGGACAGCAGACGGCAGGAAACGCAGGGTATATGTGATCGCCCTGATCGATGACGCAAGCCGCCTTGTCACCGGGGCAGGGGTGTTCTTCGAGGATACCTTCGTAAACCTCATGTCAGTGATGAAAAGCGCTGTGGCAAAGTACGGCGTGCCCAGGATGTTCAATTTCGATAACGGCAGCGCCTATAAGAACAAACAGATGGAACTGCTGGCCGCCCGCATCGGAACCACCATTAATTACTGCAGACCCTATACCCCGACAGCCAAGGCCAAGGTAGAGAGATGGTTCCGGACCATGAAGGACCAGTGGATGGCCTCCCTGGATATGCGGGATTTCCCTTCCCTGGAGGCCCTTTCCGGAAGCCTGTGCGCCTACGTCCGAGGCTACAACCTTTCCGCCCATTCCTCCCTTAAGGGGAGCACCCCTCAGGAACGTTTCTTCTCCGAGCCGGAAAAGGTACGCCGTCTCCCGGAAGAAAAGATGAAAACGGATTTCCTCCTGGAACTGGAGCGCAGGGTATCCGCAGACAGTGTGGTCACCATCGGGAACGTGGAGTATGAGGTGGACATGCGCTTTGCCAGGCAGAGGATACGGCTGCGCTGCTCTCCGGGCATGGACGAGGTCTATGTGGCAGAGGCGGACGGCACCCTGCTCCCGGTAAGGCTCTTGAACAAGCAGGAGAACGCTTCCGTGAAGCGGGAAAAACTCCTCCTTTCCGAAGGGGGTGAGGGATAAATGGAAAAAGGACATTCCATGGAGGTTTCGCGTTTCGGGCTGGAATTCAACCCATTCCTGAAGAATTCCAAAGAGATCCTGGTGGAGACGGCCCAGTACCGGGAAGCCCTCTTCCGCCTTTCCTACCTGGCTAAGACAAAGGGCTTCGGCCTGCTCACGGGCGGGCCGGGGCGGGGCAAGACCACTGCCGTGAGAAACTGGGCGGCAGCACTGAACCCTTCCCTCTACAAGGTGGTCTATTCCTGCCTCTCCACGCTCACCGTTTCGGATTTCTACCGCAGCCTCGTGGAATCCCTGGGCGGGCAGCCCTCCTTCCGCAAGCCGGATAACTTCCGTTCCATACAGGAGGAAGTCAGCCGGCTGTGCCTGGAGAAGAAAAAGACCCCCGTCATCATTATTGATGAAGCGAATTATATAGGCAATGCAATCCTGAATGACTTAAAACTCCTGTTTAACTTCGAGATGGATTCCAGGGACCGGGCCGTGATCCTTTTGTGCGGCCTGGGGCAGCTGAACAATACCCTGCGCCTGTCCGTCCACGAGCCTCTGCGCCAGAGGCTCGTGATGAACTTCCACATGGAGGGCATGACGAAAGAGGAGGGGAGGACTTTCATCCAGGCAAAGCTTGACGGGGCGGGATGCAGCCACGCCGTCTTTGATGAAGGAGCCACCGAGGCCATCCTGAACGCTTCGGACGGCACGCCCCGTGTGCTTAACCGCCTCTGCTGCCAGAGCCTGCTGTGTGCAGATGCAAAAAAGCTGGATCTGGTGGATGCCGACACAGTCATGCAGGCCATAAACGACTGTGAACTGGGATAGGAGGCCGCTTATGGATAAGATAAAAAGGAAAGCCCTGCAACGGGAACTTAAGGCGGTGGAGGATGCCTATGCCGGGACACTTGGCTGGCTGGAACTTGGGGAACTGCGTTCCTGGGTGGAAGCTGGAAACAGCCCCTATGAGAATCCGGAACAGGTCATCCATGAAGATGGTACCTTTTTTGACTTCATCGAATGGCATCGGACGGCACGGTGGGTCACCGTCAGGGAACCTCTCGATTTACGGGAGCCTTCGGACAGGGAGCTGTTTAACTTTTATACAGACAGACGCTCTGACCATGGCTCTTTTGAGGAGACAAAAAAGTACCTCCGGGATGCACAGACCTTTCTGGGCTGTGAGATCCTCACTCTCATAGATTTTCTGAAAGAGAGAGA
>QZDX01000050.1 GCA_009917555.1 bacterium 1XD21-13 | reverse complement strand
GCTCTAAAGTGTTAAAATCCGAGGTGGCTCTCAAGCGATAAAACGGTGGCTCCGAAGCGTTAGAATATTCACCCTGTCCGCGCCGCCTTTATCGCTGCCCCAAAAGCCTTGAAGTCGTATTTCGGTACTGGTCTTTTTGCCATAGTTATTCACCCTGTTACATTTTACTGTTCATCTTTCTTTTTGGATATGTCTACACAGTTCTATCAGTTAATCAAAATAATTCCTACTGACGCTATACCGTTTTTCAGTAAAGTGAAAATCGGGTGAAAGTTTCTATAAATCCATTGACAAAGGCAAATAAGCCGCCTATAATGACTATATAAGTAAAATCAGTCAAATCGGAGGTTCCAAAGTGCCGAAAAGTTTTTCAGAACAAGAACGGGAATATATTAGACAGCGATTGAAAGAAGAAGCGGCAAAATGCCTTGCTCAATACGGTGTCCGGCGTACAACAGTTGATGAAATTGTAAAGCGCGTTAATATTCCCAAAGGAACTTTTTATCTCTTTTACAAATCAAAAGAATTGCTTTTATTTGAAGTTATTCAAGAACAGCAAAAAAATGTCAATCTTGAATTGTATCAAGCCTTTTCTGATATTGCCGATATGGAATTATCAGCGGAAAAGCTAACTGATATGATTTTTGAGTTTTACAAAAAGACAGAAAAAATGCTTGTTTTGAAATTGTCTGACGCAGGTGAAATCGAATTGCTTAAACGTAAGTTGCCGCAAGAGATAGTAGATGAACATTTGCAAAACGATACTGACATGATTGAAAAAATGATTGCAATATTCAATGTAAAAAAGGAGGTAGATATAAAGGTTATTAGTGCTGCATTTCACGCAATCTACTATGCAACACTGCACAAAGCAGAAATTGGAGAAGAACAGTATGACAAGGCATTGCGAGTTTTGATTTATGGCATTGTAACGCAGATTATATAAAAGTCCGGCGATTAGCCGGACTTAAAACAACCCTTTGAATGACTATTATGTTTATTTTAGTCACATGGTAAAAGGAGGACATATGTTACGCATTAACACGAAAAAGAAATATAATATTTTATCCAAAAATGAAGAATTAGAATTAACATCAAATGGTGATTTTGTAATCAAAAGGGCAGTTGCTGAAAATTATGAAATTATTGATTTTCATTGTCATTCATACGAAAGCCTTTTCCAACTCTTTCCACCATTTTTACAAAAAAGGAAATCTGACTTTAATAAATCGTTAATGGATTTAAGTTGTTTTCCATTTTCTATTGATTTATTTGACTTGAATAAAATATATTTTTCCGATTGCCCGACAAAACTATTTAGCCTTGACGGGTTGCGAACAAAGATAAAGCTGTTTACAGGAGCATTTGTCTTGAATTATGCTACAACGGAAAGATTGTTAAGAGATATGGATAATAATTGTATCAGCAAAGCAGTTATTCAGCAAATAAACCCACCTAATGAAAATAGTGCGGATATTATGGAGGAACTCGTAACCCAAAATGAACGGCTGTATACATTTGGGGCAATCCACCCTTTTGATGATAGCATTGACAGTAAAATAAAGCATTATATGAATTTACATATCAAGGGTTGGAAGATAAACCCTCATGTATGTGGCTTTTCCATTGACTGCATAAAATCGCTAGCACTCATAGAAAAATTATCTAAGACTGGTTTGCCAATCTTATGTTGCAGTGGCGTAGGTTTACCTCAAAATGTGCTATTAACAAATATTCCGTCTAAACAGACGAAAAAAAACGTACAAAATCAAAGATTAGATAAATATGAGATAGTATTAGATACCTTTCCTAATACCACATTTATTTTAGCTCATAGTGGATGTTTTGAGTTTGAAAGAATGGTTGACTTGCTAAAAAAACATCAAAACATATATACAGATATCAGTATTCAGCCCGCAGAGCATATAAAAACACTTATAAAAGAAATTGGATATGAAAGAATTTTGTTTGGAACTGATTACCCGTTTGTAACGCAAGCGTTTTCTGTTTTATCGGTGTTACGGGCAACTCAAAACGAAAATGAGAGGATATTTATTTTTTCTAAAAATGCAAAGAGATTATTAAACGAAAAATAGAATGTGAAAACAGTAAGAGATTATTTATCTAATAAAAGGATTTTCAATATGAAAACAAAGTGGTTACTTTGCCCTATCTGCGGAAACAAAACAAGATTACAGATACGGCAAGATACAGAATTAAAAAACTTTCCTCTTTACTGTCCGAAATGCAGACAGGAAAATTTAATTGATGCAAAAGATTTACAAATAACTGTTATCAGAAAGCAATCATAAAGAGCCAGACGCACAGACGCAGAGCCGACAGACTTGTGAGAAATCACAATCTGTCGGCTCTCTTTATATCCCCCAATATTAAGCCGTTTCTATAAACTCATTACCCTGTCTATCAGCGGCGGCTTTGAATAAATCAAGGCTGCCGTTTCTTTCTATCCTCTGAAAAGGAATGACGCCACAAACGCCAACAGATACGGCGGCTAAAAGGAGGTAGCCGCCATGAAGCGCAAAGCGTATCGACAAAATCCGACGGTCATTGACTTGTTAAAAAAAGCCCGACCACCACCGGGGGAAATTACGCTTGTATATATGAACTGTCTAATCATCTAAATACTACTTATAATACCTATGCGCCTGTCCGGGCTTTTCGGACGGGCGCATTTTGCTGCTCAAAAAATTTTTTGAAGAAATTTCAAAAAATCTTCGGCGTTTTTGAAAACCGCCGTATTGCCCCGCGAAAAGGGGGAAGCACCACCAACTTTCCAACGAGAAAGGAGGTGAGAATGTGGAACCTAATAGCAGGGAGTTTTACAAACAGTGTGCTTTTCAGAAGTTTTGTAATACGGTATTGCACAATGAAGCGTGCGACACTCATAGAGAGCTTCGCAGACACAAGGCAAAGGAAGTGACCTTTTCTGACATGACCTTAGATGAAGCGCGGCAGCTTCATACGTTTGACGAATATTTCAAACGGGAAACTGTCGAAACCGTCTTTGAGAAAGCCGGGAAGAAAATCACGCCGAAGCTGCTTCTTGAAGCAATCCGTACTTTGCCGGAAGAAAAGCGCAAAACCGTATTGCTGTATTACTTCGAGGGAATGAACGATACCGAGATTGCGGAGCTGTTCAATACGTCGAGAAGCACGATACAGTACAGGCGGACAAGCTCTTTTGAGAAATTAAGAAAATATCTGGAGGAAAATGCTGATGAATGGGACGAATGGTAACGAACCCGGCTACCCGGAAAATGCCCTTGTTCCCTATCCTGTCATTGTGGCAGCGACAAAGGGCGACCCGGACGCTATGAAGATTGTCTTGCAGCATTTCAGCGGCTACATAGCCCGCCTCTCCATGCGGAAGCTGTACGACGAGTGCGGGAACGTCTATTTCGGCGTAGACCACGACATTCGGGAACGGCTGCAAGCAAAACTGATGATGGCTGTC